>NZ_NHON01000011.1:114805-210068 GCF_002195995.1 Inquilinus limosus
CACCCCGCCCCGCCCGTCCTCGACCGGCCCGATCGACGACCGCGCCGCCGGCCGCTGGCTGAAGCGGCAGGCCGGGCTGGCGCGTCGGCCGATCGGGCTGACCGCCGCAGCCGGGATCGCCCAGGGCCTGTGCGGCGTCGCCCAGGCCGGGCTGATCGCCTGGATCCTGCAGCGCGCGGTGATGGAAGGGGCTAGGCTGTCCGACCTCTGGCCGCTCTTCGCCGCGCTGCTGGCCGCGGCGCTGCTGCGGGCCGGCGCCGCCTGGGTCTGGGAGGCGCTTGGCGCCGTCGCGGCGACGCAGGTGAAGACCCGGCTGCGGCGGCAGATCCTCGACCGCGTCCACGCCCTGGGGCCGGCTTGGCGGGCGGAGCGGCAAACCGGCGACCTGGCGGTCACGCTGATCGAGCGGGTCGAGGCGCTGGACGGCTACTACGCCCGCTTCCTGCCGCAGAGCCGGGTGGCCTCGGTCCTGCCGATCCTGATCCTGGCCGCGGTCTATCCGATCGACTGGGTGTCCGGCGTGATCCTGACCATCGCCGGGCCCTTCGTGCCGCTGATGATGGCGCTGATCGGCATGAAAGCGGCGGATGAGAGCCGCAAGCAGTTCCGCACCCTGGCGCGGATGAGCGCCTATTTCCTCGACCGGCTGCAGGGGCTGGCGACGCTGCGGCTGTTCGGCCGGGCCGAGGCGGAGGTCGAGGGTATCGCCCTGGCCGCCGACGCCTTCCGCGACCGCACCATGCGGGTGCTGCGCATCGCCTTCCTGTCCTCGGCCAGCCTGGAGTTCTTCGCCTCGGTCGCGGTCGCCGTCGTGGCCACCTATGTCGGCCTCGGCCTGCTCGGCTTTATCGGCTGGGGCACGGCGCCGAACCTCACGCTGTTCAGCGGCCTGTTCGTGCTGCTGATGGCGCCCGACTTCTTCCAGCCGCTGCGGCTGCTGGCCGCCTATTACCATGACCGGGTGGCCGCGATCGGCGCCGCCGAAGGCCTGGCCGAGGTGCTGGACGGTCCCGCGGAGGCACCCGCCGGAGGCCGGCCGATGCCGCAGGGCGAGTTCGACATCGTGTTCGACAACGTCTCGGTCGCCTTCGACGGCGGCGCCCGCAGCGCCGTGCGCGGGGTCAGCATGCGGATCGCGCCGGGCGACCACATCGCCCTGGTCGGCATGAGCGGCGCCGGCAAGTCGACCCTGCTGTCGCTGCTGCTGGGCTTCCGCCGGCCGGATGCCGGGCGGGTGCTGGTCGACGGCATCGACCTGGCCGAGATCGACCCGGAGGAACTGCGCCGCCGCATCGCCTGGATCGGCCAGGCGCCGGTGCTGTTCCACGGCACGCTGCGCGACAACATCCGCCTGGGCCGGCCCGAGGCCGACGATGCGGCGGTCGAGCGCGCCGCGGCCGAGGCCCGGGTGACCGAGTTCGCGGCGGCGTTGCCCCAGGGCCTCGACACGCCCGTCGGCGAGCGCGGCGTCGGTCTGTCCGGCGGCCAGGCCCAGCGCGTCGCCCTGGCCCGCGCCTTCCTGAAGGACGCGCCGCTGGTGCTGCTGGACGAGCCGACCGCCTCGCTGGATCGCGAGACCGAGGCCGAGATCCTGGAGTCGATCCGCCGCCTGGCCCGCGGCCGCACCGTGGTGGTGGCCACCCACAGCCCGGCGGCGATGGCGATCGCCGACCGCCGGATCCTGCTCGACCAGGGCCGGGTGCAGGCGGAGGCCGCGTGATGGACCGCCAGACCGACCGCCCCCTCCTCGCCATCCTGCGCCTGGCGCGGCCGCAGCGGCGGAAGATGGCCTTCGGCCTGCTGCTGGCCGTCGTTACCGCCCTCTCCGGCCTCGGCTTGCTGGTGCTGTCCGGCTGGTTCATCGCCGCCTCGGCCGTCGCCGGCGCGGCGGCGGCAACCGCGGTCGCCTTCAACTTCGCCAGCCCTTCGGCCGGCATCCGCGGCCTGGCCGTGCTGCGCACCGGGTCGCGCTATGCCGAGCGGCTGGTGACGCATGACGCCACCTTCCGCTTCCTGGCCGGCCTGCGCGTCTGGCTGTTCCGCGCCGCCATCCCGCTGGCCCCAGCGCGGCTGGAGGAGCAGCGCGGCGGCGACCTCTTGAACCGCATGACCGCCGACGTCGATTCCCTCGACGCCATCTATCTGCGCGTGATCGTTCCGGCCGTGGTCGCCGTGCTGGCGGTGCTGCTGGTCGGCGGCGTGCTGCTGTGGCTGGACCCGGCGGCGGCGGTGATCGTGGTGGCGCTGGCCCTGCTGGTCGGCCTCGTCCTGCCCTGGGCGATGCAGCGGATCGGCGCCCCGGCCGGCAAGGCCATCGCCCTGGCCACGGCGCGGCTGCGCACCCGCATCGTCGAGGGCGTGCAGGGCCTGGCCGAGCTGAAGGTCTACCAGGCGGATAGCCGCCACGCCGAGGCGGTGCTGGCCGAGAACGAGACGCTGATGGCGGCGCAGCGGCGCATGGCCCGGCTGTCCGGCATCTCCACCGCCCTGTCCGGCCTGGCCGGGCACCTGGCGGCGCTGGCGATCCTGGCCCTGGGCGTGGCCGGCGTCGCCGCCGGGGTGCTGCCCGGCCCGGCCGTGGCGTTGATGATGCTGGGCGCGCTGGCCCTGTTCGACGCGCTGGTGCCCCTGCCCCTGGCCTTCCAGAATCTCGGCCGCACCCGCGCCGCCGCCCGCCGGCTGCTCGACTTCGCCGGGCTGGCGCCGCTGGTGCGCGACCCGGAGGCGCCGGCCGTCGCCCCGGCGGGGAACACCATCGCCCTGACCGGCGTGTCCTACCGCTACCGCCCCGGCGACCGGCCGGCGCTGCAGGATATCGACCTGGAGCTGCCGGAGGGCCAGCGCATCGCCGTGATCGGCCCCAGCGGCAGCGGCAAGAGCACGCTGACCGCCCTGCTGCTGCGCTTCCGCGACCCGGACGAGGGCAGCGTCACCATCGGTGGCGTCGACCTGCGCCGCCTGCCGCAGGCCGAGCTGTGGCGCCGCGTCGCCTATCTGTCTCAGCGCAGCCAGATCTTCGCCGGCACGATCCGCGACAACCTGCTGATCGGCGACCCGGAGGCCGCGGACGACCAGCTCGCGGCAGCAGTCGAGGCCGCCGGGCTTTCAGGCTGGGTCGAGGCCTTGCCGCGCGGGCTGGACACCTGGGTCGGCGAGGCCGGGGTCCAGGTCTCCGGCGGCCAGGCCCGGCGCATCGCGCTGGCCCGCTGCGTCCTGAAGGACGCGCCGATCCTGGTGCTGGACGAGCCGACCGAGGGGCTGGACGCCGACACCGAGGACCAGGTGATCGAGGCGCTGGAGCGGCTGACCGCCGGCCGCACCACGCTGGTCATCACCCACCGCCCGGCGCTGCTGCGCCTGGCCGACAGCGCCGTGCTGATGGCCGAGGGCCGGATCGCGGTGCAGGGCGTGCCGGCCGAGGTGCTGGACGCTGCTTTGCCGGCCCGGGCGAAGCGCCATGCCGCGGTTTGACCTGAACCGCGTCGGAGTCCTCGGGCCCACCGCGATGCGTCTGGTGCTGCAGGCCTTCGGCGCGCTGTGCGTCGTCGCCGGCGTCATCGGGATCTTCGTGCCATTGTGGCCGACCACGATCTTCATGATCCTGGCGCTGTGGGCCTTCGCTCGATCCTCCCCCAGGCTGCACAACTGGCTGCTGACCCATCGCCGCTTCGGCCCGCCGCTGCAGGCCTGGGAGCGGCACGGCGCGATCCCGGCCTGGGCCAAGCTGCTGGCAGTGGTCAGCCTGTGCGGCAGCCTGGCGATCGTGGCGGTCTCGGTGCATTCGCATCTGGTGGTCGGGATCGTCGCCGCCTTCTTCGCGATCCTGATCCTGTACATCCTGACCCGCCCGAACGCGGCGCCGCACGGCAAAACCTGACTGGGAGATGGGCCGGGCATGACATGCTTGTCATTTCCGAACCGCCCCGCCTCGTCGTAAGGTTCGGTTCATGCGAATCCTCGTGATCGAAGACGACGCCCAGGCCGCGCAATACCTGACCAAGGGTCTGCGTGAGAGCGGATTCGTCGTGGACCATGCGCCGGACGGGCCGCAGGGCCTGTTCCTGGCGACCAGCGAAACCTACGATGCGATGATCGTCGACCGCATGCTGCCGGGCATGGACGGGCTGCTGATCGTCGAGACCATCCGGCGCAACGGCAACCAGACCCCGGTGCTGTTCCTGAGCGCGATGGGACAGGTCGACGACCGGGTGCGCGGCCTGCGCGCCGGCGGCGACGACTACCTGACCAAGCCCTACGCCTTCACCGAGCTCTTGGCCCGGTTGGAGGCGCTGCTGCGCCGCGGCGCCAGCCCGGCGGCGGCGCAGACCGAGCTGCAGATCGGCGACCTGCGGATGGACCTGCTGTCGCGCAGCGTCAGCCGCTCCGGCCGCAAGATCGACCTGCAGCAGCGCGAGTTCCAGATCCTCGAATACCTGATGCGCCACTCCGGCCAGGTGGTCACCCGCACCATGCTGCTGGAGAATGTCTGGAACTATCACTTCGATCCGCAGACCAACGTGATCGACGTCCATATCAGCCGGCTGCGGCAGAAGATCGACAAGGACTTCGAGACGCCGCTGCTGCAGACCGTGCGTGGCGCGGGATATTGCCTCCGTGCATCTGATTAGGGTCCTCCGCAGCTCCACCTTCCGCTACGCGATCATCTACATGCTGGTGTTCGGGATCTCCGTCGCCGGCGTGCTGGGCTTCGTCTACTGGCAGACGGTGCGGGTGATCGGCTCGCAGACCGACGACACCATCCAGGCCGAGATCACCGGCCTGGCCGAGCAGTACCGCCAGTTCGGCCTGCTGGGCCTGGTGCGGATCATCCGCGAGCGCAGCCAGGCCGCCCCGGGCCGGCGCGGCCTCTATCTGCTCGCCGACCGCAACTACAATCGGATCGAGGGCAACCTGTCCTCCTGGCCGCCGATCGCCCGGGGCGCCGCCGACAGCACGGTCGATTTCCTGGTGGCGACCGATGTCGGCGAGAACCCCAAGCCCCAGGTGGCGCGGGCCCGCACCTTCCAGCTGAGCGGCGGCTTCTACCTGCTGGTCGGGCGCGACATGACCGAGCGCACCGACTTCACCAAGCTGATGACCGATGCGCTGATCGGCGGCCTGATCCTGACCGGCGTGCTGGGCCTGGTCGGGGGGGTGCTGATGAGCCGCAGCATGCTGGCGCGGATCGAGGGCATCAACCGCGGCACCGAGGATATCCTGCAGGGCGATCTGGCCCGGCGCATGCCGGTGCGCGGCAACCGCGACGAGTTCGACCGCCTGGCCACCAGCCTGAACGCCATGCTGGACCAGATCGACGGGCTGATGACCGGCATGCGCGGCGTCGCCGACAACATCGCGCACGACCTGCGCAGCCCGATCTCGCGCCTGCGCAGCCGGCTGGAGGTGTCGCTGATGGGCGAGACCGATGCCGACGGCTATCGCCGGGCGATGGAGGATGCGATCCGCGAGGCCGACGGCATCCTTGCCACCTTCAACGCGCTGCTGGAGATCGCGCTGGCCGAGGCCGGGGCGGTGCGCGACCGGTTCAGCCCGATCGACCTCTCGGCCCTGGCGACCGATGCCGGCGAGCTGTACGGCCCGGTGGCGGAGGAGAAGAACCAGAGCCTGGCCAGCGCGATCGAGCCCGGCGTGACCGTGCCCGGCAACAGCCACCTGCTGGCCCAGGCCGTGGCCAACCTGCTGGACAACGCCATCAAGTACACGCCGGAGGGCGGCCGGGTCGCGCTGGACGTCCGGCGCGACGGCGACGGCGCGGTGCTCGACATCCGCGACACCGGACCCGGCATTCCGGAGGAGGCGCGCGTCCGGGTGCTGGACCGCTTCGTCCGGCTCGACGCCAGCCGCAGCGCGCCCGGCGCCGGGCTCGGCTTGGCACTGGTCTCGGCGGTGGCGCGGCTGCACAAGGCGACACTGACCCTGTCCGACAACGCGCCGGGCCTGCGCATCACCCTGCGCTTTCCGCATGTGCTGGCCGCCCCTCAGGACGCGCCGCAGGAGACGGCCCAGATCGCGCCGCCGCTGGGCCGGCTCGCCTCCCCACAGTCCTGAGCGGCTACCGGCCGGCAGCGAGGTCCTGCCGTAGGATCTCGACCAGCCCGTCGAACACGTCCTCGGTGCCGCCGACGCGCTGGCGTAGGGCGCCGTCGCCGCCGGCCAGGAACGCCGCCTGCTCGGTGAACTTCATCCGGGTGCTGCTGCCGGCCGGCAGCAGCTCGATCGTCGCCAGCGAGGCCGAGACCCGCTGGCCGCCGAAGCTCATCTCATAGGCGTAGAGGATCCGCTGGCCGGGCACGATGTCGAGATATCGGGCCCGGAAGGTCAGCTCCTGCCCGTCGGGCATCCGCCAGTGCTTGGCCTCGACCCCGCCGACCCGGAAGTCGAACAGGTCCTCCAGCACCGTCCACTCCGGATGGCAGTCGGTCCAGCGCCGTTTCAGCGTCGGCTCTGCCCAGAAGCGGAAGGCGTGCGCCGGGCTGCCGGGCAGGTCGCGCTCGACGACGAAGGTGGCGTGGTCGACGGTGGTCACGGCGTCTCCTCGGGGATCTCGTGCATCAGGGCCTCCAGCCGGTCGAAGGCGGCGTTGAGGGCGGCTTCGCGGTCGCGCACCCAGTCGGCGATCACGGTCAGGGCGGCGGGCTGCAGGCTGTAGGTGCGGGCGCGGCCGGCCTTGCGCGACATGACGATGCCGCTGTCCTCCAGCACCTTGAGGTGCTTCACCGCCGAGGGCAGCCGCATCCCCGCCGGCTCGGCGAGTTGCTTGACCGTCGCCGGGCCGCGGCTCAGGCGCTCGGCCATGCCCCGGCGGTTCGGGTCGGACAAAGCGATGAAGATGCGGTCGAGGGCCTGCGGCTGCATCCCTCACGCTTCCGGCTCGTCGTGCAGGAACCGGTCCGGCATCGCCTCGCGATAGGGGAACCAGGAGAAGAACGGCCGCGCCTCGCGCAGCGTGCGCCGCATCGCCGGCCGCGCCAGCAGCCGCTCGAAATAGGCAGAAAGGTTCGGGTACGCCGTCTCGAAGGGATGCACCATCGAGGCGTAGAACAGCGCCGGCGACGCGGCGCAGTCGGCCAGGGTGAAGCGGTCGCCGATCGCCCATTCCCGGCCGACGAGATGCGCGTCGAGCATGGCGTAGGCGGTGTCGAGCGACCGCCGCGCCTCAGCGACGCCGTACGGGTCGCGGCTCTCCGCCGGGCGCAGCCGGTCGCCGACGATTCGCTGCATCGGGGTGGCGACATAGAGATCGAAGGCGCGGTCCCACAGCCGGGCGTCGAGCGCCTGGTCTCCGTCCTCCGGCAACATCGGCACCGGGCCCGGATAGTGAAGCTGGACGTATTCGATGATGATGCTGGTCTCGGCGACCACGCGGTCGCGCCCGGAGTCATGGAGGACCGGGATCTTCCCGACCGGCCACTTCGCCATCAGCGCGCCCGCCTCGCCCGGATCCTGCAGGTCGACCGTCACCGGCTCGAACGCGGTCCCGTTCTCATAGAAAGCGATCAGCACCTTGTGACAGAAGGAGGCCAGCGGGTGGAGATACAGCGTCAGGGCCATCGGTCCGCTCTCATAGTTTCCTTATCCGGAAACTATTCGAAGGCGGCTTCGACGGCAACAACAGTTTCCGCTCCTGGAAACCGTCAGCCTTTCACCGCCCCGGCCGACAGACCCTCGACCAGGAAGCGCTGGAGGTAGACGAAGCCCAGCGCGATCGGCACCACGGCGAGGACCGAGGCGGCCATCAGCCCGCCCCAGTCGGTCAGATGCGAGCCCTTGAACAGCATGATGCCGGGCGTCAGCGTCCGCCGCGCATCGCTGTTGATCAGCACATAGCCGAACATGAACTCGTTCCAGGCGGTGACGAAGGCGAAGACCGCGGTGGCGAAGATGCCGGGCGCCGAGACCGGCAGCAGCACCCGCAGGATGAAGCCGGTACGGGAGCAGCCGTCGATCTCCGACGCGTCCTCCAGCTCGCGCGGCACGGCGTCGAAGAAGCCCTTCAGCATGAAGGTGCAGAGCGGGATGGTGAAGGTGCAGTAGACGATGATCAGCGCCGCATAGGTCGACAAGAGGCCGAGGCGCTGCATCAGGATGTAGAGCGGCACCAGCAGCAGCACGCCCGGGATCATCTGCGACAGCAGCAGCGCGCCGCCGACCAGCCGCGACAGCGACAGATAGGCCCAGCGGCTGAGGGCGTAGCTGCAGAACACCGCGATGGTGATGGTCAGGATGGTCGACCCGGCGGCGACGATCAGACTGTTGCGGAAATAGGTCAGGAACTCGCTGTCCAGCAGCACCCGGGTGAAGTTCGACAGGGTCGGGGCGTCGATCCAGAAGCTGGGATCGGCGCTGCGCACCTCCGCCACCGGCTTCAGCGCCGTGTCGATCATCCACAGGAACGGGAACAGGCTGTAGGCCGCGAACAGGATCAGCGTGCCGTAGGTCAGCACGCCGCGCAGCGACCGCTGGGAGGTGCCGATGACCATCAGCCCTCCCGCCGGCGCCGGGCGACGCCGTAATGGTAGACGAAGAACAGGCTGGCCAGGAAGGCCATCGACATCGAGGCCACGGCGCAGGCGGCGCCGACGTCGAAATCCTGCATGGCGTACCGGTAGATCATGATCGGCAGCGTCTCCGACGCGTTCAGCGGGCCGCCTTCGGTCATCACCCAGATGAAATCGAAATTGATCGCGGTCCAGACGATGTGGATGAAGACCAGGGTCAGCGACACTGTGCGCAGATGCGGCAGGGTGATGACCCGGAAGCGGCGCCAGGCCCCTGCCCCGTCCACCGCCGCAGCCTCGTGCAGCTCGCGCGGGATCGCCTGCAGCGCGGCCAGGAGGCTGAGGGTGTAGAAGGGATAGCTGCGCCAGATGTTGACGAAAGTGACGGTGAGCAGCGCCGTGTCCATCTGGCCGAGCCAGGGATAGGGCGCGTCGAGCAGGCCCAGCTTCACCATCCAGATGTTCAGGATCCCGTAGTCGGGCGTCAGCATCCAGGTCCAGTTCAGCCCGGCGACGGCGATCGGGATCACCCAGGGGATGATGATCAGGCCGCGGAAGATGGCGCGGAACCGCACCGGCTGGGCCAGCGCCACGGCGGAGGCGAGGCCGAGCGCGTATTCCCCGGCCACCGACAGGCCGGTCCAGATCGCGGTGTTTCCCAGCGCCGGCAGGAAGTCGCCGTCCTCCCACACCGTCCGGTAGTTGTCCCAGCCGGCAAAGCCGGTGACCGACGGGTTGACCAGGTTGACGGTGCGCAGGCTGTCCCACAGCACCCGCAGCAGCGGATAGGCGACCAGCACCAGGATCAGGATCCCGGCCGGCGCCAGGAACACCAGCGCGGTGCGCCGGATCCGGGCGGCGCGGGTCGGGGGACGGCGGGCGTCCACAGGCCCCGCCGGCGCCGATGCGCGTATCCCGATTTCCGCCGCAGCCTTCATGACGCGATATCTCCAGGCACTTGCTTCACCGGAAGGGCCGGCTCTCCCCCTCACCCTCCCGCCGCCTTCGGCGTCGGGCCCCTCCCTCTCCCCGAGGAGAGGGACTCTTCACCTCTCCTTGGGGAGAGGTCGAAATCGCGGAGCGATTTCGGGTGAGGGGGCAGCCCCGGCCAAGCTCAACTCACGACGAGCTCAGCTCGCCGGACTGGCGCAGGGCGCGGTTGACCTGCTTGGCGAGCCAGGCGGCGACCTCGGCCGGGTCCTCCTTCTTCAAGAGCACCCGGCCGATCGATTCCTCCATCGCCCGGGTGATCTGGCCCAGCGCCACCGGCGGGAACACCACGCCGGTCGAGGCCAGCGAGGAGAAGCCCTCGCCCCACACGCCGGGGCTGACCACGTCCCGGCGGATCGAGGTGGTCGGCCGTCCCGCGGCCTGGTAGTCGCGGCCGGTCATGAAGGCGGCGAAGCTCCAGACCTCCTTCGGATGCTGCGTCGCCTTGTAGAGGTAGAAGGGGTTGATCTCGAAGAAGGTCGCCGGCTTCAGCTTGTAGGGCGGCGGCGCCACCTTCACATCGGCCATCGTCTGCGGGTTCGTCTGGGCACGGGACTGCATCCAGGCGCCGTCCACCGCCATGGCGTATTTGCCGAGGGCGAAGTTGCTGTCCTCCTCCTCCCAGCCCCAGCCGGCGGCCTCGGGCTGCAAGGCGCCCTCGTCCAGCAGGCGGCGGTAGAAGGCGAAGACCTCGGTGGCCCGCGCCAGCTCGGCCTTGTCGTCGGCCCAGCTGTTCTTGTAGCCGCCATCCGGCTGGCGCCGGGCGATGGCGACGTCGTTCTGGGCCAGGTACATGATCAGCTCCTGCGGCGCCCGCACGCCGGTGCCGGCGATGCCGAAGCCGTACTGGCCGGTCGCCGCCTTGACCTTCTGGGCGGCCGCGACCAGCTCGTCCCAGGTCTTCGGCGGCTCGGCGATCCCGGCCTTCTTCAGCGTCTCCTCGTGGTAGAGCAGCGCCCGGATGCCGAGATAATGCGGCATCGCCATCAGCTTGCCGTCGATGGTCAGCGCCTCGATCACATTCGGATAGATCGCCTCGCGGCCTGGCCAGTCGGCGGCATAGGGGGTGAGGTCGAGCAGCGCACCCATGCGGACCAGCTCGCCGAACCATTCCGGCAGGCCCCAGGAGATGTCGGGGGCGTCGCCGCCGGCCACCGCCGTCACCAGCTTGTCGTGCAGGGCGCTGAAGGCGATGTTCTGGGTCTCGATCCTGATGTCCGGATGCGCCTGCTCGAAGGCGGCGATCTGCGCCTGCATCGCCTTGGCGTCCGGCTGGGCCGGGTCCCAGGCCACCCAGAAGCGCAGGGTCACCGGCTCGGCCATGGCGGGCAGCGCCAGCAGCAGCCCCGCCAGCACGAGCGCGATCTTGGTCAGTCTCATGGTCGCCTCCCCTCGTTGATGGTTCGCCGGGGCGCTGGCCGCCCCGGTCAGGTCGCGGCCTTGGCCGTGGCCCGCGCCTCGCGCAGCTGGTCGACGCTGCGCACCGACAGCCGGGCGGCGCCGCCCCAGTCGCGCGTCGCCACGCCACCGCGGGCCAGGCGCTGCTTCGCGCCGTCGATCGCATCGGCGTATTGCGGCAGCCATTCGGCCTGGGCCACCAGCAGCTCGTCGACCATCTGCCAGACCTCCTCCGGGTTGCAGACGGCGCCGACCAGCGGGTCGTGCAGCACGGCCAGGCGCAGCAGGTCGAGGTCGCCGGTCACGGCCGCCCGCACCGCCATGCGCTGGACGTTGACCGAGGCGCTGCAGGTGGCGGCGCAGCCCAGCGGCAGCTCCAGCCCCGCCGCCATGTTCAGGCCGAAGCGGTCGACGAAGCCCGGCGTCTCGACGATGCAATCCTGCGGCAGGTTGGTGATCAACCCCTCGTTGCGCCGGTTGAAATGGCCGCGATAGACGCGCCCCGTTTCCAGCGCCTCGATGATGTAGCTGCCGTGCTCGTCGGAGCGGCGGTAGTCGGACAAGGGCGCCCCGGCCTCGGCCAGCCAGCGCGGGAAATCGGTCTCGAACCAGTTCCGCTGCTCGGTGGAGTGGCGCAGATAGCCGCCGGTCTCGCCGTTGATCCAGTTCGACAGGTCGATCCAGCGGTTGATCTCGTCCGGCCGCTTCCGGTACCAGGGCAGGTATTCGCTGAGATGGCCGTTGCTCTCGGTCGAATAGCAGCCGAAGCGGCGCAGCACATCGATCCGGACCTTCTCCTCCTGGCTGTAGCGCGGGTGGCGCTCGAAGGCCTCCAGCAGCTCCCCGGCCTCGATCCTTCGGCCCTGGAACCGGATGTCGATATACCAGGTCTGGTGGTTGATGCCGGCGCAGATGGTGTCGACCTCGCGCGGGTCCTCGGCCCCCAGCACCTCGGCGATCTGGTGCCAGCCATGCTGCACGCCGTGGCACAGGCCGATGGTGTTGGCGACGCCGCCATGCTCGATCGCGGCCCAGGTGTTCATCGCCATCGGGTTGGCGTAGTTCAGGAACCACGCCCCCTCCTCCGCCTCGGCCCGGATGTCGCGGCAGAAATCGAGGATCTGCGGAATGTTGCGCTGGCCGTACAGGATGCCACCGGCGCAGATGGTGTCGCCGACGCATTGGTCGACGCCGTATTTCAGCGGGATCTCGATGTCGCTGGCGAAGGCGCGCAGGCCGCCGATGCGGACGCAGCTGATGACGTAGCGCGCGCCCGCCAGCGCCCGGCGCCGCTCCGCCGATGTCGTCACCCGCGCCGGCAGCCGGTTGGCCTCGATGTCGCGGCGCAGGATCTGCGCCACCATGTCGAGATTGTCGGCATTGATGTCGTGCAGCGCGAATTCGGTGTCCTGCAGCTCCGGCACCTTCAGCATGTCGCGCACCAGCTTCCGGGTGAAGCCGACGCTGCCCGCGCCGATCACGGCAACCTTCATCGCATCCTCCCAGGGCCCATCGGCCCCTCGGCAAGCCATTTCGTGCTATGGTCTATGGGGCCGGGAAAACCGGCGAAAGAGGAATTTCGTGCGATCATGGGGCATTCCATGCTGCCGACGCTGCGCGACCGCGCCCCGGGCGGGGTCTCGGTGGTGTTCCCGAAGGACCGCTACCGGCTGCACGCCATGGTCACCAGCGCCGGCTACGACCGCTGCACCGATCCAGGCTATGACTGGCACGGGCTGAGGCGCGGTGACGCGCCCTTCGTGCTGCTGCAGCACACCCTGGGCGGCCGCGGTCATCTGCGGGTCGAGCGCCGGCGCTGGGAGCTGCGGCCGGGCCAGACCATGCTGCTGCGCTTCCCGCAGGACAACCGCTACTGGCTGGGCCGCAACCCGGAATGGGAGTTCTTCTGGCTGTGCCTGAACGGCCGCGAGGTGCAGCGGGTCTGGCGCGAGGTCACGGCCGCGCACGGCCCGGTGGTGACGCCGCCGGAGGCCGCGGTGGAGCGGCTGGCGGGCCTGTGCCTGTCGGCGCTGCAGGGCGAGGCCGCCAGCCCGGCCCGGGCCTCCGCCCTCGCCTATGCGGCAGCGATGGCCCTGGCCGAGGAGCTGCTGCCCTGGGGCGAGATGCCGGCGGCCTCACCCCGGCCGGCGGCCATCGAGCGGGCGGTGTCGCTGTGCACCGGCCAGCCGGCGGAGCGGATCGACGTCGCCCGCATGGCGAAGGCCGCGGGCTATAGCCGCTATCACTTCAGCCGGGTCTTCGCCGCGCATGAGGGCACGACGCCGGCGCGCTATTTACTGCGTCTGCGGATGGAGGAGGCGGCGCGGCTGCTGCATGTCGACGAAGCGCCGGTCAAGGTGATCGCCCAGCGCTGCGGCTTCGACGATGCCAACTACTTCACCAAGGCATTCCGCCGCTTCTACGGCATCGGGCCGCGCGACTTCCGGCGCAGCGGCATGTATGCCGGGGCGGTGCGGACCGGCCGGGTCGAGGAGCCCGGCCCGGCGAGCCCGTCCTAGCCGGATTGCAATGGCAGTCGTTTTCCGGGCTCGTGCAATCGTCGTGCAACTCCTCCGGCCGTATTGACGATCGACCAGGTTCGAGGAGCGCATGAAGAGATCAGCGGTACTGGCATTCTTCGCGACCGTCGTCGCCCTCGGCGCGATCGGCGCCTGGGTCACTGTGAGGCCGGACCCGGACGCGCTGTGGCGGATCGTCAGCGAGCAATGCGTCCCGGCGGCCCGCAGCGGCGCCGCGCGGAATCCGTGCGCCAAGGTCGACCTGGACCAGGGCTACGTCGTCTTCAAGGACCGCAACGGCATCGGCCAGTACCTGCTGATGCCGACCGGGCGCATCGACGGCATCGAGAGCCCCGAGCTGGTCGCGCCCGGCGCCCGCAACTACTGGCGCGATGCCTGGGAAGCCCGGAGCTATCTGGAGCAGGCGATCGGGACGCCGCTGCGGCGCGAGGAGATCGGCCTGGCCGTCAACTCCACCAGCGGGCGCAGCCAGAACCACCTGCACATCCATATCGACTGCATGCAGCCACAGGTGATCGCCGCCCTCGCCGCCCTGAAGACCACGATCGGCGAGCAATGGACCGATCTGCCGATGCCCCTGCCGGGGCACAGCTATCGCGCCCGGCTGATCCGCGACGGGACGCTGGGGGAGACCGACCCGTTCCAGCTGCTGTTCGCGGACATCCAGCCGCGGGGCGAGGCGATGGCGGACCAGACGTTGCTGCTGACCGGCACGACGCTGGCCGACGGCCGGCCGGCCTTCCTGCTGCTGAACGACAGCGTCGAACCCGGCGACAATGCCTCGGCGGAGGAGTTGCAGGACCATTCCTGCAGCGTTCGGACCCGGCACGATTCGGGGCAGCCGCGCGCCTGAAGCCGGCCGCCGGCCGGAGCCGGCGGCCGGACCGGGCTCAGCCGGCGCTGCCGCCGCCGGCGATGGCGGAGGGCTTGCCGCCGACCGGGACGTCCAGCCCCTGCTTCAGGCTGTTCAGGTAGAATTCGCGGATGCGGCCGTTCTCCGGGTCGCTGACGAAGGCGCTGTTGCCGATGATGGCGACCGCCGGGGCCGGCGTCGCCGCGTCCCAGGCGCAGTCGAAGGCCGGGACGGCGTCGAATTCCGCCACCGCCTTCCACTCCGGCGCGATGTCGTAGACCCGCAGCCTGCCGTCCTGGGTCAGGTTGACGACGCGCTTGCCGTCATTCGTCAGCTCGTACTGGCAGACGGCCTGGCCGGCCGGGATCGGGAACACGTCGGCAGCGGTCAGCGCCTCGGCCGTCGGGTCGATCCGCAGCAGCGCCTCGAAGGGCCGGCCATTCTCGCCGCCATAGTTGGCGACCAGATAGCGGCCGGCAGCGCGGCCCTTGATCGCGCTGGCACGGCGGCCGTCGGGATAGGCCAGCTTGCGCGAGCCCCAGGCCCCATCCGGCCCCGGCCCGACCACCAGCACGCCGCCGTCGCTGGCGGCGCTGCCCTCGATCCGCGGGTTGCAGCCGAAGGCATGGGTCTCCCCCAGCGCGGCATGGCCGTGGAATTCCTTGCAGGAGCGATCGGGGTCCGACGCGTCGTTGAAGGACTCGACCGATTTCCAGCCTTGGGACCGATCGAGGATCTCGAAGCCGTTCGGCCGCGACGACACGGTGCGGTCGTCGCCCCTGGCATAGGCTTCCTTCGACACCGAGACCAGGAACCGGTCGCCGCCGAGCGGCACGGCGATTCCGTGCTGCGGCGCGGGCGCCGGCCAGATCTCCGGCTCCGCCGTGCCGCGGTCCAGCGCGTCGAGGCGGAGTGCCACCACCTTCGGGTCGCTCTTGCCCAGCCAGGGGCGCTGCCCGTCGAAGAACACGGTCAGCCAGCCCTTCTCCGACACGACATGGGACGGCTTGTCGCCGGCGAGGACGAGGTCGAGCAGCCGGACCTCGCCCTTCTCGATGTCGAAATGGTCCTCATGCGATTCGAAGAACAGACCGCTGTCCAGCAGCCGGATGGTGCCGGCATCGTCGCCGGTGCGGATCACCACGAAGCGCCCGCCCTCGGTGCCGATCAGCGTCGGGTCGGCCTTGGTGACCGGAAAGCTGTGGGTGACCTTGCCGGTGTCGAGGTCGAGCACGCTGACGACCGGGGCTTCATGATCGGCGAAGACCAGGCGGCCGCGCGAGGTGTGGTCATGGGCGGGCAGCGGGCCGGCGGCAAGGGTGAGCGCGGCCAGCAGCGCTCCGGCAACGGTCCAGCGAGGCCTGGTCATGTCGGGGAATCCTGGGAATCGTTAACTGGAATTAATGTTATAACATATCAATCCAGATCAACAAGACATCCCCCGCCTCTCCCGTCCCGTCATTGCGAGCGCAGCGAAGCAATCCAGGGGCGGCTCGCACCGGCCCCTGGATTGCTTCGTCGCTCCGCTCCTCGCAATGACGGCTTTGCCTTGAAGCCGGCCCTCAGACCTCGACCCGGATCATCGCCGACAGCAGCTCGGACCGCTCTGCCCTGGTGCCGACCAGGATCTCGATCTCGCCGGCCTCCAGCACCGGCTTCAGGTCCAGGCCCGGGAACGCCAGCGCCTCGGCGGCCAACGCCAGGCTCAGCACCTGCTTCCGGCCGGGCGCCAGTGCCGCCTTGGCCATGCCCTTCAGCTCCAGCAGCGGCCGCGCCACGCTGGCCACCGGGTCGTGGATGAACAGCAGCACCGTCTCCTCCCCCGCCACCGCGCCGGTGTTGGTCACCGTCACCTCGACCGTCAGCGTCTCGCCCGGGCGCAGCATCGGGGCCGAGAGGCGCAGGTCGCTCAGGGCGAAGCGGCTGTAGGACAGGCCGTGGCCGAAGGCGAATTGCGGCGTGGCCGGGATGTCGATGTATTTGCTGGTGTAATGCTGGTCCGGGTCGGTCGGGCGGCCGGTGTTGCGCTCACCGAAATAGATCGGCACCTGGCCGACATCGCGTGGCCAGGTCACCGGCAGCCGGCCGGACGGATTGACCGCGCCGGTCAGCACGTCGGCCACAGCGTGGCCGGCCTCGTGGCCGAGGAACCAAGTCGCCGCCACCGCCGCCGCGCGCTCGAACAGCCAGGGCAGCATCAGCGGCCGGCCGGAGGTCAGCAGCGTCACCACCGGCACGCCGAGATCCAGCACCGCCTCGGCGAGGTTGCGCTGGCGGCCGGGCAGCTCGGGCCGGGCCCGGCTGGCGGCCTCGCCGCTCATGATCGCGGCCTCGCCCACGCACAGCAGCACCACATCGGCGCCGCGCGCGGCCTGGACGGCGGCGGCGATGCCGGCGTCGCCGCCGGTCTCGATCTCGGTGCCGGGGACATAGGCGATCTCGGCCTGCGGCAGCGCGGCCTTGACCCCCTCGAGGATGGTCACAGCCTCCTCCCACCGCCCGGCGCCGGCCCAGGAGCCGAGCATCTCCGACCGGGCATCGGCCAGGGGCCCGATCACGGCGATGCGCTTCGCCGACGTCGCCAGCGGCAGCACGCCCTTGTTGGTCAGCAGCACGATCGACTTCGCCGCCACCTCGCGCGCCAGGCGCCGCCGCTCCGCCGCGTGGAAGGCGTCGGGCACGGCGACAACGCGGCGATACGGGTCGTCGAACAGGCCCAGCCGCTGCTTCAGCCGCAGCACGCGGCGGACCGCATCGTCGATCTCGTCCTGCGTGACCAGGCCGCGCTCAAGCGCCTTCGGCAGGCCGGCGGCATAGGCGCCGCTCATCATGTCCATGTCGACACCGGCCTTCAGCGCCAGCGCCGCGGCCTCCACGGCGTCGCCGGCGACGCCGTGGGGCAGCAGCTCCATGATCGCGTTGTAGTCGCTGATCACCGCGCCGTCGAAGCCGAGCTCGCCCAGCAGCGTGCCGCGCAGCAGCCGGGCATTGGCCGTCATCGGCACGCCGGCGACGTCGTTGAAGGCGGGCATCACCGTGGCCGCCCCGGCGGCGAGGGCGGCGGCGAAGGGCGGCAGGTAGACCTCGCGGATCGCATGATCGGACACGTCGGCCGAGTTGTAATCGCGGCCCGCCAGCGCGGCGCCATAGGCCAGATAGTGCTTGGCGCAGGCGGCCACCGCGTCGGGCGCCGCCAGGTCCGCCGTCTGATAGCCGTGGACCTTGGCCTCGGCGATGCGGGAACCGAGCCAGGGGTCCTCCCCCGGCCCTTCCGAGATGCGGCCCCAGCGCGGGTCACGGGCGATGTCGAGCATCGGCGAGAACACCAGGTCCAGCCCGTCCTCCGCCGCCTCCATCGCCGCTTCGCGGGCCGTGCGCTCCCACAGCTCGGGCGAGAACAGCGCCGCCTCGGCCAGCGGGATCGGAAAGATGGTGCGGTGGCCGTGGATGACGTCGAAGGCGAAGAACAGCGGGATCTTCAGCCGCGTCTCCTCCACCGCCAGGCGCTGGGTCTCGCGCACCCGCTCCGGCCCCCAATGGTTGAACAGGCTGCCGATGCGGCCGGCGCGGATGCCCTCGGTGACGTCGCCGGGCAGCACCGGCCCGGTCACCGCCAGGTTCGAGGACATCATGGTGAGTTGGCCGATCTTCTCGTCCAGCGTCATCGCCGCGAGCAGGGTCTCGATCCGGTCCAAGGGCCTACTCCGCCATTGCCTGTCCCAACCGGCCCGATGCCGGGAGGTCCGCCCGGGATCAAGGCAAAAAAAACGGGCGCCGGAAAGGGGGAAACCGGCGCCCGAGTTGAGGGGAAGGAGACTGAAGGCTTTTAGGTCATCAAGCCTTCGGCAGCTTCAGGGCGACGAAGCGCTGGTCGCCCTGGCGGTTGATCAGGAGCATCACGGCGTTGCGGTCCGCTTCCTTGGCCGCCTTGACCTGCTTGGCGACCTCGGACGGGGTCTTCACCGCCTCGCTGCCGACCCGGACGATGACGTCGCCGGGGCCGACGCCGGTCTCGCGCGCCGGGCCGTCCTCGCGGATGCCGGTGACCAGCACGCCCTCGACCTCGTCCGGCACGCTGAACTCGCGGCGCACCTTCGGGGTCAGGGCCGAGAGCGACAGGCCGAGCTGGTCGTCGACCGCCGGGCCGTTCTCCTCGGCGCTGGCGACCTCCTTCGAGCCCGGCAGCTTGGCGATCTCGACCGAGATGGTCTCGGTCTTGCCGTTGCGCAGCACCTCGACCGGCACGGTCTTGCCGGCGGTGGTGTCGGCGACCAGGCGCGGCAGGTCGGAGAGCTGGTTGACCGGCTTGCCGTCATAGCCGGTGATCACGTCGCCCTGGTGCAGACCGGCCTTCAGCGCCGGGCTGTCGTCCTGGACATCGGCGACCAGCGCGCCCTTGGCCTTCTCGAGGCCGAGCGCCTCGGCCATCTCCGGCGTCACCGCCTGGATCTGCACGCCGAGCCAGCCGCGCTCGACGCTGCCATGCTCGCGAATCTGCGCGATCACGGTCTTGGCCAGGTTCGACGGGATGGCGAAGCCGATGCCGACCGAGCCGCCCGACGGCGAGTAGATCGCGCTGTTGATGCCGATCACCTTGCCGCTGGTGTCGAAGCTGGGGCCGCCCGAATTGCCGCGGTTGATCGGCGCGTCGATCTGCAGGAAGTCGTCGAACGGGCCGGAATGCAGGTCGCGGCCGCGGGCCGAGACGATGCCGGCCGTAACGCTGCCGCCGAGGCCGAACGGGTTGCCGACGGCCACGACCCAGTCGCCGACCTGGGCGGCGTCGCTGTCGCCCCACTCGACCGCGGTCAGCTTCTTGTCGGTCTCGATCTTCAGCAGGGCGAGGTCGGTCTTCTCGTCGGTGCCGACGACCTTGGCCGGGATCACGGTACCGTCATTGAGGGTGACCGTGATGTTGTCGGCGTCCTTCACCACATGGTTGTTAGTGACGATATAGCCGGCCGGGTCGATGATGAAGCCGGAGCCGGCGCCATGGATCACCTGGTCGCTATCGCCACCGCCCCCACCGCCACGGGGCCCGCGGCGGCCGGGCTGCTGCTCGTCGAAGAAGCGCTTGAAGAACTCGTCGAAGGGCGAGCCGGGCGGGAATTGGCGCATCCGCGGGCCGTTGCCGCCCTCGTCCTCATCGGCCATCTGCGAGGCCGACGGGTGCTCGGTGGTCGAGACATTGACCACGGCCGGGGTGACCTGGCGCACCAGGCCGGCGAAGGAACCGGGGGCGGCCGGGACGATCGAGGTCGGCGCCTCGGCCTGGCTCTGGGCCACGGCCGGGCGGTCGAAGGTCAGGACAGCCCCGACCGGCACGCCGATCAGGGCCGTGCCGAGCAGCAGCGCCGCCGTCATCCGGCGGAGGCCGGTCCGCGGGCCGCGATCGTCGGAACCGAGGGGGGTCTTCATCTGCGTCATCTCCACCACTGTCCAAGCGCCGCCGCAATCGGTCGGCGTATGGTGATGAAGATGGGGCCTCGGCCTTTAAACGCCTGTTTCGTCGGTATTAATTCGATTTAATGAAGGTCCGCTGAATCGCCCCCGCGCCGCACAGCAATTTCGTTTCGGAATTGGGGCAATTCCTTGTGAGCTTAACGAAAAGTATGTTGCCGCCCCCCGTCCCCGCGGCGCAAAACCAGACCGCGGCTTCGGCCGGTGCCGGCACCGTGCCTCGGCATCCCGCCAGCGGCCGGCCGCCAAACCGAGAGGTTGTTCTTCGCATCGGCCTGCCCATATCTCGGGTATCGGCCGATATGCCGAAAACCGATCCCGATGTTCACCGATCCCGGTGAGCGGGAGAGAGACAACATGGTCACAACACTTCTTGTCGTCTGGGCCATCATCGGCCCATCCGTCGGACTTGCCGTCGGCGCGTGGTGGTGCAGCCGCGAGCGGGATGAGCCCGTTCGCGTCACCTCCCGCCAGGCCCTGCCATCCCCCGAGCGCTCGCTGGGCTGGCGCTGACCGGGGCCGCTTCGGCCCGTCCGACCGGATGGCGGACCATCAGATGATGGTCAGCAGCGCGTGCAGCTCGGCCGGGTCGATCTCCGGCTGCGGATCGCCCCAATGCGCGTCGACCTCGTCCGACAGCTGGTTCAGCACATGGACGCGGACGTCATGGCAGCCGTCGATGCGCTGCTGCACGGCGGCGTCGACCGGCCAGACCGTGGCGACCAGCATCAGCACATAGGACAGGTCGTCGGTGGCGTCCGACAGCGGCAGCAGCAGGGTGCGCTTGCGGACGCTGTCGAGGCCGTCCGACAGCGCGAACTCGGCGTAGAGCGGCCGTTCGGAGAGCTGCACCGTCATCAGCGCCCGGCGCATCGCGTCGTGGCGCTCGCCGGCGCAGAGATCCTCCAGCGCCCGGCCGGGCAGGTTCCGGTCCGAGGGCAGCCCCGCGCCCTGGGCGTCCAGCGCGAAGCGGAACGTTCCCTCGCACGGCATCCACGCCCATAGCAGGATCGGCGGCGGCAGCCGGCTGAGACTGGCGAAGATCATGTCGTCGCACGCGGGCAGCCGGCCCCTCGCCGCCAGTCGGCCCCATATCCGGTAGACCGTCCGAAGCTGCCGGTCCGCAATCGACTCGTCGAACCCCACCTAACCATCCCCCCACAGGAAGCTCGCCGCACACGCGAGAAAACTCTGCTCTCACATCCTAAACTATGCATCCCCCAATTGGAGGATGACATTGAAAGTTTTCAGACAGGCGACGACGATTCGTCCAGACCTGTTGCCGGGATGTCAGGGGTGACGCCGGTCCCGCAACGGCGTATTCCACAAGCCGGTTCCGGTCTTTGACGAGTCGATGCGATCATGTGCCGCTGGCTGAGCTATTCGGGCGCCCCGATCTTCCTCGAGAAGCTGCTGTTCGAACCCGAATTCTCGCTGATCCAGCAGAGCCTGCACGCCCGCAAGGCCGTGGTGGCGACCAATGGCGACGGCTTCGGCGTCGGCTGGTACGGCGAGCGGCCGGTGCCCGGCCTGTACCGCGACATCCTGCCCGCCTGGGCCGACCCGAACCTGAAGAGCCTGGCGCACCAGATCCGGGCCAAGATGTTCTTCGCCCATGTCCGGGCCTCGACCGGCACCGCCACCAGCCGGGCCAACTGCCACCCCTTCTCCCAGGGCCGCTGGCTGTTCATGCACAACGGCCAGATCGGCGGCTACGACCGGATCCGCCGGCGCCTCGACGCGCTGATCCCGGACGAGCTGTATCCGCATCGCGGCGGCACCACCGACAGCGAGCTGATCTTCCTGGCGCTGTTCGGCTTCGGGCTGGAGACCGACCCGGCCGGGGCGCTGCGGCGCACCGTCGCGGCGATCGGCGACATCATGGCCGGCGCGACCGTCGCCGAGCCGCTGCGCATGACCGCGGCGCTGAGCGACGGCTGCAGCGTCTGGGCGGTGCGCTATGCCAGCGACGAGACGCCGCCATCGCTGTTCTACTGCTCGATCGACGAGCAGCGGCTGATCGTGTCCGAGCCGCTGGACGGCGATTTCGACCACTGGCACCAGGTGCCGCCCGGCCATCTGCTGGTGACCGACTGCGCCGGCCGGCTGGACCTGGAGCCGTTCCGCCCCTGATCCGCCGGCCGGCTTTCCGTCACGCCCGCAGCCTTTCGTTGTTCGGATCGAAGGGCGATTCCTCGATCACCACGGCGCGGTGCGGCTTGCCGAGGATGGTGACGTCCAGCTCGGTGCCGATCTCGCCGAGATCCGGCCGCACCATCGCCAGGGCCAGGGACTTGCCGAGGCGCCAGCCATAGCCGCCCGAGGTGCAGCGGCCGACCAGCTCGCCGCCCTTGGTGATCGGCTCGTTGCCGCGGGCGTCGGCGTCGGTGACGTCGAGCACCTCGAGCGTCACGAAGCGGTTCCTGAAGCCGCGCTCGCGCCAGGCCACCAGCGCGTCGCGGCCGATGAAGTCGCCCTTGTTCGGATGGACGAAGCGGTCGAGTCCCGATTCCAGCGCCGCGTATTCGATCGACAGCTCGCGCGGGATCAGCCGGTACGACTTCTCCAGCCGCAGCGAGTCCATCGTGCGGATGCCGAAGGGCTTCAGGTCGAACTCCTTCCCCGCATCCATCAGCAGGTCGAAGATGGTGTTCTGCATCTCGATCGGATGGTGCAGCTCCCAGCCCAGCTCGCCGACGAAGTTGACGCGCAGCGCCTGGGCCTGGGCGATGCCGACATTGATCGGCTTGCCCGACAGCCAGGGGAAGGCGGCGTTGGACAGGTCGGTGTCGGTCAGCTTCTGCAGCAGGGCGCGGGAGCTGGGGCCGGCCAGCACGAAGACGCCGGTCTGGGTGGTGATCTTCTGCAGCTCGACCGAGCCGTCGCGCGGCCGCAGCTTCTGCAGCGTGTCCCAGTCGTGCCGCTCGAAGGCGCCGGCGCCGACCAGGTAGTAGCGGTTCGGCCCCTCGCAGTAGATCGTGAACTCCGACCGCACGCCGCCGTTCTTCGACAAGAGATGCGCCAGGGTCATGCGGCCCGGCTTCTTCGGCACCCGGTTGGCGACGATGCCGTCCAGCCAGGCGGCCGCGCCCGGCCCGCTGACCGTGTATTTGGCGAAGGCCGACATGTCGAGCAGGCCGACGGTCTCATGCACATGCCGGGCCTCGCGGCCGACGAACTCGAAGTAGTTCGAGCGGCGGAAGCTCCACTTCTCGCGGATGGCCTCGCCCGGCGCCGCCGGCGGGTGGTTCTCGTTGACCAGCGTGTCGGGCTTGTTGAGGTCCGCCTCGGTCAGCTCATAACCCTCGGGCGCGAACCAGTTCGGCCGCTCCCAGCCATAGACGGTGCCGAACACGGCGCCCAGCGCCTTCATCCGGTCGTAGCAGGGCGCCCGCTTCAGCGGCCGGGCCTCGGCCCGCTCCTCATCCGGGTAGTGAACGGTGAAGACGTTGCGGTAGGCCTCCTCGTTCTTGGCCTTGAGGTAGCCGCGCGAGGCGTAGGGGCCGAAGCGCCGCGGGTCGACGCCCATCATGTCGATCGAGGGCTCGCCCTCGACGATCCATTCGGCCAGCTGCCAGCCGGCGCCGCCGGCGGCGGTGACGCCGAAGCTGTGGCCCTCGTTCAGCCAGAAGTTCTTCAGGCCCCAGGCCGGGCCGATGATCGGGCTGCCGTCCGGGGTGTAGGCGATGGCGCCGTTATAGACCTTCTTGACCCCGACCTCGCCGAAGGCGGGCACGCGGGCGATCGCGGTCTCGATATGCGGCGCGATCCGCTCCAGATCCTCCTGGAACAGCTCGTATTCGGACTGCTCGTCCGGCCCGTCGACATAGCAGACGGGCGCGCCCGGTTCGTAGGGGCCGAGGATGAAGCCGCCGGCCTCCTCGCGCAGATACCAGGAGCTGTCGGCCTCGCGCAGCACGCCCATCTCCGGCAGGCCCTGGCGCTGCCGCTCCTGCACCGCCGGGTGCGGCTCGGTGACGATGTACTGGTGCTCGACCGGGATCACCGGCACGTCGAGCCCGACCATGGCGCCGGTGCGGCGGGCGAAGTTGCCGGAGGCCGAGACCACATGCTCGCAGGTGATGTCGCCCTTGTCGGTCTTGACCAGCCATTCGCCGGACGGGGTCTGCTCGATGCCGAGGACGGTGGTGAAGCGATGGATCTCCGCCCCCATCGCCCGGGCGCCCTTGGCGAAGGCCTGGGTCAGGTCGGCCGGCTGGATGTAGCCGTCATCCGGGTGCTGGATCGCGCCGATCAGGCCGTCGGTCTCGCACAGCGGCCAGACCTCCTTGACCTGGGCCGGGGTCAGGACGTTGACCTTGATGCCGATCGTGTCGGCCACGCCCTTGTAGTACATGAACTCGTCCCAGCGATCCTTGGTCCGGGCGAGGCGGATGTTGGAGACCTGGCGGAAGCCGACATGCTGGCCGGTCTCGGCCTCGAGCGAGTTGTAGAGCTTGACCGAGTACTTATGGATCTGCCCGACCGAGTAGCTCATGTTGAACAGCGGCAGCAGCCCGGCGGCGTGCCAGGTGGAGCCGGAGGTCAGCTCCTTGCGCTCGATCAGGACGACGTCCGTCCAGCCCTTCTTGGCCAGGTGGTAGAGCGTGCCCACGCCCACCACGCCGCCGCCGATCACCACCACGCGCGCTGTTGACTTCATCGCTCGAACCGCTCCCTGCGGGCCACTCCGGCCATCGTGATGGGAGTGTCCGGGCCGGGCCGGTTCGGGGCTAACCCAGCCGCGACCTGTGATGTCGCAGGCCCGCCAAAGCCTCCTCGCCGACGCCCCCTGCCCGCCCGAACGCCGGCCATGTCGCAATCGGACTGGCCGGCCGCGCCGGGATCGGCATGCTGGCTGGCAGGATTCCCGCGAGGCCGACCATGACGCTGCCATCCACACCGAAGATCGTCTTCCTCGACCGCGAGACGCTGGCCCCGGCGATCCGCCTGCGCCCGCCCGCCTTCCCGCATCGCTGGGAGGAGCATCAGCGCACCGCACCGGAACAGGTGCCGGAGCGGCTGGACGGTGCGAGCGTCGCCGTGATCAACAAGGTGCCGCTGCGCGAGCCGGTGCTGGAGCGGCTGCCGGACCTCCGCCTGATCGCCGTCGCCGCCACCGGCACGGATTGCGTCGACACCGCCTGGTGCGACCGGCACGGCGTCGCCGTCTGCAACATCCGCGGCTATGCCGTGCACACGGTGCCGGAGCATGTCTTCACCCTGATCCTGGCGCTGCGCCGGTCGCTGCTGCCCTATCGCCGCTCGGTCGAGGCCGGGCGCTGGCAGGAGGCCAGGCAGTTCTGCTTCTTCGACCATCCGGTGCTGGACCTGCATGGCGCCCGGCTGGGGCTGATCGGCGGCGGGTCGCTGGGCAGCGCCGTGGCGACGATCGGCCGGGCCTTCGGCATGGACGTGGTCTTCGCCGGCCGCAAGGGCGATACGGCGCCGGCCGATGGCCGCCTGGCGTTCGACGAGGTGATCGCGACCAGCGACGTGATCTCGCTGCACTGCCCGCTGCGGCCGGAGACGCGCGGCCTGATCGGCGCCGCGGAGTTCGCGCGGATGAAGCCGGAGGCGCTGCTGATCAACACGGCGCGGGGCGGGCTGGTCGACGAGGCCGCCTTGACCGAGGCGCTGCGGGCCGGCCGCATCGGCGGCGCCGGCTTCGACGTGGCGATGCCGGAGCCGCCGCCGGCCGACGCGCCGCTGATGAAGCTCTTGGACCTGCCGAACTTCATCCTGACGCCGCATGTCGCCTGGGCCGCGCGCGGCGCCATGCAGGCCCTGGCCGACCAGCTGGTCGACCTGATCGACGCGTTCGAGCAGGGCCGGCCCTTCAACCTGGTGGCGGGCGGGCCGAAGGGCTGAGGGGACAGCCTCGGGGAGGCCTGTCGTCTCGTCCGCGAGCGGGAGCGTTTCAGGGCGCATCCCCGCCCTTTGCCGTCATTGCGAGCGCAGCGAGACCCTTTTCAGAGTTCCCAACACCATCATTGCGAGCGCAGCGAAGCAATCCAGGGGCCAGTGCGCACCGGCCCCTGGATTGCTTCGTCGGCTTCGCCTCCTCGCAATGACGCCGAGGGAGTGGCGTTGTGAAAAGCCCTCGCAAGCGGGAGAGGCAATGTGTTCGCACGCCCGTCCGATCCCGTCATCGTCGTCGGGCGGCGGCGGCGCGGGCGTTCAGCTCGTCGAGCTCGCGTGGGTCCTCGACCCGCTGGTCGGTCTCGCAGTTCCACCAGTAGGGTTCTCCGACCTGCCTGCCCTCCTCGGTGGGGATGATGCGGCAGTAGGGCCACCATGGCCGGGGGAGTGGCGGGTCGGGCGGCGGCCCCGCCCTCGTCGGCGGTGCCGGGCCGGCATCGGCGCCGTCCAGCCCGTGCAGCAGCACCGGCTTCGGGTCGACGCCGAGATCGCGGCAGAGACCGATGACGATCTCCTCGACCGAGTGCCCGGCCAGGGCGAGGACCGCATCGATGTCCTCGTCGTCGATCAGCCGCTCCCACATCTCGGCCGAGAGGCGTTCGGCCTTGCGGCCATCGATGTCGCGGTCGGCGGCGATGGACCGCGCGACGGCCCGGGCCACCTGGCGACGGCGCCCGGCCTTCTCCTCGGCCTGGTCGCGGGACCGGGCGACGGCCTTGTCCGCCATCTCCTGCCGGTCGCGGGCGAAACGGAACTTCAGCGCCAGGCTGCGGCGGACGACGCGGGCGGCGCGGTCGAAGGCCAGCCCGAGATCCTTGGCCTGGGCGGCATCGCCGGCCCGGGCGGCAGCCAGGGCCGCCTGATGCGTCACCTCCGCCTGCTCCATCGCCATCTCGGCCAGCCGGTCGAGCATGCGCGCGGCCTGCTCGGCCTCGGCCCGGTCGCGGGCCGTCGGAGCAGGCTGCTGGTTGGGGACGGAGTGCGACGCCTTCATGGAACGTATCATGAACGAGTCGCGCAGGATCGCGCAATGAACATTGTGTTTACGCGTGGCTGGAGCCGCTTCGCGCCCCGATTTCTGCGCTTGCCGAGGCGCAAATGGGACGCAGAAGCCGCCGCCCTTTGCCGCCCGCTTTGGACCTCCGGCGGACTTGGCGCCGGTGCCCCTGCGAGTCAGACTGGCCGGGAACAGCCCGCCCGCCGGCACCCCTGCCCCGCCGCGGCGGCTCCCTGGAACGCGCAAGCAGAACGGCCTGATCGGAAGGACGGACGCATGACGACGGATTCCCCCATCACGCATCGCCGGCTCGGTGGCCTCGCGGTCTCCGCCATCGGGCTCGGCCTGATGCCGCTCTCGGGCGTCTACGGCGCCGCCGACGATGCGGCGTCGGAGGACCTGATCCGCCGCGCCATCGATCTCGGCATCGACCATCTCGACAGCGCCGACATGTATGGCTGGGGCCACAATGAGGAGCTGCTGGGCCGCGCCATCAGGGGCCGGCGCGACCGGGTGGTGCTGGTCACCAAGTTCGGCCAGATCCGGCGTGAGGGCGGCCCGAACGGCGTCGACGGCCGGCCGGAGTATGTGGCCGAGGCCTGCGAGGCCAGTCTGCGGCGCCTGGGCGTCGATACCATCGACCTGTACTACCAGCACCGGGTCGACCCGGCGGTGCCGATCGAGGAGACCGTCGGCGCCATGGCCCGGCTGGTCGCACAGGGCAAGGTCCGCCATCTCGGCCTGTCCGAGGCCGGGGCGGAGACCATCCGCCGCGCCCATGCCGTGCACCCGATCGCGGCGGTGCAGACCGAGTATTCGCTGATGTATCGCGAGGAGGCGGAGGCGACGCGTGCGGTCACCCGGGAGCTCGGCATCGGCTTCGTCGGCTATTCCCCGCTCGGCCGCGGCTTCCTGGCCGGGGCGATCCAGGACCTCTCGCAGATCGACGGCCGCCGCGCCGCCCATCCCCGCTTCCAGGCCGAGAACTTCGCCCATAACCGCGCCCTGGTCGACCGGTTCGAGGCGCTGGCGGCCGAGAAGGGCTGCACGCCGTCGCAGCTGGCCCTGGCCTGGCTGCTGGCCCAGGGCGACGACGTGGTGGCGATCCCCGGCACCCGGTCGATCGCGCGGCTGGAGGAGAATCTCGGCGCCCTGCGGGTGGCGCTGACCCCGGACGACCTGGCCCGGCTGGACGCCGCCATCCCGGTCGGCGCCGCCGCCGGCACGCGCTATGCCGCCGCCGGGATGAAATCGGTGCAGATCTGAGGCGCCCTGCGGGCAACGAAGTGCTGCGTCCGCCCTGGCGTTCAACGACTCCCTTCAGAGTAGCTCCGTATCTGCACTCTCCAGCTTCAAGGACAAAACATCGGCACAACGGATGCCGCTGATCTCTCAGCCATGCCAAGCGGAGGTTTTCATTAAGCATTGCCCAAGACGGAATGTCGACATATACTATTATATCTTCATAGTTTCTCTTTTTATCGAACAAATATTATGCGAGAAAAGAGATGACTCCTGAGCAGTTTATTGAGAAATGGTCTAAGAATAATTTATCGGAACGAGCAGCTTCCCAATCCCATTTCATAGATCTTTGCACACTTCTTGGCGAAGTAGCGCCAACCGATATTGATCTATCCGGCAAAATTTATGCCTTCGAACGCGCTACCACAAAAACTTCTGGCCGACCAGGTTGGGCAGATGTATGGCACCAAGGTTTCTTTGCTTGGGAGTACAAAAGAAAAGATAGCAATCTCGATACGGCCTACGCACAATTGCAGCAATACGCTCCTGGCCTTCAGAATCCTCCTTTGCTTATCGTTTCAGATATAAAGGAGACAAGAATACACACCAATTGGACAAACTCGATCACAGAAAAATACATCATATATCTGGAAGAAATTATAAACCCATCGAAGCGTCAATTATTGAAATTTGCCTTATCCTCTCCCGACCATCTGCGACCGATAGAGACACCGGAAGGCCTTACGCGTCAAGCTGCAGAAGAGTTCTCTCAGCTCGCGGACGCCATTGGCCAGCGGGGACATCAACCCGAGGTCATAGCCCATTTCTTGAACCGTCTTGTTTTCTGCATGTTCGCACAGGACGTAGGTCTTTTAAAGAAAGGGCTGTTCACAGGGCTCCTTGAGTCGTCGTTGGCGCACCCCCAGACTTTCCCTAGACATATTTGCGAATTGTTCCACGCGATGCGGGACGGAGGTTGGATCGGCTTCGATCCAGTTGGCTGGTTCAATGGCGGGCTATTTGACGATGACACCGCGCTCGAACTGACTCAAAACGAAATCAAGACGGTCCTTCAGGCATCCCGCCGATCATGGGCCGATATTGATCCATCGATTTTTGGGACGCTTTTCGAACGTGGCTTCGATCCTGACAAACGCTCACAACTAGGAAAATTTTATACCGATCGCGCAAAGATCGACATGATTGTAGATCCCGTTATCGTCCATCCGTTGCGCGAAAAATGGGAAGCGGAAAAGCTGAAGATTCAAAACTTTATTCGGATATATGAGCAATCGAAGAATCCAGTTCAGCGGAAGAAAGCACTGCGTCAAGCGCAAGATGTTTACAAAAACTCCCTTCACAGCGTTCGAAAATTCCGAGTCCTTGACCCCGCATGCGGGTCGGGAAATTTCCTATATGTGGCTCTACTTGCCCTTAAAGAATTCGAACACCTAATAGGGTTGGAAGCACAGGAAATCAGCGCACAACTACATCGAGAAATACCAATTGTAGGGCCCGCCAATCTCTATGGCATAGAAATTAATCGATATGCCGCTGAACTTGCGCGTGTCACCGTTTGGATTGGTGAGATCCAATGGAATTTGAAACGAGGCTGGGGCTATTCCCGCAAGCCAGTCCTCGAAACTCTCAACCGAATTCAGCGCCGTGACGCTCTGCTAACTGAGGATGGCCAAGAGGCTGAATGGCCCGAAGCCGACGTAGTGATCGGGAATCCTCCTTTTCTTGGCGGGAAATTGCTCAGGACATACCTAGGGAGCGAGTACGTAGATCGATTGTTTGAAGTCTATCGAGGACGAGTTTCAGCAGAGGCTGATCTCGTCGCGTATTGGATAGCCAGAACCTGGGATCGCGTAAAGGCTGGGCAGCTGGAGCGAGCCGGCCTAGTCACAACAAACTCGATTCGAGGCGGCGCAAATCGTCGAGTACTTGAGGATATTGTTTCTAGTGGTGTCATCTTTGACGCCAGAGACGACGAACCGTGGGCTGTGGAGGGGGTGGCAATTCGCGTCTCTGTCGTCTGTTTTGCAAGGAGTACGTCAAATATCAACCCAAAACTCAACGGTCGTTCTGCCAAGCGCATTTCCGCTGATTTGACGGCCACAGTGACCGACGTGACCAGCGCCAAGCGGCTGCCTGAGAATGCAGGCATTGCCTTTATGGGGAACACAAAGGGAGGCTCGTTTGACGTACCGGGTGAGCTTGCACGTAAATGGCTTGCGTTGCCCTTAAATGTGAATGGCAGGCCCAATTCCGACGTGTTGCGACCGTGGCTCAACGGAAAGGATGTTACCCAGAGATCAACGGGAAAGTGGATTATCGACTTCGGTCTGGAAATGGATGAAGAATCAGCGTCCTGCTATGAGGCGCCGTTCCATTTCATATTGGAAAATGTAAAACCATCCCGCCTCAACAATCGACGCGACAACTATCGAAAATTCTGGTGGCGACATGCTGAGCCACGACCGGGCCTACGACGTGCAATTTCTCGGCTCCAACGCTATATTGTCACCCCCGAAGTTTCAAAGTATAGAATATTCGCATGGTTACCATACGGTATAATTCCGGACCACCAATTATTGATTATAGCAAGAGACGATGACATTACTTTCGGTATTTTGCAAAGTCGCTTCCACGAGATGTGGGCTCTTAGAACCGGTTCCTGGATTGGAGTAGGCAACGATCCTCGGTATACAATTAGCACCACGTTCGAGACATATCCGTTTCCGGAGGGCATTGAACCGTATCGTTGGTCAAAGCGACTTGAGGAAGATCTTCGAGCGAAGCCAATCGCTCTTGCATCCAGGATCTTGGAGACCCAACGCCAGATGTGGCTAAACCCGCCGGATTTAGTGCGCTCTGCTCCAGAGACAGTTGCTGGCTATCCACCTCGCTTGCTGCCGATCGATGAACAAGCTGCTGAGATCCTGCGCACGCGGACGCTCACAAATCTCTACAACATCCGGCCAGCTTGGCTGGTGGAGGCACATAGAAGGTTGGATGCAGCGGTTGCTGCCGCCTATGGGTGGCCAGAGAGCATTTCCGATGAGGATGCCCTCTCAGAATTGCTGAGGCTCAATCACGCCAAGGCAGACGCTCAACACCCATCCAAGCCAAGGCGCCGCATCAGCATACCGCCATCCGGACAAGGGCATCTGCCTCTTGTCAGCAGCTTTACGACAGACACACCTAGCAATATGCAATATGCTCAGCCGTCTGAACAGCCGCTCCTTCAAGCTGCCGAGGAGAAGGTGCCAGCGTTTGAAAAGAGACCGCTTGCCGCTTCCTTAAAGCGGAAACGGGGCCCGAAACGCGATCTTTGAGAGGCCATCCGTCCAGTCTGGTAGTACATGCCAAGACATCGCCAGATGGCCTAATGATTCCTGGCCGGCGCGCCCACCCCGGCGCGAAGTGGCGAGGTGCGACCGCGTTGATTCTCACCGTTCGCTTTCTCTCGCGTCGAACGCCTCCCGGGCGGCGTCCAGCGCCGGGAAGTGGCGCTCGGCCCAGCGGTCCAGCGCCGTCAGGGTCTCGCTCAGGGAATCGCCGAGCGGGCTGAGGCGGTATTCGACGCAGGGCTTGGCGGTGTGGAAGTCCTGGCGCAGCACCAGGCCGTTGCGCTCCAGGTCGCGCAGGGTCTGGGTCAGCATCTTCTGCGAGATGCCGCCGATCCGGCACAAGAGCTCGGCGTTGCGGGTCGGCCCGCCGGCCAGGGCCGACAGGATCAGCACAGCCCATTTCGACGCCACCAGCTCCAGCGCGTGGCGGGCCGAGCAGGTCTCATCGAACACGTCCGGCGGGGAGGAAGGCTCGGGTTGGGCAGACGGCCCCATCGGTTACCTCAAGGTGCGTAATTGCGGGCCGCGGGCCCTCTCCCGATACATAGGACCGTATCGCGGATCGCAAGCCCTCGAGGAGACGTCATGAAAGCCCTCATTCTCAGCTCCAGCCCCCGGCGCGAGGGGAACTCCGCCGCCCTCGCCGGTGCCGTCGCCGCCGGCCTGGCCGAGGCCGGCCATGCCGTCGAGACGGTGCATCTGGCCGATGCCATCGGCGGCTTCCTGCGCGACTGCCGGCAATGCCGGCGGCCGGACGGCAGCTGCGCCATCGACGACGGCTACCGCTCGCTATTCCTCGACCGGTTCCTGACCGCCGACGGGCTGGTCCTGGCCACGCCGATCTACTGGTACGGCATGTCGGCCCAGCTCAAGGCCTTCTTCGACCGGATGTTCTGCTATGTCGCCGCCTCCTATCCCGAGTCCGAGACGGTGAAGGCGCGGATGACCGGCAAGCGCATCGGCCTCGTCCTCAGCTCCGAGGAGGCGTATCCGACCGTCTCCGCCGCCATCGTGCAGCAGATCCGGGAATACAGCCGCTACACCCGGTCGCGCTTCGTCGGGGTCGTGCACGGCCACGGCAATGCCCGCGGCGAGGTGCGGCGCGACCCGCTGGACCCGCTGGCCGAGGCCCGCCGGCTGGGGCGCGGCCTCTTCGACCGCTACGCCACCGATTACGAGATCGACACCGACCGGCCGGCCCGGGTCTGGCCCGAGGCGGTGGCCTGACGCGGCGCCGATGCGACGGTCCAGGGCGGGTTGTGCCCGCCGCCCGGATGGGACAGGATCGCGCCGCCGCGCCGCGGCAGGGTTCCATCGCGTGGAGGAAGGGTATGACGTCTCGCCTGTTCGGATCCGGCTGGACCTTCGGGGCGGCGCTGCTCCTCCCGCTGCTGGCCGCCGGCCCGGCTTTGGCCGATTTCGGCTCCTGCGTCTCGGGCCTGGCCGACTCCGCGGTGAAGGCGGGGGTCGACCGCAGCGTCGCCACCCGCGCCTTCGACGGGCTGACCCAGCCGGACGACAAGGTGCTGCGCTTCTCGCAGGCCCAGCCGGAATTCGTGACGCCGATCTGGGACTACCTGGCCTTCCTGGTGGATGACCAGCGCATCGCCGACGGCCGGGCGATGATGTCGAAATACGGCCGCGTGCTGCAGCAGGCGGAGCAGCGCTATGGCGTCGACCGCACCGTGATCGCCGCGGTCTGGGGCGTCGAGAGCGACTACGGCAAGGAGGCCGGCGGCTATTTCCTGCCGCATGCCCTGGCCACGCTGGTCTGCGCCGGCGAGCGGCGCACCGATTTCTGGCGCGGCGAGCTGATGGCGGCGCTGAAGCTGGTCAGCGCCGGCGACCTGCGGCTGGACGAGCTGAACGGGTCCTGGGCCGGCGCCTTCGGCCAGACCCAGTTCATCCCGTCGACCTACCAGCGCCTGGCGGTGGATTTCGACGGCGACGGCCGGCGCGACCTGGTGAATTCGGTGGCCGACGCGCTCGGCTCCACCGCCAACTACCTCAAGCGCTCCGGCTGGCAGGAAGGCCAGCCCTGGATGATCGAGGTGCGGGTGCCGGCCGGCTACAACGGCCCGACCGGCCGCAAGGACAAGGACCCGCTTTCCGACTGGGCCCGGCGCGGCGTGGTGCGGGCCGACGGGGCGCCGCTGTCGGGCAGCGGCCAGGCTGGCCTCATCCTGCCGGCCGGGCCGCGGGGGCCGGGCTTCCTGGTGTTCCGCAATTTCGACGCGATCTACTCCTACAATGCAGCGGAATCCTACGCGATCGCGATCTCGTATCTCGCCCAGCGCCTGTCCGGCGGGCCGGCGCTGCGCACGCCCTGGCCGACCGACGACCCGGGACTGTCGCGGGCCCAGCGCCTGCGGCTGCAGCAGCTGCTGCTGGCCCAGGGCTACGACATCGGCGGCCAGGCCGACGGCAAGATCGGCCCGGCCACCCGCGCCGCGATCTCGGCCGCCGAGCAGCGCCTCGGCATGCCCCAGACCGGCCGGGCCGGGCAGAAGGTCTATCGCGCTCTCGGCGGGCAATAGGACATCAGGATTTACTCACCCGAGAGACCGTTCGGAAATGCGCTGGCGTGAGGCGGCTGGCGGCGGTTTCGAGAACCGGAGTGCAGCGCACGTTTGGTGCGTGAGCACCGGAAGCTTCGAGTCCGCCGTCAGACGGCCGCGCCAGTAGCATTTACGAATGGTCTCTCAATGCGACCAGAACAGGTCGAATCTGTCATCGTCCTGGGTGGACTGGCACAGCGTGGCGTGGATCGGCCGGGAGACGTGCGGGTCGCGGATCTGCACGTTGTAGGAGACGGAGCGGTCCTCCCGCCGGCAGGCCCAGGCGCCGCCGATCTCGTGGTCGTCACCGGAATAGACCAGCAGGTCCGGCGCCCTCGGGCTCTCGGCCGCATGCGGGTTCGGGACCAGCCGGATCCGATCCTGGAACAGCAGCGTCCGCACCGGCCCCTCGATGATGTCGTGGTTGCGGTACAGCGTGCCGATGCCGATCGTGGTCATGACGGGTCCTCAATGACGGGACAGCGCGGCGAGCCGGTCCGGCCCGCCAGGCATGATCTGCCGCGGACACCCGGCCGGCACGCCCAAGATGTCACAAAGGAACTCCATCAGCGGCCCAAGGTTCCAGTTGACAAAAGATGTCGAGATTTTTAGTAAATTTTCCATCCTCTCGAGACTTTCACAAACGATAACCACGCGGAATCGGGACCGCCACCACCCCATCACTTGAGGCCCGAATCCGGCCTCAAAGAAAGGGGGGCCCCCACCCCTTTTTCCGCAGGACATTCAATGGCATTCGAGACGAATCCTGGCCTAGCGCACCCCCGACGGCCGGACTAGGATCCTGTAAGGGTCCCACCGTGGAAGATGCAGTCATGACGGCCGTCGATCAGACCTCTCGTGCGCTGGTGATCGAAGACCAGGATCTGATGCGCCTGGCCCTGATCGCCGAGCTGAAGGCAGCCCTGCGGGACTGCATCGTCCAGGGCGCCGCGACCTGGGAGATCGCCGCCGGGCTGCTGCGCGAGCACAGCTTCGACCTGGTGATCATCGATCCCGGCCTGCCCGGCTTCGACCCGACCTCGCCGCAGCACCGGCTGGCCGTGGTCAAGGCGGTGATCGACGCCTCGCCCGACGCGCTGCACATCGTCGTCACCGGGTCGGACAGCGTCGAGGAGGGCGAGGCCTGCCGGATGCTGGGCGCCAACGCCTATGTCGGCAAGACCGGCCTCGACCGCGACACGCTGTCCAGCATCATCGACAAGATCTCGGACACGCGCTTCTCGCTGTCGCTGTCCGCGGTCAAGGCGGTGACCCCGGAATTCTACTATTCCGGCCTGACCCCGCGGGAGCAGGAGATCATCGACTTCATGCGCAGCCGGCCGAAGGGGGTCAAGCGCAAGGAGATCTACGAGAAGATGGGCGACCGCTTCGGCATCGACCCGTACACGGTCGAGAAGTACTACAAGCAGGCGCGCGCCAAGCTGCTGAAGAACGGGCTGTTCCCGAAAGGCGCCTGAGCATGAAAGTCCGGCGCGACCGCCCTCCCCGTCCCTCCAACCGGCACCGTCCACGGCTCGACTGATGTTCCGCGTCCTCCGCATGGCGATGTCCGCCGCCGCCATGCTGGCCCTCGCCTGCAGCGCCTCCGCGGCCCCGGTGGGCTATGAGGACCCCCATATCCTCCGGATCGAGAGCTCCCCGGGCCAGGCGATCGCCACCTACACGCCGGAGCAGATCAGGACCGACTTCCCGCAGCGGGTGATCGAGACCGGGACGCCGTGGACCGAGGGCGGCGAGACGATCCGCTATCGCGGCCCGGACCTGAAGGCGGTGCTGGACCGCAGCGGCCTGGGCGATGCACGATCGATCGACGTCTTCGCCTATGACGATTTCATCACCGCCATCCGCATGGACGAGATCTCGCAATACCAGCCGATCCTGGCGATCGAGCGCGGCTGCACCGGGGCGGACCACAAGAGCGGCCGCTGCGCCGAGGGGCAGGAGTTCCGGCCGCTCGACCTGGCGGATTCCGGGCCCTATTCGATCATCTGGCCGCTCGACCAGCTGCCCAAATCCTACACCGCCGGGCGCAACGCGATCTGGGTCTGGTTCGTCGTCGCGCTGAGGCCCGGGCAGTGATCAGGCTCCCGTCCCTCCGGGGGCTGCGCCGCTGGCTGGACGTCGTGCCCTATGTCGGGCTGGTCGTGGCCATCCTGCTGGGCTCCTGGTCGTTCATGCGGTCCGAGCATTACCGGGAGGAGACCGACATCCTCCTGATGCAGTCCTACGAGGTGCAGTGGCGGGGCTCGCAGATCCGGGAGCGGCTGGCCAACATCGTCGGGCTGCTGCGCCTGTCGATGGCGACGCGGCAGCGGCAGCCCCAGCTGTCGCAGGAGGTCGGGCTGCTGCAGTTCAACATGGTGGCGCTGCGCAACCTGCAATATATCGACCATTTCCTGGATCCGCAGGACTTCGCCCGGCTGGACAGCAGCATCCAGACCATCAAGACCCGGATCCTGCCCAATCTGGGCGCGGCGGAGAACGACCAGGAGACGCTGGATTTCCTGACCGACATCCAGCAGGACATGTTCCAGGTCTCCGGCACCACCGGGGCGCACAGCCGCACGCTGAACGAGACCGCGCATATCGCCGAGAACGCGCTGCGCAACATGGCGATCTTCGTGCTGGCGCTGGCGGCGGTGATCGTGGTCGGGGTGATCATCCACCAGCAGTCGATGATGGCGCGGCGCAAGGACCAGCAGATCCGCTCCTTCGCCTCGCTGTTCGCGCACATGACCCGGTCGCGGGTCGCGGCGCTGGCGCTGTTCATCAAGAGCCTGCGCGACGGCCAGGCGCCGGATCCGGAGCTGGTGGCCGCCGCCTCGCGCGCCGCGACGGAGCTGGACGACATCAACAACGGCCTGCTGAAGATCGCCTATTCGGCCAAGCCGAGCCGGACCGTGGCGCTGCAGAGCATCCTCGACGCCCTGTCGCAGGACCATGGCGGCCGGATCCAGTTCGACGTGCCGGAAGAGGCAAGGGCGGCGCTGGTGGCCTCGCCGCAGTTCCACCTGATCCTGGACGAGCTGATCCGCAACGCCGAGCATGCCGTGGCCGCGGCCGGGAAGCCGGAGTCCCGCGTCGTCCTGCGCGCCCGGCTGACCCACCGCTTCCCCTTCGGGCGGCGGCTGGTGCTGGAGGTGATCGACAACGGCCTCGGCATGTCGGCCGCGGTGCGCGCCAAGGCGACCGAGCCGTTCTTCTCGATGCGGGCCGGCAGCCATGTCGGGCTGGGCCTGACCGGCTGCGCCGAGATGGTCAAGGCGCTGGGCGGCCGCTTCCGCATCGACTCCGCGGAAGGCCGCGGTACCTCGGTGCGGATTCTCTACCCGCTGCCGCGCCGGGACAGGCCGGATCAGCGCGCAGCCGCCTGACGGCTCACCGCACCGCCTGCCGCTGCCACTCCTCCTCGAGCATGGCGAAGATCAGCTCGTCGCCCCAGACGCCGTTGAAGCGATCGTTCTGGACCAGATGCGCCTCCTGGCGCATGCCGAGCCGCCGGAGGACATTGACCGACCCGGTGTTCAGCGCGTCGCAGCGGGCGAAGATGCGGTGGAAGCCGAACCGGCCGAAGCCCAGGCCCAGCACCGCCCGCGCCGCCTCGGTGGCATAGCCGCGGCCGCCGGCCTCGGGCGCGAAGGTGTAGCCGATCTCGGCCTGCCGGGCCTCGCGGCTGACCCATTTCAGCACCACGTCGCCGAGCAGGGCGCGGGTGTCGCGGCCTTCCACCGCCAGCACCAGATCATCGCCCTCGCCCTCGAATTTCAGCGTGCCGAACCGCTCCAGCGCCGCCCGCGACTGCTCCGGCGTGCGCGGGTCGCGGTACAGGTAGCGGGCGACCTCCGGCAGGCGGTGATAGCCGTGAAAGGCCTCGAAATCCTCCGGCACGAAGCGGCGGAGGATCAGCCTCTCGGTCTCGACCGGCACGATCGGATCCGGCATCGCGGCGCCCCTGGGTGAGTCGGCGGAACGATCCGTCGTACAACCGCAGCGGCGGGTCGCTCAATGATTCCCGTCACTCACGCCGTCAGCGCGCGGCAGTCGGCGGCGGCCCAGCCGACGGTCACGGCCTCGCCCGCCGCCAGGGCCGGACGGCCATCGGCGTTCGGCAGCTTCAGCACGAAGTCGTCGCGACCCAGCAGCGACAGCCGGGCCCTTGTGTGGTCGCCGTGGAAGATCAACTCCTCGATCCGGGCCGGGAAGCGGTTCGGCCCGGCCTCGGCGCCGGGCGCCAGCCGCACCCGCTCCGGGCGGATCGACAGGGTGGCGCGGGCCCCCTGCCCGGCCGCCCCGACCGGCGTCGCCAGCACCGAGAAGCCGCCGTCGACCGCGACCGTGCACTGCCCGCCCGCCAGGGCCTCGACCGTCCCGGCCAGCTTGTTGTTCTCGCCGATGAACTGGGCGACGAAGGCGGTCTCCGGCCGGTCGTACAAATCGTCCGGCGCCGCCAGCTGGTCGATCCCGCCCTCATGGAACACGGCGATGCGGTCCGACATGGTCAGCGCCTCGCCCTGGTCGTGGGTGACATAGACCACGGTGACGCCGAGCGAGCGGTGCAGGTGCTTGATCTCGAGCTGCATATGCTCGCGCAGCTGCTTGTCGAGCGCGCCCAAGGGCTCGTCCATCAGCACCAGCCGCGGCTCGAACACCAATGCGCGGGCCAGGGCCACCCGCTGCTGCTGCCCACCCGAGAGTTGGGCCGGGCGGCGGCCGCCGAAGCCGGCCAGCTTGACCATGTCGAGCGCGCGCTCGACCCGCTTCTCCGCATCCGCGCCGCCGATGCCGCGGACCTTGAGCGGGAAGGCCACGTTCTCGCGCACGGTCATATGCGGGAACAGCGCGTAGTTCTGGAACACCATGCCGATGTCGCGGCGCCAGGGCGGCAGCGCGTCGATCGCCTTGCCCTCCAGCAGGATGCGGCCTCGTGTGGGCGTCTCGAACCCGGCCAGCATCATCAGCGTCGTGGTCTTGCCCGAGCCGGAGGGGCCGAGCAGGGTCAGGAACTCGCCCTGCCGGATGGCGAGGTCCAGCCCGCGCACCACCAGCGTCTCGCCGTCATAGGTCTTGGCCACGTCGACGAAGTCGACGAAGGCCCCCGTTTCCCTGTCCGCCATGCCGCCCCTGTCTTGATTCTTGTCCGGTGCCTCGGTCAGCCCCGCATGACAGAAGGAAGTGCTGTCGGGGTCAAGCCTCGGCGTGCCGCACCTGGAATGAGATGGCTTGAGGTCCGGTCACGTCGGAGGCCGGCAAGATGTCGAGCGTCTTCTCGTATTGCCTCTCCCGCGTGGCGGGAGAGGTCGGGCTCGCGCAGCGAGACCGGGTGAGGGCTGGTCCCGGCCTCGACAAACTCCCCTCACCCGGAGCCGCTTCGCGTCTCCGACCTCTCCCGCAAGCGGGAGAGGCAATCTCTTACCGCCTCGATGCGATGGGACGGCCGATCTGGCCTAAACTTATCCCGCGCTGGCCCGGACTACTCCGCCAACGCCTGCTCCAGGTCGGCAATCAAGTCCTCCACCGCCTCGATGCCGATCGACAGGCGCAGCAGGTCGTCGGGCACCGTGCCGTCCTCCTTCTCGATCGTCGCGCGGTGTTCGATCAGGCTCTCGACCCCGCCCAGCGAGGTGGCGCGGATGAAGATGCCGACGCGGGAGATCGCCCGCAGCGCCGCCTGCCGCCCGCCGGCCAGGCGCAGCGACAGCATGCCGCCGAAGCCGCCCTCCATCTGCCGCGCCGCGACGGCGTGGCCGGGGAAGCCCGGCAGGCCGGGATAGCAGATTTGCGCCACCGCCGGATGGCCGTCGAAACGCTCGGCGATGCGCTGGGCGGAAGCGCTGGCGGCGCGCACCCGGACGAACAAAGTGCGCATGCCGCGCAGCAGCAGCCAGGCCTCGAACGGCCCCAGCACCGGGCCGGCCAGGAAGCGGATGCGGCCGATGCGCTGCCACAGCGGGCCGTCCGCCGCCGCCACCATCGCGCCGGCCACCACGTCGGAATGGCCGTTCAGGTATTTGGTGGCGGAGTGGACGACGAGGTCGGCGCCATGGGCGATCGGCCGGCACAAGGCCGGCGAGGCCGAGGTGTTGTCGACCGCCAGCAGCGCCCCGGCCTGATGGGCGATGGCGGCGGCGGCGGCGATGTCGGTGACCGACCAGACCGGGTTCGCCGGGGTCTCGACATAGACCAGCCTGGTCACCCCCGGCCGGATCGCGGCGCGCAGGGCGTCGAGGTCGGTGGTGTCGACCAGGTCGCAGGCCAGGCCCCAGGGGATCAGCAGCTCGCGCAGCAGCTTCCCGGTGCCGAAATACATGTCGCGCGAGCAGATCACGTGGTCGCCCGGCGCCAGCGCCTGGAACAGCGCCGCGATCGCCGCCATGCCGGAGGCGAACAGCATCGCCGCCGATCCGCCCTCCAGCCGCGCCAGCAGCGCCTCGGCCTGCAGATAGGTCGGGTTGTCGTCGCGGCTGTAGCCGCGGCCGCCGACCTGGGCGTAGGCGGCGTCGCGGGCATAGGTCGAGGACGGGTGGATCGGCGGCACGATCGCGCCGGTGTCGCCGCAGAGATAGCCGTCGAGGCGGGCGGCGAGGGTTTCGGGGCGGCAGGGCGGCCGATCGACCATGGGAACTCCGAAATGCCTTCCGGGTGTAACGCCCCTGACGCGGCCCTGCAATCCGTGGCAACGTGGCCGTGAAGCCTTGGGAGCTTGTTGATGGCGTTCGAGAACGGTTTCGGGATCGATCTGGGGCTGGCGCCCGGCATGTGGGTGCGGCACCCGGACCAGCCCGACTGGGGCCCCGGCCAGGTGCAGTCGGTGATCGGCAGCCGGATCACGGTGAATTTCGAGAATCGCGGCAAGGTGCTGATCGACGGCTCGGTGATCCGGCTGGAACCGGCGGAGGACCGATAGAGGCAGTTCCCCCTTTGTCATTGCCGGGCTTGACCCGGCAATCCAGGGGCCCCCAGAGCGGCTCTTGAAAGCCCCTGGATCCTCGGGTCAAGCCCGAGGATGACAGTGAGGGGTGGGCCCTCCCATAATACAATCACCAACCGTTTAATATTGCCACGTTGTCTGACGCTTCGTGGATTTTCCGCTGGCGCGCATTCCACGCTCCGCTATGATGGAAGCCCTTTATTTACATTAAACACGAGCAAAATCGATGCGCGTCGAGCTTCGCGGGATCGAGAAGCGGTTTCAGGAGTTCACCGCGCTGTCGGGCATCGGCCTCGACATCGAGGCCGGGCATCTCTGTGCCATGCTCGGCCCCTCCGGTTCGGGCAAGACGACGCTGCTGCGCATCATCGCCGGGCTGGAGCATGCCGATACCGGATCCCTGCGGATCGGCGGCACCGACATGTCGGCGGTCGATGTCCGCGACCGCCAGGTCGGCTTCGTGTTCCAGCACTACGCCTTGTTCCGGCACATGAGCGTGCTCGACAATATCGGCTTCGGCCTGAAGGTGCGGCCGCGCCAGACCCGGCCGGAGGCCGAGGCGATCCGCGCCCGCGCCAGGGAGCTGCTGGCCCTGGTGCAGCTGGAAAAATTCGGCGACCGCTACCCCGACCAGCTGTCCGGCGGCCAGCGCCAGCGCGTCGCCCTGGCCCGCGCCCTGGCGATCGAGCCGCGCATCCTGCTGCTGGACGAGCCCTTCGGCGCGCTCGACGCCCGGGTGCGCAAGGATCTGCGCCGCTGGCTGCGCGAGCTGCACCAGACGCTGAAGCTGACCACCGTTTTCGTCACCCATGACCAGGAGGAGGCGCTGGAGCTGGCCGACCAGGTGGTGGTGATGGATCACGGCCGGGTCGAGCAGATCGGCAGCCCGGCCGAGGTGTATGAGCGGCCGGCGACCCCCTTCGTCTACGAGTTCCTGGGCCAGGCCGTGCGCCTGCCCTGCCGCATCGGCCCCGACCGGGTCGATGTCGAGGGCGCGGTGCTGCCGCGGCCGGCGGGCTATGCCGGGCCGGACGGCGCCGGCGAGATCTTCGTCCGCCCGCACGACCTGCTGCCGCAGGATGGGGCCGCGGACGCCTTCCCGATCGCGATCCGCAGCGTCAACGTCGTCGGCCCGCTGGTGCGGGTCGAGGCGGTGACCCAGCACGGCGCCATCCCGCTCGACCTGGAATGGCACCGCCGCCAGCTGGCCACCCGCCTGCCCGCCGCCGGCGAGACCCTGCAGGTCGGCGCCAGCCATTTCGGCCTGTTCCCCGCCCGCCAGGCCGCCTGAGCATTCCTCCAAGGAGATTTCGATGAAGCGTTCCTTCCTGGCGCTGGCCGTCGCGGCCGGCCTGTTCGGCGGTGCGGCCGCGGCGCAGGCCCAGACCACCATCCTCAACGCCTCCTTCGATGTCGGGCGCGAGCTGTTCGTCGACATCAACCCGGCCTTCCAGACCTATTGGAAGGGCAAGTCCGGCCAGGATGTGACGGTCGAGCAGTCGCATGCCGGCACCTCGAAGCAGGCGCGGTCGATCCTGGAAGGGCTGCAGGCCGATGTCGTCACCTTCAACCAGGCGACCGACATCACGGCGCTGGAGAAGGGCGGCGCGGTCAAGCCGGGCTGGCAGGCCGCCTTCCCGAACGGCGCCTCGCCCTACTATTCCTTCCCAGCCTTCCTGGTGCGCAAGGGCAACCCGAAGGGCATCAAGGACTGGGGCGACCTGGCGCGCGACGACGTGCAGGCGGTGTTCCCGAACCCGAAGACCTCCGGCAACGCCCGCTACACCTACCTCGCCGCCTATGCCTGGGCGCTGAAGGCCAATGGCGGCGACCAGCAGAAGGCGCAGGATTTCGTCAAGACCGTGCTGTCGCATGTGCCCGTCTTCGACACCGGCGGGCGCGGCGCCACCACCACCTTCGTCGAGCGCGAGACCGGCGACGTGCTGATCACCTTCGAGGCCGAGACCCGCGGCATCCAGAAGGAATACGGCGACCGCGGCTTCGAGGTGGTGGTGCCGCCGACCAGCCTGAAGGCCGATTTCCCGGTGGCGGTGGTCGACAAGGTCGCCGACGCCCGCGGCACGGCGGAGCTGGCCCGCGGCTATCTCGACTTCCTGTACCAGCCGGCGGGGCAGGAGATCCTGGCCGAGCATTTCTACCGCCCGACCCTGGCCGAGGTCGCGGCCAAGCATGCCGACCAGTTCCCGGCGATCACGCTGGCGACGGTCGACGAGGTGTTCGGCGGCTGGGACAAGGTGAATGCCGAGCATTTCGCCTCCGGCGGCATCCTCGACACCGTCTTCGTGAACCAGTGAGCCAGGTCGAGATGGCGGCCCCCCTCTCCTTGCTTCCTTCGAGTCCCCCCTCCCCTTGCGGGAGGGGGSCAGGGGGAAGGGGTTCTCTCGGCTCGCCCCGGCCCCGGATCGCGGAAAGCCGGCTGGCTGACAGACCCCGCCTGTTCGCGCGCGGACGCGCGCAGACCCCTCCCCCTGCCCCCCTCCCGCAAGGGGAGGGGGGACTCTTTTGGGTTGCGCGTCATCGCGCAGGAAGGCAGGGGCAGTGACCAGCGTCGCCCTCGCCGCCCCCCGTCCCGCCCGGCGCCGGGTGCTGCCCGGATTCCGGCTGACGCTGGGCTGCACGCTGGTCTATCTCGTCCTGATCGTGCTGCTGCCGCTGGCCGCGCTGGCGCTGAAGGCGGCCAGCCTGACCCCGGCCCAGTTCCTGGCCATCGTCACCTCGGCGCGCGCCCTGGCCAGCTATGAGGTCACGCTCGGCATGGCGCTGGCGGCGACGCTGTTCAACGGCGTGGTCGGGCTGCTGCTGGCCTGGGTGCTGGTGCGCTACCGCTTCCCCGGCCGGCGCCTGCTGGACGCCATCGTCGACCTGCCCTTCGCCCTGCCGACCGCGGTGGCCGGCATCGCCCTGACCGCGCTGTTCGCCAAGAACGGCTGGTTCGGCGCGCCGCTGGCGGCGATCGGCTTGCCCGTCGCCTACACGCCCCTGGGCATCGCGGTGGCGATGGCCTTCACCAGCCTGCCCTTCGTGGTGCGCAGCGTGCAGCCGGTGCTGGAGGATCTGGACGCGGGCGTCGAGGAAGCAGCCCGCACCCTCGGCGCCGGCGACTGGTCGACCCTGCGCCATGTGGTGTGGCCAGCCATCCTGCCCGCCTTCCTGGCCGGCTGCAGCCTGGCCTTCGCCCGCAGCCTGGGCGAGTTCGGCGCGGTCATCTTCATCGCCGGCAACCGGCCGATGCAGACCGAGATCGCGGCCCTGCTCGTCTTCATCCGGCTCGAGGAATACGACTACGCCGCCGCCGCGGCGCTGGCGCTGACCATCCTGGCCGCCGCCTTCCTGCTGCTGCTCGCCACCAACCTGCTCCAGGCCCGGTTCCTGCGCCATGTCGATCGCCGTTGACCGCGACCCGGCCGTGGCGGCTGTGACCCCGACGGCGACTGCTGCCGCGGCCGTCCGGCGGCGGTCGCCCCGCATCGGCGAGGGGCGCTGGACCCGGCGCATCCTGATCGGCCTGGCGCTGCTGGCCGCCGGCCTGGTGCTGGTGGCGCCGATCGTGGTGATCTTCGCCCAGGCCTTCTCCGCCGGCCTGGCGGTCTTCGCCCGCAACATCGGCCAGAGCGAGACGCTGCACGCCATCGGCCTGACGGTGACCACGGCGCTGATCGTGGTGCCGATCAACACCGTGTTCGGCGTCATGGCGGCCTGGGCCATCGCCAAGTTCCAGTTCCGCGGCCGGCGCCTCTTGACCACACTGGTCGAGATCCCGTTCTCGGTATCGCCGATCGTGGCCGGCGTCGTGTACCTGTTCCTGTACGGCGCCAACGGCCTGTTCGGCCCCTGGCTGCAGGATCACGGCATCCGCCTGATGTTCACCCCGGTGGCGATCGTGCTGGTCAGCCTGTTCGTCACCTCGCCCTATGTGGCGCGCGAGCTGATCCCGCTGATGCAGGCGCAGGGGCGCGACGAGGAGGAGGCGGCGGCGACGCTGGGCGCCAATGGCTGGCAGACCTTCTTCCGCGTCACCCTGCCGAACATCAAATGGGCGCTCCTGTACGGCGTGGTGCTGTGCAACGCCCGGGTGATGGGCGAGTTCGGCGCCGTCTCGGTCGTCTCCGGCCATATCCGCGGCCAGACCAACACGCTGCCGCTGCAGATCGAGCTGCTGTATAACGACTACAACGCCGTCGGCGCCTTCGCCGCCGCCTCGACCCTGGCGCTGCTGGCCCTGGTGACGCTGACGGCCAAGGCGCTGGTGGAGCGCCACAGCCGCCGCGCTGGTAGACCAGGACATTAACCGCGGGGCGTCATCCGCTCGCGCATGAATTCCATGTACTCGGCCTCCGAGGTCTCGCGCCGGGCCCGGACCAGCGGCTTGATATCCTCGGTGGCGACGTAGCGCAGCTGGTCGGTGCCGTCGGTGGCAGCCGTGTAGATCACCTCGGCCACCTCCTCGCTGGTGGCGTCGGCGCGGGAAGCACGCAGCCCGGCGAAGACCTGCATCGCCCCCTTCAGGAAAGGCCCGTAATCCGGCAGGTCGGCCGAATGACCGGCCTCCGCGGCGCTGCGGTCGCCGAAGCGGGTCTTGGTGACGCCGCCGGGCTCGACGATCTTCACCGCGATGCCGAGAGAGGCCAGCTCGTAGGACAGCGCCTCGGAGAAGCCCTCCAGCGCGAATTTCGAGGCGCAGTACAGCGAGATCATCGGCAGGGTGAAGACGCCGGCGCCGGAGCCGATGTTGACGATGGTCCCGGCCCGGTTGGCCCGGAAATGCGGCAGCAGGGCGCGGGTCACGTCCATGACGCCGAAGACGTTGACGTCGAACTGCTCCTGGATCTTGTCGCGCGGCGCCGCCTCGAACACGCCGAACAGGCCGAAGCCGGCGTTGTTGACCAGCACGTCGATGCGGCCGAACCGGGCGATTGCCGCGGCCACCGCCGCCTCGATGCTGGCCGGGTCCTGCACGTCCAGCCGGGTGACGAGGACATTGTCGCCGAGCGCGGCCAAAGCGGCGCTCGCCTCCGGCCGGCGCATGGTGGCGACGACGTTCCAACCGCGCGCGGCGAACAGGCGGGAAGTGGCCTCGCCGAAGCCGGTGGAACAGCCGGTGATGAGAACGGTGCGGGTCATCGGGGTCTCCTGGGTGAGACCCCGATATGCCCCTGCCCCGCTGTTGTGATAATCCGTTCAATCCCGGATGAGTTGATGAAAGCAGCCGGATAATGGCCGATCTCACCCTGAGCGAGCTGACCGCGCTGGGGGCCGTCGCGGCCCATCGCAGCTTCCGTGCCGCGGCGGCGGAGCTGGGGCTGTCCCCCTCCTCTCTCAGCCATATGGTGGCCAGCCTGGAGCGGCGGCTGGGCGTGCGGCTGTTCAACCGCACCACCCGCAGCGTCGCGGTGACCGAGGCCGGCGAGCAGTTCCTGGCCCGGATCCAGCCGGCGCTGCGCGAGATCGCCGAGGCGGTGGAGACGGTAAACCGGTTCCGCGACACGCCGGCCGGCCTGTTGCGGCTGAACAGCTCCGAGGGCGGGTCGGCGCGGATCCTGCCGGTGGTGCTGGAGTTCATGGCCGCGTATCCGGAGATGCGGGTCGACCTGGTGACCGAGGGCCGGATGATCGACATCGTCGCCGCCGGCTTCGATGCCGGCATCCGCCTGGCCGAGGCCGTGCCGCAGGACATGGTCTCGGTGCCGCTGGGCATCGACGAGGCGATGATCGTGGTCGGCGCGCCCGGCTATCTGGCGGCGCGGGGCGTGCCGCGGGCGCCGGCCGACCTGTTCGCGCATGACTGCATCCGCGCCCGGCTGCCGAGCGGCGCGCTGCTGCGCTGGGAGTTCGAGCACCAGGGCGAGGAGGTCCGCATCGACCCGCCCGGCCGGCTCACCATCGGCAGCCCGGAGCTGAGCCAGCAGGCGGCGCTGGCCGGCGCCGGCCTGGCCTTCGTCAGCGGCCGCACCGCGGCGGCGGATCTGGAATCCGGCCGGTTGCGTCAGGTGCTGGCGGACTGGACCCCGCCCTTCGCCGGGCTGTGCCTCTACTACCCGCACCAACGCCTGCCCTCGGCCGGGCTGCGGGCCTTCATCGACGTGTTTCAGAGGGCGCGGAAGCGCTGACAGCCCCTCCCGTCATGGCGAGGCGCGCAGCGCCGTGGCCATGACGGGTTGGGTTGGAAAGACGTGTCTATCAGGCCGGCGTCAGGACGTGGACGGCCCGGTCGGCGATCAGGTCCTTGGTGCGCTCGCCATAGGCCTTCATGTGCGGGGCGACGGAATGCGCCTTCAGCGCCTCCGGGCTCTCCCACTTCTCGATCACGACGAAGGTGTCGTCGCCGAAGCGGGCCGGGCTGCCCTCGGCATCCACCGCGGGCCCGTATTCGATGCAGCCCTGCTCGGCATGAACCTCGGGTACAAGCTTGCGGAATTCCGCCAGCAGAGCGGCGCGCTGGCCGGGCTTGGCGGTCAGCAGGGCGATGACATGGATCATGTCGAGACTCCGTCGTTTTGTCCGATCTTATCGCCCTGACCGCACGAACCGCCAGCCTTCGTCGGCCGGCGGCGAACGATCGGCCACCCCAAAGGATTCGTCCGATGTTTTCGGCGAATACGGGAAGGATTCAGGCATTCACCAGGTCAACGGCGAACGCCGCCGGCGTGCGCAGCGTCTGGTAGACGACGCAGTAGCGCTCGGTCAGCTTCAGCAGGGTGGCCCGCTGCTCCTCGGTCAGGTCGCCCTCGACCGCGAAATGCAGCCGGATGGCGCGGAAGCCGACCGGCGCGTCCTTGGCCACGCCCAGCGTGCCGCGGAAGTCGAGATCGCCTTCCGCCGAGACGGTGCCGCCGGTGATCGGCAGGGCCAGCGCCGTCGCCACCGCCTTCAGCGTCACCCCGGCACAGGCCACCAGCGCCTCCAGCAGCATGTCGCCGGAGCACAGCGACAGGCCGTCGCCGCCGGTCGCCGGGTGCAGCCCGGCCTCGGCCAAGGCGCGGCCGGTCTCGACCTTGCAGGTCACGCCCTCCTCGCCCAGCCGCCCCTTGGCGCGCAGGGTGACCAGGGCCGAATCCGGCGCCTCGCGATACTGGTCCTTCAGCGGCGCCTGCAGGGCGCGCAGCGAATCCGCATCCATCGTGGTCTCTCAGATCGTGACGGGCACGGCCGAAGCCCGGGCCCCTGCGGCGCCCGCATCGCGGCCGGCCGCCGCATCCCGCGGCGGCGCCAGGGAGGATAGCACGGCCTCGCGCAGGCGCAGCAGTTCCGGCGCGCCGGCGCGCTCGGCCCGCGGCAGCGGCACGGCGATGTCGGCGGCGATCCGGCCCGGGCGGCCGGCCAGCACCACCACGCGGTCGGCCAAAACCAGCGCCTCGTCGATGTCGTGCGTCACCAGCATCAGCGTCGGCTGCAGCCAGTCGCGGATCTCCAGCAGGTGGCGGTGCAGGTCGCGCCGGGTGAAGGTGTCGAGCGCGCTGAACGGCTCGTCCAGCAGCAGCACCTTGGGCCGGGCCACCAGGGCCCGGGCGATGGCGACGCGCTGGGCCATGCCGCCGGAGAGCTGGCGCGGCCAGGCCTCGGCGAAGCCGGAGAGCCCGACCCGGGCGATGGCGTCGGCCGCCAGCCGCGCCGCCTCGGCCCGGGGCAGCCGGCCGAGGCCGAAGCGGATATTGGCCTCGACCGTCAGCCAGGGCATCAGCCGCGGCTCCTGGAACACCACGCCGACATCCTCGCCCGGCCCGTCGACCGGATGGCCGGCGACCGACAGCGTGCCGGCCGAGGCCCGCTCCAGCCCGGCGATCAGGCGCAGCAGCGTGCTCTTGCCGCAGCCGCTGGCGCCGACCACGGCGACGATGGCGCCGGACTCGACCGTGAGATCGATGCCGGCCAGGGCGTCCAGCCCGTTCGGATAGCGCTTGGCGACGCCCTGCAGCGACAGCATGGTCATGCCCCTTCCGGACGGAAGCCGTCCTGCCAGCGCACCAGCCGGGCGCCGAGCGCGGCCAGGGCCATGTCGCTGAGCTTGCCCAGCACGGCGAACAGCAGGATCGCGGCCAGGATGGTGGCTGGCCGGCCGGTCATCTGCCCGTCGACCAGCAGGTAGCCCAGGCCCTTGCTGGCGCCCATGAACTCCGCCGCCACCACGAACATCCAGCCGAGGCCCAGCCCGCCGCGCAGGCCGGTGATGTAGGTCGGCAGCGCGGCCGGCAGCAGGATGCGGCGCACCAGGTCCCAGGTGCCGAAGCGGTAGATCCGCCCGACCTCGACCAGCTTGCGGTCGACCGAGGCGATGGCGCCGGCCAGGGTCAGGTAGACCGGGAAGAACACGCCGACCGCGATCAGCAGCACCTTCGGCGTCTCGAAGATGCCGAACCACAGGATGAACAGCGGCACCCAGGCAATCGACGGGATGCTGCGCAGCGCCTGGATCGTCGGGTCCAGCAGCCGGCGCGCCAGCGGCCAGACGCCGGTGGCGGCGCCCAGCGCCGTGCCGGCGGCGGCGCCGAGCAGGAAGCCCCACCACATCCGCCACAGAGTCGCCAGCACGTGGTCGAGCAGCACGCCGCGGCTCGCCAGGTCGCCCAGCGTCCTCAGGATCTGCGACGGCGGCGGCAGCAGGCGGGTGGAGACCACGCCGAGGGCGGCCAGCACCTCCCAGCCCAGGGCCAGACCGACCGGCAGGACCAGCCCGATCACGACGGCGCCGATCGCACCGGCGGCGCGCGGCCCGCGGATGCCCGTACCGGCCGCGGCGGGGTCGAGGCTGGCCACGGCTACTGCGCCAGCGCGGTCTTGAAGCGGGAATCGAGCAGCGCGTCGACCGCGGCCGCGACATCGACCCCGGCCTCGATCACCCCGGCCTTCTGCAGCGCCACCCCGGCGGCCAGGATGGTGTCGCGCTTCGGCGCGTCGATCGCCGGTCCGGACAGGTCGGTGCGCTCCAGCTGCTTCGCCGCCGCCGCATCGGTCAGGCCGGCGGCCTGCACCAGGGCGGCGCGCAGCTCGTCCGGATGGGCCAGGGCGTAGGTCCGCGCCTGCTCATAGGCGCGGATCACGGTCTCGACGATCTCCGGATGGTCGGCGGCGAACTGCTCGTTCACGTTCAGCACGCCATAGGTGTTCAGGTCCGGCTTGCGGTAGAACAGCCGCGCCCCCTGCTCCAGCTCGGCCTGTGCCATCATCGGGTCCAGCCCGGCCCAGGCGTCGACCTGCTTCCCGATCAGGGCGTTGCGGCCGTCGGCGTGCTGCAGCAGCACCACCTCGATGTCCTGCTCGGCCAGGCCGTGATCGGCCAGGGCGCGCAGCAGGAAGATGTAGGGGTCGGTGCCGCGGGTGACGGCGACGCGCTTGCCCTTGAGATCCTCGACCGACTGGACCGGGCTGTCGCCATTGGTCACCAGCGCCGTCCATTCCGGCTTGGAATATGAGTAGACGGCCTTGATCGGGCTGCCGTTGATCCGCGCCAGCAGCGCCGCGGCGCCGGCGGTGGAGCCGAACTGGACGCTGCCGGAGTTCAGGAACTCGATCGCCTTGTTGCTGCCGGCGCTCTGCACCCAGGTCACCGACACGCCCTGCGGCTTCAGCGCCTCCTCCAGCCAGCCCTTGTCCTTCAGCACCAGGCTGACCGGGTTGTAATAGGCCCAGTCGAGGGTGATGGCGGAGACCGGATCCGCGGCCCGGCCCAGCGCCGGCGCCAGGGCGGCAACGACGACCGAGCCGGCAAGCAGCAGGCGGCGGGACAGGGTGATCATGGTCGGTCCTCTCGGCCGGACAGGATCAACGATCCCGGCCCGTTGTTTGTCGGATGAAATACCATATTTTGGAAATTGTTTATGTCAAATGCATTAATTCACTTGAAAAATATGTCTATAATAGATCCCTCGACAGCGGGGATTCTCTTCGGCATAATGAAACAAATTAGGAACAAATTGACCGGAATGCCATGGACGACCATGTCGTCGCCGCCCTGTGGCGTGCCTTTGATGCGCGCGACTGGGCCTGCGCCTTGGGATTATTGTCCGATGACTTCGTGGCGGATTGGCCGCAGACCTGCGAGCGGATCCGCGGCGCCGACGCGTTCATTGCGCTGAACGCCAACTCCCCCGCCCGCTGGCGCTGCCACCTGCAGGAGCTGATCCAGGCGGGCGAGCGCGCGGTGTCCCGCGTGCTGCTGACCGACGGCAACGACATCGTGCATGCGGTCTCGCTGTACCGCCTGCGCGACGGCCAGATCACCGAGGCGGTGGAGGTCTTCGCCGAATCCGGCGAGCCGCCCCACGACCGCAGCCTCTGGGTCGAGCGCTATGAGCTGAAGGTGCCGGCCGGCTGAGGCCGGCGCGAGGTGGCCCTTCCCCTTTCGTCATGGCGAGCCCCGCAGGGGCGTGGCCATCCAGGGGCCGGTGCGAACTGCCCCTGGATGGCCACGTCGCTTCGCTCCTCGCCATGACGGTTCGGGGTGGCTTTCGCACCGACCAGAGGGGCGCCGGTCCGCGCCTAACACGCCACCGTCAGCTCGACATACTCCGCCCGCATCGGGTTGTCGCCCGGGGCCACCTTGGTGACCTTGCAGCCCGACACCTGCTCGATCGCCTTGCGCTCGGCGGCACGGACCTTGGCCTTGGTCGGGCCGATCAGGCTCGGGCCCACCAGCCAGGCGCCCCAGGTCGTCTGCGTCAGCCGGGTGACGCCGATATCGAGGCCGTTGACCGGCACCGTCCGCGACAGCACGGCGGGCGGCTCGCCCGGTTTCTGGGCGCAGCCCAAGAGCACCAGCGCCACCAGCGCCGGAAGACCGTATCTCACCTGAACCCCCAAAGGCCTTTTTTCCTTTGGAGCAGACGATATCAGGTTGTTGCCGAAGGATTCCAGCCGGCTCGTGCAAGAATTCGCTCGGCCAGCAAATGATACAAGCCGTGCCGCAGCACCAGGCGGGAGCCGAGCCAGGCGAGGCCGACCGAGGGGATCAGGATGGCGAGGCCTCGGGATTCGCCGGTCATCTCCGCCAGCAGCACCAGCGCGGTGACCGGCGAATGGGTCACCCCGGTCAGGTAGGCGGCCATGCCGACCAGCATCAGCGACGGCACCAGGTCCGGGCCGACCAGCGGCGCGAAGATGGCGCCGAAACCGGCGCCGACCGAGAGCGAGGGCGCGAACAGCCCGCCCGGGATGCCGGCCGAGGAGGCGAGCGCGGTGGCCGCGAACTTGGCCGGGAAGAACCACCAGGCCAGGGCATGGCCGCCTTCCAGCGCCAGCCGCGTCGGCTCGTAGCCGGTGCCGAAGGTGGCGCCGCCGGCGGCCAGGCCGATCAGCCCGGCCAGCAGGCCGCAGCTGGCGGCGGCGGCCAGAACCGACCAGCGGCCGAAGCGGGCGAACAGCCGCGGCAGCAGCCGGGTCAGGGCCAGGACGCAGCGGCCGAACAGGCCGCCGAGGATCCCCGCCAGCACCGCGACCAGCAGGAACACCGGGATCGCGACGACGGTGAAATCGAGCGGATGGCGGCCGAAATAGGTGTAGTCGCCGAGCACGGCGATGGCGACGGCGGAGGACAGGAAGATCGCGGCCAGCACCGCCATGCGGTTGCGGATGTCGAAGCCGGCGGCCAGCTCCTCCAGCGCGAAGACGATACCGGCCAGCGGCGTGTTGAAGGCGCCGGCCAGGCCGGCGGCGCCGCCGGCGGTGATCACCCGCCGCAGCCGGGCCGGGGTGGCGTTCGCCGTCAGGCTGGCCAGGATCACGGCGCCGACCTGCACGGTCGGCCCCTCGCGCCCGATCGAGGCGCCGCAGGCCAGCCCGAACAGGCACAGCGCGATCTTGCCGATGCCGGTGCGGGCGTTCAGCTGGCTTGGCACCAGTTCCAGCGGCCGGCGCATCGCGGCGATGCATTGCGGGATGCCGCTGCCCGGCGCCGCCGGGAACAGCCGCTGCGCCGCCAGGGCGGAGATCCCGAAGCCGAGGGCGCCGAGGATCGGCGCCAGCCACAGCCGCCCGTCGGTGATCCAGGCGAACAGGCTCTGCGCCCCGTCGGCAGCCTCGGCGAAGGCGACCGCCATGCAGCCGACCAGGAGGCCGCCGACGCCGAAACGCAGAAGCCGCCGCAAACGCGGCGGCGACAGCAGGCGGCGAAGGGTTCGTGGTGTCAGATCCGGGGCGGCGCCGCCGGCCGGATGCATCATGCCTGGGCCGGGGCCGGCTCCTTGCCCTCGGGCTGGGCCACCCGGAAGCTCTCGCCGCAGCCGCAGCGATCGACCTCGTTCGGATTGTTGAACACGAAGCGGGCGCCGAACTCTTCCTGGACGTAGTCCATCTCGGTGCCGAGCAGGAACATGATCGCCGAAGGGTCGATCAGGACGGTGACGCCCTTGCTCTCGACCACATCCTCGAACTTCTTCCGCTCCTCGGCATATTCCATGAAGTAGCTGAGGCCGGAGCAGCCGCGCGCCTTAACCCCGACCCGGAGGCCGAGGATCGGCTTCGGCGACTTCGCGATCAGCTCGCGCACGCGGTCGGCGGCGCGGTCGCTCAGGGAAATCGGCGGCGGTAGGGCGCGCATCCTGTTCACCTCTTGTCCTCGACCCACAAGATGGGCCGATCGGGAAAAGACTTCAACGGTCTGCGGTTGCAGGGCTGGTCCTCACCTTGCCGAGGCCTGGCCTGCCCCCTCACCCTCCCACGTGCTTCGCACGCGGGCCCCTCCCTCTCCCCGAGGAGAGGGAATCGGAGCTGCGGCCCCTTCACCTCTCCTTGGGGAGAGGTCGAAATCGCGGAGCGATTTCGGGTGAGGGGGCGAGAGCAGGCCTCTCCGCATTCACAACGTCACATCCCCAGCGCCAGACGGGCGTCCTCGCTGGCGCGCTCGATCGACCAGGCCGGGCTCCAGGTCAGGTTGACCTTGGCCTCGGTCACGCCCGGCACCACCGCGGCGCCGCGCTCGACGATCGCGGGCATCGATCCGGCCACCGGGCAGTTCGGCGCGGTCAGGGTCATGTCGATCTCGACCTTGCCCTCCGGCGACACCTCGACCCGGTAGATCAGGCCGAGCTCGACGATGTTGACCGGCAGCTCCGGATCGAACACCAGGGTCAGGTTGTCGAGCACGGCCGAGCGCGTCGCCTCGACATCGAGCGGGTACTCGATCTTCGACAGCGGCGTGCGGACATGGATCCAGTCCGGTTCCGGCACGTCCAACGTGCCGGCGCGCAGGAAGTCGTTCAGGCCGAGGCCGTCATCGGGGAAGTAGGCGGGTTTGCTCATGATGTCGCCTCCCGCGCGGCGAGGGTGCGCCGCGCGATCTCCTTGATCCGCTCGACCATCGAGGCCAAGCCGTTGCGGCGGCCGCTGGTCAGATGGGTGTCGAGGCCGAGCCGGTTGAACAGGCCGCGCAGATCCATCGCCGCCACCTCCTCCGGCCGCTTGCCGGAGAACACGCCGGTGACGATGGCGATCAGCCCCTTGACGATGCGGGCGTCGCTGTCGCCCTGGAACACGATGTGGTCCGGCGCCTGGTCCTCGGGCCGGGCGATCAGCCACACCTGGCTCTGGCAGCCATGCACCTTGTTGGCCTCGGTCCGCTCGGCGTCCGGGAACGGCGGCAGGGCGTCGCCCAGGCTGATGATGTAGGCGTAGCGCTCCTCCCAATCGTCGAGGAGGGAGAAGTTCTCCTCCAGCTCTTCCTGGGATAGCGACATGCTCATTTCCCGAACAGCTTGACCACCTTGTCCAGCGCCTCGGCCATCACGTCGATCTCGGCCTTGGTGTTGTACAGGGCGAAGGAGGCGCGCGCCGTCGCCGGCAGGCCCAGCCGCTCCATCAGGGGCTGGGCGCAGTGGTGGCCGGCCCGGACGGCGACACCGGCCTGGTCGATCACCGTGCCGATGTCGTGCGGGTGGGCGCAGTCCATGGCGAAGGAGATGATCGAGGCGCGGTCCCGCGCCCGGCCGACGATGGTCAGGCCCGGGACATGCGACAGCCGCTCGACCCCGTATTCCATCAGTTCGTGCTCATGCGCCGCGATGGTGTCGAGGCCGAGCGCGGTGACATAGTCGATCGCCGCCTTCAGCGCGATGGTCTGGGCGATGGCCGGGGTGCCGGCCTCGAACTTGGCCGGCAGCTCGGCGAAGGTGGTACCGGAGAAGCTGACGGTGCGGATCATCTCGCCGCCGCCCTGCCAGGGCGGCATCGCCTCCAGCAACTCTTCGCGGCCGTAGAGGATGCCGATGCCGGTCGGGCCGTACAGCTTGTGGCCGGAGAAGGCCAGGAAGTCGCAGCCGAGATCCTGGACGTCGACCGGCATGTGGGTGATCGCCTGGGCCGCGTCGAGCAGCACCTTGGCGCCGACCGCATGCGCCCGCTCGATCACCGCCTTGACCGGGACGATGGTGCCCAGCGCGTTCGACATGTAGGCGACCGAGACCAGCCTGGTCCGCGGCGACAGCAGGCGCTCGTACTCGTCGAGCAGGAAGTTGCCGTCGTCGTCGATCGGGGCGACCTTGAGGACCAGCCCCTTCTCCTGCGCCAGCAGCTGCCAGGGCACGATGTTGGAATGGTGCTCCATCACCGAGACGATGATCTCGTCCCCTTCCTTGAGGAAGGCGCGGCCGTAGCTCTGGGCCACCAGGTTGATCGCCTCGGTGGTGCCGCGGGTGTAGACGATCTCCTTGATCGAGCGGGCGTTGATGAAGCGCTTCACCGCCTCGCGCGTCGCCTCAAAGGCGTCGGTCGCGGCGCCGCTGAGATAGTGCAGCCCGCGATGGACGTTGGCGTATTCCTCCTCGTAGACGCGGCTCTCGGCGTCGATCACCGAGCGCGGCTTCTGCGCCGAGGCGGCGTTGTCGAGATAGACCAGCGGCTTGCCGTAGACGGTGCGGGACAGGATCGGGAAATCCGCCCGGACCGCGTTCACGTCATAGGCGTTGATGCCGCTCGAATGGACCATGGGGCGCGTGTCCATCATCCCTCCTGGTGCCGCCCGGCGAGCCACAGCCCGACCGCGGCCTCGAACTCCTCGCGCACCGCCTCGTCGGCGACCTCCTCCAGCGCCTCGCGCAGGAAGGCCTCGACCAGCAGGGCCCGGGCCGTGCGCTCGTCGATGCCGCGGGCGCGCAGGTAGAACAGCGCCTCGGAATCGATCTCGCCGACCGTGGCGCCGTGGCTGCACTTGACGTCGTCGGCGTAGATCTCGAGCTCGGGCTTGCTGTCGATCTCGGCGGTCCTCGACAGCATCAGCGCCCGGTTCAGCTGGTAGCCGTCGGTGCGCTGGGCGTCGCGGCGGACGATGATCTTGCCCTGGAAGACGCCCCTGCCCTTGCCGTCCAGCACGCCCTTGAACACCTCGCGCGACCGGCAGTCCGGCACGGCGTGGTCGATCAGCGTGGTGGTGTCGATGTGGCGGCTGCCATCGGCCAGATAGGCGCCGGTGACGTGGCCGTTGCCGCCGCGGCCGGTGAAGGTCGCCACCACCTCGGTCCGCGCCAGGTCGGCGCCGAGGCTGAGGGTGAAGCTGTCATAGGTGGCGTCGCGGCCGATGGTGGCGCTGCCGTTCAGCAGATGCACCGCCTGCAACCCCTCGCTCTGCCGCCGGTAGTGGCGCAGCCGGGCGCCGTCGCCGATCTCGGCATCGACCACCGCATTGGTGAAATAGCCGGTGTCGTCGGTGCCGTGATAGGCCTCGATCACCGTCGCCTGGCTGTTGGCCCCGGCCAGGACCAGGATGCGCGGGTGGCTGGCCACGATCGCGTCGCCAGGCGCGGTCAGGAAGACCAGGCGAACCGGCGCCTCGATCACCGCGCCCGGGGCGATGCGCAGCACGGCGCCATCCTCGACCAGGGCGGCGTTCAGCTCGACCAGCGATGCGTCGGCGGCCTTGGCGAAGCGGGATTCGACCTCGGCATCGGCGGCCTCCAGCGCCGCGGCATAGCCGTCGAGGCGCAGGCCCTTGGGCAGGGCGTCGAGATGCGACAGCTCCGGCCGCAGCCGGCCGTTGACGAAGACCATGGACGGGCCCTGCGCCGGCACGAAGGCGCGCAGGCCGTCCGGCAGCGCCGCGTCGGCCGGCGCCGTGGCGCCGTTCAGGCCCAGCTTCTCCAGCCGCCGCAGGTCGGTGTACTTCCAGGCCTCCTGCTTGCGGGTCGGCAGGCCCAGGCTCTCGAACCGGGCCATGCCCGTCTCGCGGCGGCGGGCGACGGCGCTGTGGCCGACGCCAGGCAGCGCCGAGCGGCTGGCCGAGAACCGCTCGCGCTGCGCGGCGACGACAGGGGAGATCGCTTCGCTCATCGCGGCCTCACGCGGCAGCGGCCGGAATGACGCCGGCGTAGCCCTTCTCCTCCAACTCCAGCGCCAGCTCCTTGCCGCCGGACCGGACGATCCGGCCATCGGCCAGGATGTGGACATGGTCGGGGACGATGTGGCTGAGCAGGCGCTGGTAGTGGGTGATCACCAGGAAGGCCCGGTCGGGCGAGCGCAGCTTGTTCACGCTCTCGGCCACCACCTTCAGCGCGTCGATGTCGAGGCCGCTGTCGGTCTCGTCCAGCACCGCGAGGCTGGGCTGCAGCAGAGCCATCTGCAGCGCCTCGTTGCGCTTCTTCTCGCCGCCGGAGAAGCCGACATTGACCGAGCGCTTCAGCATCTCGGCGTCGATGCCCAGCTCCTTGGCCCTCTCGCGCAGCAGCTTGGTGAACTGCATCGGGTCCAGCTCGGCCTCGCCGCGATGCTTGCGGTGGGCGTTGTAGGCGGTGCGCAGGAAGGTGACGGTGCCGACGCCGGCGACCTCGAGCGGGTACTGGAAGGCCAGGAAGACGCCGGCGCGCGACCGCTCCTCCGGCTCCATCGCCAGCAGGTCCTCGCCGTTGAAGGTGATCGACCCGCCGGTGACCTCGTAGCCGTCGCGGCCCGCGATGACGTAGCTCAGCGTCGACTTGCCGGAGCCGTTCGGCCCCATGATGGCGTGGATCTCGCCCTGGCCCAGGGCCAGCGACACACCCTTCAGAATCTCCTTGCCGTCGACGGCGACGTGCAGGTCCTTGATCTCCAGCATTCCGCGTTCCCTCGCCGCTTCACCGCGGCCTGTCCTCGATAAGAATGGCCGGCCTCAGCCGACCGAGCCTTCCAGGCTGATGCCGACCAGCTTCTGGGCCTCGACCGCGAACTCCATCGGCAGCGCCTGCAGCACCTCGCGGCAGAAGCCGTTGACGATCAGGCCCAGCGCCTCCTCCTCGCCGATGCCGCGCTGGCGGCAGTAGAAGAGGACGTCCTCGCTGACCTTGCTGGTGGTCGCCTCGTGCTCCACCTGCGCCGTCGGGTTGCGGCTCTCGATATACGGCACGGTGTGGGCGCCGCACTTGTCGCCGATCAGCAGGCTGTCGCACTGGGTGAAGTTGCGCGCGCCCTCGGCGCCCGGCAGGATCCGCACCAGGCCGCGATAGGTGTTGTCCGACTTCCCGGCCGAGATGCCCTTGGAGATGATCCGGGAGCTGGTGTTCTTCCCGATATGGATCATCTTGGTGCCGGTGTCGGCCTGCTGGCGGTTGTTGGTGATCGCCACCGAATAGAACTCGCCGACCGAATTGTCGCCCTGCAGGATGCAGCTCGGGTACTTCCAGGTGATGGCCGACCCGGTCTCGACCTGGGTCCAGCTGACCTTGGAGTTGCGGCCGCGGCAGGCGGCGCGCTTGGTGACGAAGTTGTAGATGCCGCCCTTGCCCTCCTCGTCGCCCGGATACCAGTTCTGGACGGTGGAGTACTTGATCTCGGCGTCATCCAGCGCCACCAGCTCGACCACCGCGGCGTGCAGCTGGTTCTCGTCGCGCTGCGGCGCGGTGCAACCTTCCAGATAGGAGACGTAGCTGCTGTCGTCGGCGATGATCAGGGTGCGCTCGAACTGGCCCGTATTCTCCGCATTGATGCGGAAATAGGTCGACAGCTCCATCGGGCAGCGCACGCCCTTGGGGATGTAGACGAACGACCCATCGGTGAAGACGGCCGAGTTCAGCGTGGCGAAGTAGTTGTCGGAATAGGGCACCACCGAGCCGAGGTACTGGCGCACCAGCTCGGGGTATTTCTGCACCGCCTCGGAGATGGAGCAGAAGATCACGCCCTCCTTCTCCAGCGCCTCCTTGAAGGTGGTGGCGACGGAGACGCTGTCGAACACGGCGTCGACGGCGACGCCGGCCAGCTTCTCCTGCTCGCGCAGCGGGATGCCCAGCTTCTCGTAGACGGCCAGGATGTCGGGGTCGACCTCGTCCAGGCTGCCGAGCTTGGGCTTCTTCTTCGGCGCGGCGTAGTAGTAGGCGTCCTGGTAGTCGATCGGCGGGTGGCTGATCCGCGCCCAGTGCGGCTCCTCCATCGTCTGCCACAGCCGGAAGGCGCGCAGCCGCCATTCCAGGAGCCATTCGGGCTCGTTCTTCTTGGCGGAGATGAAGCGGACGGTCTCCTCGGTCAGCCCCTTCGGCGCGGTCTCCATCTCGATGTCCGAGAAGAAGCCGTGCTTATAGCGGCTGTTCGTGATCTCTTCGACCTGCCGGACCGTCTCCTGGACTGCCGCCATGCCTCGCTCCTCAACCCTGTGCCAGAACCGATTAACCGAGTGGGCTAGTCGGGTACTCCGATGCGGAAGGCCCCAAAGGTTACCCCTTGGGAGGCCAGTGCTGCCGCCCTTCTCTCGCCAATAGATAGGCGTTTCGGCGGCGATTGCCAGCGAAAACCCGACTGCGAGAGTCGTTCTCAGCCGCGCTCCGCTGGACCCCGGCATGCGGATCGCTCATGCCGGAAGATCCTTGTATCACATCATGTTGTTGCTGCCGCCCGGCAGCCGGACGGTCAGCCCGTCGAGCTCGTCATTCATGATGATCTGGCAGCCGAGGCGCGAGGTCTTGGTCAGGCCCCAGGCGAGGTCGAGCATGTCCTCTTCGTCCTCCCGCGCCGGCAGCAGCTTTTCGTACCAGTCCGGCTCGACGATCACATGGCAGGTCGAGCAGGCCAGAGACCCCTCGCAGGCGCCCTCCAGATCGACGTCGTATTTGTGCGCGATCTCCATGATCGACAGCCCGGCCGGGGCGTCGATCTCGCGCCGGTTCCCGTCCGGCTCGATGAAGATGATCCTGGGCATTCCGGCCCTGCTCCTGCTCGAAAACGTGGTGTTCTACGAAAGCCGGCGACCCGCGGCAACCGGCGAAACCTCATGCCACCCTTCAGGCCACCGCACGGCTGCGCCTTCGCCGGGAGAGATCGATCCAGGCAGCGACGCAGCGGTCGATGGCCTCGGCGTCGGTCGCCGGCCCCAGGCTGATGCGGATCGCGCTCTCGGCCAGGTCGTCCGGCAGGCCCATCGCCTCCAGCACATGGCTGCGGCGGACCTTGCCGGAGCTGCAGGCCGAGCCGGCGCTGACTGCGACCCCGGCGAGGTCCAGCGCCGCGACCTGGGTCTCGGCGGTGACACCGGGCATGGCGACGCAGCTGGTGTTGGCGACGCGCGGCGCCCCGGCGCCCAAAACCACGGCGCCCTCGGCCGTCAGCCGCCGCTCCAGCTCGTCGCGCAGCGCCGCGATCCGCGGCATGTCCGCCCGGTCGGCCACCGCTGCGGCAGCGGCGCCGAAGCCGGCGATGCCGGCGACATTCTCGGTGCCGGCGCGGCGCCGGCCCTCCTGCGCCCCGCCGCGCAGCAGCGGCGCCAGCGGCAGCCCGTCGCGCAGCACCAGGGCGCCGATGCCCTGCGGCCCGCCCAGCTTGTGGGCGGAGAGGCTGAGGGCGTCGACCTCGGCCCCCACCGCGGGCAGGGGAATGCGCCCGGCGGCCTGGACCGCGTCGCAATGGATCAGCGCGCCGTGGCGGCGGGCGATCGCCGCGGCCTCGGCCACCGGCTGGATCACCCCGGTCTCGTTGTTCACCGCCATGACCGAGACGATCGCCGGCTCGCCTCCGGCCGCCAGCAGCCGGTCGAGGGCATCGAGATCGACCCGGCCGTCGCCGCCGACCGGGATCCGCTCGGCGGCCCAGGCCAGGGCGCTGTCATGCTCGATGGCGGAGGCCAGGATCCGGCGCCGGCCGAGGCCGGTCAGCGCCAGGGCGTTGGCCTCGGTGGCGCCGCCGGTGAAGACGATCTGGGCCGGGGCGACCCCGGCCAGGGCGGCGACCTGCCGCCGCCCGGCCTCGGCCAGCCGCCGGGCCTCGCGCCCGAAACGGTGCACCGAGGACGGGTTGCCGACCGACTCCAGCGCCGCGAGCATGGCGTCGCGCGCCTCCGGCCGCAGCGGCGCGGTGGCGTTGTGGTCGAGATAGACGGCGGTCACGGGGCCAGCCTCACTCGGCGGCGACGGTCGCGCCCTGCCCGGCGGAGAACAGATGGCTGGAGCCGAGCACCCGGCGGTTGACCACATCCTCGACCGTGACCGAGGACAGGTACATGTGGATCTGGTTGCCCAGCTCCTCCCACAGATCGTGGGTCAGGCAGCGGCTCTTGTCGCTGTGGCAGCCGAGCGGGCTGTGCTTCTCGCAGCGGGTGGCCTGGATCGGCTCGTCCACCGCGAAGATGATGTCGGAGATCCGCACGGTGCCGCAGGGCCGGGCCATCAGATAGCCGCCGCCGGGCCCGCGCACGCTGCGGACCAGGCCGCCGCGGCGCAGCTTGGCGAAGAGCTGCTCCAGATAGGGCAGCGAGATCTCCTGGCGGAGGGCGATGTCGGCGAGCGCCACCGGGCCGTCGGCCCCGTGCCGTGCCAGGTCGACCATCGCCATGACGGCGTAGCGTCCCTTGGTGCTCAAACGCATCTTCTGCGCCCCCATCGGCCCGACCTGCCCGCCGGACCGGAAACCATACAGCTGCCCGCGCCGCGGACCGGATACCCATCGTCTCCGGCGGCGCGATCCGCGTCCCTCAGCCCCGTCCGGTCCGGTGTGCCTCGATCAAGACCCTTGAACACGCAGGCCGTCCCGATGCTATACGAACATTACGCGTGGATCGTGTTGAGGCGGGTGGCCGGCACGGTCCGCGACGTGGCAGGGTGAGTGACCGCTTAGATATAGATATCCGAGTGTAATGGTCAAGAAAGCCGCCTTACCGCGCCGGACCGCCCCGCCGCCATCTCGAGGAGCTTAACGGCCGATGCCGGACGTCATCTTCAACGGATCCGAGGGTCGCCTCGAAGGCCGCTACACCCCGAGCAAGCGCAGCAATGCGCCGATCGCGCTGCTGCTGCACCCGGACCCGCTGGGCGGCGGCACGATGTTCAACAAGATCGTGCACACGCTGTACCAGGCGTTCAAGAAGCACGAATTCACCGTGCTGCGCTTCAATTTCCGCGGCGTCGGCCGCAGCCAGGGTATCCATGACCGCGGCGAGGGCGAGTTGTCCGACGCCGCCTCGGCGCTGGACTGGATGCAGGCGCTGAACCCGAATGCCGAGGCCTGCTGGGTCGGCGGCTTCTCCTTCGGCGCCTGGATCGGCATGCAGCTGCTGATGCGCCGGCCGGAGATCGACGGCTTCATCTCGATCGCGCCGCCGGCGAACAAGTACGACTTCACCTTCCTGGCGCCCTGCCCCTCCTCCGGCCTGATCGTCCAGGGCGACAAGGACGACCTGGTGCCGCATGACGCGGTGCAGAAGCTGGTCAACAAGCTGTCGCAGCAGAAGGACATCAAGATCGATTACCGGCTGGTGCCGGGCGCGAACCACTTCTTCACGCTGCACAATGACCAGCTGCTGGCCCATATCGACGAGTACCTGACCAAGTCGGTGAAGCTGGCGCCGCCCCAAACCGCCGACTGATCAACCGCCCGGACCTCCGGGCCGGGCGCATGGGGCCGGATACAGGGGATCGAGCATGGCGAAGACCGAAGCCGAGACGCCGAACGCCGACCAGATCGCCTATTGGAACGAGGCCGGCGGGTCGGTCTGGGTCGAGATGCAGGACCGCTTCGACCGGATGACCGCCCCGTTCAGCCGCGAGACGGTCGCGGCGCTGGCCCCCAGGGCAGGCGAAAGGCTGCTCGACATCGGCTGCGGCAGCGGCGGCAGCACGCTGGAGCTGGCCCGGCTGGTCGGCCCCGGCGGCCAGTTGCTCGGCGTCGACATCTCGGCCCCCATGCTCGGCCTCGCCCAGCGCCGCGCCGCCGAGGCCGGTCTGGACAATGTCCGCTTCATCGAGGCGGATGCGCAGACCACGAAACTTGAGCCGCGCGCCTTCGACGGGCTGTTCTCGCGCTTCGGCGTGATGTTCTTCGACGACCCGGCCGGCGCCTTCGCCAACTTGCATGGCGCGCTGAAGCCGGGCGGCCGCCTGGCCTTCGTGTGCTGGCGCGCCATGGCCGAGAATGGCTGGGCCGCGGCGCCGCTGGCCGCGGCGCTGTCGCATCTGCCGCCGCTGCCGCCCCCGGCCCCCGGCGCGCCGGGGGCTTTCGCCTTCGCCGATCCGGACCGGATCCGCGACATCCTCGGCCGCGCCGGCTTCTCCGGCATCGCGGTCGCGCCCTTCGACACCAAGGCCGGGGTCGGCGACCTCGACGAGACGGTCGCGCTGATGCTGCGCAGCGGCCCGGTCGGCGGGGTGCTGCGCGAGCATCCGGACCGGCGCGACACCGTCGCCGAGGCCGTGCGCAAGGCATTGGCGCCGCACCAGACCGCGGACGGCGTGGTGCTCGACGCCGCCACCTGGATCGTCACCGCCGCGGCCTGATCACGCCACCGAGGGAAGTTCGGTTTGAGGCACGGGCGGCGCTCGTGCTACAGCCCTTTTGTCTGTTCCGTCTGTCAGGGCTGGCAGACAAAAGAGACAAACTTCCGACAAGCAGTCGACGATCATGACCGGATTCCGCTCCGACTTCCTGCGCACCCTCGAGGCGCGCGGCTTCATCCATCAGGCGACGGATGCCGAGGGCCTGGACGCCCTGGCGGCGAAGGGCGGGCTCACGGCCTATATCGGCTACGACGCCACGGCGGACAGCCTGCATGTCGGGCATCTGGTGCAGATCATGATGCTGCGCTGGCTGCAGCAGACCGGCGGCCGGCCGATCGCGCTGATGGGCGGCGGCACCACCAAGATCGGCGACCCGTCCTTCCGCGACGACGCGCGGCCGCTGCTCGACAATGCCACGATCGACGGCAACATCGCCTCGATCCGGCGGGTGTTCTCGCGCTTCCTCGACTTCGAGGCCGGCGCGATCATGGCCAACAACGCCGACTGGCTGGACGAACTGGCCTATATCCCGTTCCTGCGCGAGGTCGGGCGGCATTTCACCATCAACCGCATGCTGAGCTTCGATTCGGTGAAGCTGAGGCTGGACCGTGAGCAGCCGCTGACCTTCCTCGAATTCAACTACATGATCCTGCAGGGCTACGACTTCCTGGAGCTGGCGCGCCGCCACGACTGCGTGCTGCAGATGGGCGGGTCGGACCAGTGGGGCAACATCGTCAACGGCATCGACCTGGCGCGCCGCATCGCCCAGCGCGAGCTGTACGGCCTGACCTCGCCGCTTCTCACCACCTCCTCCGGCGCCAAGATGGGCAAGACCGCGGCCGGCGCCGTCTGGCTGAACGAGGAGCGGCTGCCGGTCTACGACTACTGGCAGTACTGGCGGAACACCGAGGATGCCGATGTCGGCCGCTTCCTCAAGCTGTTCACCGAGCTGCCGCTGGAGGAGATCGAGCGGCTGGCGGCGCTGGGCGGGGCCGAGATCAACGACGCCAAGAAGATCCTGGCGACCGAGGCCACCGCCCTGGTGCATGGCCGGGAGAAGGCCGAGGCGGCGGCCGAGACCGCGCGCCAGGCCTTCGAGCAGGGCGTGTCGGCCGAGGGCTTGCCCTCGATCGACGTGCCGGCGGCCGAGCTGACGGCCGGCATCCAGGCCTTCCGCCTGTTCGCCCGGGCCGGCCTCGCCGCCTCGAACGGCGAGGCGCGGCGGCTGATCCAGGGCGGCGGCGGCCGCGTCAACGACGCCGCCATCGCCGATCCCGAGCAGGTGATCGGCGACCGCGACATCGGCGCCGACGGCGTGATCAAGCTCTCCGCCGGCCGCAAGAAGCACGCGCTGGTGCGGCCGGCCTGACGCTGCAATGACGCCAAACTGACCCCACTAACGCACCGTTAGTGGGGTCGAAATGCCTCCATTGCGGCGGTCCGCTCGACGGCGCAGCATTCCTCCTGAGTCTCGCGTCCCAAGCTGGCGCGGCCAAAGGACAACAGGAGGGGCATGATGATCCGGCATGCGATGGCATCCTTGGCGTTGGCGGCCTGTGCCCTGGGCCCGATGACGGCCCGCGCCGCCTCCCCGCCCGCGGTCGAGGCGCCGGACGGCATGGTGGTGTCGTCGCAGCACCTCGCCTCCGACGCCGGGGCCGAGATCCTGCGGGCCGGCGGCAACGCCGTCGACGCCGCGGTCGCCACCGGCTTCGCCCAGGCGGTGACCAACCCCTGCTGCGCCAATATCGGCGGCGGCGGCTTCATGGTCATCCATCTGGCCAAGGAAAACCGCGACACCTTCCTGAACTTCCGCGAGACCGCGCCGGCGGCCGCGACCAAGACGATGTATCTCGATGCCGCCGGCAACCCGGTCAAGGGCGCCAGCCTGTACGGCTACCTGGCCGTCGGCGTGCCGGGCAGCGTGCTGGGGCTGGACACCGCCCTGGCGAAATACGGCAGCATGACGCGCGAGCAGGTGATGGCCCCGGCGATCAGGCTGGCCCGCGAGGGCTTCGTCCTGACCCGCGGCGACACCGACATCCTCGACGCCGGCGCCAAGCTGCTGAAGCAGGACCCGGTGGCGGCGAAGATCTTCTTCCGCCCCGACGGCTCGGCCCTGCAGCCGGGCGACAAGCTGGTGCAGACGGACCTGGCCGACACGCTGGAGGCCATCGCCAAGGGCGGGCCGGACGCCTTCTACAAGGGCGCGATCGCCCAGAAGGTCGCGGCGGCGATGCAGGCCAATGGCGGCGTCATGACCGCGGCCGACTTCGCCGCCTATACCGTCACCGAGACGGCGCCGGTGACCTGCAGCTACCGCGGCTATGTCGTGGTGTCCTCGCCGCCGCCCTCCTCCGGCGGCACCACGATGTGCGAGATCCTGAACATCCTCGAGGGCTACGACCTGAAGGCGCTGGGCTGGCACTCCGCCGCCGGGGTGCATCTGATGGTCGAGGCCATGCGCCACGCCTATATGGACCGCAACACCTATCTCGGCGACCCGGCCTTCGTGCAGAACCCGCTGGACCGGCTGCTGAGCAAGGACTACGCGGCCGAGATCCGCACCAAGATCCTGCCGGACAAGGCGACGCCGTCGAAGGAGGTGCAGCCCGGCGTGCCGCCGCATGAGAAGACCGAGACCACCCACTATTCGGTGGTCGACAAGGACGGCAATGCGGTGTCGGTGACCTACACCATCAACGGGCTGTTCGGCGCCGGGGTGATCGCGCCCGGCACCGGCTTCCTCTTGAACGACGAGATGGACGACTTCACGGTCAAGCCCGGCGTGCCGAACCTGTTCGGCCTGGTGCAGGGCGAGGCCAATTCGATCGCGCCGGGCAAGCGGCCGCTGTCCTCGATGGCGCCGACGCTGGTGACCAGGGACGGCCAGATCGTGATGGTGCTGGGCAGCCCCGGCGGGTCGCGCATCATCACCATCACGCTGCAGGCGGCGCTGAACATGATCGATTTCGGCATGGCGCCACAGGAGGCGGTGGACGCGCCCCGCATCCACCACCAGTGGCTGCCGGACGAGGTCTATGCCGAGCCCTATGCCCTGTCGCCCGATACGGTGAAGCTGTTGGAGCAGATGGGCCACAAGGTGACGGTGCAGTCGCCCTGGGGCGCCACCGAGCTGATCGCCCTGCAGCCCTCGGCCGCCGCCGCGTCCGGCCCCGCCTCCTCCGGTAACGACCGGGCCTTCGGCGGCAAGATGCTGCCCGGCTTCGTCTACGGCGCCAACGACAACCGCCGCCCGGCCGGGCTGGCGGTGGGCGAGTAGCCGAAGGTCAGCGCTGGCGATCTCGCGACGAGGGCGGCGGCCGCGGCGGAGCTGCCGGCCGCGGCGTGCCGTCCCCGCTCGACGGCGTCTCCTCGAAGAACAGGCGGCGCAGGAAGCCGGGGGCCAGCACCGACAGCGGGTTCACCGAGACCGAGGGGTCGGCGAAGGTGCCGCGGATCGTGTAGGTGAAGGCGAACAGGCCGCCGCCGGCGCCGCCGGTCAGGATGTCGCCGATCAGCGGGATCGAGCTGATCACGCTGTTGATGTGGTAGATCGGCACGATCGTGCCGGCCAGATCGATGGTTTCGGCCCTGAGGTCGATCACGCCGTCGAAGGCCAGGCCGAGGTCGCCGCCGGCCCCCCGCCCCTGCTTCAGCGTGATCCGCCGCTGCGCCGCGGCATAGGTGAAGTCGGCGTCGAGCCGGTTGAAGGTCAGCCCGCTGGTGCCGAACAGGTCCTGCAGGCCGGAGGGCGAGGTGGCGGCCAGCAGCCGCGCCATGCCCGGCGCGTCGCGCAGCACGAAGCCGCGGGCGTCGAGCTGGCCGTCGATCGCGCCAGTGACGCCGTTGCGGCTGCCGGTCGCCAGCAGGCTGCCGCCGGTGATGTTGTCGGCGATGTCGAAGATGCGCAGCGTCTCGCCCGCATCCTCGCTACGCACGGTCAGGATCTGGCGGTCCGGCTGGCCCTGCTGCGGCGTCAGCCGCAGGTCCATCGGCCGGCCGCCGGGCAGCTGCGCCGCCAGGGTCACGTCCTGCAGGTTGGTGGTGCGGCCGATCGCCCGGCCATGCACCGCCTTGAGCGCGCGCTTGTCGCCGAAGGACAGCTCCGCGACATCGAAGGTGGCGTCGATCTGGGGCCCGGGCGCGGGGTCCGCCGGACCGGCGTCCGGGCCGGGCTCGCCCCGGGCGGCGCGCCGCTGCTCGAGGATGCCGGAGACGTCGAGATGCGAGCCGGTGAGCGCCAGCCGGTAGCTGTCGGGACCCAGCACCTCGACCTGGCCCTTGACGTCGTTCGGCCCTTGCCGGAACGAGGCGATGCTGAGCTGCGACAGCGCCCCGTCGCGGGTGAAGTCGGCGCTGCCGGAGGCGGTGATGTCGCCGCCCGAGACGCTGAACTGCGAGACCTTGCTGACCCGCTCTCCCGCCAGGGCCAGGCTGACCGTCGCATTCGCCTTGCCGCCCGTCGGCTTGACCCAGTCGATCGGGTCGATCGCGATCCGGGCGTCGGTCAGGTCGAGCTTGGCGTCCAGCGTCGCCATGCCGCCGGAGCGCTTGGCGAAGTCGAGATCGGTGCCGATGGTGCCGTCGACCGGCCCGATCGCCGGAATCTTCAGCGCCTCCCGCGCCGCCGGGGTCAGGCTGGCCTGGGCCGACACCCGGGTCTGCACCGCCGAATCGTCGAACGCCTCGTGCCAGGAGAAGGCGATCGGCACGGTGTTCACCTGCCCCTTGCCCGCCAGGGTCATGCCCGCCTTGTCGAGCGTCAGCCTGGCATCGGTGCCGGCCACGTCGTAGCCCGGCTTCACCCCGCCGATACCGACATTGCTGAGCGTCCCCTCCACGCCCATGCGGACCGCCTCGAACGGCAGCTCGGCCAGCAGCGAGAAGCCGAAGCGCAGCCGCGCCGCCGCCCGGCCCGACATGCGGTCGGGCACCAGCCCGACCCTCTTGGCGTAACCGAGCCGCGGCGTGTCGAGCACCGACATGATCGTCTTCACCGGCCCTTCGACCCGGGCGTCGATATCGATCACCTGGTCGTGCTGGTCGAGCCCGGTGATGGTGATGTCGGAGGGCTGCAGCACGATGTCCTGCAGCGACCCGCCGGCCGTGGCGATGCGCATGGTCGACTGGTTGAAGCTGGCCGCGGCGTTGAGCCCGGTGATCGGCGGCAGCCCCTTGAAATAGGTCACCGTCAGGTCGCGCGCCTGCATCGTGCCATCGGCCGCCACCAGCGTCACCGCATGCGGGTTGGACAGCGGCGCCCGGGCCTGCAGGCTGAACTCGGTGCGGTCGATCACGCCGTCATGCAGGTTGGCGGCGATCCAGTCGTGCAGCCCGCTGGGCACGCCGGGGGGCCACAGGCTGTCCAGCAGATCGACCGGCATGCCGGTGACGGCCCCGACCGTCATCACATCGATCGCGTCGCCGGCCGCGTCGACCTGACCGGACAGGGAGATCTTCGGCCCGCCGAGATCGACGGTGAAATCGTCGAGCGTCAGGCGCCGCTTGGCCAGGTCGACCGAGCCCGACAGGCTGGTCCGCGCCGCGCTGAACGGTGCCGTCCACAGCGGCGGCAGCAGCAGCCTGGTGTCGACGCTGGTGAGCGAGAAGCGGCCGCCCGTCGGCTGGAAGCGGGAATCGAAATCGGCCTCGAGCCGGCCGGACACCGGGCTCTCAATCGCCTCCAGCGGCGCCAGCACCGGGGAGATCCGGGTCAGCGCCGCCGGGATGATGTTGCCGAAGGTGACCGTCGCCTGGCCGCTGCGGGTCGCGCGCAGATAGCGGATCTCCGCGCCCAGCTGCGCCGTGCGGCCGTCGGAGACGACGGACAGCGCCGCCTGGCCCTCGACGCCGGTTCCGGTGCGGCGCAGATCGGCCGAGGCCTTGGGCGCGATCCAGCTGCGGCCCAGCATGCGGTCGTCGATGCGGACGCTGCCGTCGACCAGCGTCAGCCGGGTCAGCGAGGCGATCGGGTTGTCCTCGCTGCCGATGCGGGCGTCGAGCGCGGCCAGCAGGTCCTTGACCACGTCGCGGGTCGGCGCCCCCTCGGCCGGGGTCGACGGCCCGCCTTCCGCGGCCTCGCTCTCCCCGAGCCCGAAGCTGAAATCCCCCGCCTCGGTCCGGGTCACCCGCAGATGCGGTCGGATCAGGTCGATGCGCAGCGGCGCCACGATCCCGCGCAGCAGCCGGGGCATGCTGACATCCGCCGAGCTTTCGGGGATCACCGCGATCAGCGTGCCGTCCCTTTGCCGCACCCGCAGGCCGCGCGCGGCCAGCACAACCGGCCGCTGGAATCCGTCCCAGCGCAGGGCCAGGGCGTCGATCTCGACCGTGGCGTTGCTGTCGGAGATCGCCTGCTCGACATAGGGCGTGAGGAAATCGATCTCGAGCGGCCCGGAGGACAGCCGCCACGCCAGCACGACCGCAGCCAGGGCGAAGCCGGCGACCGCCAGCCCGACGATCTCGGCCAGGATCTTCAGCGCCCTCATCCCGAACGTTTCACCCTCGCTTGACCTGCCCCTGCGGGACCCCGATGCTGCGCCCGCACCTTAGGCAGTTGGACAGCGAGATGCCACGTTACGACGCCAAGCCGGCTGATGCAGTCTGGCCCCGCGCGGGCGATCCCGACCGTGCCCGGCGCGGAGTCGAACGGTGGCTTGAACGCGCGACCGAGCAATCCGATCCCGGGCTTCGTGATTTCATCGCCGCCCTGCCCGGCGACCCGCGGGGCCGGGCGCTGCTGGAGGCGGTGTTCGGCGGCAGCTCCTACCTGACCGAGCTGGCGCTGAAGACCCCGGCGACGGTGCAGCGCTTCCTCGCCGACGGCCCGCACGCCGCCGTCGCGGCGGAGCTGGCCGCCTTGCGCGCCGACAGCGCGGCCGAGGCCGACACCACCCGGCTTATGCAGGCCTTCCGCCTGGCCAAGCGGCGCATCGCGCTCTTGATCGCGCTGGCCGATATCGGCGGGGTGTGGCCGCTGCCGCAGGTGACCGGCGCCCTCTCCGACCTGGCCGAGACCACGCTCGACCTCGCCGTGGCGCATCTGCTGGCCCGCGCCGCGGCGCGCGGCCTGCTGCGGCCAGAGGCGGTGGCGGCGCCGGATTCGTCCGGCCTGATCGTGCTGGGCATGGGCAAGCTGGGCGCCCGCGAGCTGAACTATTCCAGCGATGTCGACCTGATCATCCTGTACGACGCCGACAAGGTGCCGACCGACCGGCCGGACGACCTGGGCCAGACCTTCTCCCGGATGACCCGCGACCTGGTGCGGATCATGGAGGAGCGGACGGTCGACGGCTATGTGTTCCGCACCGATCTGCGGTTGCGGCCCGACCCCGGCGCCACGCCGCCGGCGGTGTCGCTGGCCGCGGCCGAGAGCTACTACACCAGCCTGGCGCAGAGCTGGGAGCGCGCGGCGATGATCAAGGCCCGGCCGGTGGCCGGCGACCGCGCCGCCGGCGACGACTTCCTCGGCTTCCTGACGCCCTTCATCTGGCGCCGCAACCTGGACTTCGCGGCGATCCAGGACATCCACGCAATCAAGCGCCAGATCCACCACCATCACGGCCACGGCGCCGTCGCCATCGAAGGCCACGACCTCAAGCTCGGCCGCGGCGGCATCCGCGAGATCGAGTTCTTCGTGCAGATGCAGCAGCTGATCTTCGGCGGCCGCGAGCCGAACCTGCGGCTGCGCGGCACCGTCGCCGGGCTGGCGGCGCTGGCCGAGGCCGGGCGGGTCGACCGCGACACCGCCGCCAGCCTGGCCGAATGCTACCGCTTCCTGCGCCGGGTCGAGCACCGCATCCAGATGCTGGAGGACCACCAGACCCACGCGCTTCCGGCGGACCCGCGCGAGGTCGACGCGCTGGGCACCTTCCTCGGCTTCCCCGACGCGGCCTCGTTCCGCACCACACTGACCGACACGCTGCGGCTGGTCGAGAGCCGCTATGCCGAGCTGTTCCAGGAGGACCGGCCGCCGGAGGGCGCCGTCACCCTGGTCTTCGCCGGCGTCGACGACCACCCCGGCACGGTCGAGACGCTGCAGCGGCTGGGCTTCGCCCGGCCGTCGGAGGCGATCGGCGTGGTGCGCGGCTGGCTGCACGGCCGCTACCGCGCCCTGCGCAGCGAGCGGGCGCGCGGCCTGATCACCGGGCTGGTGCCGCGGCTGCTGTCGATCGTCGGCGGCACCGCCGACCCCGACGCCACGCTGCAGCGGCTGGACGGGTTCCTGGCCCGGCTGCCGGCGGGCGTCCAGCTCTTCTCCCTGTTTAACGTCAACCCCGATCTCCTTGATCTGCTTACCGATATACTCGGTTTCGGCGGCCGGATCGCGGATTATCTGACGGCCCATGCCGGCCAGCTGGAGGCGGTGCTGGCGCCGGACTTCTTCAGCACCCTGCCGGGGCGGGAGGCGCTGCAGGAACGGCTGACGGCGGAGCTGGCGACGGCGCGCGACTTCGAGGACATGCTGGACGTGCTGCGGCGCTGGACCAACGACCAGCGCTTCCGCGCCGCGGTGCACATCCTGCGCCGCCTGTCGGAGACACCGGCCTGCGCCGCCTTCCTGTCCGACGTCACCGAGGTGGCGCTGCAGGCCCTGGTGCCGCGGGTGGAGGCGGAGTTCGCCCGCCGGCATGGCCGCTTCCCCCAGGGCGGGCTGGCGCTGCTGGCCATGGGCAAGCTCGGCGGGCGGGAGATGACGATCCGCTCCGACCTCGACCTGATCATGATCCACGACGCCGGGGCGGAGCAGGAATCGGATGGCGAGAAGCCGATCAGCCCGATGGTCTACTACACCCGGCTGATCCAGCGCCTGGTCTCGGCGATCACCGCGCCGACGGCGCAGGGTGCGCTGTTCGAGGTCGACATGCGGCTGCGCCCATCCGGCAATGCCGGGCCGCTGGCGACCAGCCTGGAGGCGTTCACCACCTATCAGCGCGGCGATGCCTGGACCTGGGAGCACATGGCCCTGACCCGCGCCCGGGTGATCCATGCCGACGGACCGCTGAGCGAGCGGATCGAGGCCGAGATCCGGTCGCTGCTGGCCCTGCCGCGCGACCCGGACAAGCTGCGCCGCGACATCGCCGAGATGCGCGGCCGGATGGCGCGCCAGCGCGACACCGGCGACATCTGGAACATCAAGCATTTCCGCGGCGGTCTGGTCGATGTCGAGTTCATCGCCCAGTACCTGCAGCTGCGCCACGCGGCCGAGCATCCGGAGATATTGCACCAGGCCACGGCCGAGGTGCTGCGCCGCGCCGAGGCCGCCGGAATCCTGCCCGAAGACGAAGCTGAGACGCTGCTGCGGGCGCTGGCGACCTGGCAGCGGGTGCAGGCCTTCCTGCGCTTCGCGGTCGAGGACAGGTTCGACCCGGCCGAGGCCTCCGACGCCATGATCCGCGGCCTGCTGCGCGCCGTCGTCGAGAATGCCGCCGCGGACCCGCCGGAGGATCTGGATGCCGCCGCAGCCGGGATGCGGCAGCAGGCGGCGGAGGTGATGGCCGTGTTCGACAGGCTGATCGGCCCGCCCCCGCCGCGCGAGGAGAAGGCCGAGGGCTAGAGTCGGGACGGGAAGACAGACCTTCCTGAAAGCCCTCCCGGCGGTGGGGCTGTTCCGATCGGCGCTGCGCTGCCCCGGGACAAGGGTCGATCCGATGCGGCGCCGGGGCAGACGGCAGGATCAGGCGCCCGTCGTCCACACACCGTGCCTCTCGACATATCGCGTCATCGGATGACCTTCTGCCTGGTCTTGCATCAGATCGCGGCTGGTGAAGCGGTAGTAAAGTATTGATGCCGACGTGCACCGCACCGCGTGAATATCGCCCGGCAGAAAGACCCGGGCCTCGCCGGGACGCAGCCGGTATACCTCACGTCGGACGAGCCTTACACGCCCCTCGGGATCCAGCGCGCGGCCATAGGTCGCGATCTCGGTCTCTCCTTCGTGAACGGCGTAGATGACCCAGTTGCGACCGTGGTCATGGGGCGACCAGAACGTCCCGAACGTCTCGGCATGGGCCATGAGCACGAACCCGTGCGCGGGATCGCGATAGAGCTCTCTGGCTGCCGGACGATCCTGCTGCAACGCCGCAAGCCATCCTTCGGTCGCCGGCGCCTTGGCAAGCGCTTCGATGCGGGCACGGGTGTCGGCGACCAGTTCGGAGGTCAGCGCCCCCCATGTCAGCCTGGTCCCCTCGATGAAGGTCTCCAGTGAATTTCTGACCCCTGTCGGCTCGGCGGCATGCGGATGCGCGGACCCCATAATTCGTTCCTCACCATTGGCTTCTTGAGCGGGAGAGCGCACCATACGACCTCAAGTCAACTTGAGGTCAAGCCCATGAGTGACCTGGATATTGGGCAGGTATCCGAGCGGACCGGCCTGCCGGCATCGACGCTTCGCTATTACGAAGAACAGGGCCTGATCCGGTCGATTGGCCGTCGGGGGCTGCGCCGGCAATTCGCGCCTGACGTGATCGAGCGGGTGGCCCTCATCTCGCTCGGGCGCGCCACGGGATTCTCGCTCCAGGAGATCGCCCTCATGTTCGCGCCGGACGGAAGGATCGAGGTCGATCGCGACAAGCTGGCGGCCAAGGCACGGGAGCTGAGCACCACCATCCGCCGTTTGCGCGCGATGAGGGATTGCCTGCAGCACGCCGCCACGTGTCCGGCCCCCTCGCATCTGGAATGCCCGGCGTTCCGCCGTCTGATGGTTTCCGCGACCTCCGGCGCCATCGGCAAGCGAAGGAGCAGACGCGGGTTGCGCTGACGCCCGAGACGGCCGCGTCAGCCCAGGAACCGGATGGACAGCGCCAGGACGGTCCGCTTCACAGGTCCCGACCCCAGGCCCATGCCGCCGGGCTCAGCCGGTCTTCTCGACGTTCCGCTGGCCTTTGCTGCCGTCGTCCCTCGAGGTCTCGACCAGGCCGGCATCGACCCGCTTCGAGAACTCGGTCTCCAGCCCCCCGGCCAGCTGCCTGGCCTGGCCGACCCAGTCCTCGCGCTCGATCCGGCCCGGGAAGGCCAGAAAGGAGCCGACCCAGTCGACATTGGCCTTGGTCCAGGCGGCGATCTGGTCGAAATGCCAGATCCCGAGCCCGTGCAGGCGGCCCTCGTTCTGCGGGCCGATGCCCTTGATGCGCTTGAGGTCGTCGGCCTTGCCGCCGCGCGGGGCGGCCAGGCCCACGGGCCTGGCGCCGGGATGGCCATCCTCCTCGGCTGGTGCGACGGCGGGCTTGGCCGGCCCAGCCCGGCCCGCACCGCCTCGGCGAAGCCCTCGGGCGCGCCGGCGCCGGGGGCCAGCTGGTCCTTCACCGTCTCGGCGAAGAACAGCCGCCGCGCCGCGTCCAGGATGCCCTGATGCGTCTGGTCGTCCGGATAGTAGCCGGACAGGGTCAGGCTGCCGCCCGCCTTCTCCGCGGTCAGGGTGTAGGGCGAGATCGTCGCCGGGTCATGTCGACCGAGGCCAGCTGGAAGCCCTGCGGCAGCCCGGTGCGGATCGCCGCCGCGATCCCCTCGCCGCTGACCCCGGCCTTGCCGGAGCCGCTGACCGAGAGCCGGCCGTCTTCGAGCGTGGCCTTGCCCCTGGCCAGCCGGGCCAGCTGCGCCAGGCCCAGCTTCGCCGCCGCCAGGAAATCACCGGCCGGCGCGCCGCGGGCGATCTGCAGCTCGTCGATGATCCTGGTCCCGGGGAAGGAAGCGGCCGCGGCACCGGCCAGCGCGGTCCGCGCCTCCTCCGACGGCACGGCCCCGCCGAAAATCAGCGTATGCCCGTCGCTCTCCGCACTCCAGGCATAGGGCTTCATCTCCGGCGGCAGGATCTCCGCCTTCGCCAGGGTCACGCCGGCCGGCAACGCCCTGGTGCTGGCCATCGCCGCCTGATAGACGGCCGCGGTCGACGCCTCGCCGGCGATCGAATAGCCGGCATCGCTCAGCGACACGCTGCCCTGCGACAGTTTCGCCGCCTGGGCCAGGCCGTAGGCGGCCGCCGCGACGAAGCCGCCGGGCGCGCCGGAGGCGTAGGTCGCCTCGTCACGGATCTCGATGTCGGGAAAGGCCGTCCGGGCCGCGGCCAGGATGGTGGCCCGCGCCTCGGGCGTCGGCACATGACCGGACAGGACCACCGCCGTTCCGTCGCGCGTCGCCGACCAGTCGAAGGGCTGCGCGGCCGGCGGCGGCGTCACGGCGCTGCTGACCAGCCGCACGCCGTGCGTGGCCTCGGCCGCGGCGACGGCGGCCGCCGTCCGCTCCGGCGAGAAGGTCAGCCCGGCGACGGCGACATCGCGGCCGGCAACCACGGCCCGCGGCGAATCGAGCGCCGTGGTCGCGGCGATCGCGGTGCCGGCGCGGTCGGCGAGGTCACGCTCGACCGCCCCGGTCTGGAGCCAGCCGGCGAGCAGCCAGAGCACGAGAAGCGGGACCAGCCCGAGCCACCATCGTTTCGGCTGACTCATGTTGCTCTCCCATGTCGCGACCGGAACGGAGGTCCAAACGGGAAGGCTTGGCCCGGCCGCGATGACGCCGGTTCGGCAAAGGAGGTCGGGCCACGGCCAGGAAATCGGCTGTCGACACTTGTCGGCAAAAGTTAACAGGGCCAAGAACAGTCACGAGCAGAGTCGCGACGACATCAACCGCACAATGAAACCGTTGTCGATACTTGCTTTCTCATAGGATGGTATGCTTCGGCGCACCGCTGATCAAGGGCACAGCGCGGCGGCGGTCCGGCTGCGGCGGCCCCTTGCCGGAACCATGGCCGCCGGTCTAGTCAACGAAGCGGCAAACCCTTCTGGAGAGATTCCCATGAGCGTCGAGATCGGCAAGCCCGCCCCCGACTTCACCCTACCCAAGGCCGGCGGCGGCACGGTCACGCTCTCCGCCCTGCGCGGCAAGAAGGTGATCGTCTACTTCTACCCGAAGGCCGACACCTCCGGCTGCACCAAGGAGGCCTGCGGCTTCAACGATGCGCTGCCGGAGTTCGAGGGCGTGGACGCCGAGATCATCGGCATCTCCAAGGATCCGGTGCCGGCGCTGAACAAGTTCGCGGCGAAATACGGCCTGACCTTCACCCTGGCCTCGGCCAAGGACGACGACACGGTTGAGCGCTACGGCGCCTGGGTCGAGAAGTCGATGTACGGCCGGAAATACATGGGCATCGACCGGTCGACCGTGCTGGTCGACGAGCAGGGCATCGTCCGCGGCCTGTGGCGCGGCGTGCGGGTGCCCGGCCATGTGGAGGCGGTGCTGGCCGCGGCACAGAAGGGCTAGCTGCGGCGTCGACGGAGCAGCGGCTGCTATTGAGGCGGATGCTCCACCAGGTCGAGCCGCCGCTCGATGCGGTCGAGCCGCGACTTGATCTTGTCGACGACATGCCGGTCCTCAACCGTCTCGGCATGGTTGGACGCCTGATCACGGGCGAGGCGGGCCAAGCCGATCTCGATCTGCGCGAGCCGCGACAGGATTTCCTGATCACGCTCCCGCGATGCGGTCTGCTCGGCCTGGAGCCGCTTTAGGTGCTCCAGCACGAGGTTGGTGGTTTCGTCGGTCATCTGCAGGCCAGAACCTGTCGGTTGCTGTCAGTCAGCCTACACCAGAAATGTGGTCGTTCCGTAGTTTGTGGAAGAGGTGGCCGTGACGCCTTCCCTCGACGGGGCAGCTAAGCGGCCTCCTTCGCCAGGAAGTCGATGACGGCGCGGATGGCGGGAAGCTGGCCGCGCCGGTGCGGCGTCAGCAGCGTCGTCCACACCGTGCCGGCCTCCCATTCCGGCAGCACCGGCGCCAGCGTGCCATCGGCCCGGGCCTCGGCGGTCATGGTCTCCGGCAGGCAGGCTATGCCCAGGCCCGCGGCGGCGGCCTGGCGCAAGACCACCGATTCATCGGCCGTGAAGCTCGACGCCGGCGCCACCTGCACCTCGCGGCCGTCGCGATGGCGCAGCCGCCAGACCGTAGCCGAGGGGGCGGTCAGCAGCCCGTCATGCTCCGCGAGATCCTCGGGCCCAGCCGGTATTCCCCGCCGCGCCAGATAGTCCGGCGCCGCCACCAGGGTGATGCGCTCGACCGCCATCCGCCGCTGCATCAGCTCCGAATCCGGCAGCGGCGCGAAATGGCTGCGCACCGCGATGTCGAAGCCTTCCTGCACCAGGTCGACGAAACGGTCGGTCACATGCAGCTGCAGCCGGATCTTCGGATAGGCCCGGGCCAGCACCGGCAGCAGGCCGGCGAGGCGGAACTGGGCGGTCGGCACCGACGCCGTGATCCGCACCGTGCCGCTCGGCTCGGCCAGCCGGCGCCGGACCACGCCTTCCGCCGCCTCCGCCTCGATCATCGCGCCGCGGGCATGATCGTAGAAATCGCGGCCCAGCTCGGTCAGCACGAAGCTGCGCGAGGTGCGGTGGATCAGCCGCGCGCCCAGCGCCGCCTCCAGCTCCGCCACCCGCTTGCTGATGGTCGATTTCGGCAGGCCCAGCCGCCGCGCCACCGCGGCGAAGCCGCCGGCGTCCACGGCCCGGACGAACAGGATCAGGTCGTTGAGGTTCAGCACGCCCATCGTCCATATCCGTGGACCTTGGGTTCACAGATGCACGACTACAGGCCCGAAGTCCACAAGGGCATCTTTCCGGGGCAACCGCAACACGGGACCCCATCATGGACCAGATCCTCTTCTACGGCGTGCCCTCGGGCTGCTCCCTCGGCTCGATCGTGGCGCTGGAATGGCTCGGCCTGCCGTACCGGCTGAGCCGCATCGAGATGCCGGAGGTGGTGCAGGGCGAGGCCTATCGCCGCCTGAACCCGGTCGGCGAGACGCCGACCTTGCTGACGGCGGATGGCCGGACGATCAGCGAGAGCCTGGCGATCCTGAACCATCTCGGCGCGCAGGGCGTCGACAGCGGCCTCGCCTTCCGCCAGGGCACGCCGGGCTTCGACCGGCTGAACCAGGCGCTGGGCTTCCTGAACACCGCCTTCTTCAACGCCTTCAGCCCGCTCTGGTACACGCTGGAGCATGGCGCGGCGGGGCCGGAGCGGGACGCGCTGCGGGCCTATGGCGCGGCCAAGGTGGCCAAGGCCCATGCCGATCTGGAGGCGATGCTGGGCGGCCGCGACTGGCTGCTGGGCGAGCGCAGCCTGGCCGACGCCTATTTCATCGGCATCGCCCGCTGGACCAAGTATCACGACGTGGTCGACCGGCGGGACTATCCCGGCCTGCAGCGCCTGTTCGAGCGGCTGGAGGCCGACCCGGCGGTGCAGTTCGCCCATGCCATCGAGCGCGGCGAGCCGGCCCGCAGCACCGGCGGCTTCCGCGGCGAGATCAGCTTGATCCAGGGCGGCTCGCACCGGCCCCTGGATGGCCACGGCGCTACGCGCCTCGCCATGACGAGGGAGGGTTGGAGAGCGGAAATCGAAGGCTAGAACGAGTAGGCGTCCATCGCCAGAGCGCCCATGGTGACGCTGGCATGGAGCCGGCGGCCGGGCAGGTCGCCGGCGCCGAGCGCGACGAAGAACGGCAGGAAATGCTCGTCGGCCGGGTGGTTCTTCACCGCCTCGGGCGCCAGGCGGCGGTAGTTCAGCAGGTCGTCGACGCGGCCCTCCTCGACCGCCGCCGCCACCCAGTCGATGAACGCCTGGGCCCAGCCGGAGACCGGGGCGTCCGGCCCGCCGCGCCAGTCCAGCGCGCGGAGGTTGTGGGTCAGCGAGCCGGAGGCCAGGACCATCACCCCCTCCTTCCGCAGCCCGCGCAGCGCCTGGCCCACCGCGTAGTGATGGGCGGGATCGCGATGCGGCTGGATCGACAGGGTCGCGACCGGGATGTCTGCCGCCGGATACATCCGCCGCAGCGGCACCCAGGCGCCATGGTCCAGGCCGCGGGTCTGGTCGATCTCGACCGGCAGGCCGGCGGCGGCGATCCGCTCGGCGGCGAGGCGCGCCAGGCCGGGCGCCCCGGTGGCCGGGTACCGGACCTGGTACAGCGGCTCGGGGAAGCCGTAGAAATCGTGGATCGTCTCCGGCGTCTGCACCGCGCCGACGGTCGGCACCTCGGTCTCGAAATGGGCCGAGGCCAGCAGGATCGCGTCCGGCCGCGGCAGCGACGGGCCGAGCGCATCGAAGAACCGTCCCGCCGGCTCGTCCGACAGCGCCAGCATCGGCGAGCCGTGGGAGACGAAGAGCGCGGGCATCGTGGACATGGTTGATCTCCAGGGCGTGGCGGCACGGGACGGCCGACCGCACCTCCGCCAGCCCTCATATTGCGCCTGTTGTCGATTTTGATAATCCGGCGTGACATCAAAAGATTGTTGATCCATTTTTGACAATCATGGATCGCCTCACCACGCTGGACCTGTTCGTGCGCATCGTCGATGCCGGCAGCTTCGCCGCGGGGGCGGAGCAGCTGGGCCTGTCGCGCGCGCTGGCCAGCCGGGCGATCCTCGACCTCGAGACCCGGCTGGGCACCCGGCTGCTGAACCGCACCACCCGCCGGCTGAGCCTGACCGAGGCCGGCGCCGCCTTCTACCGCCGGGCGCAGCGCATCGCAGCCGACGTCCTCGAGGCTGAGGAAGAGGCCGCGGCGCTGCACGCCCGGCCGCGCGGACTGCTGCGGGTGAACGCGCCGATGAGCTTCGGCGTGCTGCATGTCGCCCCCGCCATGGCCGGCTATCTCGAACGCTATCCCGAGGTCTCGGTCGACCTGACCCTGAACGACCGGGTCGTCGACCTGCTGGAGGACGGCACCGACCTGGCGATCCGGATCGGCCGGCTGGCCGATTCCTCGCTGATCTCCCGCCGCCTCGCCCCCTGCCGCATCCTGCTCTGCGCCGCTCCGTCCTATCTCGCGACGCACGGCACGCCGCAGCATCCCTCCGACCTCGCCCAGCATCGCTGCATCGCCTATGCCTATGGCGGCGACCGGGGCGAATGGGTGCTGACCGGCCCGGAGGGCGAGGCGCGCATCCGCGTCAACGCCCGGCTGCAGATCAACAATGGCGACGCCATCCAGGCGGCGATCCGGGAGGGCTACGGCATCGCCCGGCAGCCGGATTTCATCGCCGCGCCGGACCTGGCCGCCGGGCGGATGGTGCAGGTGCTGCCGGAATGGCGGCTGCCGGAGCTCGGGATCCACGCCGTCTACCCGCCGGCTCGCACCCTGTCGGCCAAGGTGCGCAGCTTCGTCGACTTCATGGCCGAGCGCTTCGCCCGCCCCTCCTGGAGCCTCGACAGCACCGGCTGAAGCCGGCAGTCTCGCGCCTCCCGCATGCGAGGCCGCCATGAGCAAGACCGCCGCCGACATCGTCGATTTCGCCGCCGCCCGGTCCGAGGACACGACCTACCGGCCGGATCCGGCCAAGGTGCTGGCCGGCGACCCGGTGCAGACGGTGCGCAACTTCTACGACGATCCGAGCGGCCAGTTCTCCTCGGGGATCTGGGAAGGCGCGATCGGTGCCTGGCGCGTAACCTACACCGAGGAGGAGTTCTGCCACCTGCTGTCCGGGACGGTGGAACTCGCCGACGAATCCGGCGGCATCCGCCGCTTCGAGGCCGGGGCAAGCTTCGTCATTCCGGCCGGCTTCACCGGGACCTGGGCAAACGTGACCTCGGCCCGCAAACTGTATGTGATCTACGAGCGCAAGGGCTGATCCCTACTCCGCCAGCGGCTCGTAGAAGGCGGCAGCGAAGCCGGCCAGGTCGCGGGCCGGCACGTTGAAGGGCCGCTTCAGCTTGGCCCGGAAATAGCGGCGCACCAGCGCGTGATAGGTCGGGACCGGCGGCATGGCTTGGCGGCCGCACTCCCATTCGAACCAGCGCCGGCCGGCGGCGACATGGCCGATCTCGTCGGTGTAGATCCGGTGCAGGATGCGCGCGCTGTCGGCATCGCCGGCCCGCTCCAGCCGCTCCACCGTCTCCGGCGTCACGTCCAGGCCGCGCGCCTCCAGCACCAGCGGCACCACCGAGAGCCGGCCGAGCAGGTCCTCCGCCGTCTCCTCCGCCGCCTGCCACAGCCCGTCATGCGCCGGCAGGGCGCCGTAGGCGGAGCCGAGCTGGTTCAGCCGCACCGACAGCAGGCCGTGATGCGTCGCCTCCTCGTCGGCGACCTTGACCCAGTCGTCGAAGAACCCCTCCGGCGTCTCCGCCGTGGCGAAGCGGGCGATCAGGTCCCAGCTCAGGTCGATCGCGTTCAGCTCGATATGCGCCAAGGCGTGCAGCAGGGCGATCCGCCCCGCCTCCCCGCCCAGCCGGCGCTTCGGCATGTCGCCGGGCCGCCGCAGCTCCGGCTGCGCCGGGCGGGCCGGCCGTGGCGGCGGGCGGCGGGTGCCGAGCACAGGGATCGCGCGCTGGCGCCAGGCCGCGGCGGCCTGGTGGCTCAGCTCGATCTTGTGCAGTGGGTCCGCCGTCTCGAGGACCTGGACGGCGAGGTCGGTCAGCACTTCCATGGGCTCCTCTTACACCAGGACCCGGCTGCCCTGAAGCGTCAGCCCGGCCGGATCGTCTCAACTTTGGCACGGTCTCAGGATGTTCCTGCGGCGTAACGATGTTATCCTCGGCATCGTCCATGCGGCCTGATGCAAGGCGGCAGACGAATGATCATTGCCGCAGCCCGAGATTGTCCCGAGATCCCGTTGTTCCGACGCCGTGCCGATCGCGCGCCTTTCGCCCGACCATCCCAGCCGCCGATCGGCCGATCCTCGCCTCCCCCGGCCACAGCCGGACCGCCTTGCGGGCCTGACCGGCGCGCGCCCGTCGCCGGGGGGCGTCCAGGGCTGCCGCTGCGGCGCGCCATCCGCGCGCTGGCGGCAGCCGGCGCCGCGCTGCTGGCCCTGGCCATGCCCGGCCGGGCCCAGGACCCGCCGCGGGACAGCGCCGCCGCGGTCCAGCAGGTGGTGATGGGGATCATCAGCTACACCCGCTGGCCGGTCGAGCCGCCGCGGCTGCGCCTGTGCGTGATCGGCCCGGCCGACTATGCCCGCGACCTCCTGGCCGGCGCCGTGCAGCCCTCGGGCCGCCCGGTCCTGGGAGATCGCCTTGGTACCGACGGATCGCCCGGCGAGGATTGCGACGTCGTCTATCTCGGCCGGGTCGGCGAGGCCGAGCGGCGGCAGATCTTCGAACGCCTGGCCGGCCGCCCGGTGCTCAGCATCAGCGAGCAGGACGACAGCTGCACCGTCGGCGGCATGTTCTGCCTGCAGGTCCGGGGCACCCAGGTGTCGTTCCAGATCAACCTCGATTCCGTGGCCCGCGGCGGCGTCCGGGTGAGCCCGAAGGTGCTGCAGCTCGGCCGGCGCAAGGAGACGGCGCCGTGAGCCGGCGGGGCGACGCCCGGGAGCCTCGGCCGCCGCTGCGGCGGGTGCTGCGGCGGGCCCATCTCGGCGTCGCCCTTCTGGCGGTGACGCTGGCCGGGCTGACCCTGACCGTCGCCGGCTTCGCCGCCCTGCGCGCCTATGCCGGCAGCAACCTGCAGCTGATCGCGACCTCGATGAGCTACACGGTCGAGGCCGCGCTGGTGTTCAAGGACCGCGCCGCGGCCGAGGAGGCGCTGGGCCTGATCGCCTCCGCCGAAGGCGGCGTGGCCGAGGCCAATGTGTTCGACGCCCATGGCGCGCTGTTCGCCCATTGGCAGCGCCCAGGAGGGTCGGCCCTGGCCGAGCTGGATCATCGCCTGGCCGATATCATCTTCGCCTCGCCCGTGCTGCAGCCGATCAGCCATGACGGCGCCGGGATCGGGCGCGTCGAGCTGCACGGCAATGCCCGCGGCCTGCTGCGCTTCCTGGCGATCGGGGCCGTCGTCGTGCTGGTCTGCATCGTGCTGAGCGCGCTAAGCGCGCTGCTGCTGTCGCGCTATCTGGTGGCCGGCATCGTCGGCCCGCTGCAGACGCTGGCCACGGTGGCCCACCGGGTCCGCACCCAGCGGACCTTCGACCGGCGCGTGCCGCCGGCGGCGATCGCCGAGCTGAACGAGCTGGCCGGCGACTTCAACGCCCTGCTCGGCGAGCTGGAGGCGTGGCAGGCGCGGCTGCAGCGCGAGAACGAATCCCTGGCGCATCAGGCCAGCCATGACAGCCTGACCGGCCTGCCGAACCGCGCCAGCTTCGAGGTGCGGCTGACCGGCGCGCTGCAGGAGGCCGCGGCGGCGCAGCACCGCGTCGCGGTGCTGTTCCTCGACAGCGACAACTTCAAGCAGACCAATGACGATCTCGGCCACGCCGCCGGCGACGCCGTCCTCGCGGCCGTCGCCGCGCGGGTGCGGGATCAGCTGCGCAAGACCGACCTGGTGGCCCGCCTGGGCGGCGACGAGTTCGCCGTGCTGCTGGCCCCGGTCACCGAGATCGCCGACGCGCTGCATGTCGCCGACGACATCCTGGCCAGCCTGCAGCAGCCGGTGCGGCTGCCGGACGGCGACGCCGTCACCGCCTCGGTCAGCATCGGCATCGCCGTGTTCCCGGACCATGCCCTGGACGGCGCCGCGCTGCTGCAGCGGGCCGATGCCGCCATGTATCTCGCCAAACGCCTCCGGCCCGGCGGACGGGAGCTCGCCGCCGGGCCGGAGCCATTATTCGAAGAACGGGGGACCCAGATTGCTTCTCGTCACTAGGCGCACCGCCCTGTCGCTCACCCTCGCCGGCCTCGCCGCGCCGGTCCTGGCCGGCTGCCAGTCCGGCCTGACCCCGGCCCAGATCGCGCTGCTGAAGCAGCAGGGCTTCGAGCTGACCAGCAGCGGCTGGGAGTTCGGCATGTCGAGCAAGCTGCTGTTCGGCACCAACGAGGCCACGCTCGCCGCCGGCCAGCGCGAGTCCATCGGCCAGCTGGCGCGGGCGCTGCTGTCGGTCGACATCCATCGGCTGCGGGTCGAGGGCCACACCGACGACTACGGCACGCCGGATTACAACCTGGCGCTGTCGCAGCGCCGGGCGCAGGCGGTCGCCGACGCCCTCGCCGCGGCCGGCATCCCGGCCCGGGACATGCAGGTGGTCGGCATGGGCATGAGCGCGCCGGTCGAGGACAACCGCTCCTCGGCCGGGCGACGCGAGAACCGCCGCGTCGCGGTCATCGTCTCGAACCAGCAGTAGCCGGCTGCGAGAAAGAGGCTGAGGTCCTTTGGAAATGCGCTGGCGTGAGTCGGCTGGCGGCGGTTTCGAGAACCGGCGCGCAGCGGACGTTAAAGTCCGTGAGCACCGGAAGCGCAGAAACCGCCGTCAGACGGCCACGCCAGTAGCATTTGCGAAGGGCCTCAGGCCGTCCCGGTCATCACCGCGGCGAACTGCTCCATCGCCCAGTCGACCTGGTCGCGGGTGATCACCAGCGGCGGCGCGATGCGGATCGTGTCGCCATGGGTGTCCTTGGCCAGCACGCCGCGCTTCTGCAGCGCCTCGCAGTAGCGGCGGGCGCCGCCGGCCTCCGGATGCAGCTCGACCGCCAGCATCAGGCCGCGGCCGCGCACCTCGCGGATCAGGTTGCTGCGCAGCCCGGCCAGCTCGGCCTGGAAATAGGCGCCCTGGCGCTCGGCATTCTCGATCATCCCCTCCTCGACCAGCACCTTCAGCGCCATGCGGGCGACGGCGCAGGCCAGCGGGTTGCCGCCGAAGGTGCTGCCGTGCTGGCCGGGCTTGAGCACGCCCAGCACCTCAGAGTTCGAGAGCACGGCCGAGACCGGGTAGAAGCCGCCGGACAGCGCCTTGCCGACCAGGGTGACGTCGGCCTCGATGCCTTCATGCGCCTCGGCCAGCAGCTTGCCGGTGCGGCCGAGCCCGGTCTGGATCTCGTCCAGGATCAGGGTGACATTGTGCCGGGTGCACAGCTCCCGCACGGTCTTGAAGTAGCCGGCCGGCGGGATCATCACCCCGGCCTCGCCCTGGATCGGCTCGACCAGGAAGGCCACCGTGTTCGGAGTGATCGCGGCCTCGAAGGCGGTGGCGTCACCGAAGGGCACGACCTTGAAGCCGGGCGCGAAGGGCCCGAAGCCGCCGCGCGCATCCGGGTCGGTCGAGAAGCCGACGATGCCCAGGGTGCGGCCGTGGAAGTTGTTCTCGCAGACGATGATCTCGGCCTGGCCGTCGGGCACGCCCTTGACCTCATAGCCCCATTTCCGCACCGCCTTGACCGCGGATTCCACCGCCTCGGCGCCGCTGTTCATCGGCAGCACCTTGTGCGAGCCGGTGAGCGCCGCGATCTCGTCGTAGAACAGCGCCAGCTGGTCGTTGCGGAAGGCGCGCGAGGTCAGGGTCAACTTCTGCGCCTGCTCGACCATCGCCGCCAGGATCTTCGGGTGGCAATGGCCCTGGTTCACCGCGGAATAGGCCGACAGGCAGTCGAGGTAGCGGTTGCCGTCGACATCCCAGACCCAGACGCCCTCGCCGCGCGACAGCACGACGTCGAGCGGCTTGTAGTTGTAGGCGCCGAGGCGGGCTTCGGTCTCGATGAGAGTGGTCGCCGATGTGGCCATGATCCTGCTCCTGTTCCCGTCCTGTCGGTTCGCGGCTATTGGGCGCCCGAGGCCGCGCGTTCCACCGCCCCGACCCGGTCGATGATCTGCCGCCCGAACAGGCTGGAGACCAGGTCGACCAGCAGCAGGGCGCTCTTGCCGCGGTCGTCGAGGAAGGGGTTCAGCTCGACCACGTCGAGCGACCCGACCAGGCCGCTGTCGTAGAGCATCTCCATGATCAGATGCGCCTCGCGGTAGGTCGCCCCGCCCGGCACGGTAGTGCCGACGCCCGGCGCGATCGACGGGTCGAGGAAATCGACGTCGAGGCTGACATGCAGCACGCCGTTCCGCGCCGCGACCTTGTCGAGGATCCGGCGCATCAGCACCGCGACGCCGTATTCGTCGACCAGGCGCATGTCGAACACCTCGACGCCGCGGCGGCGCAGCAGCGCCCGCTCCTCACGGTCGATCGAGCGGGCGCCGAGGATGGTCAGGTTCTGCGGGTCCAGCCGCTCGCGCGTCTCGGCCCCGAACACGTCGTCCAGCCCCGGCTCGCCGCACAGCAGCGCCGCCGACATGCCGTGCATGTTGCCCGACGGCGTGGTCGCCGGGGTGTTGAAGTCGGTGTGGGCGTCGAGCCACAGCACGAACAGCTCGCGCCCGGCCTCGCGGCAATGGCGCAGCACGCCGTTGACCGAGCCCATCGACAGGCTGTGGTCGCCGCCGAGGAAGATCGGCAGTGTCCCCTGGTTCATCAGCGCATAGGCGCGGTCGCTGAGCACCCGGGACCAGCCGGCGATCTCCGGCAGGAAGCGCATCTGCGGTGTCTCGGCCACGGCCGGCAGCGGCCGCGCCGGCGCCAGGTCGCCGTGGTCCTCGACCTCGAAGCCGAGGCCCTGCAGGCTGGGCAGCAAGCCGGCGGTGCGCAGCCCAGCCGGGCCCATGATGGCGCCGCGATGGCCGGCCCCGACCTCGACCGGCGCGCCCACCAAAGCGATGCGCGGGGGCCGCTGCTGCGTGCGATCGGTTCCGTCCATGTCCGGCCATCCCTGTTGGCGGAGGATTGAGAGCCGATTATCCCCCTGCCAGGAGGTGACATAAAGCCGGCATCTTGGCTATTTTGCTCAGCAGACTACGCAAATTGCCAAGGCAGACCGATCAGAATGGACGATCTCGATCACAAGCTGCTGTCGCTGCTGCGGGCCGATGCCCGCACCCCCGTCTCGACCCTGGCGCCGGCGCTCGGCGTCTCCCGCGCCACGGTGCGGGCGCGGATCGACCGGCTGGTCGACACCGGCGTGATCCAGGGCTTCACCATCGTGGTCAAGGCCGGCAGCCAGCCGAACCAGGTCCGCGCCATCACCATGGTCGAGGTCGAGGGCCAGGCCGCCGACCGGGTGATCCAGCGGCTGCGCGGCTTCCCCGAGGTGCGGGCGCTGCACTCGACCAATGGCCGCTGGGACATCGTCGCCGAGATCGAGACGGCGACTCTGGAGGAATTCGACCAGACACTGCGGCGGATCCGCCAGGTCCAAGGCATCTCGCAGACCGAGACCAGCCTGATGCTGTCCTCGATCCGGACGCGCACCGAAGCGGTGTAGTGCGGGTGGATTCATCCTACATTTATCACGAAACATTTGTGCGCCGGCGGCGTTGAACAAGCCGACCCACTCGGCTAGGGATTGCAGCCGACCCGATCCACCGCCTCGAGGAAGACGGACGATGAGAATCAGCCCGCGCGTGCAGAAGATCCTGTCGAACTACGACAGCGAGAACCCGGCCGTGAAGGCCAAGCTCGCGCAGCTCCTGATGAACGGCCGTCTCGGCGGCACCGGCAAGATGATCATCCTGCCGGTCGACCAGGGGATCGAGCACGGCCCGGCCCGCAGCTTCGCCGTCAATCCCGGCGGCTACGACCCGTTCTACCACCACCAGCTGGCGATCGATGCCGGGCTGAACGCCTATGCCGCGCCGCTCGGCCAGCTCGAGGTCTCGACCGGCAAGCTGTACGGCCAGGTGCCGACCATCCTGAAGCTGAACCATTCGAACAGCCTGTCCCGCCTGAAGGAGGACGCCGACCAGGCGATCTTCGGGTCGGTCGAGGACGCGCTGCGCCTGGGCTGCACCGCCATCGGCTTCACCATCTATCCCGGCTCCGACCAAGGGCTGGAGCAGATGGAGGAGATCGCCGAGCTGATCCGCGAGGCCAAGGCCGTCGGCCTGCCGACCGTGCTGTGGTCCTATCCGCGCGGCGGCAACATCAGCAAGGACGGCGAGACTGCGATCGACGTGGTGGCCTATGCCGCGCATCTGGCGAGCCAGCTCGGCGCCCATGTCATCAAGGTCAAGCTGCCGACCGACTTCATCGAGCAGAAGGAGGCGAAGAAGGAGTTCGACGGCGCCAGGATCGCGATCGGCACCCAGGCCGAGCGCGTGGCCGAGGTCATGCGCTCCTGCTTCGCCGGCCGCCGCATCGTCGTGTTCTCCGGCGGCGCCGCCAAGGACACCGCCTCGGTGCTGGACGACGCCCGCGCCATCCGCGACGGCGGCGGCAACGGCTCGATCATCGGCCGCAACTGCTTCCGCCGGCCGCGGGACGAGGCGCTGGAGCTGCTGGACACCCTGGTCCGCATCTTCCAGGGCAAGGAGTAGATCCTGAGCGACGCCCGCATCTACATCGCGATCCCGCCGGAGCTCGATCCGGCGGTGTTCGCGGCCGCCCTCGGCGCCGGCGACGTTGCCTGCGTCGAGATGGCGGTGCCCGCCGACCCGGCCGCGGCGAAGGCCGTGATCGAGCGGCTGCGCGATATCGCGCAGGAGCAGGGCGTCGCCTTCCTGCTGCGCGACGATGCCGCCCTGGCGGCCAGGACAAGCTGCGACGGCGTCGTCGTCGGCCCCGGCGCCTATGCCGCGGCGCGCAAGGCCGTCGGCGCCCAGGCGATCGTCGGCGTGCTGGCCGGCGCCAGCCGGCACGAGGCGATGGAGGCCGGCGAGGCCGGCGCCGACTTCATCGGCTTCGACGCCGATGCCGAGATCGTGTCCTGGTGGACCGAAATGATGGAAGTGCCCTGCGTCGCGGCGGTGCCGGAGGCCGATTTCCGGCTCGTCACGGCCGAGGGCTGGACCGACCCGCAGGCGGCCGTCGCGGCGATCCGGAGCCTGGGGTGATGCGCGCCGCTCTCCATTCCGCCCTGCTGCTGTCCGGTCTCGCGCTTCTGGCCGCGGCGCCCGCCGCCGCCCAGACCGCGCCCAGCTTCGACTGCAACCAGGCCGGCACGGCGGTGGAGAAGGCGATCTGCGCCGATCCCTCCCTGTCCTGGCTGGACCACACCATGGGCCGGCTCTACGCCGCGCTGCGGTCCGGCGGCGGGGCCAGGCTGCGCGACGGCCAGCGCGCCTGGTTGGCCGCCCGCAACAAGTGCCCGGCGGAGGGCCTGCGCAACTGCCTCAGCGGCCAGTACATGACCCGCTTCGCCGCGCTGGCGTCCGGCTACGACAAGGGCCGCGTCACCGGCGTCTACGGCTATGCCGACGGCAATGGCTGGATGACCGTCGTCCCGTTCCCGGACGGCACCCTGGCGGCGCGGATCGACACGGTCGGGGCAGCGCCGACCTACCCCGTCTGCCGGATCGAGCTGGACGGCGCGACACCGGCCAAGGCCGGCGCCCGCTGGACCGACCCGGAGTCGCCGATGGGCGACGACCAGCACTGCTCGATCGACTTGAGCTTCGCCGGCCAGGGCGCGACGCTGACCGACCATGGCTGCGAGCCGGCCTATTGCGGCCTGCACGGCCGCTTCGCCGGCCGCTACCAGGGCAACTGAGCGGCCGGCCCTAGCGCCTACTTCACCACCTTCAGCGGCCGCCCGGTGCGGCCGCGGCGCACCGGGGCCGGCTTGGCCGCGGCTTCCGCCGGAGCGGCGGCGAAGACCTCGCGCATGCGGTCGAGGCGCAGCTTGACCTCGCCCGCCACCGGGCCGGCGGCGGAGGCCGCAGCCTCGATCACGGCGAAGGCGTCGGTGCGGGTCTCGGCAGCCTCCGGCAGCAGCTCCGGCAGGGCGGTCATCGCCTCCTCCGGCAGCCAGCGCAGGATCAGGTACTGCTCGCGCATCGCCGCCTTGAAGTCGGCCAGCGAGGTCCAGTGCCCCGGCAGCCGGTCGGCATAGAGCTGGCGCAGCGTGGCGAAGCCGCGCTCATCCACCGCCCGCATCGGCCAGATCACGTAGAGGATGGCGCGCAGCACGGCGGCATGGACGTCGCCCTCGGCGACCTTGTCGCGCAGCGCCTCGCGCTCCTCTTCCGGCTCGTTGCGGCGCGGCGGGCGGCGGTCGGCCAGGGTCTCGTCGCCGATCCCCAGCATCGCCTGCAGCACCGGGTTGCCGTAGATCGCGTAGAAGCTGCCCTCGATCCAGCGGTCGCGCCAGTCGCGCCAGCCGTCCAGCGCGGCCACGATCTGGCTCGACACCAGGTCCTGGAAGGCCAGGAACGGGTTGTCCGGCGCCGCCGGCCGGCGGTTCGCCCGCACCAGTTCGGCCGCCACCGCGACCGGCGCCATCGCCGGGTTGCGGCTCGAGAACAGCGAATACTGCAGGCGCAGCGGGTTCATCCGCCGCCCCAGCTCCGCCGCCGGCTCGTTGGCCAGGGCCTGGACCAGCGGCCGGGCGGTCGAGGTGTAGAGCGCGCGGTTGATTTCGGACACCCGCGCCGCGGTGGCGAAGGCCTTGTCCTCCTCGGTGGTGTTGATGCCCAGCGCGCGCAGGTCGTTGATGCTGCGCGCCTCGAACCGCACCACATGGTCGCCGCGGATCAGCGCGGCATTCGGGTCGTCGGCCTGCTTCTCGATGATCACCGCCTCGTAGAGGCCGGGCGCCAGCGTGTCGATCAGGTCGATGTTCTGGATGAACTCGTTGTGCTCCTTCGCCGCGACGCGGCCGGAGACGAAGATGCCGAGATGGCCGATGTCGTCGTGGATGGCGTAGATGATGGTCTGGCCGTTGGCGACGATGTCGTCGGTCGAATCGTACAAATCGAGGATCCAGCCCAGCGCCTGCTGCGGCGGGGTGATGTTGTCGCCCTGCGAGCAGAACACCACGATCGGCGAGGTGATATTGCGCAGGTCGATCTTGCGGTGGTCGGAGACCTCGAGCTGCCCGGCCGTCAGCTTGTCGCCGACGAACAGATCCTCGGTGATGGTCTCGATCTCGTTGGCGTTGAGCTGGACGTAGCCGCCCCACCACTTCTCGAAGCTGAGATAGCGCGCCACCTCGGTGTCGATCTTGCTGTACAGGTTGTACTGCTTCGACCACAGCGTGTTGGACGGGTTCAGGCTCTCGAAGTTCTGCACCAGATGGGCGCCGTCATAGCGGCCGTTGCCGAGATCGGCGCTGAACGCCGCCGGCCAGCCGCCGCCGGCCAAGCCGCCGAGATAGCGCATCGGGTTCTTGCCGCGCGGCCCGTCCCAGTAGGACAAGGGCGCGCCGGCCAGGATCATCGGCCCGACGATGCCGGGCTTGACCGCGGCCAGCATCGCCAGCGCCCAGCCGGCCTGGCAGTTGCCCATGACGCAGGGCTTGCCCTCGGCCTTCGGGTGGCGCTCGGCGACGATGCGCAGGAACTCGGCCTGCGCCCGGCCGATATCCTCCAGCGTCTGGCCGGCCACCGGCACCGGCAGGAAGCCGATGAAGTAGCAGGGATGGCCGGCGCGGAGGGCGCGGCCGATCTGGCTTTCCGGCTTCATGCCGCCGATGCCCGGGCCGTGGCCGGCGCGCGGGTCGACGATGACGAAGGGCCGCTTGTCCGGGTCGACCGTCACGCCCTCGGGCGGCACGATCCGCACCAGCATGTAGTTGCAGGGCCGCTCCAGCGTGCGGCCGTCGAGGATCAGCTCGAACTCATAGGACAGCACATGCGGCGTCGGGTCGGCGGCATGGGTCAGGTACTGGTTGCCGCGCTGGCGCATCACGTCCCAGAACAGGACGCTGCGCTGCGCCGCATCGACCCAGTATTCGACCGCAGACGCCCAGGGCTCGGCCCAGGCGGCGCTGAGCGCGGCGCTCTGGTCGGCAGTACCGGTCATGGTCACCCGTCCTCTTCCATTCGACCCGCGGACGGCGGTCCGCGGCGGGGCGTTCTGCCCTCATGGTAAAATGGCGGTTCCTACCCCGTCATTCCACCTTTGGTCGGACGATACACCAAATTCGTTGGCTTACATACGGTCCGGGATCTCGATGCCGAGCAGGCCCAGCGCCAGCTCCAGCTGCCGCAGCGTCAGCGCCGCGAGGCCGAGCCAGGAGGCGCGCCGCGCCGGATCCGGCTCGCTCAGCACATGGCAGGCGTCGTAGAAGCGGCTGAACTCGCGCGCCAGGGCGTAGGCGAAGTCGCACAGCTCGTTCGGCGCCCGCTTGTCATAGGCGTTGCGCACCGCGTCGGGCAGCTGGCCCAGCTGCAGCATCAACGCGCGGTCGGCCTCGTTCGCCGCCGGCAGGATGGTGCCGGGCGCGTCGCCCTGCCCGTCCGCCCGGCGCAGCAGCGACTTGGCGCGCACCGCGGCGTATTGCAGGTACGGGCCGGTCTTGCCCTCGAAGCGCAGCATGCGGTCGAGGTCGAACACATAGTCCGAGGACGGGTTGTTCGACAGGTCGGCGAACTTGACCGCGGCGATGCCGACCCGGCGGGCGATCTCGCGCCGCTCCTCCTCCGGATAGCCCTCGGCCAGATGCGCCTCCTCCAGCCGCTTCAGGCCGATCTCGGTGGCGGTGTCCAACAGGTCGTAGAGCTTCATGACGCCGCCGGCGCGGGTCCGGAACGGCTTGCCGTCCGGCCCGTTCATGGTGCCGTAGCCGAGATGCTCCAGGTCCGACTTGCCGTTCAGCCCGGCCTTGCGGGCGGCGCGGAACACCTGCTCGAAATGCAGCGACTGGCGCCGGTCGACGACATAGAGGCCGAGGTCCGGGTCCAGCGACTGCCGCCGGTCGACGATGGTGGCGAGGTCGGTGGTGCCGTAGGTGAAGGCCCCGTCCGACTTGACCAGGATCAGCGGCGGCACCTCCTTCCTGTCGCCCTCCTCGGCGACGCGGACGATGACGGCGCCGTCATCGGTCTCGGCGAAGCCCTTGGCCTCCAGCTCCTCGACCATCGGCTCGATCAGGTCGTGGACCGCGGCCTCGCCCTTCCACAGGTCGAACCGCACGCCGAGCGAGTCGAACTCGCGCTTCATGCCGGCGATCGAGACGTCGATGAAATGCTGCCACAGCGCCCGGTAGCCGGGCCGGCCGGCCTGCAGCTCGGCGGTCGCCTTGCGGCTCTCCTCCATCCGCGCCGGGTCGGCCTTCGACGCCTGCGAGGCGGCGGGATACAGGACCTCCAGATCCTCCATCGTCACCGGGCTCTCGGCCGGGTACGGGCCGGTGAAGTCCGGGTCGAAATAGGGCAGGTCCGGCTGGCGGCGGGCGATCTCGCTGATCACCATGCCCATCGGCGTGCCCCAGTCGCCCATATGCACGTCGCCGACCGCCTCGTCGCCGGCGAACAGGACGATGCGGCGCAGGCTGTCGCCGATGATCGAGGCGCGGAGGTGGCCGACATGCATCGGCTTGGCGATGTTCGGCCCGCCGTAATCCAGCACCACCCGGCGCGGCGGGTTGGTCTTCGGCACGCCCAGCCGCTCGTCCCGCGCCTGGCCATCGACATGGCCGGCCAGCACGGCGTCGGTCAGCGACAGGTTGATGAAGCCCGGTCCGGCCAGCGACACGGCCTGGAACCGCGGGTCCGCCGCCAGCCGGTCGGCGACGCGCTGGGCGATCTCGCGCGGGTTGGCGCCGACGCGCTTGGCCGCCGGCAGCGCCCCGTTGCACTGGAACTGGCCGAGATCCGGCCGGTTCGAGACGGTGACGTGGCCGAGCTCCGGCGGCAGCCCTTCGGCGGCGAAGGCGGCGGCGACGGTTTCGGTCAGCTTCGAGGCGAGCGAGGACATGCGGGCAGATCTTCCGGTTGCCCGCGGTTTTTAGGAGGCAGGCGCTTCCGAGGCAAGGCCGTCCGCGGTCAGGCGCCCCATGCTGCGGTTGATCCGCTGCATCAGCGCCGCCTTCACGGCGCCGACATCGGCGGTGGCGACGGAGGCCGTGGCGGTCAGCTCCACCACCCCGGCGCCGGGCTTCGACAGGTCGACCAGCTTCGACACGGCGACGCCGGGCTCCGTCCCCGGCACCACGCGCGGATCGGCCTTGAGCGCCGCGACGATGTCGCGGGCCAGGTCGTCGCCCGCAGGGCCGGCCGGCGCCTGGAAGGCCAGCTCCATCTTCGCCGGGCCCGGATAGGTGGTGTTGTTGATGATGGCCGTGCCCCAGACCGCGCCATTGGGCAGCAGGATCTGGACGTTGGCCGCCGTCACCAGTTCGGTCATGAACAGCGACAGCGACCGCACCGTGCCCGCCTTGCCCGCGACCTCGACCGCGTCGCCGAGCTTGAACGGCCGGAAGATCAGCAGCATGACGCCGGCCGCCAGGTTCGACAGCGTGCCCTGCAAGGCCAGGCCGATGGCCAGGGAGGCGGCGCCCAGCACCGCCACCAGGCTGGTGGTCTGGATGCCGAAGATCTGCAGCACGGCGATGACGACGACCGCCAGCACCAGGTAGCGCACCAGCGACGCCAGGAAATCGGCGATGGTCGGGTCGACATGGCGGGTGCTGTGGGCCAGGCGCAGGATCCAGCGCTCGATGAACCGCGCCAGCCACCAGCCGAGGCCGAGCAGCACGATCGCGTACAGCGCGTTCAGGCCGTAGAAGGCGAACAGGGCCCAGAGATTGTCGAAATTGATCATCGGCGGTCCGGCTGCGGTGTCGAAAGCCGCCCGCGGCGGCAGGCGTCACTTCGCTAACACGCTTCGGCCGGGATCGATCCCCGCCGGGCTGCCCCCTCGCCCTCGCGTCGCTTCGCGCCAGGCCCCTCCCTCTCCCCGAGGAGAGGGATTGATCACCTCTCCCCGGGGAGAGGTCGAAATCGCGCAGCGATTTCGGGTGAGGGGGTGGCCCCGGCCCATCCCCTCACCCGGTGTCGGCGACGTCCGGCTTTTCGAAGCAGTTGTAGGGGTCGATGCCGAGGGAGCGGCAGAGGCGGCGGGCGACGGTCTGCGTGGTCTCGGTGTCGAGCCAGGCGATGACGTCCGCCTCCCGCACCCGGGCCGCCAGCCCGGCGCGGATCCCGGGGATCCGGGCCGGGTCGCGGAGGTCGGCGAAGCTGCGCTCGACCGCGGCGACGGCGGCGTCCCGGCGCCGGGCCCGCTCGGCCTCGAYCTYGGCCGCGTCGCCGGCCGGGCGGGCCGGGTCCGGCGTGCCCGGCCAGGCGGGCGACCAGCGGCCCCATTCCTCGGTCAGGCCCAGGCCGCAGGCCAGACCGGCCATCACCGAGCCCAACGGCCGGTCCTCGAC
>NZ_NHON01000012.1 GCF_002195995.1 Inquilinus limosus
CCATGCCATCCGCATCCTTGGCCGCGCATGGGCGCGCTTGTAGACGTGGGCGGCCCAGGGGCTCTGGTGTCGGGAGTTGTCGGCGAAGCAGGTGATGGCGGCGCGCAAGCGCTTGTTGCAGGCCCATCGCCATGCGACGCCGCCATCACCTGCTTCGCCGACAACTCCCGACACCAGAGCCCCTGGGCCGCCCACGTCTACAAGCGCGCCAGGGCCCGCGGCTGCGACCATCCCCATGCCATCCGCATCCTTGGCCGCGCATGGGCGCGCGTCCTCTGGCGCGCCTGGACCGATCAACAGCCCTACGACCCCGCCAAGCACACCGCCGCAAAGACCTTCAGGGCCCCGCCCACACACTCTGGTTGACACAGGAAGTCTCATGCCGCGAGCCCCAGCCCGGCCCGGGCGATCCGGCAGGCGTCGTCGCCGGGCATGCAGTCGCGGCAGACCACCGGCCGATCGGCATAGACCGCGCAGCGTGTGGCGCGGCCGACCTCGCCCTCCAGGGCGCTGCAGCGGTCGCCGTCGCAGCGCATGGCCGCGGAGGCATCATCGCGGTAGCGGCGGGGAACCCGCTCGATCTCGGCCTGGCTCTCGGTCCAGAACCGCGGCCAATCGCGGGAATAGGCGCAGCACGCGCCGCAGGTCTGGCAATCGAACGCCGCGGCTTCGGCGCGGGACATCTCACCCATCTCCGGCCCTGCCGTTCTCAGGCGCTGCGCTGCTTGCGCGGCGCGCGCTCCACGATGTCGGTGCTGCGCGGCACGGCGGAAAGATCGGCCTCGGGCACCATGCGCTCCTCGGTCCCGAGCACGCTGCGCACCCGGTAGAGCCGGCCGGAGGTTTCGCTCGGATAATGCGCCACCACGGCATAGGCGCCGGAGAGCGCGGTGCTGGGGCTGGGCCGCCGCCAGATGTAGACGGTGCTGCCCACGGCGTATCGGTTGTCGCTCATTCCTGCATTTCTGCGCCCGGCGGGGGCGCGGTCAGGGGCGGCCCGTTCCAGCGTGCCACGGCCGGAACCGGCGGCACGCATGCATACGCAAGTGCGCTCCGTCGCCACGGGCACTTCAGCACATCGGGCTCTCAATAAATTCCGAGAAAACCAGATTATATCGAATCCGGGATCGTGTCTGCAAAAATCGTCGATGCGAAGTTCTCCACGTATATCTCAAGACGTCATCAGCCGCGGCGGCAATCTGTTTTTCCTGATCTGCTCTGGAAATTCGTTATGACCAGGACCACGGCCGATCATTTCGAAATATTATCTGGCCAGGATCGGGTGGCCGGGTCATGCTGACCGCGAATCGATGAGGACAACTCGATATGACGGCAGGTGACATCCGGCTTCCGGCCTATGGCAAGGATCCGGGGACCGCGAGGGCGGCGGAGCGTCAGGCCCGCGAGGCGCGCCAGGATGCCGAACGCTACGCGCGGCGGGGTAACATGACCATGCATGCAATCTCGCTGCAGGCCGCCAAGGAGCTCGAGGCGGCAGCCGTCGCCCATCGCATCCCGGCGGCCAAGGACCGCCGCTGACGACGGAAAGAGGCCGGCCGGCACGGCCGGCCGAGGGAGACGGATGGCGTTCTACAAGCTGTATCCCCGCGACTGGAATGACGAGATCTGGCGCGGCGAGCCCCGGTCGGTGCTGATCGTCCGCGCCGGCAGCGAGGTGGAGGCGCGGACCCTGGCCAGCAGCTGGGACCAGCCATCCGACCATGCCGAGCAGGCGGGATGGGCGCGGCGCTGGACCTCGCCGGACGTCACCCGCTGCCTGGAGCTGGCCGTGGACGGCCAGCCCGAGGTCTTCCTCGCCGGCCGGCGGCGCCCGCCCTCCTAGCCTTCCGCCAGCACCTTCCGGGCCACCGGCAGGTCGATGTTGCCGCCGGTCAGGACCAGGCCGACGCGCTTGCCCCGCATCCGCTCCCGCTCCTGCAGCAGCGCCGCCAGGCCGGCCGCGCCGGCGCCCTCGGCCAGGTTGTGGGTGTCGGTCCAATAGGCGCGCAGGGCGGCGGCGACCTCGTCGTCGGTCACCCGCACGATGCGGTCGGCGCCAGCCCGGATGATGGCGAAGGCCTCCGGGTCCGGCACCCGGCAGGCCATGCCGTCGGCGAAGGTGCGGGCGGTCTCGGTCGTCACCACCCGCCCGGCCGCGAAGGACAGCGCCATCGCCGGCGCCTCGGTCGAGACCACGCCGACGATCTTCGTCCTCAGCCCCAGCAGGTCGCGGGTGCGGATCAGGCCGCAGATGCCCGACCCCATGCCGATCGGCACATAGACGGTGTCGAGGTCGGGCTGCGCCCGGAACAGCTCCAGCGCGTAGGTGGCGGCGCCGCGCATCAGGTCGGGATGGAAGGCGGGCGCCATCTCCAGCCCGCGCTCTTCCGAGAGGTGCCGGGCATGGGCGTAGGCCTCGTCGAAATCGGCGCCATGCTCCACCAGCTCGGCCCCGAAGGCACGCATCGCGGCGTTCTTCTCCACCGAATTGCCCTGCGGCACCACCACGGTCACGGCCAGGCCGGTGCCGCGCGCGGCGAAGGGCAGGCTCTGGCCATGATTGCCGCGGGTCGCGGTGACGATGCCGCGCAGCTCCGGCCGGCGGCGGCGCAGCGCGTCGATGAAGACCAAGCCGTTGCGCGCCTTGTAGGCGCCGATCGGGGTGTGGTTCTCGTGCTTCACCCAGGCCTCGCAGCCGGTGCGCGCGGCCAGCAGCGGCCAGGCGATCTGCGGGGTCGGCGCCATGGCGGCATGCACCAGGCGGGCAGCGTCCTCGAGGGCGGTCAGGTCGAACATGGTCGGCATTCCGGGTCGGGTGGGATTGACCTCAGCATCGGCCGCGCGGATTGTGTGGGTCAACGAAGACATTGTCTGGCAGACAAGAATGTGGGTCCCCAGCCTCGACGGGCGCAGCCCGGTGCGCTACCTCGCCATCGTCGAGGCGCTGGCCGATGCCATCGCCGCCGGCGACCTGCGGCCGGGCGAGCGGCTGCCGACCCATCGCGACCTGGCCTGGCGGCTGGGGCTGAATGTCAGCACCGTGACCCAGGCCTATCGCGAGGCGGCGCGGCGGCACCTGGTCTCCGGCGAGGTCGGGCGCGGCACCTATGTCCTGGCCGCCAGCCGCGAGGCGGCGCTGTTCGGCCTCAGGGCGGTGACGGCGGAGGATGGGGCGCCGATCGACCTCTCGACCAACGTCCCGGCGGTGGATCCGGAGGCCGCCGACCTCGCCGCCACCCTGGCCGCGGTCGCCGCCGAGGGGCGGGTCGATGCCGCCCTGGCCTATCACTCGCCGGCGCTGCTGCGGCGGGCCGGCATCGCCGGCGCCGCCTGGCTGGCGGCGCGGGGCCTGCATCTGCGCCCCGCCGACGTGGTGCCCTGCGCCGGCGCCCAGGCGGCGCTGACCGCGGTGCTGGTCCAGCTCTGCGCCCCCGGCGAGCCGGTGCTGGTCGAGGACCTGGCCTTCCCCGGCCTCAAGGCCGCCGCGCGCTGGCTGCGCCTGCCGCTGCACGGCGTCGCCATGGATGGCGAGGGCGTGCTGCCCGAGGCGCTGGACCGTGCCGTCCGCGCCACCGGCGCGCGGGTCGCGGTGCTGGTGCCGAACCTGCAGAACCCGACCGGGGCGGTGATGGGTCCGGCGCGGCAGGCCGAGGTCGCGGATGTCGTCCGCCGGCACGGGCTGTGGCTGGTCGAGGACGACGTCTACGGCGCGCTGACCGGCCGGCCGCCGCTGGCGGCGCTGGTGCCGGAGCGCGGCGTGCTGGTCACCAGCCTGTCCAAGACCGTCGCATCCGGGCTGCGTTTCGCCCTGATCGCCGGCGCCTGCGCCCCGGTGCGCGAGCTGGCCGGGCAGATCCATGCCACCAGCTGGCCGATGGCGCCGCTGCTGGCCGAGGTCGCCTGCCGCTGGATCGAGGACGGCACCGCCGCCCGGCGCCTGGCCTGGCAACGGGCGGAGATCGCGGCCCGCCATGCCCAGGCCCGCCGCGCCTTGCCCGGGCTGGTGGCCCCGGAATCAGGTCCAGGGGCGCAGCCGGCCAGCCCGCATCTGTGGCTGCCGCGGGACGGCGACGCCGACGCGCTGGCGGCCCGCTGCCGTGCCGCCGGGGTGGAGGTGGTGGCCGGCGACCTGTTCGCGGTGACGCGGGAGGCGCCGCAGGGCCTGCGCCTCAGCCTCGCCGCCGCAAGCAGCCGGGCCGAACTGGCCGAGGCGCTGGCGCGGCTGGGCCATGTGCTGGGCGGTCAGAATGGGAGCAAGGAGTCCCTCAGCGTGTCGCGCAGCGAGAACACGGTGCCCTCGTCCTGATAGGGGATCTGGCGGCCGGCGCTCAGGAACACGCCCCCGATCCGCCATTTCAGCTCGCCGCGGCGGCCGATCGTCGCCAGCTGGTCGACCAGGCCGAGGCCGGAGCCGCGCAGCGGCAGCGACAGCTGCTGCTCGCCATGGCCCGGCAGCAGGAACGGCCGGTCGACACGGCCGGTGCCGAACTCCTGGCCGTTCAGGTCGATCGTGGCGGTCATGGCGTCGACCTGCAGGCCGGTGCCGGCCTGCTCCTCCACCCGCAGCAGCACCTCCCAGCGCTGCTCGAACATCGTGGCGTCCAGGGGCCGCAGGTCGACGACGCGGACCCGCGGCGGGGGCGGGCCGAAGGACTCGGCGCAGGCGCCGAGCAGGCCGGCGGGCAGCAGGGCGAGGAGGCGGCGGCGGTCGATCGGTCGGCTCATGGTCCCGGAGGCTCGGTGGCGAATCTGTCAGCGACATGGCGTCGGCAACGGCGCTCGGCTAGCCTCGCCGGCCATAACGCCGCCCGGGGAGACGACCATGGCACCGACCGCCCGCCCGTCCTGCATCGCGCATTGGACCGAGATCGAGGGGCCGGACGACCGGCACTACAAGGGCGATGACGAGCTGATGGCCATCGGCGCGCCGCTCGGCCGGCATTTCGGCCTGGCGCGCATCGGCATCCATCACGAGCGGCTGCTGCCCGGCCGCCGCACCTCCTACCCCCATGCCGAGAGCCATGAGGAGGAGTTCGTGTATGTGATCGAGGGCACGCCGGACGTCTGGCTGGACGGTGTACTGCACCGGCTGCAGCCGGGCGACTCGGTCGGCTTCCCGGCCGGCACCGGCCAGTGCCACAGCTTCCTCAACAACACCGAGGTGGAGGTCCGGCTGCTGGTGGTGGGCGAGACGCCGAAGCCGGAGAACCGGATCACCTACCCGCGCAATCCGGAGCGGAAGCCGATGCGCACCGACTGGTGGGACGACGTGCCGGCGCGGCCGATGGGCGACCATGACGGCCTGCCGGACCAGGTCCGGGCGCGGCGGGCCGGGAAGGGTTGAGGGTCAGGGCCGTCTTCACCCGCCCAGCGGCGGCTGCTCGCGCACCTCGATCGCGCCCATCGCGGCCATCGGCGACCGGGCGGCGATGGCCACCGCCTCCTCCATGTCGCGCGCCTCGATCAGGACGAAGCCGCCGAGGTGCTCCTTGGTCTCGGCATAGGGCCCGTCGGTGACCGAGGTCGCGTCGCCGCGCCGGCGCACGATCCGGGCGGTCTCCGGCTCGGCCACCGGGCCGCAGGCGACGAGATGGCCGCTGCGGCGGAGTTCGTCGTCCTCGGCCATGCAGCGGCGCACCAGGTCGCGGCCCTCCTCGGGCGACAGCCGCCCGGTCAGGTCGCGGTCGACATGGACGATCAGCAGATAGCGCATCATGGGTCTCCCTCGGTTCCCACCCCTGGTCGCCTGTCCGGCGTCGGATTCGACAATGCCTCAGCCGGGCTCCCCGACCCAGGGGTGGCGGTGCTGCCCATGGATGGCCTGGTCCGGCGCTGGGAAGCCCGGATCGGCGAAGGTGCCGACGGCGACGGCCACCGCATCCGGCTTGCGGCGCGGCTCCCGGAACACGGTCGAGCCGCAGTTCGGGCAGAAATGGAACAGCACCGGGACGCCACTGTCCGACGGGCGCTCATAGCACCGGTCCGGCCCCTCCGCCCGGACATCCTCGCGCCGGAACAGCGCGGCGACGCCGAAGGGGCTGCCGGTGCGCCGCTGGCAGGCCAGGCAGTGGCACTGAACCACCAGGATCGGCTCGGCCGCGCAGGTCACGCGCAGGCCGCCGCAGGCACAGCTCGCCGTTCTCGCCATGGTTCCCCCTGAGAGCAGATCAAGCTTGGGTAGATCGGCTCATTCGTTCGCGCCGCGGTGGTAAGGCGTGGCCTCTCCTGCTTGCGGGACCTTTTCAGAACACATGTCGCCGTCATGGCTCCGTCGGCTTCGCCTCCTCGCAATGGCGGTGCTGGGAATTCTGAAAGGCTCTCGCAAGCGGGAGAGGCAACGCGTTGAGCCTGAATCTCGGCCATCTCGGCGGATGCCTCTCGTCCGGCCGCCGCAATTTGCTATGGTGCGGCGCAACCCGAATGACCCGATCGAGAACCGCCATGACCGTCGACGCCATCATCGCCCGCGCCCCGATCATCCCCGTGCTGACCGTCGAGACGGTCGAGGCGGCGGTGCCGTTGGCCCGCGCTCTGGTCGAGGGCGGCCTGCCGGTGCTGGAGGTGACGCTGCGCACCAAGGCCGCGCTCGACGTCATCGCCGCCATGGCGGCGGAGGTGCCGGACGCGATCGTCGGCGCCGGCACGGTGCTGAACCCGGCCGACCTCGAGGCCTCGCGCCGCGCCGGCGCCGTGTTCGGCGTCAGCCCCGGCCTGACGCCGGAGCTGGCGCGGGCGGCGGAAGGCTTTCCCTTCCTGCCCGGCGCGGTGACCCCGTCGGAGATCATGGCCGCGCGCGACCTCGGCTACGGCGTGCTGAAGTTCTTCCCGGCCGAGATCTATGGCGGCCAGTCGGCGCTGTCGGCCCTGGCCGGCCCCTTCGCCGGCATGCGCTTCTGCCCGACCGGCGGCGTGCGCGAATCCAACCTGCGGGCCTATCTGTCGCTGCCGAACGTGGCGGTGGTCGGCGGCACCTGGATCGCCGGCAAGGCCGAGGTGGCGGCCGGCGACTGGGCGGCCGTCACCGCCCGTGCCCGCCGCGCCGTGGCCATCGCCCGCGGCGAGGAGGAGGCATGAGCGAGGCGGCGCCCGCCGTCACCCTGCGGGCGCTGCGGGCCGAGGACTGGCCCGATGTCGCGGAGATGCAGGCGCAGCCCGGCTTCCGCTGGGGCACGCTGCGGCCGCCCTATGAATCGCCGGATGCCATCCGCAAATGGCTGGAGAACCGGTCGCCCGACGACCTCTATATCGTCGCCGAGGCCGGGGGGCGAGTGGTTGGCCTGACCGACCTGGTCCTCGGCCGGGGGCGCCGGCGGCACAGCGGCGGGATCGGCATGGCCGTGCATGATGCCTGGCACGGGCGCGGCATCGGCACGGCGCTGATGGCCGCGCTGGTCGACGCCGCCGACAATTGGCTCGACATCCGCCGGCTGGAGCTGACGGTGTGGGCCGACAACGCGCCGGCCCTGGCCCTCTACCGCAAGTTCGGCTTCGTCGAAGAGGCGCGGCTGCGCGCCCATGGCTATCGCGACGGGGCTTATGTCGACGCTCTGGCGATGGCACGGCTGCGGGGCCTCGGCGGGGGCGAGGCATGACCGCGCCGCCCGCCTTCGTCCTGCGGGCCAGCGGGATCGGCGACGCGGCCGGGCTGGCCGAGCTGCACAGCCAGCCGCGCTTCCGCTGGGGGACTCTGCGACCGCCCTTCCTGCCCCTCGAGCCGGTCCGGAAATGGCTGGCCGACCGGTCGCCGGACGATGTCCACATCGTCGCCGACGCCGGGGGCCGGATCATCGGCGATGTCGGAATCCGCCGCGGCAACGGCGGCCGGGCGCACGCGGCGTCGATCGGCATGGGCGTGCATGACGATTTCGCCGGCCGCGGCGTCGGCACCGCCTTGATGGCCGCCCTGATCGACACCGCCGACAACTGGCTGGACCTGAAGCGGCTGGAGCTGACGGTGTGGACCGACAACGCGCCGGCCCAGGCGCTCTACCGCAAGTTCGGCTTCGTCGAGGAGGGCGTGCTGCGCGCCTACGCCTATCGCGACGGCGCCTATGTCGACGCCCTGGCGATGGCCCGGCTGCGGGGGATCGGGTAGGGGGCAGCGAATATCCCCCTCCTTGTCATCCTCGGGCTTGACCCGAGGATCCAGGGGCGGCCAGAGCGGTTCTTCGTGGCCCCTGGATTGCCGGGTCAAGCCCGGCAATGACAGATCAAGGGAAGGATCCGACCGGCCTCAATGCGCCGAGGCGGTGAAGCTGGGTTCGGCCAGGCCGCTCAGCTTCAGCTGGTCGACGATCTGCGCCTTCAGCCGCGCCAGACCGGCCTCGTCGCCGCTCTCGGCCCGGGCCACCAGCACGTCCTGGGTGTTCGAGGCGCGCAGCAGCCACCAGCCGTCCGGCGTGGTCACCCGGGCGCCGTCGATGTCGTTCACATCGGCGCCGGCCTGGCGCAGCCGGGCCATCACCTCGTCGATCACCGCGAACTTCCGGCTCTCATCGACCTGGAACCGCACCTCGGGGGTGGAGACGGTGCTGGGGAAGGTGTCGCGCAGCGCCGCCAGCGTGCCGCCGCTGCGGCTGACCTGGGCCACCAGCCGCACGCCGCAATAGAGCGCGTCGTCGAAGCCGTACCATTTGTCGGCGAAGAAGATGTGGCCGGACATCTCGCCGGCCAGCGGCGACTTCACCTCGGCCATCTTCGCCTTGATCAGCGAATGGCCGGTCTTCCACATCAGCGGCGTGCCGCCCAGCTTGGCGATCGCGTCGAACACGGTCTTGCTGGTCTTGACGTCGGCGATCACGGTGCCGCCGGGGTATCGCGGCAGCACGTCGATGGCGTAGACGGCGACCAGCATGTCGCCCGGGATGATCCGGCCCTGGCCGTCGATCGCGCCGATGCGGTCGGCGTCGCCGTCGAAGGCGATGCCGAGATCAGCCTTCATCTCGGCCACCTTGGCCTGCAGCGCCACCAGATTGTCCGGGATGGTCGGGTCCGGATGGTGGTTGGGGAAGCGGCCGTCGATGTCGTCGAACAGCAGGATGTGCTTGCCCGGCAGCTTGGCGGTCAGGCGGCGCAGCACCTCGCCGGCGGCGCCGTTGCCGTTGTCCCAGACCACGGTCAGGTCGCGGGTGCCGTCATAGTCGCGCCGCAGGCGCTCGACATAGAGGTCGCGCAGGTCGAGGTCGCTGACCTTGCCGTCGCCCGTCTCCAGGTCGCCGGCCGTGGCGAGGCGGCCGATCTCGAGGATCTGGTCGCCATAGACCGGGCCGGAGCGCAGCACCATCTTGATGCCGTTATAGTCCGGCGGGTTGTGCGACCCGGTGACCATCACCCCGGCATCGGCGTCCAGGTGCTTCTGGGCGAAATACAGCATCGGCGTCGGCCCCAGCCCGACGCGCACCACCTCCAGCCCGGTCGAGGCCAGGCCCTGGACCAGCGCCGCCTCCAGCTCCACCGAGCTCAGCCGACCATCATAGCCGACCACCACCTGCCGGCCGCCCTTGCGCTTGACGATGGTGCCGAAGGCGGCGCCCACCGCCCGGTAGTCCGCGGCGTTCAGGGTTTTGCCGATGACGCCGCGGATGTCGTATTCGCGCAGCACGGTGGGGTGGAAGCTGTGGGTCATGATCGGGGTACGGTCCTTGCAGGGGCCTGAGGGGTCAGCCGGCCGAGCCCGGAACCGGCCGGCCGATGCTGTGATAGCGGAAGCCGGCCGCTTCCATGTCCGCCGGCTTGTAGACGTTGCGCAGGTCGACCAGGATCGGGCCGCCCATCAGCTTGACCATCCGAGCCGGGTCGAGGGCTCGGAACTCGTTCCACTCGGTCAGCACCACCGCGCCGTCGGCCCCGCGCAGCGCCTCATAGGCGCTGGTGGCGTAGTCGATGTCGGTCAGCAGCTTGGCCGCCTCCTTCATCGCCTCCGGGTCGTAAGCGCGGATCCGGGCGCCGGCCTGCTGCAGCGCCGGCACCACGGTCAGGCTGGGCGAGTCGCGCATGTCGTCGGTGTTCTGCTTGAACGCCAGGCCCAGCACGGCGATGGTCCGGCCGGCGACGCTGCCGCCGAAGGCGGCGACGACGCGCTCCGCCATCTCCTCCTTGCGCGCCTCGTTGACCTCGATCACGGTCTCGATCAGGCGCTGGCGGGCGCCGGCGTCGCGCGCGGTCTGCACGAAGGCCAGCGTGTCCTTCGGGAAGCAGGAGCCGCCATAGCCCGGCCCGGGATGCAGGAATTTCGGCCCGATCCGCTTGTCCAGGCCGATCGACCGGGCGACGTCGTGGACATTGGCGCCGACCTGCTCGCACAGATTGGCGACCTCGTTGATGAAGGTCACCTTCATCGCCAGGAAGCTGTTGGCGGCGTATTTGATCAGCTCCGCCGTCTCCAGCGCCGTGATCACCACCGGACGCTCGATCAGGTACAGCGGGCGGTAGACGTCGGACAGCACCTTCTTGGCCCGCTCGCCCTCCGCGCCGATGACCACCCGGTCCGGCAGCATGAAGTCGCCGATGGCGGAGCCTTCGCGCAGGAATTCGGGGTTCGAGGCGATGTCGAAATCGGCATCGGGCCGCGCTTTGCGGATCACCTCGGCGACCTTGCGGCCGGTGCCGACCGGCACGGTCGACTTGGTGACGACGACGGCGTAGCCGGTCAACGCCCGGGCGATCTCCTCCGCCGCGGTGAAGACATAGGACAGGTCGGCATGGCCGTCGCCGCGACGGCTGGGCGTGCCGACCGCGATGAACACCGCGTCGGCGCCGTCGACCGCCGCCGGCAGGTCGGTGGTGAAGGACAGGCGCCCCGCGGCCGCGTTCTTCGCCACCAGCGTGTCGAGGCCCGGCTCGTAGATCGGCATCTCGTTGCGCTTGAGCTGCTCGATCCGGCCGGGATCCTTGTCGACGCAGACGACGTCATGGCCGAACTCGGAGAAGCAGGCGCCGGACACCAGGCCGACGTAACCGCTTCCGATCATCGCGATGCGCATGGGGGCGCGTACTCCAAGTGTCCGCCGGTCAGCCCGGCCGGGTCATCACAGATAGGGGGCAACGGCTTCGCGCAGGGCGGCGGCCAGGTCCGGCCGGTCCAGCCCGTAGGCCAGGTTGGCGGCGATGAAGCCGACCTTGTCGCCGCAGTCGAAGCGGTCGCCCTCGAAGCGCACGCCGTGGAACGGCTGGTGGCCGATCAGCCGCGCCATCGCGTCGGTCAACTGGATCTCGCCGCCGGCACCGCGTTCCTGCCGGTCGAGATGCGCGAACACCTCCGGCTGCAGGATGTAGCGGCCGACGATCGACAGGTCGGACGGCGCCTCTTCCGGCTTCGGCTTCTCGACCAGGCCGGTGACCTCGGCCACCGTGCCGTCGTCCTGGCCGACGGCCAGGATGCCGTAGCGCGAGGTCAGCTGCTTCGGCACCTCGCGCACCGCGATCATGTTGCCGCCGCGGCCGGCATAGGCCTTGGTCATCTGCGCCAGCAGCGGGGTCCGGCACTTGAAGATCTCGTCGGGCAGCAGCACGGCGAAGGGCCGGCTGCCGACCAGGTGGCGGGCGCACCACACGGCATGGCCGAGGCCCAGCGGCTGGGCCTGGCGGACGAAGCTGAACTGGCCGGCCGGCAGCTCGGCATCCTGCGCCGCCTTCAGCTGCTCGGCCTTTTTCCGCGCCTCCAGCGTGGCGTACAGCTCGTCGTTCCGGTCGAAATGGTCCTCCAGCGCGGTCTTGCCGCGGCTGGAGACGAAGATGAACTCCTCGATCCCGGCCGCCTTGGCCTCCTCGACCGCGTATTGCAGCACCGGCTTGTCGACGACGCAGAGCATCTCCTTCGGCACCGCCTTGGTGGCGGGAAGCGACCGCGTGCCGAGGCCGGCGACGGGGAAGACGGCAACCTTGACGGGTTCAGACATGAATGCCTTCTCTGAAACTCAGGACGCCCGCTATGAACGCTTCACTCTCCGCCTTGTGCCACAGAGCGGGGCGAAAAGGAAATCGCGGCCGGGCTCACGCCGTCTAGGGCAGCACCAGCGGCGCCAGGTACTGGCGGATATTGGCCTCGAACTGGCGGTCGAACTCGCCCATCCCGTCCTGCAGCAGCCCGGCCTCGGCGCGGTTCTGATCGGCGACGCTGGAGCCGTCGGTCACGGTGGTCGATCGCTCGACCCTGACATCGGTATAGCCGCCGGTGTAATTGCCGACCGGGCCGACCTCCAGCCGGGCGGCCAGCCGCAGGGTCAGCTTCTGCGACGGCTGGTCCTTGAAGATCGAGGTCAGGCCGCCCTGGGTCGCCAGCTGTTCCCGGGTCAGGCTGGCCTCCTGGATGATCAGCTGGCCGGCGCCGGCGCGGCCGGCGGCCTGCAGCCGGGCCGTGCCCCAGCCGCGGATCGCCGTCGCCGGGCTCTGCGCCAGCATCGTCGCGGACGGCGCGGCCCGGTCGACCGTGTCGATCCGGGCGACGTTCAGCCGGATCGGCGGACGGCCGGCGAAGGACACTGGCGCGACGTTCGCCAGCTCCGGCCCGCCGCAGGCGCCGAGCAGCAGGAGGCCGGCGCCGGCGAACAGGCTGCGACGGGTCAGAAGGGGCATCGGGTCCTCCGGTTGAGGGGTACGGGTGAGAACAACGCTCCGAAAACCGAGCATACCCTTATTGTCATTGCCGGGCTTGACCCGGCAATCCAGGGGCCACCGAGAGCCGCTCTTGAAAGCCCTGGATCCTCGGGTCAAGCCCGAGGATGACAATGAATAGAGTCTTCGGCGAGGCGCGTTCTCAGGCCGCGTACAGCGCCGCCAGCTGGTCCCGGTCGAAATCGTAGCGGGTGTTGCAGAACTCGCAGGCGACCTCGACCCGGCCGTCGACGGCCAGGCTCTCGATCTCGTCCCGCGGCATCGATCTCAGCATCGACGCCACCCGCTCGCGCGAGCAGCGGCAGGAGAAGCGCATCGGCTGGGCCGGGAAGACCCGGACTCCGTCCTCATTGTAGAGGCGGTACAGTAGCGCCTCGCCGGACAGGGCCGGCTGGGTCAGCTCGTCATCGGTGGCGGAGCCGAGCAGCACCATGGCGCGGCGCCAGTCGTCCTCGCGGTCGGTCGGCACCTGCTTCTCCGGGTCGGGCAGGCGCTGCAGCATGATGCCGCCGCCGCGCCAGCCGCCCTCGCCATGCCGGACCGCGGAGCGCAGCCCGGCCTGCAGCTGCTCCGACTGCCGGAAATAATGCTGGGCGCATTCCCACAGCGTCTCGCCGGACAGGTCGACGATGCCCTGGTAGCGCTCGGTGTCGCTGCCCTGGTCGACGGTGAAGGCCAGGTGGCCCTTGCCGAGAAGCGCCGGCACCGTGGTGGCGGTGCCGGACACGCGGGACTCGTCGAACATGGCGTTGGCGCGGACGGTACCGTCGCTGGTGACGTCGGCCACCACCAGGCGCACCGGCCCGTCGCCCTTGGCCTGCAGGGTGAACACGCCCTCGTATTTCAGGGCGCTGGCCAGAAGGGCGGTCAGCACCACCGTCTCGGCCAGCAGATGGGCGACCGGCTCGGGATAGGCGTGGCGGCCGAGGATGTCGTCGAGCAGCGGGCCGAACCGGACCAGCCGGCCGCGCAGCCCCGACGCCTCGATCTGGAAGGGGAGGACGAGGTCGTCCGCCCCGGTCGCTATCGCCATCGTCACTTCGCCTCCAGCGCCCCCAGGCACCACAGCAGGATGCCCTTCTGGGCGTGCAGGCGGTTCTCCGCCTCGTCCCAGACCACGGATTGCGGCCCGTCGATCACCCCGTCCGTCACCTCCTCGCCGCGATGGGCGGGCAGGCAGTGCATGAACAGGGCGTCCGGCTTGGCCTGCGCCATCAGCCGCTCATCGACCTGGTAGGGTCGCAGCAGGTTGTGGCGCGACGGCGCGTCCTTGTCGCCCATCGACACCCAGGTGTCGGTGACCACCAGGTCGGCGCCGCGCACCGTCGTCTCCGGGTCGGTGCCGACCGAGATGCGGGCGCCTTCACGATGCGCCCACTGGATCAGGTCGGCCGGCGGCGACAGCTCGTCCGGGCAGGCCAGGCGCAGCTCGAAATCGAACATGCCGGCGGCGCGGATCCACGACCGGGCGACGTTGTTGCCGTCGCCGGTCCAGGCGGCGACGCGCCCGGCGATCGGCCCGCGCTTCTCCTCGAAGGTCATCACATCGGCCATCAGCTGGCACGGATGGGTCTCGTCGGTCAGGCCGTTGATCACCGGCACGGTGGCGTTCTCGGCCATCTCGCGCAGCCGGTCCTCGTCCGAGGTCCGCAGCATGATGATGTCGACATAGCGCGACAGCACCCGGGCGGTGTCGCCGATGGTCTCGCCGCGGCCGAGCTGGATCTCGGTGCCGGTCAGCATCACCACCTCGCCGCCGAGCTGGCGCATCCCGACCTCGAAGGAGACGCGGGTGCGGGTCGACGGCTTCTCGAAGATCAGCGCCAGGGTGCGGCCGGCCAGCGGCTTCGACGCATTGCCGCGCGGGTCGGTCTGCTTCAGCTCGATCGACCGGTCGATGATCCGGCGCAGATCGGCCTTGGACAGGTGGTGCAGGTCGGTGAAGTGCTTGACGTCAGGCATGGGCCACCGCCTTCGACGCCCGGGCGGCGCACACCGTGTCGAGGATCGAGATCGCCTCGGCGATCTCCGCCGCGCCGATGGTCAGCGGCGGCAGGATGCGGATGACGTTCTCGCCGGCGCCGACGGTCAAGAGGCCGGCGGCGCGCAGCTCGGGCACCATCTGGTCGCTCGGCTGCACGCATTTCAGGCCCAGCATCAGCCCCTTGCCGCGCACCTCCTCCAGCACCGTCGGGTGACGCTTCACCAGCGCCTCCAGCCCGGCCCGCAGCTGCTGGCCGGTGCGCTCGACCTGCTCGAAGAAGCCATCGGCCAGGACGATGTCCAGCACCGCATTGCCGATCGCCGTCGCCAGCGGGTTGCCGGCATAGGTCGACCCGTGGGTGCCCGGGGTCATGCCGCAGGCGGCCTCCTCGGTCGCCAGGAACGCGCCCAGCGGGAAGCCGCCGCCGATGCCCTTGGCGACGCACATCACATCCGGCGTGATCCCGGCCCATTCATGGGCGAAGAACTTGCCGGTCCGGCCGTAGCCGCACTGGATCTCGTCGAAGAACAGCAGCAGGCCGAACTCGTCGCAGACGCGGCGCAGCTCGCGCAGATACTCCGGCGTCGCCGTCTTGATGCCGCCCTCGCCGACGATCGGCTCGACGCAGATCGCCGCGGTCTCGTCGGTGATCGCGGCGCGCAGCTCGTTCAGGTTGCCCCAGGCCACCTGGTCGAAGCCGTCAACCAGCGGGCCGAAGCCCTTGATCAGCTTCTCGCCCTTGGCGGCCGAGATCGCGGCCAGGGTGCGGCCGTGGAAGCTGTTGGTGACGGTGATGATGCGCCAGCGCTTCGGGTTGCCGCGGGTGTAGTGGTACTTGCGCACCAGCTTGGTGGCACCTTCCCAGGCCTCGGCACCCGAATTGGTGAAGAACACGGTGTCGGCGAAGGTGCTGTCGACCAGCCGCTGGGCCAGGCGCTCGCCCTCCGGGATCCGGTACAGGTTCGAGACGTGCCACAGCTTGCTGCCCTGCTCCTGCAGGGTCTTCACCAGATGCGGGTGGCAATGGCCCAGCGCCACCACCGCGATGCCCGCCGCGAAGTCCAGATATCGTCGCCCGTCGGTCCCGAACAGATACGCCCCTTCGCCCCGCTCGAAGGCGAGGTCGGCACGCGCATAGGTCGGCATGACAGCGGGAATCATGGACAGGCTCGCTTGGAGTGAGTCTCGGTCAGAGTCTCGTGGTTGCGGGAAGGAGGCGACTAAGCCCAGCTTATGCGGCGCTTGTCAACGCGCGCCCGTGCCGTTATAACGCGCGCTCCGTTCGGGTGGCGAGGCCGGGGTCCGATCCCCGGGGCATGCCCAACCACCCATTCACCGTCTTCCTTCGGAAGGACCGAAAATGCCCAAGATGAAGACCCATTCGAGCGCCAAGAAGCGCTTCCGGCTGACCGCCTCCGGCAAGGTCCGCTACAACTCTGCCTACCGCCGCCACCGCCTGCTGACCAAGACCAAGGCGGCGAAGGAGCGGAACCAGGGCACCAAGGTGATGTGCGACGCCGACGCGACGAAGGTGAAGCGCTACCTCCTGGTTAACGGCTGAGCAGAGGAGCGCTGAGCAATGGCACGAGTTTCCCGCGGCGTCACCAGCCACGCCCGTCACAAGAAGATCCTCAAGCTCGCCAAGGGCTATCGGGGCCGCGCTTCGACCAACTATCGCATTGCGATCGAGAAGGTCGAGAAGGCGCTGCGCTATGCCTATCGCGATCGCCGCAACAAGAAGCGTGACTTCCGCGGCCTGTGGATCCAGCGCATCAACGCCGGCGTGCGCGAGCACGGCCTGACCTATTCGAAGTTCATGCACGGCATCAAGCTGGCCGGCATCGACATCGACCGCAAGGTCATGTCCGACATCGCGACGCGCGATGCGGAGTCGTTTAAGGCCTTGGTCGATCAGGCCCAGGCCGCGCTCAAGAACGCCGCTTGATCCTTGGTCCCGCCCCGGCGGGACTGGATACAGCGAGAAGAAGCGGGGGTCGGGCCTGAGGGCTCGGCCCCTTTTTTCATGGCCGCATTTGGCCAGAGCCATCGGGGATGCAGGCGATGGAACAGGTAGAGACGCTGAAGCGCGAGGTGGCCGCGGCGCTGGCCCAGGCCGGGGATCTGGCGGCGCTGGACGCCGTGCGGGTCGCGGCGCTGGGCAAGAAGGGCAGCCTGACCGGCCTGATGGCGGGTCTGCGCGACCTCGACCCCGAGGCACGCAAGGCCTTCGGCGCCGCGCTGAACGTGGCCAAGGACGAGATCACCGCCCTGCTCGACGCCCGCAAGGCGGAGCTGGAGCGCGCGGCGCTGGATGCAAAGCTGGCGCGTGAGACGGTCGACGTCACCCTGCCGCCGCGGCCGGAGCGGACGGGCCGCATCCATCCGATCAGCCAGACCCGCGACGAGATGGTCGCGATCTTCGCCGAGATGGGCTTCACCGTCGCCGAAGGCCCGGACATCGAGGATGACTGGCACAACTTCACCGCGCTGAACATCCCGCCGGAGCATCCGGCGCGGCAGATGCACGACACCTTCTATCTGCCGGACCGGCCCGACGGGAAGGCGGCGGTGCTGCGCACCCACACCTCGCCGGTGCAGATCCGCACCATGCTGTCGCAGCAGCCGCCGATCCGCATCGTCGCGCCGGGCCGGACCTTCCGGTCCGACTATGACCAGACCCACACCCCGATGTTCCATCAGATCGAGGGGTTGGTGATCGACGAGGCCATCCATATGGGCCATCTGCGCGGCTGCCTGATCGAGTTCTGCCGCGCCTTCTTCGACCTGCCCGACCTGCCGCTGCGCTTCCGCCCCAGCTTCTTCCCCTTCACCGAGCCGTCGGCCGAGGTCGATATCGGCTGCTCGCGCAAGGGCGGCGAGCTGAAGCTGGGCAATTACGGCGACTGGCTCGAGATCCTGGGCTGCGGCATGGTCCATCCGAAGGTGCTGGACGCCTGCGGCATCGACTCCACCCGCTACCAGGGCTTCGCCTTCGGCATGGGGATCGAGCGGCCGGCGATGCTGAAATACGGCATCCCCGACCTGCGCACCTTCTTCGAGGCCGATCTGCGCTGGCTGAAGCACTACGGCTTCGTGCCGCTCGACGTGCCCAGCCTGGCCACCGGCCTGACCCGCTGACTGCCGCTGCGAGACCGAGACCATGAAGTTGACCCTGTCCTGGCTCAAGGACCATCTCGACACCACGGCCTCCCTGGGCGAGATCACCGACACGCTGACCAGCCTTGGCCTCGAGGTCGACGGCGTCGAGGACCCGGCCGCCGAGCTGGCGCCCTTCACCATCGCTTACGTGAAGTCTGCGGTGCAGCACCCGAATGCCGACCGGCTGCGGGTCTGCATCGTCGATACGGGCAAGGGCGAGGTCCAGGTGGTGTGCGGCGCGCCCAATGCCCGCACCGGCATGAAGGGCGTGTTCGCGCCCGCCGGCTCCTACATCCCCGGCACCAAGGTCGACCTCAAGGCCGGGACGATCCGCGGCGAGGCCTCAAACGGCATGCTGGTGTCGGAGCGCGAGCTCGGCCTGTCGGACGAGCATGACGGCATCATCGACCTGCCGGACGACGCGCCGCTCGGCGCCTCCTTCGCCGCCTGGCGCCGCTTGGACGATCCGGTGATCGAGATCGGGCTGACCCCGGATCGGGCCGACTGCGCCGGCATCCGCGGCATCGCCCGCGACCTCGCCGCCGCCGGCCTCGGCACGCTGAAGCCGCTCGACGAGACGCCGGTCGAGGGCCGCTTCCGCACCGACCTGACGGTCGATCTCGACTTCCCGGCCGATGCCGGCGCGGCCTGCCCGATGTTCGCGGCGCGGGTGTTCCGCGGGGTGAGGAACGGTCCCAGCCCGGCCTGGCTGCAGGCGCGGCTGAAGGCGATCGGCCTCAGGCCGATCTCGGTGCTGGTCGACATCACCAACTTCTTCACCTTCGACCGCAACCGGCCGCTGCACGTCTTCGACCAGGGCAAGGTCAAGGGCGGCCTGAAGCTGCGCCTGGCCAAGGGCGGCGAGACGCTGGCCGCCCTGAACGACAAGACCTACACGCTGGGCGCCGGCGCCACGGTGATCGAGGACGACACCGGCCCGCTCAGCCTCGGCGGCATCATGGGCGGCGCCTCGACCGGCGTGTCCGATCAGACCACCGACGTGATCCTCGAGGCGGCGCTGTTCGACCCGGTGCGCACGGCGATGACCGGCCGCGCGCTCGGCATCAACAGCGATGCCCGCTATCGCTTCGAGCGCGGCGTCGATCCGGCGGCGGTGATCGCCGGGATGGAGCAGGCGACCCGGATGATCCTGGAGCTGTGCGGCGGCGAGGCTTCTCAACTCGTGGTCGCCGGGCGTGAGCCCGACTGGCACCGGACGTTGACCCTGCGCCCGGCGCGGGTGGCAAGCCTGGGCGGCCTCGACGTGCCGCGCGACCGGCAGGTGGCGATCCTGTCGGGGCTCGGCTTCGGCGTCTCCAACGGCGCCGACGGGCTGATCCAGGCGGCGGTGCCGTCCTGGCGCGGCGATGTCGGGGGCGAGGCCGACCTGGTGGAGGAGGTGCTGCGGGTCAACGGCTACGACGCCATCCCGGCGGTGCCGCTGCCGAAGCTGACCTCGCTGACCCAGCCGGCGCTCAGCCCGTCGCAGAAGGCGCGCGAGCTGGTGCGGCGCACCCTCGCCGCCCGCGGCCTGGACGAGGCGGTGACCTGGTCCTTCATGGACGGCCGCGATGCCGCCCTGTTCGGCTTCCAGAACACCGGGCTGAAGCTGCTGAACCCGATCGCGTCGGACCTCGACACGATGCGTCCCTCGGTGCTGCCGAACCTGATCCGCGCCGCCGGCCGCAACGCCGCGCGCGGCCTGCCCGACGCGGCGCTATTCGAGATCGGCCCCGCCTATCGCGACGCCACCGAGACCGGCCAGGCCATGGTCGCCGCGGCGGTCCGCGCCGGTGCCAGCGGCCCGCGCCACTGGGTGCAGCCGCCGCGACCGGTCGACGTGTTCGACGCCAAGGCCGACGCCATGGCGGCGCTGGAGGCGGCGGGCGCGCCGGTGGCCAACCTCGCGGTCTCGACCGACGCGCCGGACTGGTACCATCCGGGCCGCTCCGGCTGCCTGCGGCTGGGCCCGACGGTGCTGGCGCATTTCGGCGAGCTGCACCCGGCGATCCTGTCGGATCTCGGGGTCGACGGGCCGGTGGTCGGCACCGAGGTCTTCCTCGACGCCGTGCCGCAGCCGAAGAAGAAGGCCGGCACGGCCAAGCCGCTGCTGAAGCTCGCGGCCTTCCAGCCGGTGGTGCGCGACTTCGCCTTCGTGGTCGGGGAAGAGGTGCCGGCCGACCGCATCCTCAAGGCGGCGAAGGGGGCGGACAAGGCGCTGGTCGCCGATGTCGCCCTGTTCGACGTCTATCGCGGCCCGGGCGTGGCGGAAGGCCGCAAGTCCCTGGCCCTGGCGGTGACGCTGCAGCCGGTCGAGGCCACCCTGACCGACGAGGCGATCGAGGCCGTGGGCAAGAAGATCGTCGCCGCGGTCGAGAAGCAGGGCGGCACGCTGCGGGGGTAGGGGCCCCTCTACCCGCCATCCCTCCTGTGTCATTGCCGGGCTTGACCCGACAATCCAGGGTCAAGCCCGAGGATGACAATCGGGGAAGGGCGGCTGGACCGGCCTCAGCGGTGCCGACGCAGCGGGCGGGGCTTGGGCAGGGGCACGTCGGCCAGGGCGCGCGGCACCGGCTCGAAGGCCACCTTCTGCGCCCGGGGGCGGGCCGCGGCGTGCAGCGCGATCATCGCGCCGATGCCGTCGTTGCCGACCGCGCCGTCATCCTCGGCATCGCCCTCGCCCTCGGCTGCGGCCACCAGGGTCCCCTCCGCCAAATCGTCCGGCCGGCGGTCGGGCAGCGGCGGCGCGAACGGGCCCGCCGACGCCACCCGCGGCGCCGCCGCGGCCGGGACCTGGGCGACATAGGCGCCGGTGCCCTCATGCGACTCGAAGGCCTCGTCCAGCAGCTCCGCCATCTTGGCGTTGCGCATGATCGGGCTGGTGCCGCCGAAGATCACGCCGATCAGCCGGGTGCGGCCGCGCACGGCGGAGGCGACGAGGTTGTAGCCCGCGGCGCGGATATAGCCGGTCTTCATCCCGTCCATGCCGGCATAGGACTGCATCAGCCGGTTGTGGTTCGGGAAGTTGCGGCCGCGGTAGCGGAAGTTCTTGGTCGCGAAATAGGGGTAGTACTGCGGATAGTCACTGATCAGCGCCCGGGCCAGCACCGCCATGTCATGCGCGGTCGAGACGTTGTCCGGGTCCGGCAGGCCGTTGGTCGAGCTGAAATTGGTGCGGCTCATGCCCAGCGCCCGGGCCTGCTGTGTCATCATCCGGGTGAAGCGGGATTCGCTGCCGCCGATCGCCTCGGCCAGCACCACCGACGCGTCGTTGGCCGACTGGGTGACCAGGCCCAGCACCGCATCCTCGACCCGGATGCGCGACCCGGTGGGCAGGCCCAGCTTGGTCGGCGACTGCGAGGCGGCGTATCCCGACACCGCCAGCCGGGTGTCCAGGGTCAGGTCGCCCTTATCCAGGGCGCGGAAGGTCAGGTACAGCGTCATCAGCTTGGTCAGCGACGCCGGGTACAGCTGCTGGTTGGCGTTTTCCTCGTGCAGCACCTCGCCGGTGCGCGCGTCGATGACATAAGCGGCGAAGCGCGGTGCCGCTCCGGCCTGGGCGGGCAGCAGCAGCGCCAGGGCAAGGCAGGCAAGCAGGGCTGCCGCCGATCGCGCAAAGAAACGTGCCATGCCAAACCCCCCGCTCCACGCCACTTGCGGATCTTGGTTCAGGCGTGATTTCAGAAGTGTAAATTAACCCGTTGATTTTTGTCCATAAACCAAATCGTGAACTCGGCAAAAAGATACCGGTCCGCGACATCCGCACGGTTGCAGATATCCTGGCAGGATCACCTGTCCGCGGGCAATCGGCTTCCGGTTTCATCGGACATGTTGCACTGCACAAAAAACGTTGACAGATCGAATCGATCTGCTCATAAAGGCGGCATGTTGCAGTGCAGCATGGCTGGGCGGCGCCCCGGGCGACGACAGACGGCTGCAAGCATTATGGAGCCGCTCGTCATGACCACCGCCAAGAGCCGTGCCGGCGCGACCAAGATCGCCGCCGTCGACGCCAACATCGAGACCGTGAGGGACACCGTGAACGACACCGTCAAGGCCACCCAGGCCACCGTCGAGAAGAATGTCGCCCAGGGCCTCGCCCTGTCCAAGGACCAGTTCGAGAAGGCCACCCAGGCCGCGACCAAGGGCTTCGACGACCTCGTCGCCTTCGCCAAGGGCAATGTCGACGCCGTGTTCGCGTCGGCTTCGGTCTTCGCCCAGGGCACCGAGCAGCTGACCCGCGCCTGGTTCGCCCTGCAGCACGGCGCCGCCGAGCAGGCCGCCGAGGCGACCCGCTCGCTGTTCGCCGCCAAGACCCTGCGCGAGGTCGTCGACCTGCAGTCGACCTACAGCAAGACTGCCTTCGACGGCTTCGTCGCCGAGAGCAGCAAGCTGTCGGAGTTGGGCCTGAAGGTCACCAACGACGCCGTGGCGCCGATCGCGGCCCGCGTCAACGTCGCGGTCGAGACCCTGTCCAAGCCGATCGCCGCCTGATCCGACCTCCTCCCCGGATCAACGGCCCGACGGCCCCGGCGACTCTGTCGCCGGGGCCGTTCGCATTTCAGCCATCCGCATTCTTTCCGCATCGCGGGCCTACAACTCCGGGTCTCGCGGCACTATCATCATGGTCGGGTTCAAAACCGGCAGAACGCATCCCATATCCATGAGCGACACCGAACGGAAGGATGATCAAGGAGGCGGCAACGACGCCGGCACCGGGGTCGTCGTCCAGACCAGGCCACGGACGAAGAAGCCGTCCATGTACAAGGTCCTGATGCTGAACGACGACTACACGCCGATGGAGTTCGTCGTCCATGTCCTGGAACGCTTCTTCGCGAAGAGCCGCGAGGAAGCCACCACCATCATGCTCCATGTTCACCGTCGGGGTGTGGGCGTCTGCGGCGTTTTCACCTACGAGGTGGCGGAGACGAAGGTGGCGCAGGTGATGGACTTCGCGCGCCGCAATCAGCATCCTCTACAATGTATTCTTGAGAAGGCCTGACCAGAGGTCTGGCGGGCCCTCCCGGCATGGGGACGACCGATGCTCTCGCGGAATTTGGAGCAGACGCTGCACAGGGCCCTCGCTTTCGCCAATGAGCGACGGCACGAGTACGCCACGCTCGAGCACCTGCTGCTGGCGCTGTCCGAGGATCAGGATGCCGTGGCCGTGATGCGGGCCTGCGGCGTCAATCTCGAAAAGCTGCGCCGCGACCTCGTCGGCTACATCGACACCGAGCTCGCGACGCTGAAGATCGACGGAATCGAGGACGCGAAGCCGACCGCCGGCTTCCAGCGCGTGCTGCAGCGCGCCGCGATCCACGTCCAGTCCTCCGGGCGGGAGGAGGTGACCGGCGCCAACGTCCTGGTCGCCCTGTTCTCCGAGCGCGAGAGCCACGCGGTGTACTTCCTGCAGGAGCAGGACATGTCCCGCTTCGACGCGGTCAACTACATCAGCCACGGCATCGCCAAGGCCGGCGCCTCGGGCGGGGCCCGCAGCGGTGCCAGCGGCAACGGGGCCGGCGAATCGCGTCCGGTCTCGGGCGCGGATGAGGATGCGCAGGCGGAGAAGGTCGTGAAGAAGGGCTCGGAGGCGCTCAGGACCTATTGCGTCAACCTCAACGAGAAGGCGTCGAAGGGCAAGATCGACCCGCTGATCGGCCGTGAGGCCGAGATCGAGCGCACGATCCAGATCCTGTGCCGCCGCTCGAAGAACAACCCGCTCTATGTCGGCGACCCCGGGGTCGGCAAGACCGCGATCGCCGAGGGGCTGGCCCGCCGCATCGTCGACGGCGAGGTGCCGCCGGTGCTGGCCGACGCCACCATCTTCGCGCTCGACATGGGCGCGCTCCTGGCCGGCACCCGCTACCGCGGCGACTTCGAGGAGCGGCTGAAGGCGGTGATGACCGAGTTGGAGAACCTGCCCGGTGCGGTGCTGTTCATCGACGAGATCCACACCGTGATCGGCGCGGGCGCCACCTCCGGTGGGGCGATGGACGCGTCCAACCTGCTGAAGCCGGCCCTGGCCTCGGGCGCGCTGAAATGCATCGGCTCGACCACCTACAAGGAATACCGGAACTACTTCGAGAAGGACCGCGCCCTGGTGCGCCGGTTCCAGAAGATCGACGTCAACGAGCCGACGATCGACGACACGATCAAGATCCTGCAGGGGCTGAAGACCTATTACGAGAAGCACCACCAGGTGCGCTACACGGCCGATGCGATCCGCACCGCGGTGGAGCTGTCGGCCCGCTATATCGGCGACCGCAAGCTGCCGGACAAGGCGATCGACGTGATCGACGAGGCCGGCGCCGCGCAGATGCTGCTGCCGCCGTCGCGGCGGAAGAAGACCATCGGCATGCGCGACGTCGAGGCGGTGGTGGCCAAGATCGCCCGCATCCCGCCGAAGAGCGTCAGCCGCGACGACAAGGCACTGCTGCAGACACTGGACCGCGACCTGAAGACGCTGGTGTTCGGCCAGGACCAGGCGATCGACGCCCTCTCGGCGGCGATCAAGCTGGCCCGCGCCGGGCTGCGCGAGCCGGAGAAGCCGATCGGCAACTACCTGTTCTCCGGCCCGACCGGCGTCGGCAAGACCGAGGTGGCGCGCCAGCTGTCCAAGCTGCTCGGCATCGAGCTGGTCCGCTTCGACATGTCGGAATACATGGAGCGGCATTCGATCAGCCGGCTGATCGGCGCCCCGCCGGGCTATGTCGGCTTCGACCAGGGCGGCCTGATGACCGATTCGGTCGACCAGCACCCGCACTGCGTGCTGCTGCTGGACGAGATCGAGAAGGCGCATCCGGACGTCTTCAACATCCTGCTGCAGATCATGGATCACGGGAAGCTGACCGACCACAACGGCAAGTCGGTCGATTTCCGCAACGTCATCCTGATCATGACCACCAATGCCGGCGCCACCGAGCTGACCAAGCAGTCGATCGGCTTCGGCGCCAGCCGCAAGGACGATGCGGGGACGGAGGCGATCAACCGGATGTTCACGCCGGAGTTCCGCAACCGGCTCGACGCCACCATCGCCTTCGGCCATCTGACGCCGGAGATCGTGGCCCAGGTGGTCGACAAGTTCGTGATCCAGCTGGAGACCCAGCTGGCCGACCGGCACGTCACCATCGAGCTGTCCTCGGCGGCGCGGCAGTGGCTGGTCAAGCGCGGCTATGACGAGCTCTACGGCGCCCGGCCGATGGCCCGGGTGATCCAGGAGCACATCAAGAAGCCGCTGGCCAACGAGCTCCTGTTCGGCAAGCTGGTCAAGGGCGGCCAGGTCCGGGTCGACGTGGCGGCGGACGGCGAGACCCTGGCGTTCGAGTACATCGAGAACCCGACCGCCCCGGCCTCCTCCGACGACGCGGCCAAGGAACCCGAGCTGGCCTGACCGACGATTCGGTTTCGAAAGACAGAAGGGCGTCCCGATTGGGGCGCCCTTTTGCTTTGGGGGGTGGCCCCTGTTTTGCGGTGCCTCTCCCGCTTGCGGGACCTTTTCAGAGTCCCAACACCGTCATTGCGAGCGCAGCGAAGCAATCCATGGGTCAGCAAGAGCGGCGGCATGGATTGCTTCGTCGGCTTCGCCTCCTCGCAATGACGGCGAGGGGCAGGCGGGAGAGGCAACGCAAATTCCCCGTGCGGCGACTCACGCCCGCATCGCCTCCTCCAGCACCGCGAACACCCGCGGGCTGGCCGACTGGGCGACGTTGAAGCGCAGGTAGCGGCCGGCGCCGCGGGAGGGGCTGAACACGTCGCCCGGTGCCAGCACCACGTCGCGGGCCAGGGCGCGGCGCGCCACCTCCGCCGAATCGAGCCCGTCGGGCAAGGCCGCCCACAGGAACATGCCGCCGCGCGGCTCGACCCAGGGCATCAGGCCGAGGGCGCCAAGACGCCGCGCGGTCTCGCCCATCGCCCGCGCCAGCCGGCCACGCACCCCCTCGACATGGCGGCGGTAGCTGCCATCGGTCAGCAGCCGGTGCACCAGCCGCGCCGCCAGCGCGCCGTTGGAGAAGCTGGTGGCCAGCTTCAGGTCGGTCAGCCCCTCGACCCAGTCCGGCCGGGCGGCGATGAAGCCGCAGCGCACCGCCGCCGACAGGGTCTTGGAGAAGCTGCCGATATGGATCACGCGCTGCAGCCCGTCCAGCGCGGCCAGGCGCGGCGACGGCTCCGATTCGAAATCGGCGAAGATGTCGTCCTCGACCACCACCAGATCATGCGCCTCGGCCAGGGTCAGCAGCCGGTGCGCGACCTGCGGCGCCAGGCTGGCGCCGGTCGGGTTGTGCAGCGCGGCGTTGGTGACATAGAGCTTCGGCCGGTGCTCCGCCGCGGCGCGGGCGAAGGCGTCAAGGTCCGGCCCGGACGGGGTGCGCTTCACGCCGATCACCTTGGCCCGATGGGCGCGCAGCACGCCCAGGAAGTTGAAGTAGCAGGGGTCGTCGACCAGCACGGCGTCCCCGGGCTCCAGCAGGAAGCGGCCGATCAGGTCGATCGCCTGGGTGCCGCCATCGGCCAGCAGGATCTGCCCGGCCTCGGCGGCGATGCCGCGCTCTGCCAGCCGGCCGGCCAGGTGCCGGCGCAGGGGGGCGAAGCCGAGCGGCGAGTCGTAGTCGACCAGGCCTTCGCCCTCCGACCGGGCCAGGCCGCGCAGGGCCCGGCGGATCGCCGGGTCGGGCATCCAATCGGCCGGCAGCCAGCCGCAGCCGGGCTTCAGCGCCGGGCCGGCGCCGGGCTCCGGCGTCTCCAGCGACTGGCGGGCGATCCACAGCGGATCGATGGTCCGGTCCAGCCGCCGGCCAGGCTCGGCCAGGGTCAAAGGCTGCGCCCGGCGGGCGACGTAGAAGCCGGAGCCGGGGCGGGCGGCGATCGCGCCCTCCGCCGCCAGCCGATCATAGGCCTCGACCACGGTCGATTTCGACACGCCCAGCGCCTCGGCCAGGCGGCGGATCGACGGCACCTTGGCGCCCGGCGCCAAAGCCCGGCTCTCGATCCGCTGCCGGATCGTGTCCATCACGGTGGAAACAAGCGTGGCGCCGTCGCGCAGCGCGGGAACCAGATCGAGCATCCGTACCGGACTCCGGACCAGGACAGTTCGGTAAAACCGTACTGTACCATCTCTGGCCGGCGCCGTCGCCGGGCGCGAAGGTCACCGGCATCATGCAGGCGATACGAACGACCATGGACGGATCTTCGAACGAGGCGGCGGCGGGCTGGATCAACGGCCTGCTCGGCGTCCTCATCTTCAGCGGCTCGCTGCCGGCGACCCGGGTGGCGGTGCTCGACCTCGACCCGCTGTTCCTGACCCTGGCCCGCGCGGCGATCGCCGGCGTGCTCGGCGCCGCCATGCTGCTGGCGCTGCGGCCGCGCCGCCCGGAGCGGTCGGATATCGGGCCGCTGGTCGTGGTCGCGCTCGGCGTGGTGGTCGGCTTCCCGCTGCTGACGGCGCTGGCGCTGCGCTACGTCACCTCGGCCCATGCCATCGTCTTCATCGGCCTCTTGCCGATCGCGACGGCGCTGTTCGGCGTGCTGCGCGGCGGCGAACGGCCGCGGCCGGCCTTCTGGGTGTTCTCGGTGCTCGGCGCCGTCATCGTCGCCGCCTATGCGCTGCGCCAGGGGGCGGAGGCGTCGCCGCTCGGCGACGGGCTGATGCTGGCCGCCATCCTGGTCTGCGGCCTCGGCTATGCCGAGGGCSCCCGGCTGTCGCGCCGGCTCGGCGGCTGGCAGGTGATCTCCTGGGCGCTCCTGCTCTCGCTGCCGCTATCGCTGCCGGCATCGCTGCTGACCTGGCCGTCCTCCTGGGCCGCGGTCGGCTGGCCGGCGTTGGTGGCGCTGGCCTATGTCTCGTTGTTCTCGATGCTGATCGGCTTCATCTTCTGGTATCGCGGCCTGGCGCTCGGCGGCATCGCCGCGGTCGGCCAGCTGCAACTGCTGCAGCCCTTCTTCGGCCTGGCCCTGGCGGCGACGCTGCTGCACGAGCCGGTCGGCTGGGGCCTGGTCGGCTGTGCCGCCGCCGTCGTCCTCTGCGTCGCCGGAGCCAAGCGCTTCTCTCGTTAAGCCTCAACCATCCCTCGCACATGCTCGACGAAGCGCCGGGTCGCGCCGAGCGGCTCGGCGTCGCGGCGGGCCAGGTGCAGCGGCGCGACCGGGGGCGCGGCCAGGCGCAGCGTGGCGACGCCGCCGGCGTCCAGCCGGGCCATCGAGGCCGGAACGATCGACACGCCCAGCCCGGCCTCGACCAGGCTCAGCGTCGACACCAGCCGCGGCGCCTCCTGCGCGATGCGCGGGCTGAAGCCGGCGGCACGGCAGGCGGCGATGATCGAATCGTAGAGTCCCGGCCCGCTCGGGCGGCGATACAGCACGAAGGGCTGCCCGGCCAGAGCGGCCAGCGGGATCGGGTTGGCCTCCCCGGCCAGCGGGTGGCCGGCCGGCACCACCGCGACCATCGGCTCGTCCAGCAGCGGCTCGACCACGAGGCCGGCGGCGTCGCCGACCGGCGAGCGGATGAAGGCCGCATCCAGCCGCTCTGCCCGCAGCGCCGCGACCAGCTCGCCGGTGCTGCCTTCCTCCATCGCCATCTCGACCCCGGGCGCGGCCTCGCGGAAGCCGCGGATGGCGGCGGAGACGAAGGGGTGGAAGGCGGCGGAGCTGGTGAAGCCGACGGCGACGCGCCCCAGCTCGCCCCGCCCGGTGCGCCGCACCGTCTCCAGCGCGCGGTCGAGCTGGGCCAGGACGGCGCGGGCCTCGGCCAGCAGCACCAGCCCGCTCTCGGTCGGCCGCACGCCGCGCGGCAGCCGGTGCAGCAGGGGCACGCCCAGCGCCTGCTCCAGCGCCTTGATCTGCTGGCTCAGCGGCGGCTGCTGCATGCCCAGCCGCTCGGCCGCGCGGGTGACATGCCCCTCCTCGGCCACGGCGACGAAGTAGCGGAGATGGCGCAGCTCGATCATCGGCTCAGCGAGTCCCCCCTCCCCTTGCGGGAGGGGGCTAGGGGGAGGGGGTTTTCGCAGTCTGCTCCGGCCCAGACCGCCGTGGACCAGGCTGGACGGAAAAGCGGATTCCATACGCATTTGCGCGCGGACGCGCGCAGACCCCTCCCCCTGCCCCCCTCCCGCAAGGGGAGGGGGGACAAGGAAGAAGCAGGGCTATTTTGGGAAGATTTCATCCCGCGGGAGAGCATTCATCGGACGCTCGGTCATGAAATCGTCGGGGACGTCGATCGTGCGCATCAGCTCGAAGAACTGTTTCCAGCTATCAGCACCTGGCCGCTCGGACAGAGTGACATCGCCCGTGCGGGCATCGCGGGACGCATAGACCGTGTCGCCGTTGAACCGGAAGTCCGCCGGCAACCGGACGATCTGGCCGGCGTCGGTTCCGAGCAGCTTCAAGACGCGGGTCTTGGACATGGACACCTCCCGCCTATCTTCAGATCGTTCCGGCCAGTCTACAGCCAGCCCTTCCGCTTGAACCATAGATACGGCAGGACGGCGGACAGGACCATCAGCCCGAGGGCGAAGGGATAGCCGACCGCCCATTTCAGCTCGGGCATGATGTCGAAGTTCATGCCGTAGATGCTGGCCACCAGCGTCGGCGGCAGGAACACCACCGCGGCGACCGAGAAGATCTTGATGATCGCGTTCTGCTCGATGTTGATCATCCCCATCGAGGCGTCGAGCAGGAAGGTGATGTTGTTGCCGATATAGGTGGCGTGGTCGGTCAGCGACAGCACGTCCCGGCTCAGGCTCTTCTGATGGATGCGGAAGGCCTTGTCCTTGGTGGCGTCGCCGACCGCCAGGAAGCTCAGCAGCCGGGCCAGGCTGACCAGGCTCTCGCGCACCTTCGACACCAGGTTCTGGCTGCGGCCGATCTGCTTGAGATTGGCCTCCAGCTCCTCGTTGGTGGTGCGGCGGTGCACCGACTCGTTCACCTTGAAGATCCGCTGTGACAGGACGTCGACCTCGCCGCCGACCCGCTCCAGGATGTCGGCGGTGCGGTCGACGATGGCCTCCAGCAGGCCGATCAGCGTGGCCGAGCCGGTCGGGCACAGCATCGGCTGGCGCTCGGCATGGGCGATGAAGCCGGCGAAGGATTTCGGCTCGGCATAGCGGATGGTGACCAGAGTCTGGCCCTTCAGCACGAAGGTGATCGGGGCGGTTCCCGGCGCGTCGGTCTCGGTGGCGTAGAGCACGCTGGCGGTCATGAACATGCCGCCATCCTCCTGGTACAGCCGGCTCGACGCCTCGATCTCCTGCATCTCCTCGCGGGTCGGCAGGAACAGGCCCAGCTGCTTCTCGGCCAGCCGCTCCTCCTCGGCGGTCGGGTTGAACAGGTCGATCCAGACCGTATCCGTGGGGAAGCCGGCGCCCTCCACCGGCTCGACCGGGGTGAAATGGGTGTTCGAAAGCGTGTAGATGCGCAGCATCGCGGTCTGTCCCCTGCGGCCGGCGCATCACCGGGCCGGGGGCCGCGGTGTCTAGCGGGGCCCTTCGGCCGGCGCGGCGCTGGGCCGTCCGTTCCCTGGCGGGGCGATCCGGTCGGGTCGCCTCTGTGGTTCGTCCCGGTCGGGACGACTGTCTGGCTCGTCCATGTCTCGATTCGTCGAAGGCAGGGCCTGCCGGCACCCGTCACGCTCGGATGCCACCGCGGGATGGCGGCGTCAAGCGGCCGGCCGTGCGGAAGCGGGCGGGTCAGGTCAGCGCGTCGATCGCGTCGGTCGTCAGGTTGCCCGGCACGATGGTCAGCGGGATCCGCAGCCGGGCGATGGCCTTGCTGCTGGTCAGGTACTGGATCAGCGGTCCGGGGCCGGCGGAGGAGGTGGTGTCGGCGCCCAACACCAGCACCGAGATCGACGGCTCCTCGGCGATCAACGCCAGCAGCTCGTCCCGCGCCGCGCCCTCGCGGATGTGCAGGATCGGGATGGTGCCGGTCAGCTGGTTGACCTCGCGCGCCACCCGCTGCAGCCGCTGCTCGGCCTCGTGCCGGGCCTCCTCGCGCAGCACGTCCTCGATCGCGCCCCAATGCTGGATCTCGCTGGGGCTGATGACGTGCAGCAGGGCCACCCGGCCGCCGGTGTGCTGGGCCCGGCGGCAGGCGTAGCGCAGCGCCGCCCGCCACTCCTCGGTGTTGTCGACGACCACGAGGAAGATGCGCGGCATCTCCGTCTTCGGGGTCTCTGGGGCGTTGTCTGTCATGGTTCCCTCGATAGATGGGAAGGGATCAGGCGCGGCGGAAGACGACGCTGGCCAGCCAGCCGGCGGCGACGGCCACGATGATGGCGGCCAGCCCGTACAGCGCCGGCTCGTCCTGCGCGAACTCGTAGATCTCGGCGCCCAGCCCGACCTTGCCGACGATCAGCGGCGTGGTCTGGGCGTCGACCACCTGGCCGCCGCGGAACAGATAGGCCTCGACCTGGTACTGGCCGGTCGGGACATTGGCCGGGAAGTCGATCCGGGTGCGGAACAGCCGGCCGCTGAGGAAGCTGACCTGGCCGGTGTCGGTGACATACAGGCCGTTGCGCTGCTGGCCGCGGATCAGCGCGTCGCGATAGGCGCCGATCGCCTCCGGCCCGGCCTCGCGGTCGTCCTCGCTGACCGTCAGCTGCAGGTATCGCAGGCCGATGCCGGCGCGCTCCAGCACATTGGGCGGCGCCAGCTGCTCCAGCGGCTTGCTCGCGGCGACGGCGTAGAAGCCGGGCACGTTGCTGAACTTCATGCTGGCATGGTTCAGCCAGATGCCGGCGACGCGGTCCTTCTCGCGCACCGTGGCGCGGTCGACCGGGCCGCGCACCACCACCGCCACGTCGCCCTCGCCCTCGGTGGCGCCGAACAGCAGCACCTTGGTGCCGGTGAAGCCGGTGTTGATGGCGATGACGTGGTCGGACAGGTCGGCCACCAAATCCTGGGCGGCGCCGGGCCGGCACAGGCCCAGCGCCGCGGCCCAGACGGCGACGGCGAGGAGGAGGTGCCGCACGGCCTCAGCCCCCCCGGCGCATGGCGACGGTGAACAGGTCGGCGGGCGTGCCGATCAGGTCAAACCCCACCTTGACGCAGATGATCAGCACCAGCGTGGCCAGCAGGGCACGGGCCTGGTCGCCGCGCAGCCGGCCGCTGGCATGGGTGCCGAACTGGGCGCCGATCACGCCGCCGGCCAGCAGCAGCAGGGCCAGCAGCACGTCGACCGTCTGGTTCTGCAGCGCCTGCAGGAAGCACACCAGCGCGGTGGTGAAGATGATCTGGAACAGCGAGGTGCCGGCCACCAGCGAGGCCGGCATGCCCAGCAGGTAGATCATCGCCGGCACCAGGATGAAGCCGCCGCCGATGCCCATGATCGCGGTCAGGAAGCCGCCCAGCGCGCCGATCGCGATCGGCGCCAGGGCGCTGATGTAGAGCCGCGACTTCGGGAACCGGGTCTTGAACGGCAGGCCGTGGAACCAGCCATGCTTGTGCAGCTTGCGCCGCTGCCCGGGCGACCGGCGCTGGCGCAGCATCGACCGCACGCTCTCGACCAGCATCAGCCCGCCGACGCCGCCCAGGAACAGCAGGTAGAACAGGTTGATGGCCAGGTCGATCTGGCCCAGCAGCTGCAACAGGCCGAACAGGCGCACGCCCAGCACGCTGCCGATCACGCTGCCGGCCAGCAGCACCAGCCCCATCTTCACGTCGACATTGCCGCGCCGCCAATGCGCCAGCATGCCCGAGACGCTGGCCGCGACCAACTGGTTCGCCTGGGTGCCGACCGCGACCGCCGGCGGGATGCCGATGAAGATCAAGAGCGGCGTCATCAAAAAGCCACCGCCGACGCCGAACAAGCCGGACAGGAACCCGACGAGCCCGCCCATGCCGAGAATCAGCAGGGCGTTCACCGAGACCTCGGCGATCGGCAGATAGACTTGCATGGCGCGGGGTCCCGTCCAGTCCCACCGGCACCTTAGTCGGTGCGAGGGCGGATGCGAAGGCCGATGGCGCCGGCGCGGCAACGGTGCCGAAGCGATGCGATCCGCGCATGGATCTGTCGGTTACCTATGACGTACAGGCATGTATGTTTCCGATTATGTCAACTGTAACAGTCTGGTGTATGGTGGCGCGCCTCTCGATTCACGGCATGGCCCGGCAACGATCTGCTGCAGGCAGGGAGACGGTTCCCACATGATTCTCCGCTTCTTCCTGGTCGGGATCGGCCTGGTCATCGTCGTCGGCGCGCTGGTCGGCATGAACGTGATGCGCGACCAGGGCGTGGCGGCATTCTTCGCCGGCCAGCAGATGCCGCCGGTGCCGATCTCGGCCGCCAAGGCGGAGGCGAAGACCTGGACCGACTATCTCGAGGGCATCGGCTCGATCTCCGCGGTCGAGGGCATCGACGTCGCCTTCGAGGTGCCGGGCACGGTCAAGTCGATCGACTTCAAGGCCAACGACACCGTCCAGGCCGGCCAGCGGCTGGTCCAGCTTGACGATTCGATCGATCAGGCCGATCTGCGCCTGTACCAGGCGGCGATGGACCTGGCGAAGCGCACCCTGGACCGGGTGTCGTCGCTGCGCTCGCGCGGCAACGCCCCGCAATCCGACCTCGACAACGCCAATGCCGAGCTCCTGAAGGCCCAGGCCCAGATCGCCCGCGCCCAGGCGACGATCGACAAGAAGGCGGTGGCGGCGCCGTTCCCCGGCATCGTCGGCATCCGCAAGATCGATGTCGGCCGCTATGTCGCCGCCGGCGACCCGCTGGTGACGCTGCAGCGCCTGGACCAAGTCTATGCCGACTTCACCCTGCCGGAACAGGCGTTCAGCCGGATCAGCCAGGGCCAGAAGGTCGAGATCCGGGCCGACGCCTTCCCGGACGAGGTGTTCCACGGCCAGGTCAGCGGCATCGAGCCGGTGGTCGACGCCGCCAGCCGCATGGTCAAGGTGCGGGCCACCATCGACAATCCCGGCCTGAAGCTGCGACCGGGTTTCTTCGCCAATGTCCGGCTGATCCTGCCCGAGCGGCCGAACGTCGTGACCGTGCCGCAGACCGCGATCACCTTCAGCCTCTACGGCGACACCGTCTTCGTGATCCGCGAGAAGAAGGCCGAGGACGGCCAGCCGGCGCAGCCAGCGGCAGCGGGCGGCGAGGGTGGCCAGCAGGGCCAGGCGCCGGCCGGGCCGCAGCTGACGGTCGAGCAGGTCTTCGTCCGGGTCGGCCAGCGCCAGGGCGCCATCGCCGAGATCGTCGAGGGCGTGAAGGTCGGCGACCAGGTCGTCACCTCCGGCCAGCTCAAGCTGCAGAACGGCTTCCCGGTGGTGATCGACAACTCGGTCGACCCCACCCGCCCGGCGCAAGCCGGGTCGTAATCCCGGCCGGGAAGGGGGACCGCCATGAACTTCACCTCGATCTTCATCCGCCGGCCGGTGCTGGCCTCGGTGATCAGCCTGCTGATCCTGCTGCTAGGGCTGCAGGGCCTGGCCTCCCTGCCGGTGCGCCAGTTCCCGAAGACCGAGGAGACGGTGATCAAGATCACCACCTCCTACCCCGGTGCCAGCGCCGACCTGATGCAGGGTTTCATCACCACCCCGATCGCGCAGGCCGTGGCCAGCACCGAGGGGCTGGACTACGTCACCTCCTCCTCGGTCCAGGGCGTCAGCACCGTGTCGGTGCACATGAAGCTGAACGCCAACCCGGATGCGGCGCTGACCGAGGTGCTGACCAAGGTGCAGCAGGTCCGCAACGACCTGCCGACCGAATCGAAGGACCCGGTGGTGCTGAAGGGCACCGGCCAGGAGATCGCGATCCAGTACATCGCGCTGAACAGCGACCGGATGTCGCCCGAGGAGGTGACGGAGTACATCACCCGCGTGGTGCAGCCGCAGCTGGCCACCACCGAGGGCGTGGCCGACGCCCAGATCCTGGGCGCCAAGAGCTTCGCCATGCGGGTCTGGGTCGACCCGGTGCGGCTGGCGTCGCGCAAGGTCACGGCGGCCGACGTGGTGACCGCGATCCGGGCGAACAACTTCCAGTCGGCGCCGGGCCGCACCGAGGGCGAGCTGGTCACCTTCGCCATCCGCACCGACACCACCCTGCGCACGCCCGAGGCCTTCGGCGACCTGGTGGTGCGGTCGGACGGCACCAACATCGTGCGGCTGAAGGACGTGGCGAAGGTCGAGCTCGGCAGCGAGAGCTATGATGCCCGCGTCACCTTCAACGGGCGCGAGGCGATCTTCGTCGCCATCAACCCGACCCCGGCGGCCAACCCGCTGACCACGGCGGCCAATGTCCGCGCGGCGATGGTCGACATCGAGCGGCAGATGCCGGAGGGCATGCACGCCGAGATCGTCTACGACGCCACCGAGTTCATCGAGGCCTCGATCTGGGAGGTCGGCAAGACCATCCCCGAGGCGGTGGTGATCGTCGTGGTCGTGATCCTGCTGTTCCTCGGCTCGTTCCGCGCCGTGGTCATCCCGGTCGTCACCATCCCGCTGTCGCTGATCGGCGTGCTGTTCTGCCTCTACGCCCTGGGATACTCGGTCAACACGCTGACGCTGCTGGCGATGGTGCTGGCGATCGGCCTGGTGGTCGACGACGCCATCGTGGTGGTGGAGAACATCCACCGCCATATCGAGGAGGGGCTGACGCCCAGGCAGGCGGCGCTGAAAGGCGCGGCGGAGATCGCCGGGCCGGTGGTGTCGATGACCATCACGCTCGCCGCCGTCTATGCCCCGATTGGCTTCGCCACCGGCCTGACCGGGGCGCTGTTCCGCGAATTCGCCTTCACCCTGGCCGGCGCCGTCATCATCTCCGGCATCGTCGCGCTGACCCTGTCGCCGATGATGACCAGCAAGCTCCTGAAGCCGCACGGCCAGGGCGGCGGCCGGTTCCAGCGCGCGGTCGACGGCTTCTTCACCCGGCTGCAGGGCTGGTACGGCCGCCGGCTGCACCATTCGCTGAATTACCGCCCGGTCACCGCCTTCCTGGCGATCGTGCTGCTGGCCACCTCGGTCTTCCTGTTCATGAAGACGCCGAGCGAGCTGGCGCCGAAGGAGGACCAGGGCTTCGTGTTCATGATCATGAACGGCCCGCGCTACGCCAATCTCGAATACATGAACCGGTTCAGCGACAAGCTGATCAAGGACCTGCAGGCGATCCCGGAGCATGACGCGATCTTCGCCGTCACCGGCGCCGAATCGCTGTCCTCCGCCTTCGGCGGCATGACCTTCAAGCCGTGGAGCCAGCGCACCCGCAGCGGCGCCGAGATCGAGGCCCAGGTCCAGGGCGTGGTCGGCGGCATCGCCGGGGTCGAGGGCTTTGCCACCGCTCCGCCGGCGCTGCCCGGCTCCGGCGGCGGCCCGCCGGTGCAATTCGTGATCAAGGCCCCGGGGTCGCCCCAGCTGGTCTACGAGCTGGCGGAGCAGGTCGCCAACGAGGCCCGGAAGAGCGGCATGTTCCTGTTCGCCAGCGCCACCCTGGCCTTCGACCGGCCGGAGCTGTCGGTCGAGATCGACCGCAACAAGGCGGCGGCGCTGGGCATCAACATGGACGATGTCGGCACCACGCTGAACGTCATGCTCGGCGGCAACGACATCGGCCGCTTCGACCGCGACAACCGCAGCTACAAGGTGATCCCGCAGGTGGCGCAGGAGAGCCGGCTGAACCCGGAGGAGCTGAACAAGTACTTCGTCCGCACCTCCGGCGGCGACCTGGTGCCGCTGTCCTCGGTGGTGACGCTGAAGACCCAGGCGACGGCGAACTCCTACGACCAGTTCAACCAGCTGAACAGCTCGACCATCCAGGCGGTGCCGACGCCGGTGATCGTCACGCTCGGCCAGGCGCTGACCTTCCTGCAGCAGACCGCCGACCGCATCCTGCCGCGCGGCGTCACCTACGACTATGAGGGTGATTCCCGGCAGTACATCACCGAGGGCAACACGGTGATGATCGCCTTCGCCTTCGCCGTGATCGTGATCTTCCTGGTGCTGGCGGCGCAGTTCGAGAGCTTCCGCGACCCGCTGATCATCATGATGTCGGTGCCGCTGTCGATCTTCGGCGCGCTGGCGGTGCTGAATGTCGGCTCGATCCTGCAGCTCACCGGCGCCAGCCTGAACATCTACACCCAGATCGGCCTGATCACGCTGGTCGGGCTGATCACCAAGCACGGCATCCTGATGGTGGAGTTCGCCAATTCGCTGCAGGAGCGGCAGGGCCTGTCGCGGCGCGAGGCGATCGAGCAGGCGGCGGCGATCCGGCTGCGGCCGATCCTGATGACCACGGCGGCGATGGTGCTGGGCGTGGTGCCGCTGCTCTACGCCACCGGCGCCGGCGCCGCGGCGCGCTTCTCGATCGGGCTGGTGATCGCGTCGGGCATGTCGATCGGCACGCTGTTCACCCTGTTCGTGGTGCCGATGGTCTACACCTACCTCGCCCGCGACCATCACCGCATGGTCGAGGAGGACGAGCCGGCCGCCCATCCCAAGCCTGCGGAATAGCCGGGGCTCAGCCCCGGCTTCGCGCCTCAGCGGAGGTCTTTCCGCAGCGCCGAGGCGGACTCGAGATCGGTCGTCACCGCGCCGGTGACCCGGAAGCCGCAGCGCTCGTAGAAGGGGCGGGCCCGGTCGCCGGCGACAACGTGCAGGGCGCGGGCGCCGAGCCGGGCGGCGCGCGCCTCGGCCTCCGCCACCAGCCGCCGGCCGATGCCCCGGCCCCAGGCAGTGGGGTCGACGAACAGGTCCTCCAGCTCGGCCCCGCCGTCGTCGCGTGGCAGCACCGTGGCGAAGCCGGCGATCGCGCTGTCCCATTCCGCGACGATGATCGCCGGCAGATGCTCGGCGGGGACCTGCCCCGCCTCGGGCATCGCCCGCAGCGCCTCGACATGGTCGCCCCAGGCCAGCGAGGCGCGCAGCTTCAGGGCGCCGAGGGGCTCCCGGTCCTCCGGCCGTGCGGTGCGGGTGCGGATCGTCATTCGGACCTCCTACCAGGATAGCCGCCGCAGCGCATGAACGGGTGCGCCCTGCAGGGCCGAGCCGACCGGCGGGCCGGTCCGCCGGTCATCGCTCCGATTATCCCGCGGCGCTGGATTTCGACATCGCCGGGTATGATGTTTTTTGCACTGATTTCAATTTTATTGAAATTACTTCGGATCTGATAGTTAAAGGCGGATGGCATTGCACGATCTTCTATGTCCGCAGCGGATTTCTTGGTAATGAAACTGGACGAATTACCAGCAGCCGCGATACCCACGGCCCTCATAGTCCTCCACATTGGCGCAAAGGAACATGAGCATGAGCACGCCGACCAAAGAGCAGATCCAGGCGACCGCCGGAGGCCTTCTGGCCAATCTTCTGGGCGTCGAGGCCAAGGATATCGACCCCCATGCGAGCCTCTTCGGTGGCGGTTTCAATTCCATATTGGCGGTGCAGCTTGCCGCCCAGCTGACCGAGACGCTGGGGTTCGACGTCCGCCCCGACGTGGTCCTCCGGAGCGATTCGCTCGACGGCCTCTCCGCCGCCCTGGCGGCGCAGGCCTAGCGCAGCAGCTTCAGCGCGCCGGTCAGCGAGCGGACCCATTTCGCCGGGCCGGCGAGGCCCAGCCCGTCGATCGTCTCCTCGGCCAGGTCGCGGTCGGGGAAGCCGGCCTCGTACTCGGCATAGACGTGCTGCGACCGGGCGAAGGCCGGGAACGGCACCACCGCGTGCTCGCCGGCCCCTTCGTCGCGTCCTGCCAGCGCCTTCAGCAGCAGCGCCCGGATCGCCGCCGCGTTGGCCTGCAGGATCGGCACGGGCTGGCTGGAGATGATGTCGACGCTGCGGTCGCCGCGATCGGTCAGCCGGCGCGCGGCGAGGGCCGGCACCGTGGCGCCCAGGCCGATGGCGATGGCGCCGGCGGTGTTGGCGACCAGCCCCAGCGGCAGCTCCGGATTGACGACGATGGCGAGGCGCAGATCCTGGGTCATGGCGGCTTTCGGGGCGATGGATTTGCCTGGAAGGATAGCGCCGGCTTGCTGGATGATCCTGCCTATGATTGTGCTGGAGTCGACGATTTCGGTAAGATCTACCCATATTACCCTGTATCCAGGTAGATCATGTCCAGCCCGCTCGAGCCGGTCGACCTTCGCATCCTCGCCGCCCTGCAGCAGGACGGCCGCCTGACCAACCAGGCGCTGTCGGCCGCGGTCGGGCTGTCGACCTCGCCCTGCTGGCGCCGGGTGCGGCAGCTGGAGGAGGAGGGGGTGATCCAGGGCTACCGCGCGGTGCTGGACCGGCGGCGCATCGGCCTCGGCGTCCTCGCCTTCATCCGGGTCAGGATCGACAGCCACAGCGCCGAGGAGGCGGAGGAGTTCTCCGAGAGCGTCCGCCAGATCCGCGAGGTGGTGGCCTGCTACAGCATCGCCGGCGATTCGGACTTCCTGCTGCAGGTCGTCGCCCCCGACCTCGACAGCTATGCCGATTTCGCCATGGCCGTGGTCCGCCGCCTGCCCGGGATCAAGGAGATGCAGACCATGTTCGTGCTGAAGGAGATCAAGCCGTTCCAGGGCTTCCCGCTCGCCGGACCCTGACGCCGCTCACGGCTGGCGCAGCACCACCACGGCATAGGTGCAGGGTCGGTCGCTGTCGTTGCGGAAGACGCAGTCGACCGGCGGGCCCAGCTCCAGGCAGTCGCCCACGGCCATCTCGTGCCGCACGGCGCCCTCGACGAAGACGAGTTCCCCCTCCAGCACCCAGATCAGCTGGCGCTGGAAGGCGTAGGCCGAGGCCGGCATCGGCACCTCGCGCCCGGCCGGCAGCTCGATCCGCACCAGGTCCAGCGGCAGGTCGGTGCGCGGCGAAACATGGCGGCGCAGATAGCCTGTCTGCGGGTCGGTCCACACCGGCTGATCGGCCTTCCGCGACAGCCGGCCCTGCTGCATCTCGGCCCGCGCCATCAGCGTCGACATGCTCAGGCCGAAGGCGCCGGACAGCTTGCCCAGCAGGTTGGCGGTCGGGCTGCTGTCGCCGCGCTCGACCTTGAACACCATGGCACGGGAGATGCCGGCGCGGGCGGCGAGGTCGGACAGCGACCAGCCGCGGCTCTCGCGCTCGATGCGGATGCGGGCGCCGATGCGCCGGTCGATGCCGTCGGGGCTCATGGTATGGTCCACTATAGTGGACCATAGGCGCCATGCGTATCACTAAAGTGCACTGCGCAGCGGGACGCGCGATATCTGGAGCGTGTTGAAAGCCGCAGGCAGGGTGAGATGCGCATCCGCGACGCCGAGACCGGGGACATCCCCGGCATCCTCGAGATCTACAACGACGCCGTGGTCCACACGACGGCGATCTGGAACGAGACCGTGGTCGACGCCGCCGACCGCGCCGCCTGGCTGGCCGACCGCCGGCGCCTGGGCTATCCGGTGCTGGTGGCGGTCGATGATGACGGGCAGGTGGCGGGTTACGCCTCTTTCGGCGACTGGCGCGCCTGGGACGGCTATCGCCACACCGTCGAGCATTCGGTCTATGTCCGCCGCGACCGGCGCGGCGGCGGGGTTGGCCGGGCGCTGATGCGGGAGCTGATCGTGCGGGCCGCGGCCCTGGGCAAGCATGTCATGGTCGCCGGCATCGAGGCGGGCAACGCCGGATCGATCCGGCTGCATCAGAGCCTCGGCTTCGAGCCGGCCGGGGTGCTGCGCGAGGTCGGGGCGAAGTTCGGCCGCTGGCTCGACCTGGCCTTCCTGCAGCTGCGGCTCGACGGCCGCGCCAGCCCGGGCGGGCGGGGCTGATGGGCGCCGTCGCCACCGTCGCGCTGCTGGCCGCGGCAGGAATCTGCCTGGTGCTGCAGAACCTGCTGATGGTCCGGATCACGCTGTCGGCCCCGACCGTGCTGGTCGCGTTGGTGGCCAATTCCGCCGTCGGGCTGACGCTGCTGCTCTCCCTGCTGCTGCTGCGCACCGGCCCGGGCGGCGTGGCCGAGGCCGCGTCGGCGCTGCGCCCCTGGGCCTTGCTGCCGGGGCTGCTCGGCTCCTTCTTCGTCTTCGCCGGGATCCTCGGCTACCAGCGGCTGGGCGCGGCGCCGACCATCGCCGTGCTGGTGGCCAGCCAACTGGTGGCCGGGCTGGCGGCGGACCAGCTGAAGCCCGGCGCCCCGGCGCTGTCGGCCCAGGCGCTGCCGATCCTCGGCGCGGTGCTGCTGGTACTGGGCGCTGTGCTGGTCGCTCGGCGCGGCGGCTGAGGCCGAAGGGTCAGGCCCCCGGACGCCCCAGCCAGCCTTCGCCGTCGATCACGGCGTCGACGGCGCGGGAGATCTCGTGCGGGGCCTTGCCCTGGGCCCGCAGCTCGGCGCGCAGCAGGCCCAGCCGGGCCAGGCGGCCGCCCCAGTCGCGATGGATCAGCCGCTCGGCGAACAGGCGCAGCCGTCCTGCCAGGCGCGGGCTCTGCCCGCCGGTCGAAATCGCCACCACCAGGTCGCCGCGGCGCACGATCGCCGGCAGGTGGAAGTCGCACAAGGCCGTGCGGTCCTCGACATTCACCAGCAGGCCAAGCTGGCGGGCCAGGATGGCCAAGTCGGCCGACGGCGCCTCGTCCAGGTCGGCCACCAGCAGCAGCCGGTGGGTGCTCAGATCCGCCGCGCCCGGCAGCCCTCGTCGCAGCCGGTCGCCGGCGGCCAGCACCAAATCCGGCGACGGATTGTCCGAGAACACGGTGACGGTGAAGCCGCCCTCATCCAGCTGCGCCAGGCGGCGCACCGCCTTGTCGCCAATGCCGACCAGGGCGACCGACACCGCCTCGGGGCACAGCGAGATCGGCAGCATCAGAGCGCCTTTCCGCCCGGCAGCAGCGTGGCCAGCCGGTCGATGCCCTGGCGGTGGCACCAGTCGCCGAAGCCCTCGCCCGGCTGCCGCTCCTGCGCGAAGGCGCCCAGCAGCGGGTCCAGCGTGTCGGCGATCGCCGCCTCCGGCACCTTCTCGGTCAGCTTGGCGTTCAGCCGCGTGCCCTCGAAATCGCCGCCGACGAACAGGGCGAATGTGCCGGGGGTGCGGCCGACCAGGCCGATGTCGCCGGCATAGGGGCGGGCGCAGCCATTCGGGCAGCCGGTGATGCGGATGCTGATCCGCTCCTCGATCAGCCCGTGCTTGCGCAGGGCGGCCTCGATCGAATCGACCAGCGGCTCGCGGATGCGCTCGGCCTCCGACAGGGCCAGGCCGCAGGTCGGCAGGGCCGGGCAGGCCAGGGTCCAGCGGCGGACGGCGGTCAGGTCCTCGGCGAAGACCACGCCATGGCTGCGCAGATGCGCCTCGATCTCATCGCGCTCGCCGGGGGCGATATCGGCGATCAGGATGTCCTGCTGCGGCGTCAGCACCGACGGCTTGGCCCAGTTCTCGAACAGGGCGCGCAGCGCGGTGCGCAGCCGCACCCTCGGGCCGTCCTCGATCCGGCCGCTGGCGACCGGCAGGCCCAGCCAGAAGCGGCCGTCGCCCTGCTCGTGCCAGCCGAGATGGTCGGGCACCTGGAACGGCCCGTGCGGCAGCGGGTCGGCCAGCACCCGGCCGAACTGGCGCTCCAGCTCCTTCCTGGTCCAGTCCAGCCCCATGTCGTCCAGCACGTATTTCAGCCGGGCGCGCTTGCGGTCGGCGCGGTTGCCGTGGTCGCGATACAGGCGGATCACCGCCTCGGCGCCCTGCAGCAGTTCGCCCGGGCCGACCGAGGCGATCGGCGAGGCCATGCGGGCATGGGTGCCCGCCTTGGTGTGGGTCAGCCCCTGGCCGCCGCCGAGATTGAGGTTGTAGCCGACCAGGTGATCGCCCTCGAACACCGAGAGGATGCCGAGATCCTGGGTCAGCAGGTCGATCGAGTTGTCCTCGGGCGTGGCCAGGCCGACCTTGAACTTCCGCGGCAGGTAGGTGGCGCCGTACAGCGGCTCGTCGACCGATTCGGCCGGCGCCTGGTTCTCCTCGTCGAGGAACAGCTCGTAATAGGCCCGGCTCTTCGGCAAGAGCCGCGTCGACAGGAAGCGGGCATCCGCCTCCAGCCGCGCATGCACCGCGTCGCGGATCGGCGCCGGGGTGGTCATGACGTTGCGCACCACGTCGCCGCAGGCGGACATGGTGGTCAACATCGAGTGGTTGATGTCGGCGATCGTCGCCTTCAGATTTCCCTTCAGAACGCCGTGGAACTGGATTCCCTGCCGCGTGGTAATCCGCAGCGTTCCGTTGGAGTACCTGTCGGCGATGGCGTCGAGCGCCAGATACTGCTCGGCCGTCAGCCGCCCGCCCGGGATGCGGGCGCGGACCATGAACTGGTATTCCTTCTCCAGCCCCTGCTTCTTCCGCGGCGTCGCGGTGTCACGGTCGTACTGCTCGTAACTGCCGTGGAATTTCAGCAGGTTATAGCTCTCCTCGGTGACCGAGGGGCCGGGCGTGAGCAGGTCGGCGGCGATGCCGCCGCGCAGGAATCGGCTCTGTTCCTTCACGCCTTCGACGGCGGAAAGCTTCGGCGTGGCCGCGGGAGCGGCGGATTGTTCGGCGGACATCGGCGGCGGCGTTCTATCCACAAATGATGGTTGACATTAGTCTCCAGATTCACACACAGTCAACCAGCAAATGCGCTCCATTTTACAGTGAAATTGGAGAATTTGCCGACCATGAGCACCCGATGTCCGCCTCTGCCGCTGCATCATCGCAGCCCGATCAGGAGCTGATCGCCGCCGAATTCGACGGGCTGGACGGGCGTGCATTGATCGAAAGGGTGCTGGCGGATCCGCGGCTCGGGCCGGTCGCGCTGGTGTCGTCCTTCGGGGCCGAGGCGGCGGTGCTGCTGGCCCTGGTGGCGGAGGTCGCGCCGGCCACGCCGGTCGTCTTCCTCGACACGCTGCGGCATTTCGGCGAGACTCTGCGCTATCGCGACCGGCTGGTCGCGCAGCTCGGACTTGTGGATGTGCGCTCGGTCAGACCCGACCCCGCCGAAATCGCCAAGCGAGACCCAGACCTGCTGCTGTTCCAGCGCGACCCGGACGCATGCTGCGCCCTGCGCAAGGTCGAGCCGCTGGAGCGGGCGCTGGCCGGCTTCGGCGGCTGGATCACCGGCCGCAAGCGCTTCCAGGCGCTCACCCGCGCGGCGCTGCCGGCGGTGGAATGGGCGGCCGATGAGGGGCGCTACAAGATCAACCCGCTGGCCGGCTGGTCGCCCGACCGGATCGCCACGGCGTTCGAGGCCAGGGACCTGCCGCGCCACCCGCTGGAAGCCGACGGCTTCCTGTCGATCGGCTGCATGCCCTGTACCGAGCGGGTCGAGCCCGGCGCCGACCCGCGCTCAGGCCGCTGGTCTGGCCAGGCCAAGACCGAATGCGGTATCCACCGCCCTGCCGATCCCGTCCCCTCCCAGGTCACGCTCCTTTAAGACATGACTCATCTCGACGAACTCGAAGCGGAGAGCATCACCATTCTCCGCGAGGCCTTCGCCCGCATCGATCGGCTGGCCATGCTCTGGTCGATCGGCAAGGATTCGACGCTGATCCTGTGGCTGCTGCGCAAGGCGTTCTTCGGCCATGTGCCGTTCCCGCTGGTCCAGCTCGAAACCCATATGGAACTGCCGGAGGTCTACGAATTCCGCGACCGGCTGGTGCGCGAGTGGAACCTGCCGCTGATCGTCGAGGACTGCCCGCCGGAGGAGGAGATGGACCAGACCCTGGCGCCCGGCGGCCGGGCGGCGGCCCGCAAGACCGAGGGGCTGAAGGCGGTGATCCAGCGCGAGGGCTTCGAGGGCATCATCGTCGGCATCCGTCGCGACGAGCAGGGCACCCGGGCGAAGGAGCGGGTGTTCAGCCCGCGCAGCTTCGAGGGCGCCTGGGACGTGTCCGACCAGCCGGCGGAGTTCTGGGGCCAGTACAAGACCCGGTTCGAGCCCGGCACCCATGTCCGGATCCATCCGATCCTGAAATGGACCGAGATCGACGTCTGGCGCTATACCCAGCGTGAGGGCATCCCGATCGTGCCGCTATATTTGGCCAAGGACGGGCTGCGCTACCGTTCGCTGGGCGAGAAGAACATCACCCTACCGGTGGCCAGCGACGCCGACACGATCGAGGCGATCATCGCCGAGCTGGAGACCACCAAGGTCTCCGAGCGCTCCGGCCGGATCATCGACAACGAGACCGAGGACGGCTTCGAGCGCCTCCGCAGCGCGGGGTACATGTGAGAATGGACGGAATCGTCGCCCTGCACCCGGCGCTGGCCGCCGCCCGCACCCTGCGCGTCGTCATCGCCGGCCATGTCGACCATGGCAAGTCGACCCTGATCGGCCGCCTGCTGCACGACACCGGCACGCTCGGCCCCGAACGCGTCACCGCGGTCGAGGCGATGAGCAAGAAGCGCGGCATGCCGTTCGAATGGTCGTTCCTGATCGACGCGCTGCAGTCCGAGCGCGACCAGGGCATCACCATCGACACGGCCGAGGTGCAGTTCCGCACCCCGCGCCGGCGCTATGTGCTGATCGACGCGCCGGGCCATGCCGAGTTCCTGAAGAACATGGTCTCCGGCGCCGCCGGGGCGGATGCGGCGCTGCTCCTGGTCGATGCCCGCGAGGGCACGCTGGAGCAGTCGCGCCGCCATGCGCTGATCCTCGGCCTGCTCGGCATCACCCAGGTGGTGGTGGCGATCAACAAGATGGACCTGGTGGACTACGACCAGTCCCGCTTCCAGGCGGTGACCGACGAGATCTCGGCCTATCTCAGCAGCGTCGGCATCACCCCGGCGGTGGTGGTGCCGCTGGCCGCCCGGCACGGCGAGAACATCGCCAGCCGCTCGGCCCTGATGCCCTGGCATGACGGGCCGTCGCTGGTCGAGGCGCTGGACGGGCTGGAGGCGGCGCCGGCGCCGACCGAGCAGCCGCTGCGCCTGCCGGTGCAGGATGTCTACAAATTCGACGAGCGGCGCATCGTGTCGGGACGGATCGAGAGCGGTGCGCTGGCGGTCGGCCAGACCCTGCGCTTCGCCCCGTCGGGCAAGATCGCCCGCATCGCCACGATCGAGAGCTGGCCGGCGGCGGAGATCACCTCGGCCAAGGCGGGCCAGGCGGTCGGCCTGACACTCGACCCGCCGGTCTTCGTCGAGCGCGGCCAGGTCGCGACGTTGGTCGAGCAGGCGCCGCCCACCGCCACCCGGCTGAAGCTGCGGCTGTTCTGGCTGGCGCGCGAGCCGCTGCGTCCCGGCGCCCGGCTGACGCTGCGCCTGGCCACGGCCGAGCACACGGTGACGGTGGAGCGCATCGCCCATGTGGTCGAGGTGCACACGCTGGAGACCCGGACGGCGGAGCTGGTGCGCCGCAACGAGACGGCGGAGATCGAGGTGGTGGGCCGCACCGCCATCGCCTTCGACCGCCATGCGGAGCTGCCGGGCACCGGCCGCGGCGTGCTGGTCGACGGCTACGACATCGTGGGCGGCGTCACCATCCTCGACGCCACGGGCGACAGCCGCCTCCTGTTCCCGACCGAGCGGCGGGTCGATGCCGCGGCCCGGCGCGTGGCCAACGGCCATGGCGGCGGCGTGGTCTGGCTGACCGGCCTGTCCGGCTCCGGCAAGTCGACCCTGGCGACGGCGCTGGAATCGCGCCTGTTCGCTCGCGGCTGGCAGGCAACGGTGCTGGATGGCGATTCGCTGCGCACCGGCCTGGGCCGCGACCTCGGCTTCTCGACCGAGGACCGGGCCGAGAATGTCCGCCGCGCGGCCGAGGTGGCGCGGCTGTTCGCCGAGGCCGGGCTGATCGCGATCGTGGCCCTGATCTCGCCGGAGCGCTGGCACCGCGCCTTGGCCGGCGACGTGATCGGCGACGGCTTCCGCGAGGTGTTCGTGAAGGCGGATCTCGCGATCTGCGAGCAGCGCGACCCGAAGGGCCTCTATGCCAAGGCGCGCCGCGGCGAGATCCAGGGCTTCACCGGGGTCTCGGCCCCCTATGAGGCGCCGGAGACGCCGGACCTGACGATCGACACCGGCGCGATGCCGGTGGATGCCGCCATCGACCTGCTGGAATCCTTCGCCATCACCAGCTTCGCCGGCTCCGCCAAGCGGGTGGGCGAGGACGCGGATCCGTCGATTTAGGGTCTTTCCCGGCAAGTGCGTGACCTCTCCCGCTTGCGGGAGAGGTCGGGCGTCCGCAGGACGACCGGGTGAGGGCCAGCGGTCCCGCAGCCTTCACGGTTGCCGCCGCGAGCGAGCACGTGAGTCCGTCCTGAAATAACGATCTTGGTGAGGCTGCCGGAATGCCCTCACCCGGAGCCGCTTCGCGTCTCCGACCTCTCCCGCAAGCGGGAGAGGCTACGCGATTGCATCCAGTGGTCCGAGACTGTCATCGATAGTCACCAGCCCGCCTCACTCCACCCCGGCGTCCTTGCGCAGCAGGGCGCGCAGGTCCTGGGGCAGGGCGGCCCAGTGCTGGTTGGTCAGGGCGCCGTGCAGGGCATACAGCGCGTTGACCGTGATCAGCTCCGGCTGCGCCGCCTTCAGGCGCTGCCAGGCCTCCACCGGGCCGATGGCGCGCAGCTCCGCCTCGCTGGTGATGCCGACGGCGGCCAGCCACTCGGCGGTCTTGGGCCCGAGATTGGGCAGGGCGGAAATGGGACGCTCTCTCACGGCCGCAGCAGCCCCATGATGTCCTGGGTCTCGGCCAGCACCGGCGCGGCGATCGCCGCGGCCTTCTCGCCGCCACGGCGCAGCACCGCGTCGACATGGCCGGGATCGGCCATCAGCCGGCGCATCTCGCCGCCGATCGGCGCCAGCACCGCCACCGCCACATCGGTCAGCGCGCCCTTGAAGGTCGAGAACGGCGCGCCGCCGAACTCGGCCAGCACCGCGCCGACATCCTTGCCGGCCAGGGCGCCGTAGATGGCGACCAGGTTCTCGGCCTCCGGCCGGCTGGCCAGCCCCGCGGCCTCGGTCGGCAACGGCTCCGGGTCGGTCTTGGCCCGGCGGAACTTCAGCGCGATGGTGTCGGCGTCGTCGGTCATGTTGATGCGGCTGTAGTCGGACTCGTCCGACTTGCTCATCTTCTTCGACCCGTCGCGCAGGCTCATCACCCGGGTGGCGGAGCCCAGGATCTGCGGCTCCGGCAGCGGGAAGAAGTCGACGCCGTAGCGCTGGTTGAAGGACTGGGCGATGTCGCGGGTCAGCTCCAGATGCTGCTTCTGGTCCTCGCCGACCGGCACATGGGTGCCCTTGTACAGCAGGATGTCGGCGGCCATCAGCACGGGATAGGCCAGCAGGCCGTGCATCGCCGTGTCCTGCTGCTTGCCGGCCTTGTCCTTGAACTGGGTCATGCGCCGCAGCCAGCCCAGCGGGGTGACGCAGGAGAACAGCCAGGCCAGCTCGCTGTGGCCGGGCACCTGGCTCTGCGCGAACAGGATGCTGCGCTCCGGGTCGATGCCGACGGCCAGCAGCGTCGCGGTCAGCTCGCGGATATGGGCCCGCAGCTCGACCGGGTCTTGCGGCTGGGTCAGCGCGTGCAGGTCGACGACGCAGTAGATGGTCTCGAACTCCGCCCCGTCCTGCAGCGCCACCCAGTTCCGCACCGCGCCGAGATAGTTGCCGAGATGCATGTTGTGGGTGGGCTGGATGCCCGAGAAGATGCGCTTCATGTCCGCCGGTGCCGCAGAGGGGTGGGGGAAGGCTGGGTTATGGCCGGCCCGGTGCGGGCGGGTCAACCCGGCAGATGCTTGCGGCGGCGGAACCTGGCGAGTTCGTCGCGGTCGACCGCCCCCAGCAGCAGGCACAGCACGGCGTAGAGCGCGGCGCCGCCCGCGATCAGCGCCGCCAGGGCCGCGCCGCCGGCTGCCGTCAGCCCCTGCCGGGCCAGCAGCAGCCCGGCCGCCATGCCCAGCGCCGCCAGCAGGATCCGCCCGCCACGCCGGCGCAGCCCGGCATCGACCGGCAGGGCGCCGCGGCGGCGCAGCGACCAGGCCAGCAGGCCGGCATTGGCCCAGGCCGAGACGGCGGTCGCCAGGGCGATGCCGACATGGCCCATCGGCCGCATCAGCAGCACCGCGCCGGCCACGGCCAGGATGGTGGCGACAAGGGCGGTGCGCATCGGCGTCGCCGTGTCCTGCCGGGCGAAGCACAGGGTCGAGAGCACCCGGATCAGGATGTAGGCCGGGATGCCGGCGGCATAGGCGCCCAGCGCGCCGGCCACGGCCACCGTCTGCTTCGGCCCGAAGGCGCCGCGCTCGAACAGCCCGTGCACGATCGGCTCGGCCAGCAGGATCAGCCCGGCCGCGGCGGGCAGGCCCAGCAGCAGCCCGTATTCGATCGCCCGGCTCTGCGTCGCCGCGACGTCCTCCGCCCGGTTCTCGACCAGCAGGCGGGTCAGGGTGGGCAGCAGGGCGGTGCCCAGCGCGATGCCGACGATGCCCAGCGGCAGCTGGGTCAGCCGGTCGGCATAGTAGAGGGCGCTCACGGCCCCGGCCGGCAGGAAGCTGGCGATCAGCGTGTTCAACACCATCTGGATCTGGGTGATGCCGGTGCCGATGGCGCCCGGCCCCATCAGCACCACCAGCCGGCGCAGCCGCGGCCCGATCCGCGGCGGCATCAGCCGCACCGGCACGCCGTGGCGGCGGCAGGCCAGGGCCAGCCAGGCCAGCTGGACGATGCCGGACAGGGTGACGCCGACCGCCAGCGCCCGGCCGGGCGACCCGGCCAGATGCGTGCCGAACAGCAGCGCCGCGATCAGCACCAGGTTGAACAGGATCGGCGCGGCGGCGAAGGGGGCCAGCCTCTCCTGCGCGTTCAGCACGCCGCCCAGCAGGGCCGCGACCGACATCAGCAGCAGATAGGGGAAGGCCAGGCGGGCATAGTCCAGCGCCAGCGCCTCGCGCACCGGGTCGGCGACGAAGCCGGGGGCGATCACCGCCAGGATGGCGGGCATGGCCAGCAACGCCAGCAGGGTCAGCGGGATCAGCACCGCCAGCAGGGCGGCCAGCACCTCGCCGGCGAAGGCCAGCGCCGCGGCGCGGCCGTTTTCGCCGCGCTCGGCCGCGTATTGCGGCACGAAGGTGACCATGAAGGCGCCGTCGGCGAACAGGCGCCGGGCCAGGTTGGGCAGCTTGACCGCGATCACGAAGGCGTCGGCCATCGGCCCCGCGCCCAGCAGCGAGGCGGTCAGGATATCGCGGGCGAATCCGGCGATGCGGCTGACGGCCGTCAGCCCCCCGACCGTCGCCATGCCGCGGAGCAGGGACATGGGCGGGAGCTTTAGCCGGGTTTTGCGGCGGCGGGAAGGTGGCTCCCTATCCCCCCTGCCGTCATTGCGAGAAGGCGAAGCCGACGAAGCAATCCAGGGGGGCCACGCCAAACGGCCCTGGATTGCTTCGCTGCGCTCGCAATGACGGTGTTGGGATTCTGCGAGACGGGGACGCCTCCAGCGCGGCAGCCCTGTAGTTGGGACCTAGAACAAGCGACTGCCCCTATCAATTCAATCGATTACCATGCCCTGGCGGCGGCGCTTGACAGCGCGGCGACGTGGCGAGAGATTACGCCAAATTGTATGAGGATTGGATCGGCCGAGCCGGCCCCCCAACAGCCACAAGGCGTCGCAGTCGCGCTTCACAGGGAGGAGCTTATGGATTTCACCACATCGACGAGGCGTCGGGCTTGATCGTCCGGCGGGAGGTTGAGCGGCGTTCCGTCAGGAGCGCGCGCGGAGGCTCGCCCGCCGATCGGCGCCTCGCGGTCCTGCCGGCGCCGGACCACCATCGATGCCACAGTCACGGGCGGCCCGGCTGGAACGGCCGGGGTGGCTGCGGCATCATCTGCCGTCATGCGGCAACAGCGCGCCGGGACCACACCCGAACGGCAAGCCCGGGCGCAGAAGAGAGCAGAGGGAGAAAACGGTGAAGCTGATCACATCCATCACCGCGCTGGCGCTGGGGCTGTCCGCCTTCGCGCTGTCCGCGCAGGCGGCCGACAAGGGCCTCGTCGGCGTGTCGATGCCGACCAAGACCTCGGCGCGCTGGATCGCCGACGGCGACAACATGGTCAAGTCGCTGCAGGCCAAGGGCTATGACGCCGACCTGCAATATGCGGGCGACGACATCCCGACCCAGCTGTCGCAGATCGAGAACATGGTCACCAAGGGCGCCAAGGTGCTGGTGATCGCCGCGATCGACGGCACCACCCTGACCTCGGTGCTGCAGCAGGCGCACGACGCCGGGATCAAGGTCATCGCCTATGACCGCCTGATCCGCGACACGCCGAATGTCGACTACTACACCACCTTCGACAACTTCCAGGTCGGCGTCCTGCAGGCCGGCTCGCTGGTCGACGCCCTCGGCCTGAAGGACGGCAAGGGCCCGTTCAATGTCGAGCTGTTCGGCGGCTCGCCGGACGACAACAACGCCTTCTTCTTCTACAACGGCGCGATGTCGGTGCTGCAGCCCTACATCGACAGCAAGAAGGTGGTGATCCCCAGCGGCCAGATGGGCATGGACAAGGTCGGCATCCTGCGCTGGGACCCGAACACCGCCCAGGCCCGCATGGACAACCTGCTGTCGGCCTATTACGGCGACAAGAAGGTCAACGCCGTGCTGTCGCCCTATGACGGCCTGTCGATGGGCATCATCGCCTCGCTCAAGGCGGTCGGCTACGGCTCGGGCGACCAGCCGCTGCCCTTTGTCTCCGGCCAGGACGCCGAGGTGCCGTCGGTCAAGTCGATCCTCGCCGGCGACCAGTACTCCACCGTGTTCAAGGACACGCGCGACCTCGCCAAGGTCACCGTCGACATGATCGACGCCGTGATGGGCGGCAAGGAGCCGCAGGTCAACGACACCAAGACCTACAACAACGGGGTCAAGGTGGTGCCGTCCTACCTGCTGACGCCGGTGCCGGTGACCAAGGCCAACGTCCAGAAGGTCCTGGTCGACAGCGGCTACTACACCGCCGACCAGCTGAAGTAACCTGATGAAGCCCCAGGGCCCCGCGTCTCCGGGCGCGGGGCCCTGCCGTTGCATCCGCCACCCTCCGGGGCGGCGGATCGGCGCCCGTGGCGAGCGGAGCCTCGAGTGGATACAGTCAATCCCATGGTCGATACGATCCTGGAGATGCGGGGGATCACCAAGACGTTCCCGGGCGTGAAGGCGCTCAGTAACGTCAACCTCGCGGTCAAGCGCGGCGAGATCCATGCCGTGGTCGGCGAGAACGGCGCCGGCAAATCGACGCTGATGAAGGTGCTGTCCGGCGTCTACCCGCACGGCTCCTATGAGGGCGAGATCCGGTTCGAGGGGAAGGAGCGGCACTTCCGCTCGATCTCCGACAGCGAAGAGACCGGCATCATCATCATCCATCAGGAGCTGGCGCTGGTGCCGCTCCTGTCGATCGCCGAGAACCTGTTCCTCGGCAACGAGGTGGCGAAGCGCGGCGTCATCGACTGGAACGAGACGCTGACCCGGGCCCGGGCCCTCTTGGCCAAGGTCGGGCTGAAGGAGAATCCGGCGACGCTGGTCACCAATATCGGCGTCGGCAAGCAGCAGCTGGTCGAGATCGCCAAGGCCCTGTCGAAGGAGGTCAAGCTCCTGATCCTCGACGAGCCGACGGCCAGCCTGAACGAGAGCGACAGCGACGCGCTGCTGGACCTGCTGCTGGAGTTCAAGCGCCAGGGCATCTCCTCGATCCTGATCTCGCACAAGCTGAACGAGATCACCAAGGTCGCGGATTCGATCACCATCCTGCGCGACGGGTCGACCATCGAGACGCTTGATGCCCAGGGAGGCGCGGTCAACGAGGACCGCATCATCAAGGGCATGGTCGGGCGCGACCTGACCGACCGCTATCCCGAGCGCGAGCCGAAGCTGGGCGAGACGCTGTTCGCGGTGAAGAACTGGAGCGTCTATCACCCGCTGCATGCCGACCGGCAGATGATCAAGGGCATCGACCTGACCGTCCGCGCCGGCGAGGTGGTGGGCATCGCCGGGCTGATGGGCGCGGGGCGGACCGAATTCGCCATGAGCGTGTTCGGCAAGTCCTACGGCCAGAAGATCACCGGCACCGCCACCATGCGCGGCCAGGCGGTCGACCTCGGCACCGTGCCGAAGGCGATCGACGCCGGCCTCGCCTATGTCACCGAGGACCGCAAGTCGCTGGGGCTGGTGCTGATCGACTCGATCCAGCACAACATCCCGCTGGCCCATCTTCCCGGCGTGGCCCGCCGCGGCGTCATCGACGACATGCGCGAGCTCGGGGTCGCGACCGACTACCGGCGCAAGCTCAACATCCGCTCCTCCGGCGTGCAGCAGCGGACGGTCAACCTGTCCGGCGGCAACCAGCAGAAGGTGGTGCTGAGCAAGTGGCTGTTCGCGGAGCCCGAGGTGCTGATCCTCGACGAGCCCACCCGCGGCATCGACGTCGGCGCCAAATACGAGATCTACACCATCATCAACCAGCTGGTGGCGGCCGGGAAGGGCGTCATCATGATCTCGTCGGAGATGCCGGAGCTCTTGGGCATGTCCGACCGGATCTACGTCATGAACGAGGGCCGCTTCGTCGCCGAGATGCCGGCCAAGGAAGCCTCTCAGGAAAGCATCATGCGGGCGATCATGCGCTCGAAAGAACGGGCCTAGGAACACGGCAATGACAACCGATACCACCGCCCTGCAGGGTCGCGCGAACAGCCGGATCGGCGAGTTCCTGAAGAACAACATTCGCGAATACGCGATGCTGCTGTCGCTGGTCGCGATCATGGTGTTCTTCCAGTTCGCGACCGACGGCCGGCTGTTCACGCCGCTGAACCTCAGCAACCTGATCCAGCAGAACGCCTATGTGATCGTGCTGGCCTTTGGCATGCTGCTGGTCATCGTCAGCGGCCATATCGACCTGTCGGTCGGGTCGATCGCCGGCTTCGTCGGCGCGGTCGGCGGCGCGCTGATGGTGTGGCAGGGCATCGACCCCTGGCTCACCGCCATCGCCTGCCTGGCGCTGGGCGCGGTGATCGGGGCGGCCCAGGGCTATTTCATCGCCTACCGCAAGATCCCGTCCTTCATCGTCACCCTGGCGGGCATGCTGGCCTTCCGCGGCCTCTGCATCATGGTGCTGAACGGCGAGCGCGCCGGGCCGGTGCCGGTCGATTTCCAGAAGATGTCCTCGGGCTTCATCGCCGAGCCGTTCGGGTCGATGACCGAGCTGTTCACCGGCAACGGCAAGGTCTGGATCACCACGCTGCTGATCAGCATCGCCGTGCCGCTGATCCTGGTCTGGTTCAACGTCAAGAACCGGCGCAACGAGATCCAGCACGGGGTGGAGCAGGAGCCGCTGCTGTTCTTCGTCATCAAGAACGTGGCGACGGTGGTGGCGCTGGCCGGCCTCGGCTACCTGCTGGCCACCTATAACGGCCTGCCGAACATCCTGATCCTGATGGGCGTGCTGGTCGTGCTCTACGCTTTCGTCACCACCCGCACCACGCTGGGCCGCCGCATCTACGCGGTGGGCGGCAACGAGAAGGCGGCCAAGCTGTCCGGCATCAACACCGAGCGGCTGGTGTTCCTGACCTTCATCAACATGGGCGTGCTGGCGGCGCTGGCCGGGCTGATCACCACGGCGCGCCTGACCTCGGCGGTGCCGCAGGCCGGCAACCAGTTCGAGCTCGACGCCATCGCCGCCTGCTTCATCGGCGGCGCCTCGGCCTCGGGCGGCGTCGGCAAGATCACCGGCGTGGTGATCGGCGCCTTCATCATGGGCGTGATGAACAACGGCATGTCGATCCTCGGCCTCGGCATCGACCTGCAGATGGTGATCAAGGGCCTGGTGCTGCTCGCCGCCGTGGCCTTCGACGTCTACAACAAGAACAAGGTCGGCTGAGGCTTCCGGCCATCCGATCCGCAGGCGGGCCCGGTCTCCGGCGCCCGCCTTTTTCTTGACGCGAAGAGAGGCAACAAGGTGGCCGGGCGGCGGGTTGCCGCGGCCCGCCGACACGACCACGACGAGCCTCTCCCCATGCAGACCCTGTCCGCCTTCCCGACCCGGCCGCTGCGGGTCCATGCGCCGCGCCCGAAGACCGTACGCCGCGTCCTGACGATCCTGCTCGCGGAGATCATCCTGATCGCTCTCCTGGTCGGCGCGGTCTGGTGGATGGGCCCCAGCCTGCTGAACGACGCGCGGATCCGCCAGAACCCCGCGGTGGCGGAGGCCGGAACAGTCACCGACGGCGAGTGCAAGACCAAGGTGGCGATCACCTTCTGCGACGCCACCCTGGCCGCGCCCGGCGCCGACGGCGCCACGGTCACCGCCGAGGTCTCCTACCTCTTCGTCGACGTGCATTTCGGCGACTACGACACCGACGTGGTGCAGAGCGCCGCGGATCCGCGGCTGCTGACGACCAGCCTGGGCCTTGACACTTTCTGGAACCGCGTCGCCAGCTTCGCCGTGGCGGTGGTCCTGCTGCTGGTCGGCATCGTCGGGCTGGTCCGCACCGGCTTCCGCCAGCAGCGGACGGAGCGGGAGGCGGTGGCGCTGGACGGCCAGCGCCTGACGCCGATGGTGGTGACCATCCGCGGCGGCCAGAAGGTGAAACGCACGATCACCTGGCGCCTGGCCTACCCGTCGCCGGCCGGCGAGACCAAGGGGACGGTGATGACCGGGTCGGACTTCATGCCCTTCACTCTCGATGCCCAGGGCAAGCGTGCCCTCGCCGTCACCGGCCCGGCGGGCGGGGCGCCGTTCCTGATCGATTCGAACCTGGCCCGGCTCGAGCTGACCGAGGCGGAGCGGGCGGCGCTGCTGCAGGCGCAGCAGCTGGACCAGGCGGCGGGCTGAGTTCGAAGATCGGGCTCGCTCTCGCGAGCCCGGCCTATCCGGCCACTACCCCCACCAGCGGTGGAAATGGTGCAGCGGGCCGTGGCCGCCGCCGACGGACAGGCGGTCGGCCGCTTCCAGCGCCCCGGTCAGGTAGGCCTTCGCCTCCCGCACCGCTGTCTCCAGGTCGGGCCGCTGCGGCAGCAGCGCCGCGATGGCGGCGGACAGGGTGCAGCCGGTGCCATGGGTGTTGCGGGTGGCGATGCGCGGTGCCGCCAGGGTCATGGAGCCAGCGGCCGAGAGCAGCAGGTCCGGGCTCTCCGCCTCCTCCAGATGGCCGCCTTTCAGCAGCACGGCCTGGGAACCGAGCGCCAGCAGCGCCGCGGCGATGTCCGGCATCTCCTCCCGCCGTTCGGCCGGCGCGCGGCCCAGCAGGTCGGCGGCCTCCGGCAGGTTCGGGGTCGCCACCGTCGCCAGCGGCAGCAGCTCCTCGCGCAGCGCGGCGACGGCGTCACGGTCCAGCAGCCGGTCGCCGCTCTTCGCCACCATCACCGGGTCGACCACCACCCGGCTCAGCCCGTGCCGGCGCAGCGCATCGGCCACCGCGCGCACGATCTCGCCGGTCGCCAGCATGCCGATCTTCACCGCATCGATCCGGACATCGGCCAGCAGGCAGTCGATCTGCTTGGCGACGAAGGCTGGAGACACCAGCTCCACCGCCTGCACCCCCCGGGTGTTCTGGGCGACCAGAGCGGTGATCACTGCGCAGCCATAGGCGCCGAGGGCGGAGAAGGCCTTCAGGTCGGCCTGGATGCCGGCGCCGCCCGAGGGGTCGGTGCCTGCGATGGTCAGGACGTTGGGAATATGGGCGGGGGGGATCATCGTGCCCGCCCTTCCGCCACCGCGGCGGCGATGGCCCGGGCGGCCGCCTCGGGATCGGGCGCGGCGCAGATCGCCGAGACCACGGCGACGCCGTCGGCCCCGGCGGCGATCACATCGGCGGTGCGGGCCGCGTCGATGCCGCCGATGCCGACGGCGGGCAGCGGCACCAGCCGGCGCAGCGCCCGGAAGCCGTCGACCCCGATCGCCGGCCGCGCGCCGACCTTGGTGGTGGTGGTGAAGACCGGGCCGATGCCGGCGTAGTCGGCGATGGCGATGTCGACCGCCTGCGCTTCGGCCGCGTCATGCACGGTGACGCCGACGATCCGGCCGGGCCCCAGCAGGTTCCGCGCCGTCGCCGCCGGCATGTCGCGGTCGCCGAGATGGACGCCGTCGGCGCCGACCGCCAGGGCGACGTCGACCCGGTCGTTGATCACCAGCGGCACGCCATGCGGCGCCAGCACCGCTTGCAGCGCCCCGGCCGCCGCGATCAGTTCTCGCGTCGTGGCGTCAGGGTCGCGCAGTTGCACGATGGTGACGCCGCCCCGGGCCGCCGCCGCGGCGACCTCGGCCACGCCGCGCGGCCCGCTCAGCCGCGTGTCGGTGACCAGATAGACCGACAGGTCGAGGCGCCGCCTCGGTTCTGTTGCCTCTGCAGCCGCAGCCATTCCGCTCCTCCGTGGCCGGCGGGGGAATGTCGGCGATCGATCCTGAGGATCCGGGGCCCGGGGCGGGCATCGCGTGACGGCTCCCTTCGCTGGCATGACCCAGATCAGGTTCGACGGGTATGATCTCAGCCCGTTTCCGGGCACCCCGTGTCACTTCCGGGCTCAGGCTCGCAAGCCGGGAAGGCCGGTGTCAAACGGAAAGGGCCCGGCCGTCGCCGGCCGGGCCCTCCTGCATTCCGTTCTTGGATCGGTCAGAGGCCGTTCGAGACTGCGCTGGCGTGAGTCGGCTGGTGGTGGTTTCGAGAACCGGCGCGCAGCGGACGTTAAGTCCGTGAGCACCGGAAGTGGAGAAACCGCCATCAGACGGCCACGCCAGTAGCAGTATCGAACGGTCTCTCAGCCGGGGAAGGTGTAGGCGGTCTTCACCACCGTGTAGAACTCCGCGGCGTAGCGGCCCTGCTCGCGCGGGCCGTAGCTGGAGCCCTTCCGGCCGCCGAACGGCACGTGGTAGTCCACGCCCGCGGTCGGCAGGTTCACCATCACCATGCCGGCCTGGCTGGCCCGCTTGAAGTGGCTGGCATGCTTCAGGCTCGAGGTGGCGATGCCGGCGGACAGGCCGAACTCGGTGTCGTTCGCCGTGGCCAGCGCCTGCTCGTAATCCTTGACCCGGATCACCGAGGCGACCGGCCCGAAGATCTCCTCGCGGCTGATCCGCATGTCGTTGGTGGTCTCGGTGAACAGCGCCGGCGACAGGTAGAAGCCCTCGGTCTCGCGGTTCAGCCGTTCGCCGCCGAAGGCCAGCTTGGCGCCTTCCTTGACGCCGATGTCGATGTAGGACAGGTCCTGGTCGAGCTGGCTCTGGTCCACCACCGGGCCCATCTCGGTGCCCTGCTTCAGCGCGTTGTCGACCTTCAGCGCCTTCAGCTTCTCGGTCATCGCCGCGACGAAACGGTCATGGATGCCCTCGGTCACGATCAGCCGCGAGGACGCCGTGCAGCGCTGGCCGGTGGAGAAGAAGGCGCTGTTGGTGGCGGCGCCGACGGCGGTGTTCAGGTCGGCGTCGTCGAGGATGACCATCGGGTTCTTGCCGCCCATCTCGAGCTGCACCTTCTTGCCGATCTCGGCGCAGCGCACGGCGATACCGCGGCCGGTGCCGACCGAGCCGGTGAAGGTGATGGCGTCGACATCCTTGCTGGCGACGAAGGCCTCGCCGACCACCGAGCCGCGGCCCATCACCAGGTTGAACACGCCGGCCGGCACGCCCGAATCGACGATGATCTGCGACAGGGCCCAGGCGCTGCCCGGCACCAGGTCGGCCGGCTTGAACACGACACAGTTGCCGTAGGCGAGCGCCGGCGCCAGCTTCCAGGCCGGGATCGCGATCGGGAAGTTCCACGGCGTGATCAGGCCGATGACGCCGATCGGCTCACGCGTGATCTCGACATCGATGCCGGGGCGGACCGAGGCCAGCTTCTCGCCCTGGATGCGCAGCACCTCGCCGGCGAAGAACTTGAAGATCTGGCCGGCGCGGGCGGCCTCGCCGATGCCCTCGGGCAGGGTCTTGCCCTCCTCGCGCGACAGGAGCCGGCCCAACTCCTCCTTCTTCGCCAGGATGGTGTTGCCGATCTTGTCCAGCAGGTCGTGCCGCTCCTGCAGCGTGGTCATCGACCATTTCGGGAAGGCGGCGCGGGCCGCGGCGATCGCCTGCTCCGCCTGGGCGCGGTCGGCGCGGGCGTATTCGCCGATCACGTCCGACAGGTCCGACGGGTTCACGTTCTTCGACGCGTCCGGGCCTTCGACCCAGGACCCGGCGATGTAGTTGGCGTGGACGCTCATCTGGTTTCCTCTCTCGACCTATTGTCGGATGAATGATGACTGGATAGGGCCCGCGGCCTTCCGATGCAACAGGGCTATGGCGTGTCTTCTTCCGCCGGACCGCTGGAGGTGGGCATCTCCGCCTCCGGCGCATCCAGCTCCAGCAGCGGCGCGGCGCGGTCCATCGGCAGCTCCTCCACCTCGCGCAGCTTGCGGTGGATGGCGCGGCTGCGGACGCCGATCTGGTGGATCACGTTCTGGCCTTCCTGCAGCTTCTTCTCGACCTTGCCCATCAGCTCGCCATAGGTGCGGAACTCGGTCTTCACCGCGCCCAGCACCTGCCAGATCTCGGCCGATTTCTCCTGGATCGCCAGGGTGCGGAAGCCCATGCGCAGGCTGGACAGGAAGGCGCCCAGCGTGGTGGGGCCGAGGATGGTGACGCGGTGCTGCTCGCGGATCGATTCGCGCAGGCCGGGGCGGCGCAGAACCTCGGCGAACAGCCCCTCGGTCGGCACGAACAGCACGGCGAAGTCGGTGGTGGTCGGCGGGCAGATGTACTTGGTGGCGATGCGCTTGGCCTCTTCGCGCATCCGCCGCTCCAGCGCCGTGCCGGCCTTGGCCGCGGCCTCGGCATCGCCGGCCTCGACCGCCAGGATCAGCCGTTCGTAATCCTCCTGCGGGAACTTGCTGTCGACCGGCAGCAGCACGCCCTCGGGCAGGCGGATGGCGAACTCCACCGTCTCGGTGCTGTCGGCGCGCGGCCGGGCGTTGCGCACCAGCTGGTCCTCGGTCAGCACCTGCTCCAAGAGGGCGTCCAGCTGCTCCTCGCCGAAGGTGCCGCGGGTCTTCACCCCGGACAGCATCTTCTTCAGGTCGCCGACGCCGCCGGCCAGAACCTGCATCTCGCCCAGGCCCTGATGCACCCGCTCCAGCCGTTCGCTGACGGTCTGGAACTGGGTCTGCAGCCGCGCCTCCAAGGTCGCCTGCAGCTTCTCGTCGACCGTGGCGCGCATCTGCTCCAGCTTCGCCTCGTTCTCCTTGCGCAGCGACTGCAGGTTCAAATCCATGGTCTCGCGCAGCCGGTTCTGGCTCTGCGCCATCGACTCGGACAAGGCCTGCAGCCGGGCGGCGACGGTGTCGAGGCGGCTCTGCTGGGTCTCGCCGATCGCCTTCATGGCGCCGACCAGCGTCTCGCCGGTGTTGCGCAGCGACGATGCGATCTCCTGCCGCTGCCGGCTGTCCCGCGCCTCGGCCGAGGCGTCCGCGCGCCGCTCCACCGTCTGCAGCGCCTGCTCCACCCGCGCCAGGTCGCGGCGCAGATCCTCGATCGCGCCGGTCAGCGGGCTGACATCCAGCCGGGTGCGGCGGAACAGGGCGACCAGCAGGGTCAGCACGGCGACGCCGAGGATGGCGAGGCCGAGGATGCGCAGATCGATCGAGGCGAGGTCGAAGGTCATGGACTCATCCGGTTGCGGGACGGCAGAACACCCCGGATGGGGTCACCCGCGCAAGACGCTTCGGCCGGCGAAGACGGCGCGGCCGCCCAGCGCCTCCTCGATCCTGAGGGCCGCATTCCACTTCGCCATCCGCTCCGACCGGGCAAAGGATCCGACCTTGAGCTGGCCGACACCCCAGCCGACCACGAGGTCGACGATGGTGGTGTCCTCGCTCTCGCCCGAGCGGGCGGAGACGATGCCGCCCAGGCCAGCCTCCCGCGCCGCGTCCCACGCCGCCTTGGCCTCGGTCAGCGTGCCGCGCTGGTTCGGCTTGATCAGCACGGTGGTGCAGGCCTGCGCCACCGCGGCGTCGCGCACCCGGGCGGCGTCGGTGACCAGGAAGTCGTCGCCCACCACCTGCACCCGGTCGCCGATCGCGGCGGTGATGGCGCGGAAGCCCGCGGCGTCGTCCTCCGCCACCGGGTCCTCGACCGAGACGATCGGCCAGCGCCGGGTCCAGCCGGCCACCAGCTCGACCATCTGCCCGGTGTCGAGGTCCCGCCCCTCGAAGCGATAGCGGCCGTGGCGGCCGAATTCCGACGCGGCGACGTCCAACGCGATCGCCACCTCCTCGCCCGGCCGGCGGCCGGCGCGCTCGATGGCGCGGACCAGCATGTCCAGCGCTTCCGCCGCGTCGGCGAAGTCGGGCCAGAAGCCGCCCTCATCGGCGACGCCGTACAGCTTGCCGGCATCGGCCATCAGCGACCCGGCGGCGCGGTAGACCTCGGCGGTCCAGTCCAGCGCCTCGGCGAAGCTGCCGGCGCCGGGGCAGACCAGCATGAAATCCTGCAGGTCCAGCCGCCGTCCGGCATGGGCGCCGCCGCCGAAGATCTGGATCTCGGGCAGCGGCAGCAGGGTGGCCGCGTCGCCGCCCAGATGGCGCCACAGCGGCAGGCCGGCAGCGGAAGCGGTGGCATGGGCTGCGGCCATCGACACGGCCAGGGTGGCGTTGCCGCCCAGCCGCGACTTGTCGGGCGTGCCGTCGAGATCGATCAGCATCCGGTCCAGCCCGGCCTGGTCGGCGGCATCGAAGCCGATCAAGGCACGGGCGATGTCGCCGTTCACCGCGGCCACCGCACCCTGCACGTCATGGCCGCCGAAGGCCGCGCCGCCGTCGCGCCGGTCCAGCGCCTCGCCGGAGCCAGTGGAGGCCCCCGCCGGGGCGATGGCGCGGCCGGTGGCGCCACCGTCGAGCCGGATCTCGGCCTCGACCGTCGGCCGCCCCCGGCTGTCCCAGACTCTCCGGCCGCGGATTCCGGCGATGGTGGTGGAGGTCACAGGTTCAGCTCCTCTGCCCAGGCCGTCCGAATGTCCGCCAAGCGAGACGGCGGGTCCAGCAGCAAGGCCCGGGCGACGCGGCGGACGCGGTCCTGCTGCGCCGTGTCGGTCAGGTACTCGGCCGGCGACTTGCCGTCGACCCGGGCCAGGAACAGGCCGGGCAGCAGCCGGGCGGCGCGGGATTCGAAGGCGTCGGCCGGTTCCCAGTCGACCCCGGCGCGATAGGAAGCGGCCAGAGCGTCGAAGCAGGCCAGGAAGTCCGAGGCCGAACCCGGCCGCCACAGCCCCTTCAGCAGCAGGTGGTTCAGGCAGAAGGCCAGGTCGAAGGCCGGATCGCCCCACCAGGCGCATTCGGCGTCCAGGAACACCGGCCCCTGCGGCCCCACAAGAATGTTCTTCGGGCTGACATCGCCATGCACCAGCGCCCGCTTCGTCGTCCGCGTGGTCTCGACCAGCGTGTGCAGCGCCGGGGCGCAGTCAGGGTGGGCGATCGCGGTCGCCACCAGATAGGGCTCGAGGCGGATGTCGTAGAAGATCGCGTCGGTCGGGAAGTGGGCGGCCAAGGCCGGGTCCTTCGCCGTGGCGGCATGGATCGCTGCGAGGCGCCGCCCGACCTCGGCGGCGAAGGCCGGGTCGGCGCGGCCGTCCCGCAGCTCGGCCTTCCACACCGGATGGTCCTCCGGCGCCAGATAGGCCATGGCCAGCGCCCCGGCCGCCTCGTCCTGGCCCAGCAGCCGCGGCACCGCCGCCGGCACGATGCCGGCCGCGATCCGCATCCAGCGCGCCTCGTACAGGTTGCGCGCCACCGGCGCCCGCCAGTCGGCCGTCACCCGCAGCTTCGCCAAAGCGCGCTTGACACAGATCGGGCCCGCGGCCAGGTCGACGCGGAAGATGTCGGAGGAGACGCCGCCGGTCAGCGCGGTGAATCGCGGCGTCTTGTCCGGTCCGGCCAGCCCCATCCGGCGCAGCGCCGCCAGCAAGTCGGCATCTGCCATCGATTCAGCCTTGATCCGCCGGAGCCGCCCCCTCACCCGAAATCGCTGACGCGATTTCGACCTCTCCCCAAGGAGAGGTAACCCACCCCTCTCCTCGGGGAGAGGGAGGGGCCCGGCGCCGCAGGCGACGGGAGGGTGAGGGGGATGTCGGCCGCACCGCTGGGCGCGGGCTCAGTACGTCGCCCGGCCGCCGGACAGGTCGAAGACGGCGCCGGTGGTGAAGCTGTTCTCGGCCGAGCACAGCCACGTGATCATCGACGCCGCCTCCTCGACCTTCAGGAAGCGGCCCCGGGGAATGCGCGACAGCATGTAGTCGATATGCTCCTGGCTGATCTGCTCCAGGATCCGGGTCTTGGCGGTGGCCGGGGTGACGCAGTTGACCGCGATGTCGTGGCCCGCCAGCTCCTTGCCCAGCGACTTGGTCAGGGCGATCACGCCCGACTTGGCGGCGGAATAGGCGCTGGCATTGGGGTTGCCCTCCTTGCCGGCGATCGAGGACACGTTGACGATGCGGCCATAGCCGCGCGCGATCATGCCCGGCACCACCGCCCGGCAGCAGTAATAGACGGCGTTCAAATCCAGCTCGATCACCTGGCGCCAAGTGTCGAGCGGATAGTCCCAGGTCTTCACCGAGGGCCCGGCGATGCCGGCATTGTTGATCAGGATGTCGATCTGCCCCTGGGCCTCGACCGCCGCGGCCACGGCGGCGGCGTCGGTGACGTCGATGGCGACGCCGGTGGCGCCGATCGCCTTCGCCGTCGCCTCGACCAGGGCCTGGTCGCGGTCCCACAGCACCACCCGGGCGCCGGAGGCGATGAAGCGCTCGGCCACGGCGCGGCCGATGCCCTGCGCCCCGCCGGTGACCACGGCCAGCTTGCCGTCGAGATCGATCCTGTTCATCCCCGTTTCCCCGTGTTCCGGCCCGCCTGAGGCGGTGTCTTGGCTGTCATCATGCCGATATGCCCGACTTTATCCGGGCTCGGGTGGATGTCGCCAGCTTCTGAGTGGCTGGGTCAAGCCTCCGGGTGTGAATTTACCCGATGGGGTGGCCCACCCCCTCACCCTCCCGCCGCCAACGCGGCRGGCCCCTCCCTCTCCCCGAGGAGAGGGGAAGGGGGTCGGCTCTGTTCACCTCTCCTCGGGGAGAGGTCGGAATCGCGCAGCGATTCCGGGTGAGGGGGCGGCGCCGACGTCTCCGCCAGGCCGCCCCCCTCCGGTCTTACAGCGCCCGGACCGTCACCGTCTCCTCGGCCGCGCGCGCCAGCGGGTTGCGCAAGGGGCGGCCGAAAGCCTTGGCTTCGATCTCGAAGCGGTCGCCCGGCTCCGGCTTGATGCCGTCGGTGACGCTCAGCGTCGCCGTGCCGAAGAAGTGCAGATGCACGTCGCCCGGCCGGCGGAACAGCCCGTATTTGAAGTGGTGGTGCTCCAGATTGGCGATCCAGTGGCTCATATTGGCCTCGCCGCTCAGGAACGGCTTCTCCCAGATCGTCTTGCCGCCGCGGGTGATGCGGCTGGTGCCGCGCACATCCTCCGGCAGCTTGCCCACCAGCAGTTCCGGCCCGACCGAGCACTGGCGCAGCTTGGAATGCGCCAGCAGCAGGTAGTTCTGCCGCTCGGTGATGTGGTCGGAGAACTCGTTGCCGATGGCGAAGCCGACGCGCCAGGGCGTGCCGTCCGGCCCGACCAGGTAGCAGCCGGTGATCTCCGGCTCCTCGCCGCCGTCCAGCGCGAAGGACGGCATGGTCAGCTTCTGCTCGCCGGCGACGACGATCGACCCGTCGCCCTTGTAGAACCACTCCGGCTGCACGCCCGGCTTGGCACCCGTTTCCCCGCCGGCCGGCTTGCCGCCGGTCAGGCCGTCGCGGAACATCTTCATGCTGTCGGTCAGCTTCTCGGCCTCGCCGAGGGTCTTGTGCATCTGGTCGCGGGCATCGGCGCTGCCGAGATGGGTCAGGCCGGTGCCGGTGACGATGCAATGCGCCGCGTCCGGATGGTCCAGCGGCGGCAGCAGGCGCGCCTCGGCGATCACCGCGTCATACGATTCGGTGCCGGCGCCGTCATCGGCCGCGACCAGCTCGGCGATCGACTTGCGCGAGGCGATCGCCGCCTGGGCCAGGTCGTAGGTGGTGTCGAAGGCGGAGAGCAGCTTCAGGGCATCGCCCTGGCCGGCGACGCCGACGCGCCGCTCGCCCGACTTGGTGCGCAGTTGGATCAGGTTCATATCCGCCTCACAGTCCCGACGCCCAGCCGGCGTCCACAACGAAAGTCTGGCCGGTGCACATGGCGCTGTCGTCCGCCGCCAGCCACAGGGTCATCTGCGCCAGATGCACGGGCAGCACCTGGTCGGGGATGCACTGCCCCTTCCGGCGCTCCTCATCCGCCTCGGGCGTCAGCCACAGATCCTTCTGCCGCTGGGTGATGACCCAGCCCGGCATCACGGTGTTGACCCGGATGTGCTGCGGGCCCCAGTCGCGGGCCAGGCCGCGGGTCAGCCCCTCCACCCCGGCCTTGGCGGAGGTGTAGGCCGGCATGCCGCCCTGGCGCAGCCGCCAGGAGACCGAGCCGAAATTGATGATCGAGCCGCCGCCGGCATCGCGCATCCCCGGCTGCACCGCCTGGGCGGCGAAGAACTGGTGGCGCAGATTCACCGCCATGCGCTCGTCCCAATAGTCGGGCTCAACCGTCTCCGGCGCGTGGCGCTGGTCGTGCGCCGCGTTGTTGACCAGGATGCGGATGGTCCCGATCGCCTGCTGCGCCTCGGCCACCGCGGCGCGCAAATCGGCGATGTCGCGCAGGTCGCAGTGCCGGAACTGCGGCGCCTTCAGCCCCTCGGCCTTCAGCCGCTCGACCAGCGCGGTCGACGCCTCGTCGTTGATATCGACGAAGAACACCCGCGCCTGCTGGCGACAGAGATGCTCGACGATGCTCTCGCCGATGCCGCTGCCGCCGCCGGTGACGAACACCGGCTTGTCGCGCAGCGACGGATAGTTCGCGTATTGGGTCATGATGTCCGTCTGCAAGGAAGAGGCCCACCCCCGCCGGAACGGGCCCGGATCGTGTTCAATGGCTGTCGCGCGGTACCGCATGGCCGCGGCAGCCGACCAGGAAGTCCAGGTCGGCGCCCTTGTCGGCCTGCATCACGTGGCGGACATAGAGCTCCTGATAGCCGCCCTTCATGGCCGGCTCCGGCGGCGACCAGCGCTTGCGGCGCTCCGCCAGCTCCGCGTCGGAGACGTCGAGATGCAGGCGCCGGCCGGCGACGTCCAGCTCGATTATGTCGCCGTCCTGCACCAGGGCCAGCGGGCCGCCGGCCGCGGCCTCCGGCGCCGTGTGCAGCACCACCGTGCCGTAGGCGGTGCCGCTCATCCGGGCGTCGGAGATGCGGACCATGTCGCGCACGCCCTTCTTCAGCACCTTCTGCGGCAGCGCCATGTTGCCGACCTCGGCCATGCCCGGATAGCCCTTCGGGCCGCAGTTCTTCAGCACCATGACGCAGGTCTCGTCGATGTCGAGATCCGGGTCGTCGACGCGGGCCTTGTAGTGCTCGATGCTCTCGAACACCACGGCGCGGCCGCGATGCTGCATCAGCTCCGGCGTGGCGGCGGAGGGCTTCAGCACGGCGCCGTCCGGCGCCAAATTGCCCTTCAGCACGGTGATGCCGCCCTGCTTCACCAGGGCATTGTCCCAGGGGCGGATCACCTCCGGGTTCCAGTTGGCGGCGTTCTGGACATTCTCCCACATGCTCTTGCCGGTGACGGTCGGGGCGTCCTTGAACAGCATGCCGTTCTCGCCCAGCGCCCGGGTCACCGCCGGGATGCCGCCGGCATAGTAGAAATCCTCCATCAGGAAGCGGCCGGACGGCATCAGGTCGACCAGGGTCGGCACGTCGCGGCCGTACTCGTCCCAATCCTTCAGGGTGAAGTCGGTGCCGGTGCGGCCGGCCAGCGCCAGCAGGTGGATGACGGCGTTGGTCGACCCGCCGATGGCGCCGTTGACGCGGACCGCGTTCAGGAAGTTCTCGCGGGTCAGGATCTTCGAGATGCGCAGATCCTCATGCACCATCTCGACGATGCGGCGGCCGGACATGTGGGCGATGACATAGCGGCGGGCGTCGACCGCGGGGATGGCGGCGCAGCCGGTCAGGCTGGTGCCCAGCGCCTCGGCCATCGAGTTCATGGTGCTGGCCGTGCCCATGGTCATGCAGTGCCCGGCGGAGCGCGACTGCGCCTGCTCGGCCTCCATGAACTGCTGCAGGCTCATCACCCCGGCCTTGACGTCGGCATCGAACTGCCAGACCGAGGTGCCGGAGCCGATGGTGCGGTCCTGGTAGCGGCCGTTCAGCATCGGGCCGCCGGAGACGACGAGGGCGGGGATGTCGCAGCTGGCGGCGCCCATCAGCAGCGCCGGGGTGGTCTTGTCGCAGCCGGTCAGCAGGATGACGCCGTCGATCGGGTTGGCGCGGATCGCCTCCTCGACATCCATCGCCGCCAGGTTGCGGTACAGCATGGCGGTGGGCCGGAGGTTGGTCTCGCCGGTCGAGAACACCGGGAACTCCAGCGGGAAGCCGCCCATCTCCCACACGCCGCGCTTCACATGCTCCGCCAGCTTGCGGAAATGGGCGTTGCAGGGGGTGAGCTCGGAGAAGGTCTGGCAGATGCCGATCACCGGCCGGCCGTCGAAGACGTGGTCCGGCAGGCCCTGGTTGCGCATCCAGCTGCGATGGATGAAGCCGTCCTTGTCGTGGGTGCCGAACCAGTGGGAGGAGCGCAGGGGCTTCCTGTTGCTGTTGCTGCTGCCGGCGTCGTCAGCCATCACTGAAGTCCTTGTTGGCTAGGCTGGGGGTCAGGGGGTCGGCTTGATGTGCGGCAGGGCGCGGCGCATGTCCTGGGCCGCATCCTCCAGCAGGACCCGCATTGCCTTGCGCGCCGCCTCCGGCTCGCGCGCCAGGATCGCATCGCGCACCGCGCAGTGAAGGGGCAGCGACACCTGCAGCGCGCCGGGCGCGTTGTTGGTGATGCGGAAGCTCGATGCCATCGCGGTCTCGATCAGGGCGCCTAGCGGCTGCAGGAACTCGTTGTTCGACGCCGCCAGGATCGACTGGTGGAAGCGCAGATCGGGCTCGACCGAGGCGTCGCCGTCCGGCGCCGTCTCCATGTCAGCGAAGGCGCGGCTGATCGCCTCGCGTTGCGTGTCGTCGGCGCGTTCCGCCGCCATTGCCGCGGCCGCGGGCTCGATGATCTGGCGGATCTCGAACAGGTTCTTGGCCAGGCGCTCCATCGGCTGGGTGGCGAGCTGCCAGGCCAGCAGGTCCGGGTCCAGCATGTTCCATTCGGCGCGCGGCCGCACCCGCGTGCCGGTCTTGGGGCGGGATTCGACCAGCCCCTTGGCGGCCAGCACCTTGATCGCCTCGCGCAGGGCGGTGCGGCTGACCGAGAACTGGGTCGACAGGTCGGATTCGTTCGGCAGCACCGTGCCGGGCGGGATGTCGCCGCGGACGATCCGGGTGCCGATGTCGTAGGCGATCTGGCCGTGCAGCGACCGGCGCGAGAAGGTCTTGCTGCCCGGCGGCTGGTCGGGGATGGCCGTGCGGGTGGCGGCCCGCCGCTGCGCCGGGCGCGGCAGGGTTCCTGTCACCGCATCCGCATGCGCGGTCATCGCCACCGATCCTTTTGGTCTGTCCGGGCCGGACATCTCTGATTCCCCTTTCCTGCCGCCGGTCAGACGCAGCCGTCCGGGCGCCGCAGCGCCCCGGCTCCGCCGTCTCCCGCCGGTTCGACGATCTCCTTCCGGCCGATGCGCAGGTTCGGGGTGGACCCGGCGGCATCGCCACGGGTCCTCCGCATGTCGTTCGCGCGAACGACATCCTCTCCGCTCTTCTCGACCACGGCCTTTCCCCAGCGGTGCGATCTGGCGTGCCGACCGCACTCTTTGCTATTCATCATACAATTTGAGTATTGAGCCCTCGGCGGATCGGCGTCAAGCATTGCCGAACATGGCTCGGGGCAATGGCGAAGGGAGGATGGAATGGCGCTGGAGATCGTGCAACTGCGGGAAGGGGACAGCGGGGCCGACATCGTGCCGGCGATCGGCGGCGGCATCGCCGGCTGGTGGACCGGCAGCGGGGAAGCGCGGCGCGACTGGCTGCGTCCGGCCACGCCGGAGGCGCTGGCGGCGGGCGACCCGCTGGGCCTCGGCAACTTCCCGCTGACTCCGTTCTCGAACCGGATCCGCGAGGGCCGCTTCCGCTTCCAGGGGCGGGAGGTGCGGCTGCCGCTGAACACGCGCGAGCGGCACCAGCTGCACGGCCATGGCTGGCAGCGGCCCTGGACGGTGCTGGAGCGGTCGGCGACGCGCTGCGTGCTGGTCGACGATTACGCCGCCGACGCCTGGCCCTTCCCGTACCGGGCGCGGCAGGAGTTCACGCTGACCCCGGTCGGATTCGACCTGCTGATCGCTGTGGAGAACACCGGCGACCGGCCGATGCCCGCCGGGTTGGGCCAGCATTTCTACTTCCCCCGCACCCCGCAGACGACCGTCACCGCCGGGATCGAGCGGATGTGGGTCAATGATGCCGAGGTGATGCCGCTGGAGCTGGTGGAGCCGCCGCCTGAGAAGGACCTGCGCCGCGGCTTCCGGCCCGAGGCGGTGCGGACCGACAACAACTTCACCGGCTGGGACCACCGGGCGGTGATCGACTGGCCGGAGCGTCGCGCCCGGCTGGTGATGGAGGCCGACGCCCCGTTCGACTTCCTGGTCTGCTATTCGCCGGACGACCCCTATGTCTGCGTCGAGCCGGTGAGCAACGCCACCGACGCCTTCAACCTGGCCGAAGCCGGCCGCACCGACACCGGCATGACGGTGCTGCAGCCGGGCGAGACGCTGCGCGGGGTGGTGCGCCTGCGGCCGGAGGTGGTGGGGTAGGATTCGAGGCCGGCCTCCCGTCGTCATGGCGAGCCCCGCAGGGGCGTGGCCATCCAGGGGCCGATGCGAGCCGCCCTGGATGGCCACGTCGCTACGCTCCTCGCCATGACGGCTGAGTGGGGTGGTAAGAGCCGGTGATCTGGTTCCACCGAGAATCAGTGTGCAGTCCTCTCCAATGGCCGAATTCAGGTCGGCTAATTATCTTGCTCTCCGCTCCCGATCGGCCGGCGACTCGAAGGTCGCCCGGCCGTCCCGCGCACCTTCCGGAACGCCAAGACACAAGGCTTTCTGCGCCTTTCCGGCGGGTGTAGAGACGGCGCCATCCGCACCCCCGGCGTCCGGGGCGTCCGTCTGTAAGGAGAGGCGTCATGACCAAGGTTCTGCTGCTCGGCGGCGGCAAGATCGGCACCTGCATCACCGCCCTGCTGACCGCCACTGGTGACTACCAGCTCACCGTCGGCGACCAGGACCAGGGCATGCTCGACCGGCTCGAGGCCAATGTCGCCAAGCGCCAGCTGCGCTTCGACGACGCCCAGGCGCTGCGCGACGCGGTGTCGGGCCACGACGTGGTGATCTCGGCCGCGCCGTTCCACCTGACGCCGCTGATCGCCGAGGCGGCGAAGGACCGCGGCGCCCATTACTTCGACCTGACCGAGGATGTCGAGAGCACCCGGCAGGTCAAGGCCCTGGCCGAGGGCGCGAAGACCGCCTTCACCCCGCAATGCGGCCTGGCCCCGGGCTTCATCTCGATCGTCGGCTACGACCTGGCGAAGCGCTTCGACGAGCTGCACACCGTGCATATGCGCGTCGGCGCCCTGCCGGTCTATCCGTCGAACGCGCTGAAGTACAACCTGACCTGGTCGACCGACGGCCTGATCAACGAGTACTGCAACCCGTGCGAGGCGATCCATGAGGGCGAGCTGCGCGAGGTGCTGCCGCTCGAGGGCATGGAACACATCTCGCTCGACGGCATCGACTACGAGGCGTTCAACACCTCGGGCGGCCTCGGCACGCTGTGCGAGACGCTGGACGGCAAGGTCAAGTTCCTGAACTACAAGACCGTGCGCTATCCGGGCCATCGCGACATCGTCAAGCTGCTGGTCAACGAGCTGCAGCTGGGCCAGCGCCGCGACATCCTGAAGGACGTGCTCGAGGCCTCGATCCCGATGACCAAGCAGGACGTGGTCCTGATCTTCGTCACCGCCTGGGGCAAGAAGGAAGGCCGCCTGATGCAGGAGACCTACGCCAAGAAGGTCTATGCCAAGGAGATCGGCGGCCAGCTGTGGAGCGCGATCCAGGTCACGACCGCGGCCGGCATCTGCGCCATGGTCGACCTGCACCGCGCCGGCCAGCTGCCGCAGAGCGGCTTCGTGCGGCAGGAACAGGCGAACCTGTCCGACTTCCTGGCCAACCGCTTCGGCCAGCACTACGCGTAAGAAGAACCGGGTTTAGGGAAGAAACGGGAAAGGGCGCGGCTTCGGCCGCGCCCTTTTCATTCGGCTCAGGGCGATTTCAGCAATCGGTGCCGCAAAAGGCTCTGCATGTCGCGCCGTCCGTCGAGAACGCAATGGACGACCACCGCGTCCTCGCGGACCCGATAGATAATGCGATAGGGCTTGTAATGGGCCTCGCGGAACTGGGTCAGTCCGAGGTCCCGCAATTCCTTCGAGATGTTGCCGCGTGACGGCAGGTTTGCCAGCCGACGGATCATATCGTTCAAGGATCGGAGGATATGACGGGCATTCTCCGCCGAATCGTGATCGGCGATGAAGTCGACGATGCTTTCGAGGTCCCGTTCCGCTTCCCGCAGCACGATGACAGTGAGGGACACGGAGATCAGTCCTTGAGGCGCGCCTCAAGGCGGGCTTCCAGGTCGGCAAAGACGTCCTCGGCTGGCCGGAACTTGCCCGCTTCATAGTCGCGCTCGCCCAGCGCCAGGATCTTCAGCAGCGCCAGGGTCTCCTGGGTCTGCTCGTAGCTGTCGATGTCCTGCAGCACCGCCTTGGCCTCGCCGTTGACGGTGATGATGAAGGGCTCCTGCCCCTCTCGCAGCCCCTGGATCACCTCCGGGGCATGGGCCTTCAGGTAGCTGATCGGCTTGATGCGGTCGGACAGCTTCATGGCGGCGGCCTCCTTGCCTCGGCCCGAATATAGACCGAATTCGGACTGCCGGGAAGCCGCCTACTCGCGCCCGAGCAGCCCGTCCACGACCATGGTGGCGAGACCGCTGGGGGTGAAGGAGGCCTTCACCTTCTTGCGGTCATAGGCGGTGTCGACCCAGTCCCAGAAGGCGATCGGCTCGCGGGCATTGGCCTCGGCATAGGTCTCGATGAACCGGTCCAGCAGGCCGGTCGGCGACTTCTTGAAGTGCAGGTAGCGCCAGTGCAGCTGCTTCAGCGCCTCGGCCGGCGGGGTGTTCTCGCGCGTCATCAGGATCAGGGCGGCCACCAGCCCGGCGCGGTCGGAGCCCGACTTGCAATGCACCAGGATCGGGTATTCCGCCGCCTCCAGCACCCGCCGCAGCTGGTGCAGCACGCTGACCTTCGGCGCGTCGCGCGACTTGGTGGTGACGTCGACCAGGGTGATGCCGTAGCGGCGGCAGGCCTCCGCCTCGCGGCGGTAGGAGCCGCAGTCGCGCGGGCCGCGCAGGTTGATGATGGTGCGGATGCCGTCGCGCGCCATGCCGCGGATCTGGTACGGCAGCGGCTGGCCCGAGCGCCAGATGCCGGGCGCGATCTCGACCCGGGTGTTGACGAAGGTCCGGAACACGCAGTGGTCGACGATCCAGCTGTCCAGCGCGTCGGCCAGGCGGCCGCGGCCTTTTCTGGGCTGGTCGGGAACGGCTTCGGTCATGTCCATGTCGCGGGCGTGGTCCGGAAAAGCGAAGCCCGGCAGCCGAAGCTGCCGGGCTGTGCGTGGCGACGGTCTTGCCGTCAGTTGCGGTTGCCGAACAGCCGCAGCAGGAACAGGAACAGGTTCAGGAAGTTCAGGTACAGCGTCAGCGCGCCCCAGACCGCGGTCTTGGTCTCGACCTCCTGGCCCAGCCCCTCGGCATACTGCTCCTTCAGCCGCTGGGTGTCGTAGGCGATCAGGCCGGCGAAGATCAGCACGCCGAGCACGCTGATGACGAAGGCCAGGCCGCTCGAGGCCAGGAAGATGTTGACCAGGCTGGCGATGACGATGCCGATCAGGCCCATGATCAGGAACGAGCCGAAGGCCGACAGGCTGCGCTGGGTGGTGTAGCCGTACAGGCTCAAGCCCGCGAAGGACGCGGCGGTGATGAAGAACACCCGCACCACGCTCTCGCCGGTATACGCCAGCAGCACCGGCGCCAAGCCGATGCCCTGGAGCGCGACGAACGCCCAGTACAGCGTCTGCAGCGTGGACGCGCTCATCGAGCGGATGCCCATGCTCATCCAGAAGATCAGGCCGATCGGCGCCAGCAGGGCGACCCAGCCCAGCCCGGTCAGGCCGATCCGCCCGAAGGCATTGACCGCCAGGAACGTCCCGCCGATCGGGGTGAACATCACCAGCGCGGCGGTGATGCCGCTGACCAGCAGGCCGCCGGCCATGTACCAGTAGATCCGCAGCATGTACTGCCGCAGACCCTCGTCGAACGCCGCACGCTCGATGGTGCGCGCGCCGGCGCCCTGTGTTGCGTAGCGGCCCTGGGGATCGAAGGCCATCTCGAAAACCTCTAGTGTGGTGAAGAACCACGCGGCTGAAATATTGGCAGCGTGGGGCCAGGATACAACATGTGGGCGCTGCGTCGAAAGGTTCCGGGCCTGTCGCGGCATCCCCCGGTGCCCGGCCGGCGCTATTCGAACAATTTCCGGAGATCGGCGGTCGGTCGAAACAGCTTCATCGGCTGGTCTGGAAACGGCATAAAGCCCTCCCGCTCGTAGAAGGATCGTGCTGCGTCGTCCTTGGCATCCACCACCACCGCGAAGGACGCGATCTCGCTTCGAAGCACGCGCTGCAGCGCATCTGCCAGCAGGAAGCGGCCATAGCCTCGCCCCTGCTGCCGCCGATCGACCGCAAGCCGTCCCAGCAACGTCGCCGGAACCAGGGGATAGCGAGGCAGGCGCTTCGCTGTTTGTGGAGGAAGCTCGCCCAGCTTCACCGCGGTCGACGACACTGTGTAATAACCGCCGATCGAGCCATCCTCCATGACAAGCAAGAAGGTTGCGGCCATGTTCTTGCGGGCATCCTGTCCGGCCTGCACCCGGAAATAGCGATCCAGCGCGTCGACACCGCTTGTGAATGAACTGCGATCGTGATGGGCGCCGAGAGCCTCAACTCGAAATCCCGCCGGCGACCCCGCCATGGCCTAGCCGCCGGTCGTTTCGCGATAGCGGCGCACCGTTTCGCGAAGACGATCGCCGACCGGCTTCGGATTCAGCAGCGCATCGACGAAGGCTTCGCTGTCTCTCACCGACAGCTCGAGCTGCTGATGCTCTTCGATCGCGCGACGGGCCGCGTCCTGCACGCTCGTGAGGACGAAGTCGGTAACAGTGCGCCCCTGCAGGGCGGCGGCCCGCTCGATCAGGTTCTTCTGCTCGGCCGTCACCCGGGCTTCCAAGCGCTCCGACCTCGTTCGGTTGCGCGACGTTTTCGTGGCTGCATTCGTCATGGCGGCTTCTCCCGCTCAAATGTACGGCCAGTGGCCGGCTGCTTCAAGAAGACAACTCGCGTCACTCGTTCCGCAGCAGCGGCGCCGCCTTCTGGCCCAGCGCCACCCAGGTGCCGAGGAAGCCGAAGCCCAGGGTGATGGCGACGCACAGCGCCGCGGTGCCCAAGAGGGTCAGCGGCAGGAAGGTCCAGTCGATCTCCATCACGAAGGTCAGCACGCCCCAGGCGGCGACCGTGCCCAGCGCGCAGGCGATCACGGCGGTCAGCAGGCCCAGGAGGCCGTATTCGATCAGGAAGGCGCGCAGCACGTCGCCGCGAGTCGCGCCCAGCACCTTCAGCACCACCGCGTCGTAGATCCGGCGGCGATGGCCCGCCACCACCGCCCCGGCCAGCACCAGCGCGCCGGCCAGCAGGGTGACGCCGGCGGTCGACCGCACCGCCGTGCCGATCTGGGACAGGAGCGCGTTCACCGTCTCCAGCGCGTCCTTGAGGCGCACGGTGGTGACGTTCGGGAAGGCGGTGGTCACCGCCTTCTGCAGCGCCAGCTCCTCCGCCGCCGGCACCCGCACCGTGGCCAGCCAGGTGTGCGGCGCGGCCGCCAGCGGCTTCGGCGACATGATCAGGGTGAAGTTGATGCCCAGCGTGCTCCAGTCGATGTCGCGGATGTTGGCGACCTCGGCCTCGATGTCGCGGCCCAGCACGTTCAGCGTCATCCGGTCGCCCGGCTTCAGCCCGAAGGCCTCGGCGATGTCCTTGTAGACCGAGATCCGCGGCGGGCCGTCGTAACCGGCCGGCCACCATTGCCCCTGCAGCAGCTTGTCCTTCGGCGGTATCGCCGCGGCATAGGTGACGCCGCGGTCGCCGCGCAGCCAGCTCGATCGGGCCTGGTTCACCACCGCCTTGTCGGCCGGCACGCCATTCACCGCGGTGATGCGGCCGCGCAGGCTGGGCACCTCGGCCAGGTCGGCCGCGCCCGGCGTGCCCTGGATCAGGGCGTCGAACTGGTCCTTCTGCGACTTCTGCACATCGACGAAGAAGAAGGACGGCGCCTGGTCGGGCAGGCTGTCCCTGATCTGCCGGTCCATGTTGCCCTGGATCAGGGCGATCGCCGCCAGCACGGTCAGGCCCAGGCCCAGCGACAGCACGATCTGCGGCGTCGGCGCGCCCGGCCGGTGCAGGTTGGCCAGGGCCAGGCGCAGCCCCGGCCGGCGCGGGCGCGGGGCGCGGCGCGACAGCGCCATGACGCCCAGCGCCGTGCCGGTGAACAAGAGGATGGCGGCGACCGCGCCGGCGACGAAGATCGCCGCCAGCACCGGGTCCGCCGCCGTGGCGATGGCCAGGCCGGCCAGGGCCAGGGCGCACAGGGCGGTGGCGGCGACGAAGGGGGCGGCCGGCCGAGCATGGCGCGGCGCCACCCGGTCGCGGAACAGCGCCGCCGCCGGAATCCGGGCGGCGCGGGCCAGCGGCCACAGCGAGAAGGTCAGGCTGGTCAGCACCCCGAATCCCGCGGCCAGCAGCAGCGCGCCGGGATAGACGCCGATCCGGGCGTCGACCGGCAGCAGCCCATCGATCAGCGCGGCGACGGCCGAGGGCGCCGCGGCGCCGATCGCCAGGCCGACGGCGATGCCGAGTGCGGACAGCACCAGCACCTGCAGCAGATAGGTCTGGAAGATCAGCCGGCCGGGCGCGCCCAGGCATTTCAGCGTGGCGATGGTGGCCAGCCGCGCATCCAGCCAGGCGCGCACCGCGTTGCCGACCCCGGCGCCGCCGACCAAGAGGGCGGTCAGCCCGACCAGGGTCAGGTACATGGTCAGCTGGTCGATGGTCCGGCGCAGCCCCGGCGCCGCGTCGCGGTCGTCGCGCACCCGCCAGGTGCCGTCCTGCAGCTGGTCCTTGAACCCATCGGCGGCGGCGCGGACGTCGCTGCCCGGCGGCAGCGCCAGGCGGTAATCGAAGGACAGCATCGATCCCGGCTGGATCAGGCCGCTGGCGTCCAGCGCGCCGCGGGCGATCATCAGCCGCGGCCCGATGGCGAAGCCGCCGCCGGCCTTGTCCGGCTCGCGCGCAATGGTGCCGCGCAGCTGCAGCACCGCGTCGCCGACCGCGATGGTGTCGCCGGCGGCCAGGCCCAGCCGGGCCGCGACCTCGGGGTCGGCCACCGCGCCCCAGACGCCGTCGCGCGGGGCGAGGGCCGCCTGCAGGTCGCTGCCGCCCTCCAGCTCCATCCGGCCATAGAGAGGGTAGGCACCGTCGACCGCCTTGAGCTCGACCAGCGTCGTCGCCTCGTCGCGCGGGCTGCGGGCCATGCCGCGGGTCTCGATCACCTCCGACACCCGGCCGGCGGTCTCGAACCGCGCCCGCTCCTCGGCCGTCGCCGGCTGGTACAGGCGGTGCAGCTCGACATCGCCGCCCAGGATGGCCTGGCCGTCCTCGGCAATGCTGCCGCGGATGCCGTCGGCCACCGACTGCACCGCGGCGATGGCGCCGACGCCCAGCGCCAGGCAGGCCAGGAAGATGCGGAAGCCCCTCAGCCCGCCGCGCAGCTCGCGCCGGGCCAGGCGGGCGGCATTGCGGACGCTCACTTCAGCCGCGCCAGGGCGGCGGAGGGGGCGAGGCCGGCATCGGTGATGCGGCCGTCGACCAGCCGGACGATGCGGTCGCAGCGTGCCGCCAGCGCCGGGTCATGGGTGATCAGCAGCAGCGTGGCGCCGCGCCGGCGCGACAGGTCGAACATCAGCTCGATCACCTGCCGGCCGGTGTCGCCGTCCAAATTGCCGGTCGGCTCGTCGGCCAGGATCACGTCGGGATCGGCGGCGAAGGCGCGGGCCAGGGCGGTGCGCTGCTGCTCGCCGCCCGACAGCTGGCCGGGATAGTGGCTCAGGCGATGGCCGAGGCCGACCGCGCGCAGCCGCTCCGCCGCCTGCTCGAAGGCATCGGACGCGCCGGCGAACTCCAGCGGGATGGCGACATTCTCCAGCGCCGTCATGGTCGGCACCAGGTGGAAGTTCTGGAACACGATGCCGACATGGTCGCGCCGGAACAGCGCCAGCCTGTCCTCGCTCAGCGCCGACAGCTCGCGCCCGGCGACCTCGACCTTGCCCCGGGTCGGCCGCTCCAGCCCGCCGATCAGCATCATCAGGCTGGACTTGCCGGAGCCGGACGGGCCGACAATCGACACCACCTCGCCGGCGGCGACCGACAGGTCGATTCCGCGCAGGATGTTGACGGGGCCCGCCGCGCTCGCCAATTCAAGATGCACATCGGTCAGCCGGATGCTGGGCGGGGCAGCGGTTCCGGCCCCCGAGCCGGCCTGCGGTGCAGGAGTGGTCCCGTCCATGCGCATCCTATGGTCTCTCGCCCGACTCCGGACAGATGGCGCCGCGCGGCGCCTTTTCAATGCGGCGCTCCTGGCGCTGTGCACCCTCGCCGCGCTGCCCACTCTGGCGCAGGCGGGAACGATCCGCATCCTCGCCTTGGGCGACAGCCTGACCGCCGGCTTCGGCCTGGACCCGGCGGACGGCTTCGTGCCGCAGCTTCAGGCGGCGCTGCGGGCGCAGGGCCATGACGTGACGGTGCTGAACGGCGGCGTGTCCGGCGACACCAGCGCCGGCGGGCTCGACCGGCTGGACTGGGCCCTGGCCGACAAGCCCGACCTCGCGATCGTCGAGCTCGGCGCCAACGACATGCTGCGCGGCGTCGACCCGGCCTCGACCCGCGCCAATATCGACAAGATCCTCACCCGGCTGGGGCAGGAGAAGATCCCGACCCTGCTGGCGGGGATGCGGGCCGCGCCCAATCTCGGCCCGGCCTATGCCGCCGCCTTCGACCCGATCTTCCCGGACCTGGCCCGCGCCCATGGCGTCGCGCTCTACCCCTTCTTCCTCGACGGGGTGGCGATGGTGGCGGCGCTGAATCAGGCCGACGGCATGCATCCCAACCCTGCCGGCGTGAAGCTGATCGTCGAGCGCATCGTCCCTGCCGTGGTCGGGCTGATCCGGTCGAGCGGGCTGGCGAAGACCGGCTGAGGCCGCATCGCGGTTCCGTCCGGCGGCGTTTCCGGCTATAGCCAAATCGTCCGACCAATCCGCTCCCGGAGCCTTTGATGGAACAGCGTCCGCTCGGCCGCACCGGCCTCGACGTCACCGCGATCTGCCTCGGCACCATGACCTGGGGCACGCAGAACACCGAGGCCGAGGGCCATGCCCAGATGGACTACGCGCTCGACCGCGGCGTCACCTTCTGGGACACGGCCGAGATGTATTCGGTGCCGCCGACCCCGCAGAGCTACGGCCGGACCGAGGAGATCATCGGCAGCTGGTTCGCGAAGACCGGCAAGCGCAATCAGGTGGTCCTCGCCTCCAAGATCGCCGGCCCCGGCGCCCATCTGGCCCATGTCCGGGATGGCAAGCCCCGGCTGGACGCGAAGAACGTCAAGGCCGCGGTCGAGGCCAGCCTGAAGCGGCTGCGGACCGACTGGATCGACCTGTACCAGCTGCATTGGCCGAACCGCCAGGTGAACAGCTTCGGCAAGCTCGGCTACGCCCATGACGAGGCCGAGGATTTCATCGCGCCGGAGGAGACGCTGGCGGCGTTGGCCGACGAGGTGAAGGCCGGCCGCATCCGCCATGTCGGCCTGTCGAACGAGACGCCCTGGGGCCTGATGCGCTACGTCGAGGCGTCGGACCGGGCCGGCCTGCCGCGCCCGGTCTCGATCCAGAACCCCTACAACCTGCTGAACCGCAGCTTCGAGATCGGCCTCGCCGAATGCGCCCATCGCGAGGAGGTCGGGCTGCTCGGCTATGCCCCGCTCGCCGCGGCCACCCTGACCGGCAAGTATCTCGACGGCCAGGTCCCGCCCGGATCGCGCCGCGCCGTCGATGGCCGCAAATCGCGCTACGACACGCTGAACGCCGAGGCGGCGACCAGGCGCTACATCGCCCTGGCGCGCGAGCATGGGCTGGACCCGGCGCAGATGGCGATCGCCTATGCCCTGTCGCGGCCCTTCATGACCTCGGTGATCATCGGCGCCACCTCGATGGACCAGCTGCGCACCAACATCGCCGCGGCCGACGTCACGCTGTCGCCCGAGGTGATCCAGGGCATCGACGCGATCCACACGGCGTATCCGAGCCCCTGCCCCTGAGGGGTCGGGCAGGTCCGGTGCCGTCCCCCTCACCCTCCCGCCGCCAACGCGGCGGGCCCCTCCCTCTCCCCGAGGAGAGGGAAAACAAGGTCCGCGCCGCTTTACCTCTCCCCTGGGGAGAGGTCGAAATCGCGACAGCGATTTCGGGTGAGGGGGCGGCACCGACCTGTCGGCGTTCCTGACATCGGCCCATACGACGGCGTATAGATGACTCCGGCCAGCCGGAGTCATCGCCCATGGATTGGGACGACCTGAAGATCGCCTTCGCCGTCGCCCGGCACGGGTCGCTCAGCGCCGCGGCGCGACAGCTCGGCACCACCCAGCCGACGGTCAGCCGGCGGCTGGACGGGCTGGAGCGCCGGATCGGGGTCAAGCTGTTCGAGCGCTCGGCCAGCGGCCTGTCGCCGACGCCGCTCTGCGCCGCGCTCGTCGACGGGCTGCAGCGGATGGAGGAGGGGGCGCTGGCGGTCGAACGCCGCATCGCCGCCCGCGACACCGGCCTGCAGGGCGCGATCACCGTCACCAGCCTGGACTGGTTCGGCGACACCGTCGTCGGCCCGATCACCGCCCGGTTCGGCGCGATGCACCCGCTGGTGGCGATCGAGCTGCTGAACGAGCCGCGGATGTTCAACCTGTCCCGGCGCGAGGCCGACCTGGCCTTCCGCTTCGCCGCCTTCGCCCAGGAGGACCTGATCGAGCGCAAGGTGGCGGAGGTCGGCTACGGCCTCTACGCCGCGCCCGGCTATCTCGAGCGGCACGGCCCGCCGGATTTCGCCGCCGGCTGCGCCGGCCACGCCGTGGTCACCATGTACGATTTCGCCAGCCGGTCGACCCAGGCGGTCTGGCTGCACGGCATCGCGCCCCAGGCGCGGGTGATCGCGCGCACCAGCGGCCTCGGGTCGCAGATGGCCGCGGCCGAGACCGGGCTGGCCATGGCCTCGCTGCCGCGGCTCCTCGGCGATGCGCGCCCGGGCCTGCGGCGGATCGAGACGCCGGTGTCCTGCCCGGTGCAGTCGGTGCGCCTCGGGGTGCATGCCGATCTGCGCGACTCGCCCCGCATCCGCGCCTTCATCGATTTCGCCGTGGCCGAGCTGAAGGCGCGAACGCCGGAGCTCAACCCGCCCTGAGCAGCTATACGGAAACGTATAGGACGCATACGAATCTCGCCGATGGGCGCGGCGCCGATTCCGGGCCAAATCCCCACCATTCGGCGCCGCGGACCGAGCGCCGGTCCACCTGGAAGGGGTTCCCATGTCCGACCCGATCCGCATCCTCGGCCTGTCCGGCAGCCTGCGCCGGGCCTCGCTGAACACCGCGCTCTTGCGCGCCGCGGGCGAGCTGCTGCCCGGCGGCGCCGCGCTGGAGATCCACCCGCTGCACGACCTGCCCTTCTTCAACGAGGATGTCGAGGCCGAGGGCCTGCCCGAACCGGTCCAGGCGCTGAAGACGAAGATCGCGGCGGCCGACGCGCTGCTGCTGGCGGTGCCGGAATACAACTACTCGATCGCCCCGGCGCTGAAGAACGCGCTGGACTGGGCGTCGCGGCCCTATGGCGCCTCGGTGCTGGTCGGCAAGCCGGTCGCCATCCTTGGCGCCTCCGCCGGGATGGGCACGGTGCGGGCGCAGCTGCATCTGCGCGACGTGGCGATCACCACCGGCCTGCATGTGCTGAACCAGCCGGAGATCTTCGTCGGCCGCGCCGCCGAGAAGTTCGACGCGGATCTGCACCTGGCCGACGAGCCGACCCGAGAGATCCTGGCCCGGATGCTGCGGCGCCTGGTGCGCTGGACCCGCGCGATCCAGGCCAGCGCGCCGATCCGGGAGTCCGCGGCGTGACCGCGGCGCTCGCCCGGGCCGGGGCGGAGCCGACGCGCTGGCCGGCGGTCGCCGTGGTCGTCGCCTCCGGCGTGGTCGCGGCGCTGCAGGTCGGCAAGGGCGCCATCGCCCTGCCGGCCCTGCGCGCCGAATTCGGGCTGGGGCTCGAGGCCGCGGGCTGGATCATGTCGGTCTTCGCCCTGCTGGGCGTGGTCGGCGGCATCCCCGCCGGCGCGGCGGTGTCGCGGTTCGGCGACCGCCGGCTGCTCGCGCTCGGCCTCGCCGCACTGGCGCTGGGCAGCCTTGCCGGCTCGGTGGCCGGCAGCTTTCCGCTGCTGCTCGGCACGCGGGTGCTGGAGGGGCTGGGCTTTCTGCTCGTGGTGGTCGCGGCGCCGGCCCTGCTGCAGCGCATCGTCGCCGCGCCGGACCGCGACCTCGCCTTCGGGATCTGGAGCGCCTTCATGCCGGCCGGCATGGCGATCGCCCTGCTGCTCGGCGCCGCACTGGCCGGATGGCGCCCGTTCTGGGCCGCCAACGCCGTGCTGGCCGCCGTCTTCGCGCTGCTGGTGCTGGTCGCCGTCCGGGCACGGGAGCGGGCGCAGGACAACCCGTCCTGGCGCGAGACCGGCCGCGATGCGGCGCTGACCGCGACCTCGCGCGGGCCGCTGCTGCTGGCCGCTGCCTTCGGGCTCTACAGCCTGCTCTATTTCACCCTCGCCAGCTTCCTGCCGGTGCTGCTGATGGACCGGATGGGGGTGGCCGTCGCCACGGCCGGGGTGCTCAGCGCCGTCGCGGTCGGCGCCAATGTGCTGGGCAACCTGGCCGCTGGCCTGCTGCTCGGGCGCGGCGCCGCCCGCTGGCTGCTGATCGCCACCGCCATCCTGGTCATGACCGCGTCCGGCATCGCCATCTTCGCGCTGCCCCTGCCGCCGATGGTGGTGCTGCTGCTGTGCATCCTGTTCTCCGGGGTCGGCGGGCTGCTGCCGGCCACGGTGCTGGGCGCCGCCGGGCCGGTGGCGCCGAAGCCGGGCCTGGCGCCGGTGACGCTCGGCCTGGTCATGCAGGGCAACAATCTCGGCCAGGTCATCGGGCCGGTGGTGGTGGGCGGCGTGGTCGACGCCGCGGGCTGGCCGGCGGCGGCGGTCCCGGTCGCCTTGGCCGGTATCCTCGCGCTGGCCGTCGCGGCGCTGCTGCGGGGCGTGTTCCGGGCCTAGCCGAACAGCGCCCGGTTCTCCCGGAACAGATCCGCCAGCGCATCGGCCACCGCCCGCACCCGCGGCGCCTCGGCCAGGTCGGGGCGGATCAGCAGCCAGATCTCGCGCGGCGGCGGCAGGGCGTCCAGCGCGATCGGCGCCAGGCCGGGATCGGGGTCGCCCAGGAAGCGCGGCAGCAGCGCCACGCCCCAGCCGGCGCGGGCGGCCGCCGCCTGCGCCATCTGGCTGTCGCAGCGGAAGGCGACCGGGCGGCCGGGATGGCGCCGGGCCAGCCATGTCGCCTCCGATTCTGCCTCCTCATCGCCGATCAGCGGCGGGGTGCCGCCGGAAGCGGCCTCGGCCGCCACCGCGGGCGCGGCATAGGCGCGATAGGCGATGCTGGCCACCCGCCGGCCGACCAGGGCGCTGTCCGCCGGCTGGCCCAGGCGCAGGGCGATCTCGGCCTCGCGCCGGGCCAGGCTGGTGATCCGCGTCTCCAGCACCAGCTCCAGCGCGATGCCGGGATGGCGCCGGCGCAGCCCGTCCAGCCGGTCGATCAGGAAGCCCAGCGCCAGCGATCGGGCGGTGGTCAGCCGCACCGGCCCGGCCGGCCCGTCCTCCGCCCGGTCCAGCCGGCGCAGCAGGGCCATGGCCCCGGCCTCCATCGCCTCCGCCTCGGCCAGCACCGCGGCCCCGGCGGCGTTCGGGCGGTAACCGTCGGGGCGGCGGTCGAAGATCGGCCGGCCCAGCGCCCGCTCCAGCGCCTCCAGCCGGCGCGACACGGTGGCGTGGTTCACCCCCAGCGCCCGCGCGGTGGCGGACAGGCTGCCGTGGCGGGCCAAAGCGACGGCGTAGCGGACATCGTCCCAGTCCAGCGCTGTGCGGTTTCGATCGGGCATGGTGCAGGGATGATAGTCCATGCACAGGCCGTCCGGCAGCTAGAGTCGCGGCATCGACATCCGCGAGGCCGTGATGACCCTGCTGCGCGCCGCCACCGTCCAGTTCCGGCACCAGGCCGACGACAAGCCCTACAACCTGTCCCGCATCCGCCACTTCACCGAAGCCGCGGCGGCGGACGGGGTGAAGATCCTGGCCTTCCCGGAGATGTGCATCACCGGCTACTGGCATGTCCGCAACCTCGGCCGCGATGCCATTGCCGCCCTGGCCGAGCCGGTGCCGGACGGCCCGTCGGTGCAGGAAGTGCGCGACCTCGCGATGCGGCACGGCATGGCGATCGGCGCCGGGCTGGTCGAGGCGGGCGGCGACGGCCGCTTCTACAATTCCTATGCCGCCTGCCTGCCGGACGGATCGGTGCACTGCCATCGCAAGCTGCACGCCTTCGAGAGCGACCACATCGCCAGCGGCAACCGCTACACCGTGTTCGACACGCCCTGGGGCGTGCGGCTGGGCGTGCTGATCTGCTGGGACAACAATTTGGTGGAGAATGTCCGGGCCACGGCCCTGCTGGGCGCCGAGATCCTGCTGGCGCCGCACCAGACCGGCGGCTGCGCCTCGCGCAGCCCGCACGCGATGGGGCTGATCGACCCGGCGCTGTGGCACCGGCGGCGCGAGGACCCGGCGGCGATCGAGGCCGAGTTCGCCGGGCCCAAGGGCCGTGGCTGGCTGATGCGCTGGCTGCCGGCGCGGGCGCATGACAACGGCCTGTTCCTCTTGTTCAGCAACGGCGTCGGCGAGGATGACGACGAGGTGCGCACCGGCAACGCCATGGTGCTGGACCCCTATGGCCGGATCCTGGCCGAGACCGGTGTGGCCGACGACGCGATGGTGGCGGCCGATCTCGACCTCGACCTGCTGCCGCTCTCGACCGGCCGGCGCTGGATCCGCGGAAGGCGGCCGGAGCTGTACGGCATGCTGACCGAGCGGCAGGGCCATGAGCTCGACCCCCGCCAGGCCCGCTTCTCGCCGGCCCCGGTGGTCAGGCGCTGAGGCAAACCGTCCTTAGTCGGTGATCTCCAACCGGCGGCTGATGCGGTCGATGTCCTCGCGCAGACGGTCGAGCTGGGCCTGCAGATGGGCGATGGTCTCGGCGTCGCCAGCCTGCTCCCGGCGCAGTCCGGCCGTGCTGCCTTCGATCCGAACGAGCCGGGTCTTGATCTCGCGGGTGTCCTCGCGCAAGGCGGCGATATCCGCGCGAACGGCGCGCAGATGCTCCAGGATCAGGTTCTCGACGTTCTCGACCATGCTCGGAGTCTACCAGAAAGGCGCTTGTCTCGCCGCCTTCCTTGTAGATCGGGTCAGGCCCTCGCCGTTCAACCATCGGGGCTGGTTGGTCAGGCGGCCTCCCTGAATCCGGCCGGATTGACCCCGTAGCGGGTGCGGAAGGCGCGGGCGAGGGCGGAGCCGGAGGCGAAGCCGCAATCGGCGGCGATGTCGTTGACCGGGCGGTCGGTGTTCTCCAGCAGGCGCCGGGCCAGGGCCAGGCGCAGCTCGGCGTAATAGGCCTTGGGGCCGGTGCCGAGCGTCGTCCGGAAGCGCTGCAGCAAAGCGCGCGGGCCGATGCCCAGCTCGGCCGCGATCGCCTCGACCGGCAAGGGCGCCTCGATGTTGGCCTCCATCAGCCGGATCGCCCGCACCAGCAGCGGGTCCTGCCAGGCCAGCCGACCGGCGGCGACCATGTGCTGCGGGTCGTGGCCGGGATGAGTGCCCTCGTACAGGAAGGTGCTGGAGACGGCCAGCGCGAGGCTCAGACCATGCTCGCGCCGCAGCAGGTCCAGCATCAGGTCCAGCGTCGGCAGCGCCCCGCCGGCGGTGATGCGGCGGCGGTCGGTGACGAAGCGGTCGGGCGCGGCGGTCACGGCCGGGAAGCGCTCGGCGAAGTCGCGCAGATCCTCCCAATGCGTGGTGGCGCGATGCCCGTCCAGCACCCCGGCCAGGGCCAGCACATAGGGTGCCGATTCCAGCCCGGCGATCACCGCGCCGCGCCGGGCCGCCGCGCGCAGGAAGCGGCGCACCCCGGGCGTGGCCCGCGCCTCGGCCTCGAAGCTGGCGACGACGTACAGCGTGTCGGCGCCGCCCGCCGCCATCGCCGCATCGGCATCGACCCTGAGGCCGCTGCTGCTGGTGACCGGGCCGCCATCCTCGCTCAGCACCGACCACTCGAACAGCCGCTGCCCGGCCATCCGGTTGGCGACCCGCAACGGCTCGACCAGCGCCGCCAGGGTCAGGTTGGAGAAAGCGTCCAGCACCAGGATGTCGATCCGCTGGGGCTCGGCCATGCTTCCGATTCCGTATCGACTGGATCCGAAACAGTATCGCCTGCTCAGCCAGCGCCGCAATAGCCTCTGCGGAAACAGGGAGGTGGCGATGGATTTCGGGCTCAGCCACGAGCAGCTTCTGGTCGTCGACACGGTGCGCGGCTTCGTCGAGCGCGAGCTGCAGCCGCTGGAGCGGGAGGTCGAGCGCAGCGGCCATGTCGCGCCGGAGGTCGGGCGCGAGATCCAGCGCAAGGTGCGTGACCTCGGCTTCACCGCCCCCAACATCCCGGAGGAATTCGGCGGCGGCGGCCTCGACCACCTGACCTTCACCCTTTTGGAGCGCGAGCTGGGCCGCGCCGCGATGGCGCTGACGGTGTTCTGGGGCCGGCCGTCCAACATCCTCTGCGCCGGCACGGCGGAGCAGCGCGAGCGCTGGCTGCTGCCCTGCGTCCGCGGCGAGAAGGTCGATGCCCTGGCGATGACCGAGCCCGATGCCGGCTCCGACCTGCGGGGCATGAGCTGCAGCGCCCGGCGCGACGGCGGCGACTGGGTGATCAACGGCACCAAGCACTTCATCAGCCATGCCGATGTCGCCGATTTCGTCATCCTGTTCGCGGCCACGGGCGAGGAGGGGGCGGGGCGCAAGCGCATCTCCTGCCTGCTGGTCGACCGCGGCACGAAGGGTTTCGAGATCCGGCCCGGCTACAATTCCGTCTCCCATCGCGGCTACCACAATGCGACGCTGACCTTCGACGATTGCCGGGTGCCGGCGGACCAGATGCTGGGCGAGGAGGGGCGGGGTTTCGACCTGGCCAACACCTGGCTGCACGCCACCCGCCTGACCGTGGCGGCGATGTGCGTCGGCCGCGCCCGCCGCGCCTTCGACCTGGCCCTGTCCTACGCCGCCCAGCGCAAGCAGTTCGGCCAGCCGATCGGCCGCTTCCAGGGCACCGGCTTCAAGTTGGCCGACATGATCACCGAGATCGATGCGGCCGACTGGCTGACCCTGTCCGCTGCCTGGCGGATCGACCAGGGCCAGGACGCCAACCGGGCGATCAGCCAGGCCAAGCTGTTCGCGTCGGAGATGCTGGGCCGGGTGACCGATGCGGCGCTGCAGATCCATGGCGGCATGGGGCTGATGGACGACCTGCCGATCGAGCGCTTCTGGCGCGACGCGCGGGTGGAGCGGATCTGGGACGGCACCAGCGAGATCCAGCGCCACATCATCGCCCGCGACCTGCTGCGGCCGCTGGGGGCGTGAACATGAGGCGCTCTTTCGGCCACGGTGGAGCCACCCCCTCACCCTCCCAAGCCTGCGGCTTGGGTCCCTCCCTCTCCCCCGGGGAGAGGGATTGTTGGGCGCGCCCAGGTTTCCCTCTCCTCGGGGAGAGGGAGGGGCCCGTCGCGTCGGCGACGGGAGGGTGAGGGGGTGGCTCGACGCTTCGACCTGTCCCGCCTGCTGCGCCCGCGCTCGATCGCGGTGGTCGGCGGTAAGCCTGCGGCGGAGGTGATCCGGCAGAGCCGGCGCATGGGCTTCGCCGGAGAGATCTGGCCGGTGCATCCGCAGCACGACACGGTCGAGGGCCTGCCCGCCTTCCGCAGCGTCGCCGAGCTGCCGGGCGTGCCCGACGCCGTCTTCCTCGGCATCAACCGGCACGCCGTCCTCGAGGTCACCGCCGCCCTGGCCGAACGCGGCGCCGGCGGGGCGGTGTGCTACGCCTCCGGCTTCGCCGAGACCGGCGGGGAGGGTGCGGATCTCCAGGCCCGGCTGGTCGCGGCCGCCGGGGCCATGCCGGTGCTGGGCCCGAACTGCTACGGCGTCATCAACTATCTCGACGGCGCCCTCTTGTGGCCCGACCAGCATGGCGGGCAGCGGGTGGAGCGCGGCGTGGCGCTGGTCACCCAGTCCAGCAACATCGCCATCAACCTGACGATGCAGCGCCGTGGCCTGCCGATCGCCTATGTCGCGACGCTGGGAAACCAGGCGGTGGCCGGGCTGGCCGAGATGGTCGAGGCCTTCCTGGATGACCCGCGCGTCACCGCCATCGGCCTGCACATCGAGGGCCTGGCCGAACCGGCCGCCCTGGCCCGGGCGGCGGCGCGGGCGCGGCGGCAGGGCGTGCCGATCCTGGCGGTGAAGACCGGCCGGTCGGCGGAAGGGGCGCAGCTGACGCTCAGCCACACCGCGTCGCTCGCTGGCGCCGATGCGGTGACCGATGCCTTCCTGCGCCGCATCGGCGTGGTCCGCGTTGCCTCTCTGCCGGTGCTGCTGGAGGCGCTGAAGCTGCTGCATGTGGTGGGCCCGCTGCCCGGCCGCGACATCGCCTCGATGAGCTGCTCCGGCGGCGAGGCGGCGCTGATCGCCGACGCGGTGATGGGCACCGGGCTGCGGTTCCGGCCGCTGGACCGCGAGCAGGCGGCGCGGGTGGCGGCGACGGTGTCGGAGCTGGTCACGGTGTCGAACCCCTTCGACTACCACACCTTCATCTGGGCCAACGCCCCGGCCATGACCGAGACCTTCGCGGCGATGATGGCGGCGGCGTTCGACCTGACGCTGCTGGTGCTGGACCTGCCGCGCGGCGACCGCTGCAGCGATGCCGACTGGGTGCCGTCGCTGGAGGCGCTGGTGGCGGCGTCGCAGCGCACCGGCGGTAAGGCAGCGCTGGTCGCCTCCCTGCCCGAGGGGCTGCCGGAGGAGCAGGCGCAGCGCCTGGTCGCGGCCGGCGTCGCGCCGCTGCTCGGCATCGACGATGCGTTGGCCGCGATCGCCGCGGCGGCGGAGGCGGGCGACATCCTGCGGGAGGCCGATGCACCGCTGCCGGCAGAGCCGGTGCCGCTGGCGCCAGGCCCGGTCCGCACCCTGTCGGAATGGCAGGGCAAGCGCCGTCTCGCCGTCCACGGCGTGCCGGTGCCGCGGGGGCGGTTGGTGCGGTCGCCGGAGGAGGCGCTGGCTGCGGCCGAAGCGATCGGCTTCCCGGTCGTGCTCAAGGCCACCGGCGCCGACCTGGCGCACAAGACCGAGCTCGGCGCCGTGCGGCTGAACCTGGCCGATGCCGCAGGGGTGCGCGATGCCGCTGCGGCCCTGGCCGGGCTGGGCGAGGCGCTGCTGGTCGAGCGCATGGTCGGCGGCGCGGTGGCCGAGCTGATCGTCGGCATCGGCCGCGACCCCCTGCTCGGGCTGCATCTCGTGCTCGGCTCCGGCGGCACGCTGGTCGAGCTGGTCGGCGACCGGCGGATCCTGCTGCTGCCGGCCGGGCGGGCGGAGGTCGCGGCGACGATCCGCTCGCTCAGGGTGGCCAGGCTGCTCGACGGTCATCGCGGCCGGCCGCCGGGCGATCTCGACGCCGCGGTCGACGCCGTGCTGGCGGTCCAGGATTTCGCCCTGGCCGAGGCCGGCCGGCTGACCGAGCTAGACGTCAACCCGTTGATCATCACGCCCAGCGGCGCGGTGGCCGCCGATGTCCTGCTGCGACTGGTGGAGGACCCCGATGACCGATGATCCTGTGCGTGTCTCCCGCGATGGCGCCGTGCTCGAGGTGGTGCTGGACCGGCCGAAGGCGAATGCGATCGACAGCGCCACCAGCCGCCGCATGGGCGAGGTCTTCGCCGCCTTCCGCGACGACCCGGCCCTGCGCGTTGCCATCGTCACCGGCGGCGGCGACCGCTTCTTCTCCGCCGGCTGGGACCTGAAGGCCGCGGCGGCCGAGGGCATCCGGCCGGACGAGGATTACGGCATCGGCGGCTTCGCCGGGCTGCAGGAGCTGCCGGGCCTGAACAAGCCGGTGATCGCCGCGGTCAACGGCATGGCAGTCGGCGGCGGGTTCGAGCTGGCGCTGTCCTGCGACCTGATCCTGGCGGCGGAGCATGTCCGCTTCGCGCTGCCCGAGATCAACGCCGGCACCCTGGCCGACGCGGCGACGATCAAGCTGCCGCGCCGCATCCCGTATCATGTGGCGATGGACCTGCTTTACACCGGCCGCTGGATGGAGGCGGCGGAGGCGGCGCGCTGGGGCCTGGTGAATGAGGTGGTGCCGGCGGCCGAGCTGATGGGCCGCGCCCGCGCCTTGGCCCGGCACCTGGCTGACGGCCCGCCTCTGGTCTTCGCCGCGATCAAGGAGGTGGCGCGCGAGAGCGAGGCGCTGCCGGTGCAGGCGGCGCTGGCCCGGGTGATGCGCCGCGGCTTTCCGACGGTGGCGACGCTCTATGACAGCGACGACCAGCTGGAAGGCGCCCGCGCCTTCGCCGAGAAGCGCAAGCCGGTGTGGCGGGGACGGTAGGAGCCATCCCCCTCACCCTCCCGTCGCCAACGCGACGGGCCCCTCCCTCTCCCCGAGGAGAGGGAAACCATACCTCTCCTCGGGGAGAGGTCGAAATCGCGTCAGCGATTTCGGGTGAGGGGGCGAGCCGGCTTATCCGAACAGAGCTGGCGACAGCTCCCGATCCGCGGCGGCGACCTCGGCCAGGACCTTGGCGAAGGCCGGGCGGGCGGAGAGGCGCTCGTACCATGCGGCTAGTGCCGGAAACGCCTCCAGCCCCGGCCCGTGCAGCCGCAGGGCGAACAGCACGGTCATGAACACAGCGATGTCGGCGACGGTCAGCCCATCGAACAGGAAGTCGCGGCCGGCCAGCCGAGCGTCCAGCCGGCGCCAATGGCCGCGCAGCGATTCCTCGGCCTGGCGGGCGCCGGCCTCCTGCGCCTCCAGCCGGGCCGGGTCGGGCGGCTCGCTGCGATGCATCAGCGGCCGGACGTCCGGCATCACGATCTCGTCGGCCTCCAGCTCGGCCAGGCGGCAGCGGGCGCGGCCGGCGGCGTCACGCGGAAACAGCGGCGGCGTCGGATAGGCGTCCTCGAGATAGTCGAGGATCACGGTCGAATCGAACAAGGTGAGGTCGCCGTCGGCCAGCACCGGCACCTGGCCCTTGGGGTTGGCGGCCAGCACCGCCGGGTGCTTGGGCTGGTAGCCTTCGGTCTGGGTGAAGGGCACCATGACCCGCTCATGCGCCAGACCCTTCTCGGCCAGCGCGATCTCGACCTTGCGCGAGAACAGGCTCAGCGGCCCGGAATAGAGCGTGATCCCCATCGTCATCCCTCCCCGAATCTGAGAGGGAACATTAAGGGAACGCCGGCCGGTCCGCAATGTCGGCGGCCGGCCCAATCTGAACAAACGAAAAAAGCCCGCGACCGTGCGGGCGGGCTTTCTCCAGTCCTGGGCGCGGCCGGCGGACGGCCGCTGCGCGGATCGATCAGGCCGCCTGGGCGGCAGCCTGGGCCTTGATGATGCGGTGCTTCAGGCCGCGCAGTTCGGCGTCGAGGGCCGAGTCCGGGGCGCCGGCGAGGTAGCCGTCGAGGCCGCCGCGATGCTCGATCGTGCGGATGCCGTTGGTGGTCAGGCGCATGCGCACCGACACGCCGAGCACCTCCGAGACCAGCGAGGTGGTCTGCAGGTTCGGCAGGAAGCGCCGGCGGGTCCTGTTCTTGGCGTGGCTGACATTGTTGCCACTCATCACGCCCTTGCCGGTCACCTGGCAGCGTCGCGCCATGGGTCTATCCTCGAAACACGGTCAAAAACAATGGCCCGGCATTGCTGCCGGGACGAGGGCGTTCGTATAAGGGGCCCGGCCGGCGGCGTCAAGCAGAGTCGTCACATTCGGGCTGTGGTCTGCCTTTGCGTGGCCTCTCCCGACTCTACAAGCCCTTCCCAAACGCCCCAACACGTCATTGCGAGCGCAGCGAAGCAATCCAGGGGCCAGTGTGGACCGGCCCCTGGATTGCTTCGTCGCTACGCTCCTCGCAATGACGGTATGGGGTCAGGCCCGCGGCGAGGCCTGGGTGACGATCACGTTCCAGCTGGCCGGCTTCAGCTTCGCCCGCAGCCGCTCGCCATCGACCGAGACGTCCGGGTTCGCCGCCGGGGCCACGGTGTTCGGCGCCTCCTTGGTGTTCACCGCCTTCAGGTTGGCGTGGTGGATCTCGGTCGCCGACACCAGCCGGCGGTCGGCGCCCAGGCCGCGCAGCACGACGTCCAGGTCCATCGGGTCGGACAGGCTGCGGTTCAGGGCGAAGACCGTGGTGGTGCCGTCGGCCGGGTTGTCGACCACGGTGGCGTAGAGATACGGGATCTCCGGCCAGGACTGGGCGGCATAGCCGGGCGATTCCGCCTTGGCCTGCAGCACCCTTCCATGGCCGTGCCGGGCGGCCAGGGCGAAGGGATGGAAGATGGTCTGGCGCCAGGCGGCGCCGCCGGTCTCGGTCATGATCGGGCCGATGACATTGACCAGCTGGGCGATGCAGGCGGTCTTCACCCGGTCGGCATTGTTCATCAGGGCGATCAGGGCGCCGCCGACGATCAGCGCGTCCTCGGCGTTGTAGACCTCCTCGATCAGATGCGGCGCCTCGGGCCAGCCCGGCTTGCGCATATGCTCGATCTTGTGGGTCTTGTACCAGACGTTCCACTCGTCGAAGGACAGCATGATCTTCTTGCGCGACCGGCGCTTGGCCCCGACCGCGTCGCAGATCGCCGCCACCTCCTTGATGAAGGCGTCCATCAGCTCGATCACGCCGAAATACTCCGGCGCCGAATCGGCGTTGTTGTTGAAATAGGTGTGCAGCGAGATGAAGTCGACCTGGTCGTAGCAGTGGTCCAGCACCTCGTATTCCCAGGCCCCGTAGGTCGCCATGTTGCGGTGGGACGAGCCGCAGGCGGCCAGCTGGATGGTCGGGTCGACCCAGCGCATCACCTTGGCCGTCTCCAGCGCCGCGCGGCCGTATTCCGCGGCGGTCTTGGCGCCGATCTGCCAGGGGCCGTCCATCTCGTTGCCCAGGCACCAGAACTTGACGTCGTGCGGCGCCTCATGGCCGTGCGACCGGCGCAGGTCGGACAGCGCCGACCCGCCGGCATGGTTGCAGTATTCCAGGAACCGGCGCGCCTCGTCCGGTCCGCGGGTGCCGAGATTGACGCCCAGCATCGGCTCGATCCCGGCGGCGCGGGCCCAGTCCATGAACTCGTTGGTGCCGAAGCGGTTGGTCTCGGTCGAGAACCAGGCCAGGTCGCGCCGCACCGGCCGCTGCTCCACCGGCCCGACCCCGTCCTCCCAGTTGTAGCCGGAGAGGAAGTTGCCGCCGGGATAGCGGATGATGGTGGGGCCCAGCTCCTTCGTCAGCTCCAGCACGTCGCCGCGGAAGCCGCGGGCGTCGGCGGTCGGGTGGCCGGGCTCGAAGATGCCGCCATAGACGCAGCGGCCCATATGCTCGACGAAGGCGCCGAAGACGCGGCGGTCGAGGTCGGAGAGGACGAAGTCGCGGTCGACGGTCAGCCTGGCGGAGATCATGGGTCGATGGTCTCGATCGGATGGGGGAAGAAGTGGCCGCGCCCGGAGGCGCGGCCGGAGCGGATCACTTGGCGTTGGCCAGCAGCTCGTTGACGCGGCTCTCGGCGTCGGCCAGGGCCTGGTCGACGGTCTTCTGGTCCTGGGCCGCGGCGTTGAACTCCTCGGTCAGGATCTCCTGCAGCCCGAACTGGCGCTTCACCGCCTGGGGCAGGGCGGTGCCGTCCCTGGTCAGGCTGACGATGTCCTTGCGGTGCGGCAGGTCGAGGAAGGCCTGGGATGTCGCCACCGACTGGCGCACCGGCAGGTGGCCGGTGCGGGCCCATTCGAAGTCGTTGTCCCACAGGAACTTCAGCACCTTGACCGCGGCCTTGCGCTTGGCGTCGTCGAGGCCGGCCTTGGGCACCACCCAGCTGTGGCCGTCGGCCCAGACCTTGGCGTTGCCGTAGAGCTGCGGGAAGGGCACGACGGTGTAGCCGTTGCTCAACGCCCCGCCGGGCTTGGCCGCCTCCTCGTTGTAGCTGTCGATCAGCCAGGTGCCCATGATGTAGACGCCGCCATCGCCCTGGGCGAAGCCGGCCGTCGACGCGGCATAGTCCTGGTCCTTGGTGGTGTCGCCGTTCTGGTAGATGGTCTTGAACAGCTCGACCGCGTTGCGGGCCTCGGGCGTCTGCAGCTTGATCTGCGCCGGGTCGGCGAAGAAGTCGGAGTTCTGCTGGTACAGCAGGGTGTAGAGGGTGCGGGCGTAGTTCGCCTGCTCGTTCACCGTGGCCTGTACGAAATAGGGCTTGCCGGTCTTCTCCTTGAACTGCTTGGCCTGGGCCAGCAGCTCCTCCGGCGATTTCGGCAGGATCGGCTTGCCGTCGTCGCTGACGAGGCCAGCCTGCTTGAACAGGTTCAGGTTGATGTGCCACAGCCAGGTGTGGGTGTCGAAGGGCAGGGCGTAGATCTTGCCGTCCTTGGTCACCCCGGTCCTCGCCGCCTCGGTGAAGTCGGCGGTGTCGATGCCGGCGGCCTTGAAGTCCTCGTCCAGCGGCTCCAGCAGGTCGCGGGAGGCGTAGTCGCTGATCACCGCCTCATGCATCACCGAGATGGTTGGCGGATCGTCGGAGCGCAGCCGGGCGGTCAGCTGGTCGTAGCCGGGCCATTCGACGATATCGACCTTGACGTGGACGTCCGGGCTCTCGGCGTTGAACTTGTTGATCAGCGCCGTGATGATGCCGCACTCGCCATGCGCCTTCGAGACGTCGGTGACATCGGCGTAGTCGGCCTCGCAGGCGCCGAAGAAGCGTGACAGCGAGATCTCGGTCTTGTCCTGCGCCCAGGCGGGACCCGCGGCCAGGACCAGCCCCGCCAGGGCCAAAGCAAAGCGGCTTCTCATGGCTCTCCCTCCTTGGTTCCGGCCGTTTCGGCCGACGTCTCAGCGGACGGCGGCGCCGGCGACGGCCGTGACGATGTATTTCTGGAAGAACAGGTAGACGATCAGCACGGGCAGCCCGGCGAAAACCGACTGCGCCATCAGGTAGCCCAGGCCCTCGGACTGGGCGAAGTTGGTCTGGGTCGACGCCAGGCCGACGGTCAGGGTGAACATCTCCGGCTTGGTGGCCGAGATCAGGGGCCAGAGGTAGTCGTTCCAGGCGCTGAGGAAGGTGAAGATCCCCAGCGTCGCCTGGGCCGGCACGGTCAGCGGCAGCAGCACGCGCCAGAAGGTCTTGAAGCGCGAGGCGTTGTCCAGGAGGGCCGCCTCGTCCAGCTCGCGCGGGATCGCCTTGAAGTACTGCGTCATCAGGAAGACGCCGAACGGCGCCGACAGATGCGGCAGGATCAGCCCGAGATAGGAATTGTGGATCTTCAGGTCGTTGAACATCTGGAAGCGGGCGATGATCACCGCCTGCTCCGGCACCGCCAGGCCGATCAGCACCAGCGCGAAGACCAGGCCGCGGCCGGGGAACTGGGCGCGGGCGAAGCCGTAGCCGGCCAGCGACGCCAGCACCAGCACGCCCAGGGTCTGGCCCAGCGCCACGACCACGCTGTTCAGCACCCAGCGGAACACCCCGGAATTGGCGAGGATGTCGGTGTAGTTCTTCAGCGTATAGGGCGCCCGGAACAGCGTGCCGGTGTCGGTCATCAGCTCGCTGTTGGGCTTGAAGGACAGGCCGGTGATCCAGGCCACCGGCACCACCCAGATCACGGCGAGCAGGATGACGGCCCACAAGATCAGCCGGTCGCCCAGGCTGCGGCCGACCATGCCCCGGGATTGCGCGATGGCGGTCATGCCTCGGCCCTCCGGCGGGTCAGCAGGTATTGTGCCATGGCGGCGATCAGCATCAGCCCGAACAGCACCTCGGACGCCGCGGCGGCGTAGCCCAGGTCCCAGTTGCGGAAACCCTGCTCGTAGATGAACTGCACGATCGGGCGCGAGGCGTTGTTCGGCCCGCCGCGGGTCAGCAGGTAGGACTGCCCGAACAGCTGGAACTGGTAGACGATCTCGACCACGGCGACGAGCACCACGGTCCGCCGGATCGAGGGCAGGGTGATGTGCCGGAACGCCCGCCAGCGGCCGGCGCTGTCCAGCGCCGCGGCCTCGTACAGCTCGCGCGGGATCTGCTGCAGCGCGGCCAGGAACAGCATCATCGGCAGGCCGATGCCCCACCACACGGTGGCGGCGGCGATACCGGGCAGGGCCAGGCTCGGGTCGCTCAGGATCGGGATCGGCGCCTGGCCGAACAGGCCCAGGACATTGGTCAGCAGGCCGCGATCCGGCAGGTACACCATCTTCCAGACGATGGTGACGATGGTGACCGACAGCACCGAGGTGGCGAAGAAGGTGGCGCGCAGCGCTGCCGCGGCCCGGGTCGGCCGGTTCAGTGCCAGGGCCAGGACCAAGCCGACCACGACGAAGGCCGGCACCGTCATCAGCACGAACAGCGCCGTGTTCCAGACCGCGCCCAGGAAGATCTTGTCGGCGAACAGGCGCTTGTAGTTGGCGAGGCCGGCATAGGCGCCGGTGCCGTCGAACATGTCGAACTTCTGCAGGCTGATCCAGATGCCGTCGAACAGCGGCCAGACCAGCAGCAGCAGGTAGACGATCAGGAAGGGCAGGACGAAGCCGACATTGCGCCAGTCCGGCCCGATCCGGGCACCGCCCAGGCGGCGGGTCCGTTCGATGCTGCGGCCGGTGGCGGTGGCGGTCACCATCCCCTCCTCACGCCGCCCGGACTGACGTGGCCGCGTGGCGGCCGACGCCGTCGGCGCCGAACAGGTGCACGGCGGCGGGGTCGATGCGCAGCGCCACCCGGTCCTCGACCGCGACGCCGCTCAGCCCCGCATCCTCCGCGATCAGGGTCGACCCGTCCTGCAGCCGGACATGGAGGTGGGTGCGGTCGCCCAGCCGCTCGACCACCTCGACCGTGCCCTGCGTGCTGCCCTGGCCGTCGATCCGCACCGCCTCGGCCCGCAGGCCCAGCGTGATCGGCTGGTGCGCCGGCAGCCCGTCGGCGGGCACCGGGGTGCGCAGTTCGGTCCCGTCCGGCAGGCGCAGCACGGCGCCGCCCTGCTCGCCGACAACCATGGCGTCGAGGAAGGTCATCGCCGGCACGCCGACGAAGCGGGCGACGAATTTGGTGGCCGGCCGGGTGTAGATTTCCATCGGCGTGCCGACCTGCTCGATGCGGCCCTCGTTCATCACCACGATGCGGTCGGCCAGCGTCATCGCCTCGACCTGGTCATGGGTGACGAAGATCATGGTGGCGCGCAGCCGCCGGTGCAGCCGCGCCAGCTCCACCCTTGTGCGCACGCGCAGCGCCGCGTCCAGGTTCGACAGCGGCTCGTCGAACAGGAAGGCGCGCGGCTCCTTGACGATGGCGCGGCCGATGGCGACGCGCTGGCGCTGGCCGCCGGACAGCTGGCCCGGCTTCCGCTGCAGCAGCTCCTCGATCTCCAGTGTCCGCGCGGCGGCCTGGACGCGTTGCTCGATCTCCGGCTGCTTCAGGCCGATGTTGCGCAGCCCGAACGCCATGTTCTCGAAGATCGTCATATGGGGGTACAGGGCGTAGTGCTGGAACACCATCGCCACCCGGCGGGCGCCCGGCGGCAGGGTGTCGACCCGGGTGCCGGCGATGCGGATCTCGCCGCCATCGACGCTCTCCAGCCCGGCGATCATGCGCAGCAGGGTGGACTTGCCGCAGCCGGACGGTCCCAGGAAGACCATGAACTCGCCCGACTCGACCGACAGCGACAGGCCGTCGAACACCGTGACCGGCCCGAAGCGCTTGCTGACATCCCGGATCTCGATGTCGGCCACCCCATTTCCTCCCCAATGGTATTATCATATGATTCGATCATCGGGGTGATCGGCGGTCTTTGTCAACCGGGCCTTCCCCGGCCTATCGATGAAAAGAGGGAAAAGGTGGAGACGGTCTGATGCTGGAACGGGAGATGGTGCTGGTCGGGACGATGAGCGCCCAGGTGTCGAACAGCCTGGGCATGCGCATCGTGTCCGGCGAGTTCCGGCCCCATGATTCGCTGCCGATCGAGAGCGAGCTGTGCCAGACCTATGGCGTCAGCCGCACCACGTTGCGCGAGGCGATCAAGAGCCTGGCCGGCAAGCGGCTGATCGAGGTGTCGCCGAAGACCGGCACAAGGGTGCTGCCCTTCGGCGAATGGAACCTCTTGGACCGCGACGTGCTGGCCTGGCGGCTGCAGGCGCAGTTCGACGCCAAGATCGTCGAGGACATCTTCGAGATGCGGATGTGCTTCGAGCCGCGGGCGTCGCACCTGGCGGCGCGCGACGGCACGGCCGAGGACCATGCCGCGATCGAGCGCCATTTCCGCCAGCTGGCCCGCGCCTATGAGGAGAAGCAGCCGGTGAAGGTGTCGTCCGAGGCGGCGCTGGAATTCCACCTGGCGATCATCACCGCCTCGCATAACGGCCTGTTCGTGACCATCGGCGCGGCGGTGAAGTCGGCGCTGCGGGTGTCGTCGGAGATGCAGCAGCGCCACGCCACCACGCCGAGCGAGGATGTGGCGCTGCACGACGCGGTGCGCACCGCGATCATGGGCCGGCAGCCGGAGGCGGCGGCCGCGGCGATGGCGCGGTTGCTGGAAGCGTCGCACGCCCGCCTGCTGCCGCTGACGACGGAGCCGAAGAGGGGATGATGGTGCTGGTTGGACGGGCCGGTGCCCGCCCCCTCACCCGAAATCGCGTGCCGCAATTTCGACCTCTCCCCAAGGAGAGGTGAAGATTCCCTCTCCTTGGGGAGAGGGAGGGGCCCGGCGCCGCAGGCGACGGGAAGGTGAGGGGGCTTGCACCGGCGGATCCGTCAGCAGCCAGTCCTCAATACTGGCTGCTCTTCGCCGTGACGATGTGGATGATCCCGGCGGGATCCGAGATCCAAAAGCCCTCGAAGCCGTCGGGCAGGCGCTCGATCTCGTCGCGCCGGGCGACGCCGGCGGCGGCGAGGTGCCCGGCCGCCTTGGGGACGTCGTCGGCCACGACCTCCAGCCACAGCTCGGCCTGGCTGATGGCGTCGACCCGGTCGATCCACAGCTGGTTGGCACCGAATTCGAAGCCCACCGCCGGCGGGTGGTTGTCCAACGGCTTCAGCCCGATCACGTCGCGATAGAAGCGGACCGTGGCGTCGTATTGGTGCGGCGGCACCTTCAGCGCGATGTTGCGGCCGCCGGCGAAGGTCGCGGTCATGGCAGTGTCCCTCCGATCGGCGTCAGGCCGAGGCGATGCGGGTCTCGTACTCGGCCTCGAGCGGCGTGTGGGTGATGAAGAAGGGCTGCGGCACTCGCCCGTTCATGCGGTCGACCAGGATGCCGAGATGGGTGTGCCAGCCACCGGCCGCGCTCGCCATCTTGTCCCGCCCGAGGCGGCGATGGGTCAGCACCAGCAGCACGTCCTCGCCCCGCGGCGTCAGCTCGAAGGTCACCTCCGATTCCTGGCCGGCCGGGCCGGGCCAGCTATGGGCCAGGAGCCGCGGCGGCTCCCAGCGCGTCACCCGGGCGGTGGAGCTGGCGCCCTTCTCCATCGATTTGTACTTGGCCGGGATCTGGTCCGGCAGCGGCGACAGCCCGGAATGCAGGAAGTGCAGCTCCACCTGGCCGCCGATGCGCGGCTCGACGGCGCCCTTGGCCAGCCACAGGCCGCGCTTGTCGGACTCGGTCAGAAAGGCCCAGATCCGCTCGATCGGGCCCGGCAGCAGCCGCTCGAACCGGACCGTGTCGGCGGCGATCAGGGTGCCGTAGTCGCTCATGGTGTCTCTCCCGTGTCGGTGGGGCCCGTGTCGGTGGGGGGCGGGGCGGCGCGCAGCTGCCGCTCCAGCTCGTCCAGCCGGCCGCCCCAGAAGCGGCGGATGCGGCGCAGCCACTCGTCCATCGCGTCGAAGCCCTTCCGATCGAGCGTGTAGATCCGCCGCTGCGCCTCGGGCCGGACGGTGATCAGCCCGGCCTCGCGCAGCACCTTGAGGTGCTGGGAGACGGCCGGTCCGCTCATCGCGAACTCCCCGGCAATCTCGCCGGCCCCGCGCTCCCCCGCCGCCAGCATCTCGACGATGCGAAGCCGGGTGGGGTCGGCGAGGGCGGCGAAGGCGTTCATGAGTCTTTTATGAAGGTGTTACTTAAATAAGTCAATTATTAAATATAGACTCGCAACCAGACGTCGTCATTGCGAGGAGGCGAAGCCGACGAAGCAATCCATCGATCCGCACGAGCGGATGCATGGATTGCTTCGCTGCGCTCGCAATGACGGGAGTGGCAGGAAGGGGCGGGGCCGGGTCCTCAGGCCGCGGCGGCTGCGGGCGCCTCGACCAGGCGGCCGGGCCCCGCGCCCTCCTTCTCGATCCGCCAGCGGCGGTCGTGGAAGGCGGCGACCTTGGGGTCGTGCGAGATGGTCAGCCAGGTGGTGCCGGGCAGGCGGTCGCGCAGCAGCGCGAACATCCGCTGTTCGGTCGCCTCGTCCAGCGCGCTCGTCGCCTCGTCGAGGAACAGCCAGTCCGGTCGGGAGAGGACCGCCCGGGCCACCGCCAGGCGCTGCTGCTCGCCCGGCGACAGGCGGCGGGCCCAGTACTCCTCCTGCTCCAGCGCCGGCACCAGATGGCCGAGATCGACCGCGCGCAGCGCCTCGACCGCGGCCTCAGCCGACACCTCCTCTGGCTTCGCCGGATAGGCGACGGCGGCGTGCAGCGTGCCCAGCGGCAGGTAGGGCCGCTGCGGCAGGAACAGCACCCTGGCGTCCTTCGGGATGCGGATCTGCGCCTTGCCGAAAGGCCAGATCCCGGCCAAGGCGCGGAACAGCGTCGACTTGCCGGCGCCGGACGGGCCGGTCAGCAGCAGCCGGTCGCCGGGGCGGACCGACAGGCCGCCGCCCTCGACCAGCGCCTGGCCATCGGGCAGGGCCAGCTGGACGGAGTCGACGGCCATGTCGTCGCGGGGCTCGGCCGCGACCGCGATCCCGACCGAGCCGGCCTGGGCCCGGGCGGCCTCCAGGCCGTGGCGGAAGCCGGTCAGACGGTCGACGGTCGCCTTGTAGTCGGCCAGCGTGGAATAGGCGCTGACGAACCAGGACAGCGAATCCTGGACATTGCCGAAGGCCTGGATGACCTGGACGACGCCGCCGAGCTCGATGGTCTTGGCGAAGTATTGCGGGGCGACGAGGATGCCGGGAAACACGGCGGAGGCCTGGCCGTAGGCGGAGGTGAAGAAGCCGAGCTTCTTCGTCCGGGTCATCAGCTGGTAGTAGTTCTCCATTACCCCGCCGAACAGGCGCAGCAGTCCCTGCTTCTCGCTCGGCTCACCGCCATAGAGCGCGATCGCTTCGGTGTTCTCGCGGAACCGGACCAGGCCGAAGCGGAAATCCGCCTCCCGCTTCTGCTGCAGGAAGCTCAGCCGGATCAGCGGACGGCCGACGAGATGGGTCAGGATGGTCCCGACGATGGCGTAGACGATGGCGGCCCACAGCATGAAATGCGGGATCGTGACGCTGCTGCCGCCCAGCAGCGGAATCGTCAGCGGCGCCGCCAGCCCCCACAGGATCACGGCGAAGGAGAAGAGATTCACCACATTGCCGAGGAAGCTGAGGCTGAGGGTGAGGGTGCCGTCGACGAATTGCTGGATGTCCTCGGCGATGCGCTGGTCGGGGTTGTCCGTGGCACCCGCGGTGAGCTGCTGGCGGTAATAGGCCCGGTCGGCCAGCCATTCGCCGAGCAGGTGCTCGGTCATCCAGCGCCGCCAGCGGATGCGTAGCCATTGCCCGAGATAGGTCGCGTAGACGCCGCGCAGGACGGACACGGTCGCCAGGCCGGCGAAGATCGCGATCTCGCGCCAGAATGCGGGCTGGTTGTAGTCCTGCAGCGCCTGGTAGAAGCGGTTGTACCAGAAGCTGAACTGGACGCTCAGGAACACGGCGCCGAGCGTGAAGGCGACGATCACCGCCAGCAGGCCGATCGCCGGCCATTTCTCCTTCGACCGCCAGAACGGCATCAGGAGGGCGAAGAAATCCTTCCAGAACCGGCGCGTGCTTGGCTTCATGGGATGCGTCCGCCGCGCGGCGGATCCTCGGCTGCGACTGCAACCGTGATATCCCCCGCGGGCGGGCCGTACCCGTGAATTGCACGTAACTTTCAGGTAATCGGGCCGTTATCAGCGCAGGCCGGACAGGATTTCCTCCCGCTCCACCGTGATCCATGCCCCGGGCGGCAGGTCGCCGAGGGTGAGGTTGCCGAGGGCGACGCGGACCAGGCGCAGCGTCGGGAGGCCGACCGCCGCCGTCATCCGCCGCACCTGGCGGTTGCGGCCCTCGGTCAGGGTCAGCCGCAGCCAGGCGGTCGGGATGGCCTTCCGGACCCGGATCGGCGGGTCGCGCGGCGGCAGGTCGGGCTCCCCGGCCACCCGCTCGATGCCGCAGGGGCGGGTCGGGCCGTCGGTCAGGGCGATGCCGCCGGCCAGGGCTTGCAGCGCCTCCTCCGCCGGATCGCCCTCGACCTGCGCCAGATAGGTCCGGGGATGGCCGTGCTTCGGGTCCAAGAGGCGCTTGATCAGCGGCCCGTCATCGGTCAGCAGCAGCAGCCCCTCGCTGTCGGCGTCCAGCCGGCCGGCGGCGTAGATGCCGGGCGGCAGGCCGAATTCGTTCAGGCCGCGCCAGCGCCCCTCCGGCGTGAACTGGCTCAGCACGCCATAGGGCTTGTGGAAGACGACATAGCGGCACTGGTCCGGCTCCGGCGACGGGCGCTTGCGCCGCTCCTCGCGCCAGCGCTCGCCCGGCTTCGCCGTCCTCGGCCTGGTGGCCCCGGCGTCGTCGCCGATCTTGCGCGATGAGGTCAGCGGGCGCCTTGGCGCGGTCCGGGCGCGCTCCCCGGGGGCTTCGACAGGCGGCTCGGCGCGCTCCTCCGGCACGGGACCGCGCGGACGGCCGCGCCGGCGCGGGGCAGCATCTTCCGCCGGCTCCTCGCCGTCCCACAGCCACTCCGGCATGGCCGCGCGGGCGGCTTCCTGCGGCGAAGTGACCTTGGACCGCGATCCGCGCGGCTTGCCAGCCGGGGGGCGCCGGCCGTCCGCCGCGGGGCCGGCCCGCCTCGCGCCACGGGGGGCTTTCTCGTCGCCGGCCCTGGCGGTAGCGCGGGACGGCGGCTTGCCGTCGCGGGCCGGCCGGCGCTTCGGCGTCGCCTCCGGCTCGTCCTGCCGGGCGCCGCGGCCATCGGGGG
>NZ_NHON01000013.1 GCF_002195995.1 Inquilinus limosus
GCCCCCGCCGGACTTGCGACAGTCTGGGCCGGCTCGATCTGAGAAAACCCCCTCCCCCTGCCCCCCTCCCGCAAGGGGAGGGGGGACTCAAAAGAGGCGATGTGTGAATGCCGTAGCCCGCGAGGGGAGGCAGGACTCAAGGAAGGCGAGGGGCCCCCGCCGGACTTGCGACAGTCTGGGCCGGCTCGATCTGAGAAAACCCCCTCCCCCTGCCCCCCTCCCGCAAGGGGAGGGGGGACTCAAAAGAGGCGATGTGTGAATGCCGTAGCCCGCGAGGGGAGGCAGGACTCAAGGAAGGCGAGGGGTGGGGGGACGCGGCGCCGAACATCAGATGCACGATCTCGGCCGTCGCCTCGCGCTCGCCCAGCGTCCGCAGCCGCTCGGGCGGGATCTCGCCGACCTTGCGGCCGAGGCGCAGGATCGAGATGCGGTCGCCGAAGTCGAAGGCCTCCTTCAGCTTGTGGGTGATGAAGACGACGGCGATACCGCGGCCGGCCAGCCGCCGCATCAGCGCGCCGAGCTCCTCCACCCCCTTCGGCGTCAGCATCGACGTTGCCTCGTCCAGGACCAGCACCCGGCTGCCGCGCAGCAGCGCGCGCACGATCTCCGCCTGCTGCTGCTCGCCCAGCGACAGATCGCCGGTGACGGCGTGCGGGTCGATCGACAGGCCCAGCTCTCCGGCGGTGCGGGTGAACTCGGCGGCCAGGCGGGCCCGGTCGGGCCGGCGCCACCAGGGCAGGCCCAGCGCCAGGTTCTCGACCACGGTCAGGGTCGGGGCCAGCATCCCATGCTGGAACACCGTGCCGATGCCGAAGCCGAGGGCATGGCGGGGCGAGGCGATGGGCTGTTCCCGCCCATCGACCAGGATCGTGCCCTCGTCTGGCTGCAGCAGCCCGGACAGCATCGCGATCAGGGTCGACTTGCCGGCCCCGTTCTCGCCCAGCAGCACATGCACCTCGCCGGGCCGGATCTCGAGATCGACCCGGTCATTGGCGACGACCCCGGGGAAGCGCCTGGTGATGCCGCGCAGCGCGACGATCGGCGCGCCGGCATCGGGCGGCGGTGCTTCGGTCATGGTTCGGTCGCTCCGCACCCCGCCGGCCTGTCCCGGCGGGGTGCCGTTCCTGGCAACAGTCTATTGCGCCGCTGCCGAGACATCCGACATCAGCGCCCGCACCGCCGCCGCGTCCCACACCGGCTCGACCTTGATCTTGCCGCCGACGATGTCGGCGCGGATCGCCTGCACCTGGGTCCAGACGTCGTCGGGGATCGCCTTGGTCTTCAGCAGCTGCACGGACTCATCGGCGAGGCGGATGGCGTAGTGCTTGGTGCCGAAGCTGCCGGCCTTCAGGTCCTGGATCATCGCCGCATAGACGGGGGTGATGTTCCAGACGACGGAGGAGAGGAGGTTCCCCTTGTCGATGCTGGATTTGTCGCCGATCACGTCGATGAAATAGACCTTGCCGCCATCGGTCGCCTTGCTGGTCTCGACCGCCTGGATCATGCCGAAGCTCGACCCGTTGCCCTGGCCGAAGATGATGTCGGCGCCGGCGGCGATCACCGATTCCGTCACCCGCTTGCCGCCGGCCGCGTCGCTGTAGGCGGCCGGGCCGATCACGGCGTAGCGGATCTTCACCGCCGGCTTCTCCGCCTTCACGCCCTGGGCGAAGGCCGCCGACTGCGAGTTCCAGGACGGCGGCTCGCCCGAGACGACGATGCCGACCGTGCCGGTGCGCGTCATCTTCGCCGCCAGCCGGCCGGCGAGATAGGCGCCCTCATGGCCGCTCAGCGTGTAGTCGGCGATCAGGCCGGGCTTCAGCAGGTCCGGCCGGTCGACGATCGCCACCGGCACGCCGGTCTCGGCCGCGATCTCCGGCGCGGCGGTGTTGTAGCCGCTGGCATGGGCGATCAGCAGGTTTGCGCCATCCTCGACAAGCTCGCGCATGGTCGGCCGCACGTCGCCATAGCCGAGGCCCTCGGCCACGGTGACCTTGACGCCCGCCTTCTCGCCGGCGGCCTTGGCGGCGGTGACGCCCTGCTGGTTCCAGCCGAAATCGGTACCCTGTTCCGGCGTCAGGATGGCGATGCTCTTCACCTCCGCGGCGCTGCCCGCCGCCGACGCCAGGGCCAGCATCAGCACGCCGAGGCTGGCTTTGATCATCAGGTTCTTCATCATGTCTCGACTCCCTGTTTATTGTTGTGAAGTGCACTTTCAGATTTATTTATTATCTTGTGGAAGAGTATTTATACGATATTGTTTTCTGCAAGTCAGCTTTTCGGGGTGGTCCGATGATGCGGTTCCGGTCCTGCGCCCTTCCGATGATCGCGTTCGCGCTCACCGCCGGCCCGGCTTTCGCGGCCGGGCATGGCACAGAAGGGCTGACGGAGCGGGCGTTCCAGGCGGAGAACCGCGGCGATGGCCGCATCGCCTGCGACGCCGCCATTGCCCATTGGTACTCGGTCGATCTCGGGCAGGCCGGGCCAGGGGCGTCGGTGAGCGCCCGGCTATGGTTCGATCCCGCGGGTGGCGCGGTGTACCTGCTCAACGACAAGCAGGACCGGCTGCCGGTCGAGACGCTGTGGTGCGGCGAAGCCGGCCGCAGCTGGGCGACGCGCAGCGTCATCGACCTGCCGCGCCATGCCGGCCCGGTTGCGACGATGGCGATCACTGTGGGCTGCGCGCCGGCAGGCGACCGGCTGGTCTGCCGCTGAGTCATCCGTCCCGTCCCTCCAGGATCCGCCGCACCGCGACGAGCTGCCGGGCGCGCTCGGCCTGCAGTTCGCGGATCTGCTCCGGCGTATAGGGGAAGATGCCCTCGCCGCTCTTGATCCCCAGCTTGCCGGCCCGGGCCCGTTCGGTGACATAGCCTGCGACATCCTTGCGGTCGGAGAGATCGGCATTCAGGAAGCTGGCGACGGACTGGTAGATGTCCAGCCCCGCCATGTCGAGCAGCCGCATCGGGCCGACCACGGCGAGCTTGTAGCCGATGCCCCAGGACACGCAGGTGTCCATGCCCTCCTCGTCGATCACCCCCTGGTCGACGAGGTCGATCGCCTCGCGCAGCAGGGCGTAGAGGATGCGGTTCTCGACGAAGCCGGGCACGTCCTTCTTCACCACCACCGGCAGCAGCTTCAGCGACCGGACCAGGTCGGCGATGAAGCTCACGGTCGCGGGTGCGGTGTGCCGGCCGGCGATTACCTCGATCATCGGGATGATGTGCGGCGGGTTCGACCAGTGCATACCGATCAGCCGCTCCGGATGCGACAGGAAGCCCTGCAGCGTCGTGATCGGAATGCCGGAGGTGTCGGAGGCGACGATGGTCTCCGCCGGCAGCAGCGGGTCGAGCGCGCGATAGACCGCGGCCTTGACCTCGACCTTCTCCGGCACGTTCTCGATCACCAGGCCGGCCCCGGCGACCGCGCTCTCCAGGTCCTCGTGGAAGCTGACAGCGCCCTCGCCGGAGTCCGGCGGGGCGATGCCCAGCCGGTCCAGCACCGATCCCGCCTGCGGGATCGCGGCGCGGGCGCGCTCGATCGCGGCCGGCACGGTGTCGTGCACCCGGACGCCCATGCCGCCGCGGGCGAGCGTCGCCGCGATCCCCGGTCCCATGGTGCCGAGGCCGATCACCGCGACGTGAAGGCGTGCATCCGGCATCGTCGTCCTCTTCGGCTCAGGGCTTCAGGAAGGCGTCGGTGAAGGCGGCGTCCGCCGCCACCGTGCCCTTCAGCGCCCCCTGGTCGGTCAGCACCTTGATCGTGTTCGCCCATTTCTCCTTCGTCATCCAACCCAGGCCGTTGGCCTTGGTGTCGGCATCGGTGAAGGTGTGATCGATGTCGGCCTGCAGCTGCGCCGCCAGGACATCCGCCTTGCCGGCATAGCCGAGCGCCGCCTTGGCGGTGATCGCCGCCGCCTCCTTCGGATGCTCGGCCGTGAACTGGAAGGCCTTGAGATAGGCGGCGACGAAGCGCTTCACCACATCCGGCTTGTCCTTGATCATCGCCTCGGAGGTGAACAGGCCGGAGCCGTAGACGTCGTAGCCGTAATCGGCACCGAGGATGATGCTGAGCGAGCCCGGGCCCCCGGCCTTGGCCTCCAGCTCCGGCACCTCGGCGTCGATATAGCCGGGCACCGCGTCGACCCGGCCGAGCAGCAGATAGCTCTCATAGGGCGGCGACACGCTGCTCATCTTCATGTCGGCCTCGGTCATGCCGTTCGCGGCCAGGAAGGCCTTGTAGAAGATGTAGGTCGACCCGGCGGGATGGATGCCGATGTTGAGGCCCTTGATGTCGGCCGGCGTCTTCAGCTGGTGGCTCTTGGCCAGGGCGATCATGCCGATCGGCGAGCGCTGGTTGACCGCGGCCAGCGCCACCACCGGCACGTTCTGCGACCGGGCCACGGCCAGGGTCGGCAGGTCGCCGAAGCCGAAGTCGGCATTGCCGTTCGCCACCAGCCGCATGGCGTCGGGCGACCCGGTGCCCTTGCGGATCTCGGTGACCTCGATCCCGTTCTCGGCGAAATAGCCCTTGTCCTTGGCCACGAAGAACATGGCGTGGTTGCCGCGCACCACCCAGTCGAGCTGCACGCTCACCTGGTCGGCGGCCATGGCCGGGCCCGCCAGGACCGCCGCCGCCAGCCCCACCAGGGCTCCACAGACCGATCTCCTCAGCATCATCAGCCTCCCGCGGCCTTTTGCGTTTGCTCGGATCAGGCGGACCGCAGCGCCGGATCGAATTTCGGGGCCCAGGGCACCACCAGCCGCTCCAGCCATTCCATCGCGTAGTAGAAGACGACCCCGACCACCGAGACGACCAGCAGCGCCGCGAACACCATCGGCGTGTCCAGCTGGGTCGAGGCGAACTGGATCAGGTAGCCCAGGCCGGCCGAGGCGCCGGCGAACTCGCCGACGATGGCGCCGATGACGCTGAAGGTGACCGCGATCTTCAGCCCGGCCATCAGCTGCGGCAGGGCGTAGGGGATCTGGATGCGCAGCAGGATCGCGGTCCGGCTGGCGCCGACCGACCGCATCAGGGACAGGAGGCCGGTATCCGCCGCCTCCAGCCCGGCCAGCATCGACAGCGTCACCGGAAAGAAGGCGATCACCAGGATCAGCCCGACCTTCGGCGCCAGGTCGTAGCCGAACCACAGGATGAAGATCGGCGCCAGCGCGACCTTCGGCACGGTCTGGAACAGCACGATCAGCGGGTACAGCGCCCGGCCCAGCAGGCGGAACCGGGCGATGATCATCGCCAGGGCGATACCGACCACGGCGGCGACCAGGAAGCCGACCAGGATCTCGACCGCGGTCACCTGCGTCGCCTGCCACAGCGGCCCGGCCTCGCGCAGCAGCGTCGCCCCGATCGCCGAGGGCGTCGGCAGGATGAAGCTGGAGACCTCGAAGATCCGGATTGCCGCCTCCCAGGCGGCGATCGTGATCACGAGCAGCACGACGGCCGGCAGCCATGCCGAGCTCGCGGCACTGCGCCGGGCGAGGATGGTGGCGTCGCTCATGACCGTCCCCTCGTGGCATGGCCCTGGATCAGCAGCGACCGCAGCCGGCTCTCCATCGCCCGGAAGCGCGGATCGGCATAGCTGTCCTCGCCGCGCGGATAGGGCAGGGGGATCTCGAGGCTGTCGATGATCCGGCCGGGCCCGACGCCCATGACATGGACGTGGCGCGACAGCAGCACCGCCTCGTCGATCGAATGGGTCACCAGCACGATGGTCTTGCCGGTCTGCTCCCAGATCTCCAGCAGCGACCGGCTCATCTCCTCGCGCGTGATGGCGTCCAGCGCGCCGAAGGGCTCGTCCATCAGCAGGATGTCTGGCTCCAGCGTCAGCGCCCGGGCGATGGCGACGCGCTGGCGCATGCCGCCGGACAGCTGGTTCGGCCGCTTGGCCTCCGCATCCTCCAGCCCGACCAGCCGCAGCATCGCCCGGGCCCGCTCCAGCACCTCGGCCCGGGACAGCGACCGGTCCGCCACCTCGCGCAGCAGCGCCGCGTTGTCGAGGGCGTTCTTCCAGGGCAGCAGGTTCGGCTCCTGGAACACCAGCCCGATGATCTGGCGCCGCACCGCCTCCTGCGGCGCCAGCCCGGCGACGCGGACCCGGCCCTCGGTCGGCGGCACCAGCCCGGCCAGCACCTTCAGCAGCGTGCTCTTGCCGCATCCTGACGGGCCGATCAGGCAGACGAAGGATCCCCGCGGCACGCTCAGGCTGATGTCGCGCAGCGCCTGCTGCCGCACGCCGAGGATGTCGAAGGTCACCGACACACCCTCGACCGCGATCTGCGCGGTGTCGGGCGACGGCGTCGCCGGGGGCTCCTTCAATCTTGCCACGGGCATGATCCAGCTCTTCCCATCCGCTCCGTCCGTATCCGGCCGTCAACGGCCGCTGCCGCTCACCCCGCCGTCGCCTTGCGGAAGGCCGGCCGGGTCTCCAGCGCTGCCAGCCAGCGGTCGAGATTGGCGAAGGCCGGCCGGTCGATCGGGAAGCCCAGGCAACGCTTCAGGATCGGGCCCAGCGCGATATCGGCGACGGTCAGCCGGCCCAGCGCGAACCAGTCCCGCCCGGCCAAATGCCGGTCGGCGATCGCCAGCAGCTCCGCCAGCTCCTTGGCCTGCGCCGCGAACTCGGCGCCGCGCTCCTCCGGCGGCTTCTTCGCGTCCTTGAAGATGGCGACGTAGAGGCTGTTCACGCTGGCCAGCAGCCAGTCCATCCAGCGCTCGACATCGGTCCTCTCGGCCGGGGTCGCGCCGGTCAGGGCCGGGCCGTACATGCCCACGAGATAGCGCAGGATGGTGTGCGACTCCCAGATCACCGTGTCACCGGCGACCAGGGTCGGCACCTTGGCGTTCGGGTTCAGCGCCCGGTATTCGTCGGTCTGGGTGTTGCCGAATTGGCGGCCGTAATCCTCGCGCTCATAGGCGACGCCGAGCTCCTCCAGCAGCCACAGCACCTTCTGCACATTGCCGGAGGTGTGCCGGCCCAGCAGTCTGATCATCCTTGCCTTCCTTTCGCCGGGCTGTACGCGATGGCGTCCATCTCGACCTTGGTGTTGATCACGGCGCGGGCCTCGACCGTGGTCCGGGCCAGCACCGCGTCCTTGAAGTATTCGGCGAAGATCTTGTTGTAGCGGCCGAAGTCGCGGGTATCCTCGAGATAGGTCGTGACCCGGACGACATCGGCCAGGGTGGCGCCGTCCTCGGCCAGCACCCGCTGGATCGCCTCGATCGTCGCCCGCGTCTCCTCCTCGATCGTGCCGTCGACCATGTTGCCCTCGGCATCCTTGCCGACCTGGCCGGAGACGAAGATGAAGTCGCCGGCCCGCACCGCGGGGTGGAACGGCAGGTTCGGATTCTTGCGGCCGATGGCGTAGTGCGGCGCTGCGTCTGCGGTGTCGGGCATGGCGGATTCCCCTCAGAAGACGCCGGTTTCGATGATGTCGACGCCGTTGATCCGGTCGATCAGGTAGATCAGGCCGCGATCGTCGATGGTGACGTCGTTGGACGACGCCCGCTCCTCGCCGGCCGGCGGGTCGGGCAGGAAATGGCCGACCTCGCGCGGCGCGAAGGGGTCGGCGATGTCGACCAGCCGCAGCCCCCGCGCGAACCAGGCGAAGGGGATGACCGTACCGGTGAAGCGCTCCGACGGCTGGTGGCAGCCGGTCATCGGCGGCTGCGGCGACCCGTCCGGGTCCAGCCCCGGCACCTGGAAGGTCGCGATCGGCAGCGGCAGCCGCTCCTCGGTGATGTCGTAGATCCAGGTGAAGGCGGGCGGCGACGGCCGCAGCTTGGCCACGTCCTCGTCGGCCACCACCATGATCTTCCGCCCCTTCAACGGCTGCGGGATCGGCAGGCAGGTGTGGGTGGGGTGCGGGAAGGACGGGCTGGTGTTCAGCTGCGAGACCAGCTTCGGCCGCGCCATGTCGGCAATGTCCAGGATGAACAGCCCGTGATGCCAATAGCTGACATAGAGCCGGTCGCCGGCCCGGATCGGGTGGTGGCAGCGCGGCGACACTCCTTCGGCCCAGGGATATTCCTCGCCGCCGCCGGTCCACTGGCCGGGGATCCACCAGCGCCCGACCTCGACCGGGCGGGCGGGATCGATCAGGTCGAGGATCATGACGATGTTGCCGACATAGCCCTCGGCGGTCGGCGAGATATAGACGTAGCGCCCGTCGAAATCGTAGCGGTGGACGCCGCGGCCGGCGGTCAGCCACTTCGAGATCAGCTTCGGGGCGCTGGGGCGGGACACGTCGTAGACCGCGATGCCGCCGCCGAATTCCTTCGGACCGCTCTGGCCCAGCTTCTCGTGGTTGACGATCATGATGTCGCCGGACACCCGCACTTTGTGCGAATGCCAGCCCTCGGGCAGCTCCAACCGGGCGATCACCTTCGGGTTGCGAGGGTCGGCGACGTCGACGATGGTGGTGCCGCTCGGCGACCGCATATGGCCGATGTACAGCGTGGTGCCCTCGACCCAGACCTGGCCGCCGCCGGGGCAGTCGATATGCGAGACGAGGGTCGTGTTGCGGGAATTCGGCACGTCAAGCCTCTGGATCGTTCAGGCGTACCCCTCCCGTCCTCCGGCCGCATGTCGGGCCGGGACGGAAGGCGATCGGACGGTCGCGGCCCGGCGGCAGCCGGGCCTGCCGCGTCAGACCATGCGGACCACGTCGCCGCTCGCGTCGCGGCCCCATCTGTGGAACAGGCCGAAGGCCTTCAGCGCCGGTTCGTCGCTGGCGACGAACAGGATCGCGGGCTCGGTGTCGGACCCGTTCACATGCTCGCACCACGACCCGCCGGGCACCGCCAGCGTGTCGAACTCGGCCCAGTCGAAGCGCTTGCCATCGACCACGGAATGGCCGCTGCCCTGGAACGGCGCCACCAGCAGGCTGGCGGTCTGGCGCAACGGGCGGGTGCGCTCGCCCGGGCGCAGCATCTGGGCGAAGAAGGTGATGGTCTTGAACACCGGCCCGCCGGTCAGCGGGTCGACATACTCGATCATCAGCGCCTCATACGGGTCGCCGTCCCAGTCCTTGAACCGCTCCAGCTGCTCCCGCATCGCGTCCCAGCGATAGACATACATCGGCGACGACAGGCCGGAGCCGCGATGGTGGTCGATGAAGCGCGGCCGCAGCCCGCCGGCGCCGTAGACGCGGGCGGAATAGTCGCTCGGGAAGCGGGCGCTCTGCACCTTCCTGGCGACGCCGTTCTCGGCGTAGTCGTGCTCGAAATAGACCGCGTTCAGCGTCTCCACCAGCGGCAGGTCCAGGACCGACAGGTTGACCGCCGGCTCGTCGCCCGTGTTGCCGTGGTTGTGCCAGGCATCGACCGGCGTCAGCACCATGTCGCCCGGGCCGAAGGTGATGTCCTCGCCCTCGACGCCGGTGAAGTTGCTCTTGCCGGTCAGGCCGAAACGGATGGCGCTGGGCGAATGCCGGTGCGGCGGCATCACCTCGTTCGGGTCGTTCAGCCGGTAGGCGGTGTACATGGTGCTGACCGTCGCCCGCCGCGGCGACAGGCCGGGATTGACCAGGATCAGCGAGCGCCGCTCGGAATCATCCATATGGATCAGCTCGGCGGAGCGCTGCAGGATCGGCGCGATGTCGTCCTGGTAGCGCCACAGGAAGGGCACCGCCTTCTGCGTGCCCATCAGCTGCTTGATCTCGTCGTGGTCGATTCCGGTCGAGCTGGCCCAGAACGGGAACATGTTCTTGGTGAAGACGTCGTCGTACAGCGCCTTCAGGGCGGCATCGCGATTGGACGCCCCTTGCGCCGCGGCGCGCGTGTCCGTCATGTCGCACCCCTGTTTTCGGATTGTCGTTCAGCCTTGGCCCTAACGGTATGCCCTCTGGCCGACCGTTTCAACCATATTGTTTGGTTGAGGTGAGATTGGTTGGTAATTGGTTGATCCATTGGTCGGAATCGAGGCCGGCGCCAGGGTCGGCACGCCGCGGATCAGGTCGGCGGCGCGCTCGGCGATCATCAGCACCGGGGCATTGATGTTGCCGCAGGTCAAATCGGGCATCACCGCGGCGTCGACCACGCGCAGCCCTTCGGCGCCATGCACCCGCAGCTGCGGGTCGACCACCGCCCCGTCATCGGCTGACACGCCCATACGGCAGGTGCCGAGCGGGTGGTGCACGGTGATCGAGGTGGCGCGGATATAGGCGTCGATCTCGGCATCCGTCGCCTTGGCCGGGCCGGGCGCGGATTCGCGGGCGACGAAGCGGGCCATCGGGCTCTGCGCCATCACCTCGCGCGCCATGCGGATGCCGGCGCGCAGGCTCTTCCAATCGGCGTCGGTCGCCAGGAAGTTCTGGCGGATCAGCGGCGCCGCCATCGGGTCGGCGGAGGCGAGGGCGACGGTGCCGCGGCTCTCGGGCTGGATCGCCACCACGCGGCAGGCGAAGGCGTCGGTGAAGGGCTGCTTGAACGGCTTGAAATAGGGCCAGGCGCCGAGCGGCGCCGCGGTCAGCAGGAACTGGACGTCGGGCAGCGGCCGCTCCGCCCGGCTCCTCAGGAAGGCGACCACGCCGCCGGGCACGTCGGCGGCGAAGCCCTTGCCGAAGGCGTAGGCCTTGCCGAGCTCCAGCGCGATCCGGTCGGCCCGCATCATCCGATGGAACGGCCCGGGCTCGCGCCGCTGATACATCAATATGGTCGAGACATGGTCCTGCAGGTTGCGGCCGACGCCCGTCAGCGGGATGCGGGTACGGATGCCATGCGCCGCCAGCCGTTCCGGGCCGCCGATGCCCGACAGCATCAGCAGCTGCGGGCTGTTGATCACGCCGCCGGACAGGATGACCTCGGCATCGGCCCAGGCGGTCTGGACCTTCCCGTCCTTCACATAGTCGACCCCGGCCGCGCGGGTGCCCTCGAACAGCACGCGGGTGACCATGGCGCCGACCTTGACCGTCAGGTTCGGGCGGGCCAGCGCCGGGCGCAGATACGCGGTCGCGGCGCTGCAGCGCCGGCCGTCGCGGATGGTCATCTGCAGCCGGCCGAAGCCCTCCTGCCGGGCGCCGTTATAGTCGTCGGTCCAGCCGTGCCCGGCCTCGCCCGCGGCCGCGGCGTAGGCGTCGAGCAGCGGATCCTGGTAACGGCAATTCTGCACCCGCATCGGCCCGTCGCCGCCGCGCCAGGCATCGGCGCCACCCTCCCAGGATTCGAGCCGCCGGAAATAGGGCAGGGCGTGGGCATAGGACCACTCGTCCAGCCCCGACGCGGCCCAGCGGTCGTAGTCGCCGCGATTGCCGCGGACATAGGCCATGGCGTTGGTGGAGGAGGAGCCGCCGACCACCTTGCCGCGGGCGCATTCCACCCGGCGGCCGTCGACCGTGTCCTCGGGCTCGTTGAAATAGCCCCAGTCGTGCAGCCGCTTCTGCAGGATCTTGCCCCAGCCCAGCGGGATGTGGATCCAGGGGTCTCGATCCCAGCCGCCGGCCTCCAGCAGCAGCACGCGGCGGGCGGGATCCTCGCTCAGCCGCGCGGCGAGGACGCAGCCGGCGGAGCCGGCGCCGACGATGATCGTGTCGTAGCCTGCGGCGGGGGTCACAGCGCCCCCTGGTCCGTCGGGCCCGCCGACCCTCTATGGCCAGCCGGTTGTCCGGGCATCGGAAGCCTCCTGTCGGGATTGCGCCGATCTGGGCGGCGCTTGCCGGGACAACTCGACCACTGCCAACCATTGTTGTCAACCATGGCAAATGGTTGTTATGGTGGGCACTGTGGTCGGGACTGCCGATGCCGTGCGGGCAAGGCAGCCGGCCGCGGGGAAACGCCAGAACCAAGCCAGAGGGATCAGGATGAACCGATCGGCGCCTTCCGAGCACCCGAACGCCGACGATCAGACGCCAGGTCCCTCCAGCCGCGACGACAGCCTCGCCGAGATCGTCGCGGCGGTGCGCGACATCCTCGCCGGCGGCCAGGGCAAGCCGTCCGAACGGGCCCTGGCGGAGCGGCTGAACATCAAGCGCCACCGGCTGCGCCAGGCGCTCGACCAGCTGCGCGCGGCGGGGGAGCTGGAGCCGGCCCGCGCCGGGCGGCCGCGGACCGCGGCGCCGCGGCGGGGAGACGATCTCGCCCGCGACACCAACCCGGTCGAGATCATCGAGCTGCGCATGATGCTGGAGCCGGCGCTGGCCCGGCTGGCCGCGCTGCGCGCCTCGCCCTTCGAGATCACGCGGATCCAGCGCGCCGCCAACACCCCGCCGGGTGCCTCCGCCGGCGCCGTCGACCTGGCGTTCCACAAGGCGGTCGCGGCCGGTGCGCGCAACAGCCTGGCGACCGAGCTCTACGCCCTGATCCGCCAGGTGGCGACCGACGCCCGGCTGCGCTTCAGCACCAGCGACAATCCCAGCTGCCCGAACCGGCTGCGCCAGCGCGACGCCGAGCACAAGGCGATCGCCGACGCCATCGCCGCCCGCGACCCGGATGCGGCGGAACAGGCCATGCGGGCCCATCTCGGGGCGGTACAGCGCCAGATCCTCGACCGCCTCGGCCCCGGCATGGCCGTGGCCTGACGGGCCTTCCCTCGGTTCAGCGGAGCGCGCGATGGCCGGTTTCGACGTGCTGGTGATCGGCGCCGGCTCCGCCGGGTCGGTGGTGGCGGCGCGGCTGAGCGAGGACCCAGCCCTGTCGGTCGGGCTGATCGAGGCGGGCGGGATGCCGTCCGACCCCGACATCACGGCACCGGCGCAATGGCCTTTCCTGCAGGGGCGGTCCTATGACTGGGCCTATCGCACCGTGCCCCAGCCCGGCACCGCCGGCCGGGCCCATGACTGGCCGCGCGGCCGCGTCGTCGGCGGTTCCAGCTGCCTTCACGCCATGGCGCATGTCCGCGGCCATCCGGACGATTTCGCACCCTGGGCCGCGGCCGGCGGGCCGGGCTGGTCCTATGACGCGCTGCTGCCCGCCTTCCGCCGCAGCGAGCGGTTCTCGGGCGGGGCGTCGGCCATGCATGGCGACACCGGCCCGCTCGACGTGCTGCTGCCGGACGAGCAGATCCACCCGCTGGTCCGCGGCTACATGGAATCCGGCCTGGCGATCGGCGCGCCACGGCTCGGCGACCACAATGCCGGGCCGCTGGCCGGGGTGGCGCCGAACCAGCTGACGATCCGCGACGGCCGCCGGGTCAGCGTCGCCGACGCCTATCTCGCGCCGGTCCTCGGCCGGCCGAATCTGACGGTGCTGACCGGCGTCCTGGTCCATGACTTGGTGCTGGGCTCCGGCCAGGCCCGCGGCGTGCGGGTCACCCGCGACGGGGCGGAGGAGATCGTGACCGCCGACCGGATCGTGGTCTGCGCCGGCGCGGTCGCCTCGCCGCTGCTGCTGATGCGCTCCGGCATCGGCGATCCGGAGGTGCTACGCGGCGCCGGCATCCCCTGCCGGCACGAGCTGCCCGAGGTCGGGCGCAACCTGCACGACCATCTGCTCGCGGCCGGCAACGTCTATCGCGCCTCGCGGCCGGTCGCCCCGTCGCGGCTGCAGCATTCGGAATCGCTGATGTACCTGCACAGCGACGACCCGTCGCGGGCAGAGGGGGCGCCGGACGTCGTCCTGGCCTGCGTCGTGCTGCCGGTGGTGACCGAGGCGTTCGACCGGCCGGCAGCTGGCAGCGCCTTTACCATCATGTGCGGGGTCACCCACCCGACCAGCCGCGGCACGATCCGCCCCGGCGGGCCGTCGGTGGCGGATGCCCCGGTCATCGATCCCGCCTATCTCTCGACCGAGGATGATCGCCGGACTTTCCGCGCGGCGCTGCGTCTGGCCCGCAGGGTCGGCCGGGCGGCGCCGCTCTCGGGCTGGAGCGACGGCGAGCTCCTGCCTGGGCCCGGGGTGGAGGCGATTGCGGATCTCGACGCCTTCCTGGCCCGGGCGGCGATGACCCACCACCATCCGGTCGGCACCTGCAGCCTGGGGCCGGTGGTCGACGGCGCGCTGCGGGTGCGCGGGATCGACGGTCTCTTCGTCGTCGACGCCTCGGTCATTCCGGCCATCCCGAGCGGCCCGATCAACGCCGCGGTGGTCGCGATCGCGGAGCTCTGGGCCGCTGACAGGGGACGATGAGCGCGAGGGCGTGTCGCACATCGATTCGATCGGCATGCGGCCATCCGTATCAACCTTCCCGGTAGGCTGCACTTTCTCCACGCGGCGAGATGAAGATCGCTCGCCCAACACTTCGAAGAGCGCGTTCCGGGCCCGGCCGTCTCAGATCGGCGTCCCCACGCCGAGGAGGGCTTCCCCCTTGTTCACGGCCAGGCTGCTCAGGCGGTAGAGGACGAAGCCGTCCTGCTTCGAGCGGACGGTCTCGCATATCGACCCGAACACGTCGCGGATCTCGCCGAGCACCTCGCCTGTCGCGACCGTCTGCCCGATCTCCTTCGCCGGATACCACAAGCCGTCCGTGCCGGCGGCAGGAACCCACATCGTCACCATCTGCGGCCGGTCCTGCGGCGCCGCCGGCGCCGGTCCCGGGATCATGCCCAGATGCTGCAGCACCCGGTCGATTCCGGCCGTCATCGCGGCAACGCCAGCCTCATCCCACACGCCATTGCCGCCGACCTCGGCGATGATGCTCGGGACACCAAGCCGTCCCGCCGTGTTGATGGTATAGCCCTCGCCGCCCGCCGCGACCGCGACCGGCAGGCCGAAGGCGACCGCCAGCGCCTGTGAAGCGTCGCTGCCTGCGGGAAACAGCGAGAACGGCGCCAGCGCCTCGCTCAGATCGCCGCCATGCAGGTCGAGATAGGCGTCGGCCTGCGGATAGATCGTCGCCACCAGCCAGTCGGCCAGCCTTTCGCTCAAGGTTCCGTCCGGCCGGCCCGGGAACATCCGGTTCAGGTTGCGGCCGTCCTCCGGCATGACATAGATGCTGCGCCGGCGGAAACCGCCGGGATTCAGGATCGGCAGGACCAGGATCGTGCCCGTCAGCCCGGCCGGATCCCGTCCGATCAGCCGCAGTGCCGCCTCGATCGAGCAGTATTCGGAGCCGTGCACCCCCGCGGTCACCAGCAGGGTGGGGCCTGGCACCCGGCCTTCGACCAGGCCGAACGGGATCTCGATACCCTCGACCGGGGTGATGAAGCCGCGCTCCGAACGGGGCGTTCCGGTGCGCAGGGCGGGCAAAGCGTCCATGGGGCTGCCTTTCACTGGGGTGTCAGATCGGCCGATGCTCGAAGGCACGCAGGAAGCTGCGCAGATAGCCGCCGAGGGAGGGGCTGAGATAGCCGCCCTCCTGGACCAGCAGCGTCGGCAACGCCAGCGCCGCCAGCCGGCGTCCTGCCTCGGCAAAGCCGGCATCGGTGATCCTGAAGGTCGCCACGGGATCATGCTCGCCGGCATCGAAGCCGAGCGACACGAGCAGGGCGCCGGGCGCGAAGCCCCGCACCCTCCCGATCGCGGCGTCGATCGCGTCGATCCAGACCGGATCCGGGGTGGCCCAGGGCAGCGGCTGGTTGAAGGTCAGCCCGGCCCCGGCGCCCTCGCCGGTCTCGTCGGCATGGCCGGCGTAATATGGGGCGGACAGCCTGGGATCGATGTGGATCGAGCAGACCAGCACGTCCGGCCGCTCCCAGAAGATGAACTGGGTGCCGTTGCAGTGATGCACGTCGATGTCGATGATCGCGACCTTGCCGAAGCGCCGGGTCAGCTGGTGCGCGGCGATCGCCGCGTTGTTCAGGTAGCAGACCCCGGTCATCAGGTCCGGATAGGCGTGGTGTCCCGGCGGCCGGCACATCGCATAGACCGGCGCCGCGGCCGAGGCCAGCCGTTCGGCGCCATGGACCGCGACCTGGGCGGCGGCGAAGATGGCGGGCCAGGTTCCGGCCGTGATCGGGCAGGAGGTCGAGTTGCTGTACCAGCCCAACTCGCCCAGCAGCTCGGTCGGTTTGCGATGCATCCGGTGCGTCGGATGGACATTCGGGATGACGACCGGGCCGTAGCCGGGATTCTCGGTCCAGCGCGCATGGACCGTCCGCAGGAACGCGACATAGTCCGGATCGTGGATCTCGGTGACGGCCCCGGCCCGGTTCAGCGGCGCCTCCACGATCTCGTGCCGGTCCTGCCGCACGGTGTCGAGGAAGATCCGGTACCGCTCCGCCCGGTCGGGCTGGTCGATGAACCGGCCGGTGCGGAACACCTGATCCGGATCGTGCAGCGCCTGGTCCGGATGATGGATGACGAGCATCTGGGATCCTTCGGGAAAGCGATTGGTGGGGGCGGTCAGTCCAGCGACCGGCCCCGCGTCTCGGGGGTCAGGAGGATGTGGGTGGCCAGCGTGACGACGCAGACCAGCATCACGTAGAGCGAGATGTAGAGCGGGCCGCCGGCCTGCTGCAGCCAGGTCGCGACCATCGGGGCGGTGCCGCCGAAGATGGCGCCGCAGACGGCGTAGGGGATGCCGATGCCCGAGGCGCGCACCCGGGTGGGGAACAGCTCGGCGAAGACCGTGCCCAGCACCGCGTTGTTCAGCGAGACGAAGGCGGCCCCGACCACGGCGACGAAGGCGAAGGTGCCGAAGCTCAGGGCCGGCACCGCCAGCATCGACAGCAGCGGATAGGTGAACAGCAGGAAGGCGACCGCGGCGCCGATCAGGAAGGGCTTACGGCCGATGCGGTCCGAGACGAAGGCGAAGAGCGGCACGCCGATGCAGTAGGCGACGCTGGCCAGGATGCCGCCGACGAATCCGGAGGTGCGATCCAGCCCGCCGACCAGGTTGGCGTAGGTCGGCAGGAAGATCATCCACAGATAGTACTGCAGGCCGTTCAACTGCACGACGAAGACGATGAAGACCTCCTTCGGGAATTCCGCGATGGAGGCCAGGATCGAGACGGCGCGGACGTCCCGTGACGGGCCGGCCTTCTCGAAGGACGGCGTCTCCGCCAGGTTGCGGCGCAGATACAGGCCGAACAGCGACAGCACGGCGCCGATCAGGAACGGCACGCGCCAGCCCCAGGAGGCCAGCGCCTCCGGCGTCAGGGACGACGTCGTCAGGCTCGCGACGCCGGTCGCCGCCAGGACCGACAGGCCGATCGAAACCTGCTGCGGCGATGCGCCGAAGGCCCGGTTGCGGCTGCTGGCATGTTCGTTGAGGAAGGTGATGGCGATCTGGTACTCGCCTCCGGCCGAGAAGCCCTGCAGCAGCCTTGCCGCCACGATCAGGATCGGCGCGGCGATGCCGATCTGCGCATAGGTCGGGCACAGCGCGATGGCGAGGCCGCCGATGCCGGCCATGACGATGGTCGCGGACAGCATCGCGCGGCGGCCATATTTGTCGGCCAGCGGCGACAGCACGAAGGCCCCGATCGGCCGGCCGAGGAAGCCGATGGCGAACACCGAGAAGCTGGCGATCAGCGACGCCGTCGGATCATGCGCCGGGAACATCTGCACCGCGAAGATGCCCGCCAGGAACCCGTAGATCGACCAGTCGTACCACTCGATGAAATGCCCGATCGCCCCGCCGACCAGTGTCCGTGCCCGCCCGGCGGCCGCTGGTGCGGCCAGGGTTGCGCCGGTCGCTCCGGCGTGAAGTCTCTCGCTCATGATGCCCCCTGTTCGTTCTTATGGTCTGATGCCGGTCAGGTGCCTCCGGCCAGGTTCGCGAGCTTCCGGTCCACCAGCTCCGCCAGCAGCGCCAGGTTGCGATCGAAATAGGCGGCCTCCTTGTCGAGGAAGCGCTCGAGGCTGAGGCCGCGGATCGCGATCAGCAGGAATTCGAACAGCGCCGCCAGGTCCGGGCGGCGCGCTTCGGACAGGACATGGCGCTCAAGCCAGGACGGCAGCACCCGGCGCATCGTTTCCTGGCGATGGGCCACGACCTTCCCATGGAACGCCGCGTCGGCGCGGGTGCCGATGATGATCTCCCAGATCGCCCAGTATCCGGGATCGCCATAGATCTCCCAGAGATGGGCGACCAGGCTGGGCACGTCGATCCGCCCATCCGGCGTCACGTGGTCCTGCTGCTCGATCCGGTGCAGGACCCGCTCCGTCATCCGGTCCAGCACACCCAGCATCAGGTCGTCCTTGGTCGCGAAATGATGGTGCAGGGCGCCGGTGGTCACGCCCGCCCGGCGCGCGATCAGCGCTGTCGTGGTGCCGGAGAAGCCCACCTCCTGCAGCAGCTCCGCCGCGGCGCGCAGCAGCAGCGTCTGGGTTTCGGTCGTTCGGTCGATCTGCCTGCGCCGCGCCTGGGCCATTCGATGTCCGGATCAAATATCATACATATTAGTTGGTATGTTTCTGAGGCCCGCGATGTCAAGCCGGGATGCTTCCGCGCCAACCGACGACGCTCGCGACGCCCTGGTCCGCGGGGCAGGGCCATAGGGGGCGATGCCTGTCAATGGCTCGCCTAGGTGCGGCGGGTCGCGCGTGCCGTGCTCCGGCGCGTCATCACCTCGGTGCCGACGTCGAGGATGCGCGGCCCCGGCGATCTGCCGGCGAGCTGCTCGCGGATCGCCGCGACCGCCGAATGGCCGACACGGTAGCGATGGGTGCGGACGCTCGACAGGCTCGGCTCCGCCGCCTCCATGAAGTCGAGGTCGTTGAAGCCGGCGATGCCCATGTCCTCGGGCACCCGGATGCCGCGCTGCAGGCATTCGAACAGCACGCCCAGCGCCAGGATGTCGTTGTTGCAGAACACGGCGTCGAGCGCCGGGTCCGCGGCCAGCGCCCGGCGGAACAGCTCGCGCCCCAAAGCGGGCGTCGCGAATTCCAGCATCGGCCGCCCGGTCGCCGGATTGACCTTGTCCAGGAGATGGCGAAGGCTGGATTCGGATATCGAATGGATCAGGCCCGGCCGGTCCAGCCCGGCCGCTTCCAGCGCCTTCTGGTAGCCGCCCCGGCGGCCGGCCGACCGGCTGTTCATCCAGCCGCTGAGGAAGGCGATGCGGGTGTAGCCCTGATCGATCAGGTGTTCCGTCATCCGCCGGCCGGCATCCTCGTGCGAGAAGCCGATGATCCGGTCGATCGGGTCGGGCGACAGGTCCATGATCTGCACCACCGGGCAGCCGGCCTGCTCCAGCATCCGCCGGGCCTGCGCCGTCTGGTTGATGCCGGAGACGATCATCGCCGACGGCTTCTGCCGCAGGAACAGGCCGACCAGCCGCTCCTCCTCCAGCGGGTCGTAACGGGTGTTGCCGACCTGGATCTGCAGCTCGGTGCCGTCGACGCCGTCATAGATGCCGCGCAGCACGTCGGCGAAGACGACCTGGGTCAGCGACGGCACCAGCGCGCCGATCACGCCGCTGCGGGTGGAGGCGAGGGCGCGGGCGCTGAGATTGGGGACGTAGTTCAGCTCACGGATGGCGTCGTTGACGATCCGCCGCAGCGTCTCCGACACCCGGTGCGGCTCGCGCAGCACCCGGGAGACGGTGATCATGCCGACGCCGGCATAGGCGGCGACATCGGCCATGGTCGGCGTGCCGCCGCTGCGGCTCTTGCGGGGCTTCTCGGAAATGGTCGTCTCCTACCGGTCTGCCGGCAGTATCGCGGCGGAACGCGGCGCAATTCAAGCTGAACGCCGTCCTCGACGTGTCCTGGCGGACAGGTCCAAATAAATCTCCAGGTGACGTCTTGACTCTCCAAAAATGGCAGCGCTACCATTCGTGCATCGCAGGCAAAGATCCGCTTCTGTCCTCATGAATTCGAGGGGCGGATGCGTTTGCCCAAAAATCCGACGGGGAGGAACCTATGCCTTTCACCAGGCGGGACGTTCTCGGGGCATCGGCTGCGCTGCTGGGGGCGGGCCTGACGGCGACCCTCGGGACCCGGGCCTCCGCCCAGTCGACCGACACCATCCGCATCGCCTTCGCCGCGCGCAACAATCGCACGCTCGACCCCTCGAACTCGATCCAGGGGGCCGACAACTGGTCGATCGTGCATATCCACGACACGCTGGTGGCCTCGCCCAACGGCCGCTTCGCCGAGCGGCCTGAGGAGTTCGTGCCGCAGCTGGCCGAGAGCTGGACGATGTCGCCCGACGCCCGGACCTGGAACTTCAAGCTCCGCCAGGGCGTCCAGTTCCACAAGGGCTATGGCGAGATGACCTCGGACGACGTGGTCTTCACGCTGAACCGCATGCGCGACCCGAAGCAGGTCGGCGGCAACAAGGTGCTGTACCAGAACATCATCGACGTCCAGCCGGACGGGACATACGGGGTAAAGGTCTCGCTGCAGCAGCCCGACCCGCTGCTGCTGAGCGGCACCATCCAGGACTATTCCTGCGTCATCCTGTCGAGGAAGGCGGTGCAGGAGAAGGGCGAGGCGATCCAGCGCGACCCCGTCGGCACCGGCGCCTACCAGTTCGTCAGCATCGATCCCGACCCGTCCAAGGGCATCATGATGACGGCCAACCCGGACTATTTCGGCGGGGCGCCGGTCACCAAGAATTTGCAGGTGATCTACATCCTCGACACCACGGCGCGCACCCTGGCGCTGCTGTCGGGCGACGTGCACATGATCGAGGGTGTGCGAGCGCCGGGCTGGGTGCCGGCGATGAAGCAGAAGAACCCGAATCTGCTGTTCGACGTCGCCGCGCCGGGCAGCCTGTTCACCATGAGCTTCAACCTGACGCGCAAGCCGCTCGACGACCTGCGCGTCCGGCAGGCCTTCGCCTACGCCATCGACCGCGATGCGATCGTCGAGGCCATGGCGCCGATCAGCCGCCGCACCTATGGGCTCAACCCGCCCGGCTTCCCCGGCAGCTACACGGCGGATACGGTGCCGGAGGAGCTCCGCTACAGCTTCGATCCGGACAAGGCGAAGGCGCTGCTGGCCGAGGCCGGCCACCCCGACGGCTTCACCCTCGACGCCTATACCAGCCAGCGCGAGGACTATTCCGCCGCGATGCTGGTGGTGCAGGAACAGCTCCGGAATATCGGGGTGAACATCAACCTGCAGATGATCGACCACACCACCTTCCACGCCAACAACCGCAAGGACATGAACACGCTGCCGCAGAACTCGTCGGCCTATCCGCCGGTGCCGACGCTGCCGCTGGCGGACATCCTGTCGAAGACCGCCGAGGTGAAGTCCGACGGCAGCGGCGGCACCAACTACTCGCATTACGGCGTCGCCATCCCGGGCATCGACGACCTGCTCGACCGGGCGGGGAACGAGCCGGACTACGACAAGCGCCTGGCGCTGATCCAGGAGGCCGAGCGCAAGGTGATGACCGACCTGCCGGTCCTGCCGATCGCCACCAACGGCTATCTCATCGCCCGCGATCCGCGGGTCACGCTCGGCTACGAGGTGTCGTCCGGCTACGCCTATTGGCGGCTGGACAAGGCGAAGATCGCCTGAGGCGCCCCGCCGCCTCAGCACTGCTTCGGGAAGGAACGACCATGACCGCAACCGCCCTTCGATCCGGCAGCGCCCCCGGCGACAGGCGCGTCCTCGCGCCGGGCACCTTCTGGTACGACACGATGCGCCGCGCGGGGCAGAACAACTTCAACGAGCGCGATCCCGAGATCCTCGATGTCGAGGCCTGGATCGACTACTGGAAGCGGCTGAAGATCAACACGCTGCTGCTGAGCGGCGGCGGCATCATGGCCTTCTATCCGACCGAGATCCCGTACCATCACCGCAGCCGCTATCTCGGCGACCGCGACCTGTTCGGGGAGTTCGCCGCCGCGGCCAAGCGCGAAGGCATGCGGGTGGTGGCGCGGATGGATCCGAACTGGTGCTACGCGGACGGTGCCGAGGCCCATCCCGAATGGGTCGCGCGCACCGCCGACGGCCAGCCGGTGCACCATCCGGAGGTGCCGGAGTTGTTCCGCACCTGCATGTTCTCGACCTTTTATACGGAGCAGATGTCGGCGATCTATCGCGAGATGAACGCCCGCTACGACATCGACGGCTTCTTCACCAATGGCTGGCCCAGCACCGGCCGCCGGCCGCCCTGGTACAACACCGAGCATCAGCGTCTAGCCGGGCTGCCGCCGCAGGAGTTCTATCGGATCTACGAGGACCGGGTGCTGGAGATCTGGCGGCTTTGGGACTCCATCGCCAAGGAGAGGTCGCCGGAGAATCTCTATGTCGGCAATCTCGGCGGCGGCATCCGCGCGGTGACCGACGTGATGGCGATCGCCAAGGTCGCCGGCTGGTTCAACGCCGACCACCAGGGCCGCAACAACCAGACCCCGGTGTGGGACTGCGCCCAGCAGGGCCGCGTCGCCCATGCCGTGATGGACGGGCGGGCGGTGACCAACGTGACCGGCGGCTACGCCAATGCCGACCCGTTCTGGCGGCACATCACCAAGGCGCCGGAAGAAACGACGCTGTGGATGGCGCAGTCCACCGCCAGCGGCATGGTTCCCTGGTACCACTGGCTCGGCGGCGCGCCGGACGACCAGCGCTTCCGCCGCACCGGCGAGGCCTTCTTCGGCTGGCTGGCCGAGCATGAACGGCATTTCCGCAACGAGGCGCCGGTGGCCAACCTCGCCATCGTGTTCTCGCAGCGGACCAACGCCTTCTACCAGCCGCCCGGCGGCGGCGACGTCACCGACTATCTGCAGGGCTGGTACTACGCCCTGCTCGAGGCCCGGATCCCGTTCGAGTTCCTGCACGAGCAGAACCTGACAGCGGAGCGGCTGAAGAAATTCGCCGCCATCGTCCTGCCGAACACGGCGATGCTGTCCGACGCCCAGGCGAAGGCCGTCGAGGACTATGTTGCCGGCGGCGGCGCGGTGGTCGCGACCTTCGAGAGCGGCTGCTTCGACGAATGGGGCCACCGCCGTGCCGCGCCGGCCCTGGCCCGGCTGTTCGGGGTCGAGGTCGCTGGCCCGCCCTTCGGCGCCGCTCAGGGGGAGCACCGGCACCATCGGCGCGGGCATCTCGCCCGCATCGAGGGCGACCACCCGATCGTCACCGGCTTCGGCGACACCACGCTGCTGCCCTATGGCGAGTTCCGGCTGCCGGTCGCGCCCGGCGGCGCCGATCTGTTGAGCATCGTCGAGCCCTACGCCGCCTTCCCGCCGGAGATGGTCTACACCGACATGCCGAGGACCCAGGAAACCGCCCTCTCGGCGCGGCGGCACGGGCAGGGCAGGGTGGTCTGGTTCTCGGGCGACATCGACCGCTCCTTCTGGCTGTCGACCAATGGCGATCTCGGCCGGCTGATGGCGAATGCGGTGCGCTGGGCGCTGGACGGCCGCCAGCCGGTGCGCATCGAGGGGCAGGGGCTGGTCGATGTCTTTCCCTGGCAGACGCAGGACGGCTACGCGCTGCACATCCTCAACTACACCTCGCCGAACATGATGCGCGGCTGGGTGCGCGAGACCTATCCGCTGGGCCCGCAGAGTGTGACCTTCGAGGTCGCGCCGGGCCGGACGATCCGGGCGGTGGAGGCCCTGCGCGCCGGCCGCAGCCTGCCCTTCACCCAGACCGGCACCACCGTCCGCTTCACGCTCGACGGCATCGCCGATTACGAGGTCGCCGCGCTGACCTGAGCGCGCGGCGACCGATCACGACCGGCACCAGCAGGGGCGTGGGACGGGCAGGGGGCCCGGCCCGCGCCAGCGAGAGGACACCCATGGCCGCTGCAGACACGCCCGCTTCCGTCACCCTGCTGATGCCCGATGGCGACGCCGTCATCGTCTCGGCCCCGGTCCGCTGGGCGGCGGAGGAGCTGCTGCGGGCCCTGCGGCAGCGCGATATCCCGGCCGCCATCGCGGGAGTGCCGGAGGGCTTCACCATCCGCGTCGCGGCGGGCAGCGACCGGGCGGCCGCGGCGGCGGCCTCCGCCGCGTCGGTGACCCTGCCGGAGACGGCGGAGGGCATGGCGCTGCTGCGGGCGGCGGACGGCATCCTCGCCTGGGGCTTCGACACCCGCGGCCTGGTCTATGCTCTGACCGAACTGGCCGACCGGGTGCGCCATGCCGAGGGCGACCTGTTCGGCCCCGCCCTGCCGCTGGTGGAACGGCCCTCTGCCCGGATCCGCAGCATCGCCCGCCTGTTCTGCTCGGAGGAGGAGGACAAGGGTTGGTTTCACGATCGCCAATTCTGGCACGAATACCTGTCGATGCTGGCCGGCCAGCGGTTCAACCGCTTCGCCCTGACTTTGGGCATGGGCTACAACTACCCCTACCACAACAACTTCATCCGCGACGTCACCTTCTACTTCCCGTACCCGTTCCTGCTCGACCTCTCCGGCTATGATGTCGACGTCAAGGAGCTGACGCCGGAGGAGCGCGACGCCAATCTCGAGACGCTGAAGTTCATCGCCCGTGAGACGGCGCGGCGCGGGCTCGACTTCCAGCTGGCGCTGTGGACCCAGCGCTACGATTTCGACGACGTCCCGAACGCCAACTACACCGTGCGCGGCATCACCCGGGACAACCTGGCGCCGTATTGCCGCGACGCCATCACCGCACTCCTGAAGGCGGTGCCGGAGATCACCGGCCTGACCTTCCGGGTGCATGTCGAGGGCGGCATCCCCGAGGGCGACTACGCGTTCTGGGAGCAGGCGTTCCAGGGCGTCGCCGCGGCCGGCCGGCCGGTCGAGATCGACATGCACGGCAAGGGTCTCGACCACGAGACCATCGGCCTAGCCCGCGCCTCCGGCATGCCGATCACCGCCTCGCCGAAATACATGGCCGAGCATATGGGCCTGCCCTATCACCAGTCGGCGATCCGGGAGCGCGAATACCCGCCCGAGGTGGCGCGCAGCGAGCGCGAGCAGCTGAGCGAGGGCTCGCGCAAGTTCCTGCGCTACAGCTATGGCGACCTGCTGGCCAAGGACCGCGACTGGAAGGTGCTGTACCGGATCTGGGCCGGCACCCAGCGCGTGCTGCTGTGGGGCGACCCGGTGCTGGCTGCCGGCTACGGCCGCAGCTCGACCTATTGCGGCTCGGACGGGGTGGAGTGGTGCGAGCCCGGCTCGTTCAAGGGCCGCATGGGCACGGGCGTGCCGGGGCAGCGCTTCAACTACCAGAAGCAGGGCCTGGCGACGAAACACGACTGGCAGAAATATGCCTATCTCTACCGGGTCTGGGGGCGGCTGCTCTACAACCCCGACGCTGATCGTGACGGCTGGATGCGCCATCTGCGCCGGACCTGCGGCGATGCCGCCGAGGCGTGTGAAACGGCGCTGTCGCTGGCCAGCCGGGTGCTGCCGCTGGTCAGTCTGGCGCATGGGCCTTCGGCCTCGAACAACCATTACTGGCCGGAGATCTACTCCAACCTTCCCATCGGCACGGTCGGCAACCGCCGGCCCTATGGCAGCGACATGGACGGCCCGGTCCGCTTCGGCAACGCGCCGACCTTCGACCCGCAGCTCTTCGCCACGCCGCGGGAGTTCGCCGAGGCGCTGCACGAAGCCCGTCCCGACCGGCGCTATTCGCCGCTCGACGTCGCCGACTGGCTGGAGCGGCTGGCCGGGGGCTGCGACAGCGCGCTGGTATCGCTGAAGGGCAGCAGCACCTTCGAGACGGCGGAGGTCCAGCGCATCGTCATCGATGTCGGCATCCTGTCCGGCATCGCCCGGTTCTTCGCCCAGAAGTTCCGCGCCTCGACCTGGGTCGAGTTGTTCCTGCTGTCGAAGGCGGCGGTGACGCTGGACCGGGCCGAGGCTCATCTGAAGCGGGCGGTGCTGGCCTGGCAGGGCATCGCCGACATCGCCCGCGACGTCTATCACGACGACCTGACCTACGGGCCGCAGAGCTGGCTGCGCGGTTCCTGGCAGCAGCGGCTGCGCGAGATCGAGATCGAGCTGACCGACCTGCAGGCGATGCGGTCCGAGGCGCCGCACGAGACGGTCCATCCCGACGACCGGACCCGGGCGGCGATCGCGCGGCTGCAGGGGAGGGGGCCGACCCGCGGCCTGGCCGTGGGCGTCACCGCCCCGACGACCTTCCGGCGCGGCGAGGCGCTGGAGGTGCGGGCCGATCTGGCGGCGGCGCTGCCGGGCGGCGGTGAGCCGGTGCTGCACTATCGCCACGTCAACCAGGCGGAGCGCTGGCGGTCAACGCCGATGCCGCGTGGCGGCAACGGCTTTTCGGCGACCATCCCGCCCGACTACACGGACTCGCCCTACCACCTGCAGTTCTATGTCAGCGCGGTGGCCGGCGACCGGCTGGTCCTCGCGCCAGGGCTGCGCGACGACCTCGCCAACGAGCCCTACCTCACGGCGCTGCAGGTGTGAGATGCCGCTGCCGGCCCGCCGCGCGATCCCCATCCCGACGCCCCGGCAATGTCCGCGGCCGGGGACGCGCGCAGCCTGGCCGCGTTTCTTTTTAAGTCCCCCCTCCCCTTGCGGGAGGGGGGCAGGGGGAGGGGTCTGCGCGCGTCCGCGCGCGAAAGGCTTGTTTAGCACGGTTCCGGCTCGTCGGCGTCTCGAGCCGGCTCGGGCGGAGAAAACCCCCTCCCCCTATCCCCCTCCCGCAAGGGGAGGGGGGACTCAGAGAGAATTCGATAGAAGGCGGACGAGTACGTCGACGGCTCCGTTCCGTCGCCCAGCCTCACCCCGCCGTGGTCTTGCGCACGACCAACTCGCCCGGCAGCAGGTGGACGTTGCCGTCGGCCGGCTCCGCCTTGCCGGTCACCAGCTGCACCGTCCGCTCGACCATGGCGTCGAGCGGCTGGCGGAAGGTGGTCAGCGAATAGCGCGGCCAGCCGGCCATGGCGATGTCGTCGAAGCCGGCGACCGCGATGTCGCCGGGCACGGACAACCCCATCTCGTCGCGCAGCGCGTCGATGCCGCCGACCGCCAGGATGTCGTTGGCGAAGAAGATCGCCTCGGGGCGGCCGGTCCGCGCGACCTCGAGCGCCGCGCGGTAGCCGGTCTCGTAGCTGTACTCGCCGCCGGCGACGGAGGCAGTGAGGGTCATGCCCAGCTCCGCCAGCCGGGCAATGAAGGCGTGCTGCCGTTCGAGATTGGCGCTGGCATGCGGCACGCCGGCGACGAAGGCGGCGCGGCGGTGGCCCAGCGCGTGCAGATGGTCGGCGATGGCGCGGGCGCCCTCGGCATTGTTGCAGCAGACGCTGCTCAGGCTCGAATCCGGCACCGCGCGGTTGATCATGATCGCGGTGCGGCCCTCGGTCGCCCAGCTCAGCGCCGCGCCCGACAGGGGGGCGGCCGAGACGATGACGACGGCGTCGACGCTGTACTGCCGCAGCGCCGCCAACTGCTGCCGGATGTCGGCGCCATGGGTCAGGTTGAACAGCAGGCTTTGCTGCCCGACCTGCTGCAGGCCGCGCGACAGCTTCTCGATCAGCACCGGGTAGAACGGGTTCTGCATCGCCGAGACGACGATGCCGACGATGTTGCTGCGCCGCTTCGACAGCGTGCTGGCAATGGCGTTGGGGCTGTAGCCCAGGCTGTCGGCCATGGTCAGGATACGCTGCCGCATCTCCGGCGAGATCGAGGCGCCGGGCGTGTAGGCGCGCGAGACCGCCGACTGGCTGACGCCGATCAGCCGGGCCAGCTGGCGCGCCGTGATCGGTTTGCGCAGGTCTCCGGAACTCAAGGTCGCTTCCCCTCGCTGTCGCCCGCCTCAGCCATAGCACGGCCGCGGCCGGAATCCCGCCCCGGCCATCATCGCTTCCGGCACTATGCAGAGGTGTTGCATACGGATGCAAGACTCGATACCGTCCTGGCCAAAGAGGAAGCCGGGGGAGGCGACGCAGCGATGTCTGCATTGGTCGGGCTGAACGTCGTCGACCTGTCCGAGACCGTCGGCGGGCAGTACTGCGCCCGGCTGCTGGCCGACTTCGGTGCCGAGGTCGTGCTGGTGGAGCCGCCGGCGGGCTCGGCCCTCCGCCGCATGCCGCCTTTCGGCGAGGCCGGCGACCGCGGATCGCTGCTGTTCTTCCACCTCAACACCGGCAAGCGCTCGGTCAGCCTCGACCCGGGCAGCGCCGCCGGGCGCAAAGCCCTCGACGAACTACTGCGCAGCGCCGATGTCGCGATCCTGCCGCCCGGGTCCGAGCCGCGCGACGTGCTCGGCCTCAACCCGCGCTGCGTTGCCGCGGTGGTCAGCCCCTTCGGCGCCGACGGGCCGCTCGCCGCCTGGAAGGGGCCGGAGATCGTGCTGCAGGCCCTGTCGGGCATGATGCACAACAACGGCGCCCATGGGCGCGAGCCGCTCCATGGCTGCGGCCGCCGCGCCTCCTTCGCCGCCGGCCTTGCCGCCTATGTCGGGATCGCCGCGGCCCTGTTCGCGCGGGACCGCACCGGCCTCGGCCAGGCCGTCACTGTGGACGAGGCGGAGACCGCCGCTTCGATGTGCTTTCCCTATGTGCTGCAGCACATCTACAACGGCACGGTGAAGGGCCGGGGCGACCCGAACATCCCGGCCGGCCAGGTGCGCTGTCGCGACGGCTGGGTCTGCATCTGGATCTACAATCATCGCTGGAGCGCGGTCTGCCGCGCGCTCGGCCTGGAGCATATCGAGCGCGACGAACGCTTCGGCGCGCCGATCCCACGCCGCGCCCATTGGGCGGAGCTGTTCGCGATCATCCAGGACAAGGTCGCGGATCTCCGCGCCGAGGATCTGGTCGCCACGCTGCAGCGGGAAGAGGTGATCGCCGCCAAGGCCTACCGCCCGACGGAGCTGCGCGGCGGCGCCCATCTCACCAGTCGGAGCTATTGGGACACGGCGGAGGGGCGGCTGATCCTTGGGCCGCCGTGGCGGCTGGGCCGCACGCCGCGCCGGGTCCGCTCCGCCGCGCCGCGCCTCGGCGCCGACAATGGCTGGGCGCCCACACCGGCGGTCCCGCGGCCGAGCTCGGGCGCCGTCGTCCCCGGACCCGGTCCCCTCGCGGGCTTGCGCGTGCTCGAGCTGACCACGGCCTGGGCCGGGCCGATGGCGGGCCGGGTGCTGGGCTTCCTCGGGGCCGAGCCGATCCACGTCGAATCCCCGACCCGGGTCAATTCCTGGCGCCTCAACAAGGAGGTGCCGAACCCGATCAACTTCCCGGACGGCGTTCCCGGCGACCGGCCCTATGACCGCGCCTTCCACTTCAACTCGCAGAACGTCAACAAGCTGTCCTGCATCCTCGACCTGAAGATAAGGGAGGGGCGCGACATCATCCGGCGCCTGGCGGCGGTCAGCGACGTGGTGATCTGCAACTTCCGCCCCGGCACGCTGGCCAGGCTGGGGCTGGACTACGACAGCCTGCGCCGGATCAGGCCGGACATCATCGTGGCGGAGCTGCCGGCCTTCGGCGCCGAGGGGCCGATGGCGCGCTACGCCGCGCTGGGCCCGACCATGGAGATGTCGACCGGCATGTCCGGCATGATCGGCTATCCCGGCGGCCAGCCCGAGACCACCGGCCCCTCCTATCTCGACCCGATCGGCGGGTTCAACGCCACGGCCGCCATCCTGACCGCGCTGCTGCACCGCCAGCGCACCGGCGAGGGCCAGTATATCGAGGTCCCGCAGGTCGAAGCCGCGATGCAGCTGATCGGGCCGGAGCTGCTGGCGGCGATCGAATCCGGACGGGATCCCGAGCCGAACGGCAACCGCTCGCCCTATGCCGCCCCGCATGACGCCTTCCCGGCGCGCGGCGACGACCAGTGGGTGGCGATCGCGGCCGAGACCGAGGCGGAATGGCGAGCCCTGTGCGGCGTGATGGGGCAGGCGGATCTCGCCGTAGATCCGCGCTTCGCCACGCTGGCGGCGCGTCAGGAGAACATCGGCGTGCTGACCGCGATCATCGCCGATTGGACCAGGGCTCAGGACAAGCACGCGGTCGCGGTCCGGCTGCAGGCGGCCGGCGTTCCCGCGGCGCCGGTGCAGACCCCGCACGACCTGGCGCGCAGCGAGTACCTGGCGCATCGTGGCTTCTTCACGGTGCTGGAGCATCCCGATGCCGGCCGCCATCCGCATCCCGGCCTGCCGGTCCATCTCGACGCCACGCCGGGCAGCCAGCGCCGGGCGGCGCCGCGTTTCGGCGCCGACAACCGCCACGTGCTGTGCGACATCCTCGGCCTGACGCCGGCGGAGATCGCCGCGGTCGAGGCCAGTGGCGCGATGGCGACCGAACCCCGGCCGGGAGCCTGACCATGGATTTCCCCCGCACGCTGCGCATCCCGATCCGCCTCGACGATGACCCCGGCTATCGCGGATCGGTGCATGACGACGCGGTGGCGCGACGCATGGGCTTCAAGGCGGCTCTGGTGCCAGGCGCCTTCGTCTACGGCCATGTCAGCCGCATCGCTGTCGATTCCTGGGGCGTCGACTGGCTGCGGCACGGGCTGATGGGGGCACGGTTCCGCCGGCCGGTCTATGACGGCGACGTGCTGACCGCCGAGGCTTCGGCCCTGGCGGACACCGGCTCGGACCGCCGGTCCGAGGTCAGCCTCCGCAACGAGGATGGCGAGGAGGTGGCGACCGGCTGGGTGGCGATGCCGCTCGAGGATCCGATGCCGCCGGCGGTCGCGGACTGCCCGGTCCAGCCCCTGCCGGAGCCGCCGCAGGCGGTCGAGCCCGGCGGCATGGTGGTCGGGACCCGCCTCGGCTCGCGCAATGCGGTGCTGACCGGGGAGGAGTTCCGGCGCTCGCTCAATGCCTTCGACGAGGGCCATCCGCTGTATCTCGGCGGCGGGCTGGTCCATTCCGGCTGCCTGATCCGACGGACCATGTTCGACGCCAACCGCAGCTTCCGCTTCCCGGCGCCCGTGGTGTTCGTGTCCGGCGAGGCCCAGCATTTCGCGCCGGTGTCGCCCGGCCAGCGTCTCTCCACCTCCGGCACCGTCACCGCCGCCTATGAGCGCAAGGGCCGGCACTATTTCGAGACCGAGGAGCTGCTGGTGGTCGACGGCGCCCGGGTGGCGGCGCGGTTCCGCCGGACCTCGATCTATGCGTGACCATTCGGATGCGGCGATGTTGCATACGGATGCAAAAAGAGTAAGGTAACCCACAAGACGGGAGCGAAACCGTGGCCCCAACCGCCAGCATCAGATCGGTCGAAGCCTTCCAGGTCAGCTGGCAGCCCGGCGATCCGCCCGGCCGGCGCAGCGCCCTGGTGCGGATCGCGACGGAGGACGGCGTCGTCGGCTGGGGCGAGGCCTCGCCGATGCAGGGCGGCCTGCACTCCATCGGCATCATCGAGCGCGACCTGGCGCCGGGCCTGGTCGGCGCCGATGCCTTCGACACCGGGGTGCTGTACGACCGGCAGCTCCACCGCAACGTCAAGCTGGGGCCGGAAGGCGCACTGACCGGCGCGCTGGCCGCGGTCGACATCGCGCTGTGGGACATCAAGGGCAAGACGCTCGGGCTGCCGGTGCACAAGCTGCTCGGCGGCGCCTGGCGGGCCGAGGTGCCGTTCTACGCCTCGATCGGCGGCAATGCCGGACGCACGGTGGACGAGACGGTGCGGGTGGTCGAGGCGCGCTGGCGGCGCGAGACGCCGGCGGCGATCAAGATCCGCCGCGACGGCGACCGCTCGATCCTCGACCTCGACATCCCCGGCGACATCGCCAAGGCCAGGGCCGTGCGCCAGCTGGTGGGCGACGGCTTCCCCTTGGCCTTCGACGCCAACAACGGCTACTCGGTCGGTGGCGCCATGCGGGTCGGCCGCGCCCTCGAGGAGCTCGGCTATATCTGGTTCGAGGAGCCGGTGCAGCACTACGACGTGCGCGGCATGGGCGAGGTGGCGCAGCGGCTCGACATCACCGTCTCGGCGGCGGAGCAGACCTACACGCTGCAGGCGCTGGTCGACATGATCCATGCCGGGGTGCGCATGGTGCAGCCGGACATCGTCAAGATGGGCGGCATCACCGGGCTGATGCAATGCGCCGCGATCTGCCACGCGCACGGGGTCGAGCTGGTGCCGCACCAGACCCAGCCGACCATCGGCCATGTCGCCAACCTGCATGTGCTGGCGGCGCTGATGCACCTGACCAAGCCGGCGGAATACGCCGACGCGTCCGGCCGGATGGATGCCGGGTTCAAGGACCCGCCCCGGCCGGCAGACGGCCGTTTCGCGATCCCGCAGGGCCCGGGGCTCGGGCTCGAGGTCGACGAGGCGGAAATCAACAAGCGGCGCTGAAAGCGATACGCGCGGGCGCCGATAAGAGACAGGGGAGACGGCCATGGAGTTCAGCAGGCGGAATATGCTTCGGCTCGGCGTCGCCACGGCGGCGCTGGCGGGCTTCGGCGGCGCCCGGGCGCAGGACGCGTCCCGGAACGCGGATGTGATCCGCATGGGCATCGCCGCGAAGGGGCCGCGCAGCAGCGACCCGAACCTGACGACCCAGGGCTCGGACAACTGGGCGACCGAGCAGATCTACGAGCAGTTGGTCCGCCCCGAGGACGGCACCTTCGCGATCAAGCCGGAGGAGTTCCTGCCGACGCTCGCGACCAGCTGGAATTCGTCGCCGGACGCCAGGACCTGGACCTTCCAGCTGCGCCAGGGCGTGCAGTTCCACAAGGGCTTCGGCGAGATGACCTCGGAGGACGTGGTCTATTCGTTCAAACGCGCGATGACCTCGGGCACCAACACGACGATCCTGTCGAACATCGCCGATGTCGTGGCGAACGGACCCTACCAGGTGACCATCACCCTGAAGAGCCCGGACGCGCTGTTCCTCGGCTCCTCGGTGTTCAACAACAACACCTCGATCGTCAGCAAGAAGGCGGCCGAGCAGATGGGCGACGCCTTCGGCACCGACGCCGTCGGCACCGGCCCCTACGAGCTGGTGAAGTTCGACACCCAGGTCGGCACGGTGATGAAGCGCCATGACGGCTATTGGGGCCAGAAGGCGAAGATCAGCACCGTCGAATGCGTCTACATCGCCGACACCTCGGCGCGGACGCTGGCCCTCCTGTCCGGCGATATCGACATCATGGAGGCGGTGCGCGCCCCCGGCTGGGTCGCCTCGATGCAGCAGCGCGACCCGTCGCTGAAGATCGACATGACCGTGCCGGGGTCGTTCAACACCCTGCACATCAACCTGACCCGCAAGCCCTTCGACGACCTGAAGGTGCGGCAGGCGCTGATGCATGCGATCGACCGCCCGGCCGTGGCCCAGGCGCTGGCGCCGATGGGCGGGACCATGGCGGGGCTGCAGCCCGATTTCTTCCCGGCCGGCTTCAAGACCGGGGACCTGCCGGAGGAGCTGCGCTACCCCTACGACCCGGACAAGGCGAAGGCGCTGCTGGCGGAGGCCGGCCATCCGGACGGGATCAGCTTCCCGTCCCTGTGCAGTCAGCGCGAGGATTATTCCTCGACCATGCTGATCGTGCAGGAGCAGATCCGCCTGGCCGGCTTCAACATGGATCTGAGGATCGAAGACCACACCGCCTATCACGCCGACAACCGCTCGGACAAGAACACCCTGGCGATGCATTCGTCGAGCTACCCGCCGATTCCGACCCAGCTGTATTTCCAGCAGCTGTCGGCGCAGTCCGAGGTCAAGTCGGACGGCAAGGGCGGCGGCAACTACAGCCATTACGGCGTGGTCATGCCGGGCATCGACGACCTGCTGTCCCAGGCCCTGCAGGCGACCGACTTCGCGACCTATGACGGTCTCTGCCGCAAGATCGAGCTGCAGGTGCTGCGCGACCTGCCGCTGATCGGCCTGTCCACCCTGTCCTTCACCACCGCGCGCCGGGGCAATGTCGATCTCGGCTACCCGATCAAGAGCGGGTATGCGCGCTGGCGCTTCCACCGGGCGACCAAGACCGTCGTCTGACCCCGCAGGGGAGGGCCCGCCATGGCGCGGTATCTGATGTGGCGATTGCTGGATGCGGTTCCGACCATCCTCTTGGTGCTGACGCTGGTGTTCGTCTGCATGCGCATCCTGCCGGGCGACCCGGCGCTGGCGGCGCTGGGCGACAATGCGCTGCCGGACCAGATCGCGGCGTTCCGCGAGAAGATGGGGCTGAACGTCCCGCTCTGGCAGCAGTATTTCGACTTCCTCGGCGGCGTCCTGACACTGGATTTCGGCCGGTCGCTGATGAACAACACCTCGGTCCTGCAGTTGCTGGCCTACAACCTGCCCTATACGATCGAGCTGACGGTCGCGGCGATGGTGATGGGCCTCGTCGCCGGCATCCCGCTGGGCGTGCTGGCGGCGACCCACCGCAACCGCATGCCCGATGCCGGGGTCCGGGTGTTCTCGCTGATCGGCTACGCCATCCCGGATTTCTATCTGGGCGCGCTGCTGCTGATCACCTTCTCGCTCAATCTCGGCTGGTTCCCGATCAATGGCGGCGGCGACGGCTTCGTCGACCGGCTGCACCACATCGTGCTGCCGGCGATGACGCTGGCCTTCGTCAAGGCCGCCTTCCTCGGAAGGCTGACCCGCACCTCGCTGCTCGAGGTGTTCGGCAAGGACTATGTGCGGACGGCGCGGGCCAAGGGCGCCAGCGAGCGGCGGGTGATCTACCGGCACGGGCTGCGCAACGCGCTGCTGCCGCTGTCCACCGGCATGGGCCTCAGCCTGCTGGCGACGCTGTCCGGGTCGGTGGCGATCGAGCTGGTGTTCAACCGCCCCGGCATCGGCAAGCTGCTGATCGGCGCGATCACCGAGCGCGACTACGCCGTGATCCAGGGCGGCGTGATCGTCTTCGCCCTGTTCGTGGTGCTGGTGAACCTGGTGATGGACCTCGTCTACATCGTCATCGACCCGCGGATCCGGGTGGCGTGATGGCCGCGATCCTCGACACCACTGAAATCATCGCCCCGGCCCCGAACCGGCTGGCGATCCTGGCCCGGATCGTGCTGGGCCGGCCGGCCACGATCTTCGCCGCCCTGGTCATCGCGATCTTCGTGGTCGTGGCGGTGCTGGCGCCCTGGATCGCGCCCTACAACCCGCTGGCGCAGAGCATCCTGAAGATCAACCAGGGCCCGTCATGGACGCATTGGCTGGGCACCGACCAGTTCGGCCGCGACGTGTTGTCCCGGATGATCTATGGCTCCCGCAACTCGCTGATCTTCGGCCTGCTGTCGCCGGCCCTGGCGGCGATCGTGGGGACCACGCTCGGCGTCGTCGCCGGCTATTTCGGCGGCGCGGTCGACCGCGTCATCTCCCGCCTCGTCGACCTGCTGCTGGCGTTCCCGGAGCTGCTGCTGGCGATCATCATCGCCGCGGCGCTGGGCGGCGGCTTCTGGAACGTCGTCGCGGTGCTGACGGTCGCCTTCGTCCCCGGCTTCGCCCGCGTCGCCCGCGCCCAGACCCTGGCGGTGAAGCAGGAGCCCTATATCGAGGCCGCGGTGGCGGTCGGGGTCAGCACCCCGGTGATCATCTTCCGCCACATCGTGCCGAACATCGCGGCGCCGATCGTCGTGCTGGTGACGCTGTGGGTGGCCTCGGCCATCCGGCTCGAAGCCTCGCTCAGCTTCCTCGGGCTCGGCACCCAGCCGCCGAATCCGAGCTGGGGCAACATCATCCGCGACGGCCTCAACAACCTGTTCGGGTCGCCCTGGCCGATCATCGGCGCCGGCTTCGCCATCACCTGCGTCGTCCTCGCCTTCAACCTGTTCGGCGATGCGGTGCGCGACGCCCTGGACCCGGAGACCGCCCCGTGACCGCGCCCCTGCTGAAGGTCGAGGACCTGGCCGTCGAATTCGGCCCGAAGGCGGCGCCGCTGCGGGTGGTCGACGGCGTCGGCTTCGAGATCCAGGCCGGCGGGTCGCTCGGCATCGTCGGCGAATCCGGCTCCGGCAAGTCGATGACCTCGCTGTCGATCCTGCGCCTGATCCCGGAGCCGCCGGGGCGGATCGCCCGGGGCCGCATCCTGTTCAACGGCGTCGATCTCCTCGCCCTGCCGCGGGCGAAAATGCCGGAGATCCGCGGCCGCGACATCGCCATGATCTTCCAGGAGCCGATGAGCTCGCTGAACCCGGTCATGACCATCGGCGACCAGATCGGCGAGGCCATCCTGCTGCATGAGCATGCCAGCCGGGAGGAGCGGCGGCGCAAGACCGTCGACATGCTGCGGCTGGTCGGCATGCCCGACCCGGAGCGCCGGCTGGGCGCCTATCCGCACCAGTTCTCCGGCGGCATGCGCCAGCGGGTGATGATCGCCATGGCCATCGCCTGCAACCCGAAACTGCTGATCGCGGACGAGCCGACCACGGCGCTGGACGTCACCATCCAGGCCCAGGTGCTGGACCTGATGAAGCGGATCCGCGCCACGCTGAACACGGCGGTGCTGCTGATCTCGCACGATCTCGGCGTCATCGCCGACATCTGCGAGCGGGTGATCGTGATGTATGCCGGCCGGGTGGTCGAGGATGCCGATGTCCGCTCGATCTTCCGGCGGCCATCGCACCCCTACACCCAGGGGCTGCTGCAATCGATCCCGCGGCTCGACGACGACCGGCGGCGCCTCTACCAGATCGCCGGATCGGTGCCGCAGGCCGGCAGCCTCGGCGCCGGCTGCCCGTTCCAGCCGCGCTGCCCGCTGCGGGTCGACCGCTGCGCGGTGGAGCGGCCGCCGATGTTCGATTTCGGCCCGCAGCACCGCGCCGCCTGCTGGGTCACGGCTGCGGCAGCCTCCGCCGCCGAGCCGGCGCCTGGCGCGAGGGCGATGCGATGACCGGCGCTGCGACCGAGACCCTGGTCCGGGCCGAGGGGCTGGCCAAGACCTTCCAGGATGGCGGCGGCCTCGGCTTCGGGCCACCGCGCCCGGCGGTGCGGGCGGTCGACGATGTGTCGCTGGAGATCCGCCGCGGCGAGACGCTGGCGCTGGTCGGCGAATCCGGCTGCGGCAAGTCCACGCTCGGCCGGCTGCTGCTGCGGCTGATCGAGCCCAGCGCCGGCCAGGTCTTCGTCGACGGTACCGAGCTGACAGGGCTGTCGCGCGGCCGGATGCGGGCGATGCGCCGGCAGGTGCAGATGATCTTCCAGGACCCCTACGGCTCGCTCAGCCCGCGGCGCAGCGTCGCCGACATCGTCGCCGAGCCGCTGGAGGTGTTCGGCCTGGTCCGGTCGCGGAAGGAGCGTCGCGACAAGGTGGCGGAGCTGCTGCGCCAGGTCGGGCTGCCGCCCTCGACCATGGACCGCTACCCGCGCCAGTTCTCCGGCGGCCAGCGCCAGCGCATCGGCATCGCCCGGGCGATCTCGGTCGACCCGGCCTTCATCGTGGCGGACGAGCCGGTCTCGGCCCTCGACGTCTCGATCCAGGCCCAGATCGTCAACCTGCTGCAGGATTTGCAGGAGCAGAAGCGCCTGTCCTACCTGTTCATCGCCCATGACCTGGCGGTGGTGCGCCACATCGCCGACCGGGTCGCGGTGATGTATCTCGGGCGGATCGTCGAGACCGGGCCGAAGGCGGCGGTCTACGGCGCGCCGCACCACCCCTACACCCAGGCGCTGCTGTCGGCCGCGCCGGAGCCGGACCCGGACCGGACGCAGAAGCGGATCATCCTGCAGGGCGACGTGCCCAGCCCGTCGGCCATCCCGTCCGGCTGCAGCTTCCGCACCCGCTGCCCGCTGGCGCAGGAGATCTGCGCCCGCGAACGGCCGGCCCTGGCGCCGGCCGGCGACGGCCATCTCGCGGCCTGCCATTTCGCCAAGGCCAACCCGATCCGGGGCTGAGGCGGCTGTGCGGTGACTGCGCGCCCTAAAGCGCGGAGATCCCCGGCGGTCGGTCGATGTCCGCTGTCGGGATGCCGACCCCCTGTGGCACGGCATCGGTCACCGGTCCCCCGCAATCCCTTCGAAGCCCTTGACCGCGGCGATCAGGACATCCCTCCGGTAGAGCGTCGCGGCTCGATAGGCCTCCTCCTCGAACTGCTCGCAGAGCTCCCAGCACAGGAGATGCGTTCGCGAGGGGCTGAGGACCCGGGCATCCTCGGTGAAGCTGCGCAGGATCTGCTGCATTTCGGGAAACCAGGCATCGCTCGGCTGTGGTGGCCGAGCGGCCAGGGCTTCGATCCGCTGCCGATACCGCCCGTAGAGTTCGCGCGCCGGCATCTGGCACTCCTCCCGTCCCGTGGACTGCGATCCGCAGGGTCTCCGTTCGCCCGCGGTGAAGCCGAGGCGACGTCACGGCATGCTCATGCGCGGATTATCGAGAGTCCAGCTTGAAATGGCATTATCACAGGTATATCCAGCATATATGAGTTTCTGAATCGCATAAGTGATGGTTGATACATGATCACCTCGGCCCAGCTGCGGGCGGCCCGGGCCCTGCTCGGCATGGACCAGCGCATGCTGGCCGAGCTGTCCGGTCTGTCGCTGCCGACCATCCAGCGCATGGAGGGAAGCGGCGGGGTGATCCGCGGCAATGTCGATTCCCTGGTGAAGCTGGTCGGCGCCCTCGACTCCGCGGGGATCGAGCTGATCGGCGACGGCGCGGCCAGCCAGGGCGGCGGCCGCGGGGTCCGGCTGAAAGGATAGCGGGGAGCGATCGATGGTCGTCGGCACGGCACTCTGGTGTGTGGCGATCCTGCTCGGCCTGGCCGCCTACGCCGTCGCCGTTGGGAGGCAGGCGGCGATGCGGGTGGTCTATGCCGGATGCCTCGCCGTCTCGGTCGTGGCCGGCGCGGCCGGCCTGGTCCATCTCCTCTCCGGCGACGCCGTGGCCGAGACGATTGCGCTGCCCCTCGGCCTGCCCTGGATCGGGGCGAGGTTCCGGGTCGATGCCCTGTCGGCGCTGTTCCTGACGATCGTCGGTCTCGGCGCCGCGGCGGCGAGCTGGTACGGCCTCGGCTACGGCCGCCACGAATCGGCGCCGCACCGCGTGCTGTCGTTCTTCCCGGCCTTCCTCGCCGGCATGACCCTGGTGATCCTCGCCGACGACGCCTTCACCTTCCTTCTGAGCTGGGAGTTCATGTCGCTGGCGTCCTGGGCGCTGGTGACGGCGCACCACCACGACGGCGAGAACCTCCGCGCCGGCTACGTCTACCTGCTGATGGCGAGCTTCGGCACCCTGGCGCTGCTCATGGCCTTCGGCCTGCTCGCCGGGGCCGAGGGCGGCTATGCCTTCGAGGCGATCCGCGCCGCCGGCCGTCCGGGGTGGGTGGCGGCAGCGGCCCTGATCCTGGTGCTGGTGGGGGCCGGATCGAAGGCCGGGCTGGCGCCGCTGCATGTCTGGCTGCCGCTGGCCCATCCGGCGGCACCGAGCCACGTCTCCGCGCTGATGAGCGGCGTCATGACCAAGGTCGCGGTCTATGCCTTCATCCGCATCGTGTTCGATCTGCTCGGCCCGCCCGACTGGTGGTGGGGGGAAGTGGTGCTCGCCATCGGCGGGCTGACCGCCGTGCTGGGCGTCCTGTCGGCGCTGATGCAGACCGATCTGAAGCGGATCCTGGCCTACAGCACGATCGAGAACATCGGCTTCGTCTTCGTCGGCCTCGGCCTGGCCCTGGCGTTCCGGGCCAACGGCATGGAGGCGGCGGCCGCCCTGGCGCTCACCGCCGCCCTGCTGCACGGCGTCAACCACGCGGTGTTCAAGTCGCTGCTGTTCTTCGGCGCCGGCGCCGTGCTGACGGCGACCGGCGCGCGCGACCTCGAGCGCCTCGGCGGGCTGATCCACCGGATGCCGGTGACGGCGCTGGTGATGCTGGTCGGCTGCGCCGCCATCTCGGCGCTGCCGCCGTTCAACGGCTTCGTCTCCGAATGGCTGACGCTGCAGGCCATCCTGCTCAGCCCGGAGTTGCCGCAATGGGGGCTGAAGCTGATGGTCCCCGCCGTCGGCAGCCTGCTGGCGCTGGCCGCGGCGCTGGCCGCCGCCTGCTTCGTCCGGGTCTTCGGCATCGCCTTCCTCGGCCGGCCCCGTTCCGAGGAGGCCGCCAGGGCGCGGGAGGTCGATCGCTGGTCGCTCGGCGCCATGGCCGGCCTGGCCGGCCTCTGCCTCGTCCTCGGCGTCCTGCCCGGCCTGGCGATCGACGCGCTGGCGCCGGCGGTGCGCGGCCTGGTCGGGGCGGAAATGCCGCGACAGACCGCGGTCGCCTGGCTGTCGATCGTCCCGGTCGGCGAAAGCCGCAGCTCCTATAACGGCCTTCTCGTCTTCCTCTTCATCGCGGTCTCGGCCTCGCTCGCCGCCTTCGCCATCCACCGGCTGGCCTCCCGCGGCCTGCGCCGGGCGCCGGCCTGGGATTGCGGCTTCCCCGATCCCAGCCCGGCGACGCAATACAGCGCCGGCAGCTTCGCCCAGCCGGTCCGCCGTGTCTTCGGTGCGGTCGTCTTCCGGGCGCGGGAGCATGTCGAGATGCCGCCCCCCGGCGACATGAGGCCGGCCCGCCTGCGGGTCGAGGTGCGCGATCTCGTCTGGGACCTGATCTATGCCCCGATCGCCGGCACGGTCGCGGTCCTGGCCGACCGGTTCAACCGCCTGCAGTTCCTGACCATCCGCCGCTATCTCAGCCTGGTCTTCCTCATGCTCGTGGCGCTGCTGCTGGTGCTGTCGATATGGGCGTGATCCTCGACCTCGCGGTGCAGGGCCTGCAGATGATGCTGGTGCTGCTGGCGGCGCCGCTCCTGACCGGCTTCGTCCGCAAGGTGAAGGCGCGGCTGCTGCGCCGCCGCGGGCCGCCGCTGCTGCAGCCCTATCGCGACCTGATCCGGCTCTTGCGCAAGGAGGTGGTGCTGGCCGGGCACGCCTCCTGGCTGTTCCGGGTGGCGCCCTACCTGATCGTCGCCGCCACCTGGGTCGCGGCGGCGCTGGTGCCGACCTTCGCCCGCGGCCTGGTGTTCAGCTGGTCGGCCGACCTGATCGCGATCATCGCGCTGCTCGGCAGTGCCCGCTTCTTCCTGGCCCTGGCCGGCATGGACATCGGCACCAGCTTCGGCGGCATCGGGTCCAGCCGCGAAGCCATGATCGCCACCCTGGCCGAGCCGGCCCTGATCATGATCGTCTTCACCCTGGCCCTGGTCGCCGGCTCCACCCAGCTGTCGACGGTCGCCGGCATGATGCTGTCGCCGGAGGTGGGGCTGAGGGTGTCGCTCGGGCTCGCGCTCGTCGCCCTGATCGCGGTCGCGATCGCCGAGAACGCGCGGATCCCGGTCGACAACCCGGCCACCCATCTCGAGCTGACCATGGTGCACGAGGCCATGGTGCTGGAATATTCCGGCCGGCACCTGGCGGTGATCGAGCTCGCCGCGTCGCTGAAGCTGCTGCTCTACATCTCCCTGATCGCCTGCGTCTTCGCCCCCTGGGGCATGGCGCCGTCCGGCGCCGGCCCGGCCGCCTATGCCGTGGGCATCGCCGCCTATGCCGGCAAGCTGACGGTGGGCGGCTTCGCCCTGGCCGTGTTCGAGACGGCGGTCGCCAAGATGCGCGTCTTCCGGGTGCCGAACTTCCTCGGCGCGGCGCTGATGCTCGGCCTGCTCGGCACGCTGCTCCTGTTCGTCTCGCGGAGCCTCTAGATGGACGGCCTGACCTTCGACGTCGCGCATCTTCTCGCCGGCGGCCTGGTTCTGGTCAGCTTCATGCTGCTGTACCAGGACCGGCTCTACGCCCTGCTGAACGTCTTCGCCATCCATGCCCTGGTGCTCTCGCTCTCGGTCGCGTGGCAGGCCTATATCCAGGACGCGCCGCATCTCTATGTCACCGCCGTGATCGCGCTGCTGTTCAAGGCGATGATCATCCCGGTGGCGCTGCACCGGATCGTCGCCCGGCTCGGCATCCACCGCGAGATCGAGCCGGTGGTCGGTATCGGTCCGACCATGCTCGCGGGGATCGGGCTCGTCGCCCTCTCGATGGTGGTCATGCTCCGGGTCACGGCGGCCGCGAACCCGCTGGCGCGCGAGGACCTGGCCTTCGCGCTCTCGGTGCTGCTGCTCGGCCTGCTGATGATGGTCACCCGGCGCAATGCCGTCAGCCAGGTGGTCGGCTTCATGTCGCTGGAGGATGGCCTGGTCCTCGCCGCCGCCGGCGCCAAGGGCATGCCGCTGGTCGTGGAGATCAGCGTCGCCTTCTCGATCCTGATCGCCTTCATCGTCATCGGCGTCTTCCTGTTCCGCATCCGCGAGCGCTTCGACACGGTGGACGTGCAGGCGCTCGACCGCTTCCGGGGAGAGCGTCGATGACGGCCCTTGCGGTGAATCCCGTGCTCCTGGTGCTTCTGATCCCGGCCGGGGCCGCGGCACTCCTCGCGCTCCTGCCGGGCTACCGGCTCTCTGCCCGGCTGAACGTGCTGGCCAGCCTGCTCACCCTGCTGTCGGCGCTGCTGCTGTTCCTGGGCAAGCCGCAGCCCGGCCCCTATCTGCTGGTCGACGACCTCAACATCGTGTTCGTCGTGCTGAACACCTTCGTCGGCTTCACCACCAGCCTGTTCAGCGCCAGCTACATCGCGCATGAGCTGGAGACGGGGCGGCTGACGCCCGGCCATCTGCGCTTCTACCACGCCATGTACCAGGCGATGATGTTCGGGATGAACCTGGCCCTGGTCGCCAACAACATCGGCCTGATGTGGGTGGCGGTCGAGCTGGCGACCCTGACCACCGTGCTGATGGTCGGCCTGTACCGCACGCCGGAGGCGATCGAGGCGGCCTGGAAGTACTTCATCCTCGGCAGCGTCGGCATCGCGATGGCGCTGTTCGGCACGATCCTGGTCTACATGGCGGCGCAGCCGGTCGTCGGCGAAGGTTTGGAGGCCATGGTCTGGACGGTGCTGATCGACCGCGTCGCCGCCTTCGACCCGGCGCTGCTGAACCTCGCCTTCATCTTCCTGATGCTCGGCTACGGCACCAAGGTCGGCCTCGCGCCGCTGCATGCCTGGCTGCCCGACGCCCATGCCGAAGGCCCGACGCCGATCTCCGCCGTGCTGTCGGGGCTTCTGCTCAACGTCGCCCTCTACGCCGTGCTGCGCTTCAAGATGCTGCTGGCCGCCCATCCGGCGGCGATCGCGCCGGGGCCGCTGATGGCGGTGATGGGCCTGGCCTCGCTGCTGTTCGCCGGGCTGATGCTGTACCGGCGGCGCGACATCAAGCGGCTGTTCGCCTACAGCTCGATCGAGCATATGGGCATCATCACCTTCGCCTTCGGCATGGGCGGCCCGCTGGCGAATTTCGCCGGCCTGCTGCACATGACGATGCACAGCCTGACCAAGTCGGCGATCTTCTTCGCCGTCGGCCATATCGCCCAGGTCAAGGGCACGCAGAAGATCACGGAGATCCGCGGCCTGACGGAAAGCCACCCCGTGCTCGGCTGGGGGCTGGTGACCGGCGTCGTCGCCATCGCCGGCCTGCCGCCGCTCGGCGTCTTCATGAGCGAGTTCCTGGTGGTCAGCTCGACCTTCGCCCGCGAGCCGCTGCTGGCGGTGCCGCTGGTCCTCGGCCTGCTTATCGCCTTCGGGGCGCTGCTGCTTCGTGTCCAGGGCCTCGCCTTCGGCGAACCGACCGGATCCTCCGCGCCGATCCAGGCTTCGACCGTGCCGATGCTCGGCCATCTCGGGCTGGTGCTGGCCGCGGGCCTCTACCTGCCGCCGCCGCTGACCGCCTGGTTCCAGCACGTCGCGGGACTCCTGGGCTGAGGAGGGGAAGGATGCAGGCGTTGGGCGACATCCTCCGCACGGGTCGCGCCATCGACGGCGCCGGCGGCTGGCCGAGGGTCCAGGTCGATGCCGCGACCTGGACCGCCGCGGCGGAGCGCCTGGGCGAGGGCGGGCTGACGTTGCTCGACCTCTGGGGCGACCGGTCCCGGGGGCCGCAGGTGCACATGGCGCTGCTGGACGAGGCGGCGAGCGAGATCGCCACGGCGACCCTCGACTGCCCGGATGAGAGCTTCCCCTCGGTCGGGTGGCTGCATCCGCCGGCGATCCGGCTTGAACGGGCGATCCGGGACCTGTTCGGGCTGGAGCCGGTCGGCGCGCCGGATCCCCGCCCCTGGCTCGACCACGGCCGCTGGGGCGTGCGGCAGCCGCTCGGCAGCCGGCCGCCGGGGCAGGGGGGCGGGGCCTATCCGTTCCTGCCGGTCGAGGGCGAGAGCCTGCACCAGGTCCCGGTCGGCCCGGTGCATGCCGGCATCATCGAGCCCGGGCATTTCCGGTTCACCGCCAATGGCGAGACGGTGGTCCGCCTCGAAGCGCGTCTCGGCTACGTCCATCGCGGCCTCGAAAGCCTGATGGCCGGCGCGACGCCCGGCCACGCGGCCCGGCTGGCCGGGCGCGCCTCGGGCGACAGCACGGTCGCCTATGCCTGCGCCTTCGCCCAGGCGGTCGAGGCCGGTCTCGGCGTCAGGGTTCCGTTCCGCGCGGCCTGGCTGCGGACCCTGATGCTGGAGCTGGAGCGGCTCGCCAACCATCTCGGCGACATCGGCGCGATCTGCAATGACGCCGCCTTCGCCCTGATGCATGCCCATACCGGCGTGTTGCGGGAGCGGGTGCTGCGCGCCGTCGGCCAGGCCTTCGGCCATCGCCTGATGATGGATCGGGTGGTTCCCGGCGGGGTCGCGGTCGATCCCGACGGCCGCGGGCTCGAAGCGGTCGCGGGGCTGGTCGACGAGATCCGGCTGCGCTTCCCGCCACTGGTCGAGCTCTATGACAACACCACGTCGCTGCAGGACCGCACGGTGGGGACCGGTGCCGTCACCGCCGCCCTGGCCCGCCGCTTCGGCGCCGGCGGCTTCGTCGGCCGTGCCTCCGGCCGGGCTTTCGACGCCAGGCGCCTCTCCGGCGATGGGCCGTACCGGATGCTCGCCTTCGACGTCCCGGTGCTGCAGGAGGGGGACGTCAACGCCCGGGTCTGGATCCGCATCCACGAGATCGAGCAGAGCCTGTCGCTGATCGCCGGGATACTGGATCGCCTGGCCGAGGGGCCGGTCCGGGTCGAGCTGCCGAGCCGGGCGGGCGAGGGCCTCGCCCTGGTCGAGGGCTTCCGCGGCGACATCCTCGCCTGGGTCCGCTTCGACGAGGACGGCCGGGTGCTGCGCGGCCGCCTGCGCGATCCGTCCTGGTTCCAATGGCCGCTGGTGGAGGCGGCGATCGAGGGCAACATCGTGGCCGACTTCCCGCTCTGCAACAAATCCTTCAACTGCTCCTATGCGGGGCAGGACCTTTGAGGACGCCATGCGCCGGCATCTCTTCCAGGGCCTGATCCGGCCGCCGCTGACCGAGCCCCGCCCGTCCGCGGATGATCCCGAATTGGCGGCGCTGGCCGCATCGCTGGACGTCGCCGCCCGCCGGCGGCTCGGACGCAGCCTGTCGATCCGTGAGGTCGATGCCGGCTCCTGCAATGGCTGCGAGCTGGAGATCCACGCTCTCAACAACGCCGTCTACGACCTCGAGCGGTTCGGCCTGCGCTTCGTCGCCTCGCCGCGCCATGCCGATGTGCTGCTGGTGACCGGGCCGGTCACGCTCAACATGCGCGAGGCGCTCGAACGCACCTATGCGGCCACGCCGTCGCCGAAATGGGTGGTCGCGGTCGGCGATTGCGCCGCCGGCCAGGGGCTGTTCGCGGAGTCATACGCGACCGCCGGCGCGGTGGCCGCCGTGCTGCCGGTGGATCTCCACATCCGCGGCTGCCCACCGGACCCGACGGCGCTGCTGAAGGGCCTGCTGGCCTTGATGGAGAAAGGCGGAGCGCGATCGGGTCGCTAGAACGGATGCGAACGAAAAAGGCGGAGAACCGCGACCGGTCTCTCCGCCTTCCAAGCCCTTGTCCCGACACGGAAAACCGCGGGGACGTTCGGGAAATTCGATGGTAGCTGGGGAGGGATTTGAACCCCCGACCAAGGGATTATGATTCCCCTGAGCTGGCAGCCGAAATCAATGACTTAGCTCGCCGTCTGGCCGATCGTCTGGCTTCGATCCGCCATTGCTGAACATGAGAAGGCACGCCGCGAGAGACACTGTCTATCGTTCCTGGCCGAGCAGCCGGCCAAGGGCTCCGGAGAATGATCGCTCAAAACGTTCGCGACGATTAGATGTATAACATCTATGCTCTGGGTGGCCGGAGTGCAATTGCAACTGGAACCTTGGATGCCGAGGCAACCCACTTTCTAGTGTCTCCACATATCCACTCGATAAGTTTTAGAACCTCAGTGTGCTTTTTCATCGGCCCCTTGTCGAAAATCGCTCTGTGATGCGCAATTCTATTTCTCCATCTTCTGACATCCTCAATGCATGACTGGATGTCGTCCCGCGTTGCGTGGCTTGGAACGCACGGGAAAATTTCTCGCGCCCCCTTGGCCCATAGGAATCTTTCAAACCTTTTGGTTGCAAGGTGTTCCCAGAACCCGAACATTAGGGCGGACACAATATGATGCGACGTCAGCTGCTGGCCGTGCTGTCCCTTCTCTTTGGAGTACGCTTCGTCCAACTCATCTCGACGCCGTTGATCAAGGAGATTCCGGAATGTCTGATTCAAGTACCACTCCGGACCGATCCTTTTTATCAACGCATTGTTAAAAGCATTGCGACAAACGATTTCGGCAAAATGCAACGATATGTGAAAACTTTCGCACAGAACGGTGTTCCAAAGATAATATTGAAACGCCATTTGATTATTATATCCTGCGGCCGGCATATAGCGCATTAGGCGCTCTGGCTGCATCGCGGATGAAATTATCTGAAGACCGGGGCCGTCTGGCAAATTTGGTAATTGCATTTGGAAAATCCGCGCTATATCATTGAACGGTGAGCTGCGGATAGGTTGTGTTCGCACCCCTACCGTGGACAATATCAGAAGGCGGGTCCCGCAAGGGACGCCGCCTTCACTCTTTTATCAGGATAGTTTGCGCGCGACCAGCCAGCTACCATTCCCCCGCCAGCGTGTCGGCGATTGGCGGTATGGTTCGGACCTCCGCGTTCTGCTCGACCTCTGAATGCAAGTTTGCGGGATCAGCGCAGCAACTCCCGCTCCAGCGCCACCCCGATCTTCCGATCCGCGTCCCGCTGGTCGAAGAGGTGCCCGTACAGGTCATAGGTGATCTGGATGGAGCTGTGGCCCATCCGCATCTGGACCTGCTTCGGCGTCATGCCGCGCTCGATCAGCAGTGAGGCGTGGATGTGCCGGAGGGTGTTGAGCGGGTAGCTCGGCCGCAAGATCGTCTCGCCCTTCCTGGACTTCGCCCGCCGGGTCAGGCCGGCCGCTTGGCAGAGCGGCACCCACATGCGGTTCGTGACGTTCGCGTGCGTCTGCGCCGTGCCGAGCGACGTCGGCAGCAGGAGGTGGACGGTCTTGTTCGGCCGCGATGGATCCGGCAGCGCCGACGACCGCGGCAGCACCAGCAGCCAGCGCTTCAGCAGCGCGACGAGCTGCGGGCCGAACGTGATGAACCGATCGCCGTTTTCCGTCTTGGTCAGGCCCAGCATGCACTTCTCATCGGCCTTACGGCGGACGATCGCGCCCGGGTTCTTGCCAGCCAGGGTCAGATCCTCCACGGCCAAGCCGCGCAGCTCCGATGGCCGGAGCCCTCCGAACACGCCGATATTGACCCAGACCTCGGTGAAGGTCGGCGGATCGGGCGCTTCGGTCGCGGCCGTCCCCAGGAGGCTCTTGATCTCTGGCTTCTCCGGGATCTGGACCCGCTTCCGGGTGCCGGTCGCGGCGACGACTCGGGTTGCCTGCGCCGGGCTGGCCGGGATCGTGCCCGCGCGCTGGGCATGCGCGAACATCATCCGCACGGACGACATCACCCGCCGCGTCATCGGCACCGAGGTCTTCTTGACCAGCGCGGCCTTGAGCGCCTCGCAGTCGGGCCCTGTCACCTGGCCGAGTTGCAGCGAACCGAACGCCACGGGCTTGCCGTCGCGCTCGATCATCGCCGCCACGATGTGGTTGTCGCGGTGCTGCTCGTACTTCGACCAGGTCGCCTCGGTGCGCCCGAGATCCTGGACTGCCTTGATCCAGGCGTCGCACCCGTCCTTGACGGTGATGGTCTGGGTCGGCTCGGGCGCCGCGCTGGCCGCAGGCTCCTCGATCGCCTCCGGCGTCGCCTCAACGACGCTGCGATAGGCCTTGGCCTTCCTGAGAGCGCCCTGGCCGCTGAACTGCTTGCGCCGGCGGACGCCGTTGGCATCGCGCCAGTCGACCGTGTAGCCGGTGCGCGTCTCGCCCTTGGCCGTCTTCCAACTGCACCGGCTGATGGCCGCCATGCTGCCCTGCTGCTAGGCCGCGGGAATGCCGCGCACCACGCGATCATACCACCGCAGCAGCTGGACGCGATCACCGACCAAGCCGACGCCCGGAACCTTGCGGACGGGGATGGCGTCGGCAGCCGGCGTCTGGCCGCGTCGGGCGGCCTCGACCATGCGATAGATCTGCTTCGGCCGCAGCTTCACCACCGCGGCGATCTCGTCGGCGCCCTCCACCGGCTGGGGCTCGTCGGCCTGCTCGACCGGCTGCGCCAGCTTGTGGCCGTAGTAGCCCGGGCGGGGGCTTGCGTTCGCCATCATCCCTCGCAGTCCTCCAGGCCCCATTCCACCAGCGTGCGCACCTGCTCGGCGAACGACGTTCGCTCCCGCTCGGCGCGCTGCCTGATCTGCTCGAACGTGTCGCGGTCGAACGAGACGACGATGCGGGTGGCGCTGTCGGGCGTGCGGCGGTAGCCGGCGCCTGGCAGCTTCTGAGGGGCGGCGGTCATCGGTGCGGCCCTACATCGGCGGCAGGGCGTTCGCGCCCAGCCAGTAGCCGGCGCCGATGCCGAGGGCGATGCAGGCGGCGCCAGCGAGAATGATGAGCGTGATGCAATCCATGCGGTGATGCTCGTGTGGTTCAGAAGCGCGACCCGCCGCAGCCGCCCCGGAGGACAACTGCGGCGGTGATCGCTCACTTGGTCAGGCGCTCGGCCGCGGCGCGGCGCTGGCGATGCCGGCTCGCACCTGGGCGACGATCTCGAAGGCCACCGGCATCTGGCGCCCCGCCTCCGGCCACCGCTCGAGCAGGGCCAGCCGCTCCTCTTCCGTGAAGGCCGAGAGGGCATTCGCTATGGCGCCGACCATCTCGCCGAAGCGGAAGTTGGTGATAGCGCCGCTGGTCGGCGCGCCAGTCTGATCCCCGACGCTGCCGGGCGTTTGGTCGCCGTAGCCGGTCAGGCAAGCCTGCGGCTTGCCGTCTGCGCCGCGCTTGAGAAGCCACGGCCGAACCTCGGCGTAATGCTGCGCGTCGCCATGGGCGCCGCAGCTAAGACACTGGTACGTGCCCTTTCTGTCGTTGACCGTGAAGCTGGGCGTCTTCTCGTCATGGAACGGGCAGAGACCAATGAACTCATGCCCGCGGCCGAACCGCGATGGCTTCAGGTCGACGTCACGCCCAATCAGGTCGGACAGGCGGCCGGTGGGCGGCAGCGGGATCACGTTCTCGGTCATACAGCGCCCCCTCTCTGCGCCGCGGCCATGGCATCGAGGTCGGAAAGGACTCGGAGCATCATGCGCTCGCCCGGGTCCAGCTCGCGATTCACGATGACGGCGGCGCCATCGCTGGACAGAAGGTCCGGCCAGAGCCCAATGCGGAGCTTCGCGGCGGCGCCGGCGGCAGTGCGCGCCGGGGTCGCCAGGATCTGGTCGCGCATCCGGTTGAGCCGGTCGCAGGTCCGGTTGAAGGTCTTCTCGTCGATGTCCTTGGCTGCGTCGAGGGCGGCGCCTTCGCGCCAGACGATCCGGGCGAGGGAGAGGAGGGCAGCGTCATCGCCGCCGGGCAAGGAGGGAGCGGCAGAGCCGTCGAGAGGGGCCATGATGATTTTCTCGTGAAACTGTGTGGGTGATGCCTCGTGTGTGCGCAGCGCGCGGCGCGTCAGGTGTGCGCGTGCACGCACGGGCCCGCGCCCGTCCCGGGGTTGGCTTCCTCCCGGCGGAGCTCGGCCTTCACAGCCTGCATCCACAGAGTGACGCCGACAGACATCAGCCCGCGGAAGACGCTCCGATCTGCCGCCGACAGATCAAACTTCAGCTCGTCGAGCTCACCGATGCTGAGGACGATGCCGGCTTGGCGGGCCTGGGCAATCCAGGCTGCGGCGTCGAATTCCTCAGGGGTTGGCGGGCGCAGATGCTTCCGGCCCTGCGCCGTCTCATACCCGCGCTGTACAATCGCCGCGGGAGCAAAGGTGGTGTCGGCGCCGCTCGGCAGGGATGGGGCGGCTTGGCCGTCGAGAGGAGTCATGGGTGATTTCCTCGTGAGACTGAAGAAGGGATGCGCAGCGCGCCGTGCACGCGCGGGCGTGGGCCCGCGCGAGGCACTCCCAATCAGGCGTTAGCCTGGAGATGCTCGATGTCGGAGAGGACGGCCTTGAAAGCCCCTCCCTCATAGTCGTCGCTCAGATCGTGGACCCACATGAAGTTGTCGGCCAACGTGCGGAGCTTCAGGGCGACCCCCGCCGGCGTCGTCGGGCGGCAGGCGTGCAACTCGTCGGTCGCGGCGTTGATCGCATCGCCCGCTTCGCTCTGGGCGGCTTCGAGCGCGTACATGCCGAACTCTTCGCGGATCGCATGGATCCGCTGTTCGTCTGCCGCCATCTCCGCTCTCAGCCGCTCTCTCTTCGCATTCAGGCGCTCGATGATTTCGGACAGGGGAGTCATCTCGCCCGGAGCGGTGGCGACGCGGGCGTCATCGCCGCTGCCATGCGCAACGCAGCGGAAATGCTGGATCTCGCGGGCGATGTGCTTCTTGATCCCCTCCTCCGTGAACACGAAGACCGGCTCGCGGGTCTCGGTGATAGCGCCGATCCTGGCCTTCGGGAGCAGCGCGTGCTCGCCATACTTGGCCTTCGCAGCATCCTCGGCCTCACTCAGGCGGGTCTCCGCGGCGAGATAGGCATCGTCCGCGGCCTTGAACTTGGCATGGACCGCGAAGAAGGGGTCGGAAGCCGAGGCTGAGAGCTCGGCGGGAATGACGTCACGAGGCATTTTGCTTACCTCCCCAGTGGGCGCCTCTAAGGGCGGTCAGCGGTGGCTGACGAGGGAATTTACGTTAAACGTAACTTCCGGGTCAAGCCGCTATTCGCTAGCGGCTTTCGTCCACTGAAAGTGTGGCCGAGATTTTGCCGCTGGGGTGATGCTCGCTCCGGACGGCGCGGTGACCGCCCAGCCCGACGAGCTCTGGCGCGGGCTGCGAGCGATGGGTGCCTTACGACTGGTCCCGGCTAAGGCTAGCTAGGAACTGACCGCTAAGTCGAAGCCCAACGCGAGCAGCACTCTGTACAGCGACGTCAGTCATAGGGGGGATGGCGTGGTTGAGGCTTGCGAGTGTAAATAGATCGGCTGATGATCCGGGTAAGAGCGTCTTTAAAAACTTGCGGCCATCTGGCAATCCCACAACGCAAGTGTCGCCTAGCATATCGGGAGAGGGGCGGCTATCGCTTGGTCTATATACCAATATATCGCCCTCACGATAGACTGGGGAAAGAGTTCCGCCCCTGACCACTATCGCCTCTATATCATCCGCCATTGCGGGTAGGCCGAAAACTAATCCGCGGGCCTTATCTTCAGATGTGTAGTCAATTAGATCGGCGCCACCCACAAAGCCAACGACCGTGATTCGCCTTGTGCGCAGGAGCGCCTGCGATGTGCTTGGGGCGACATACGGGCCATCTCCTTCTTCATCCGGCGGCCCGGCTAACAAGAAGGGCGTGGCCACCCCGAGATGCCTCGCGATGGCCTCAAGCATGTCCTGTGTATACGCCTGCTTGTGGCTCTCAATTCGGGAGATGTTGGCAATCGACGTGCCTATGGCTTCCGCCAACTGACCTTGCGTCAGGTTTCGAGCCTTGCGCCATTCGCGGATGAAGTGGCGCTCACGTTCGGCTGGTGATCGGCTTGGCACTGGCATGATGCCCATTTTACGGAATGCGTAAACTTTTGTCGCTATCGTGATCCGAAAATGTCTTGCCGTTCATTTCCGTTTGGCGCAAATATGAATGATGCCTCACGCTCTCCGGCTATATCGCAGATCAACGGGATTGTCGCTGCAGACCCTCGCGTCGCGGATTGGCATCTCTGTGGCATCGCTTTCTAGGATCGAGACCGGCAAGCAAACGCCCTCGGTTCCGACCCTGCTGAAGATCGTCGACGAGACGGCTGGCGCCGTATCCGTCAGCGACTTTCGGCAGAAGCGGCGCGAGGAGTGCGCCGCATGACCGAGCATTACGATGCCGAGGCCCTTGGGCTAGCCCGCCCCATCCGAAGCGCGGCCGCGCGGCCTAGACGCGTGATGAAATGTGGCGAAGTCGTCCTGCGAGCGCTTCGACCAAATCGCGCACCCGCTCCTGATACGGCCCGGAGAGGTCGATCGATTGAGCCGCTTTTTCGAGATCATCGGACAGGCGAGGAAGGTCGATGCTGATCTGCTTTGCAATGGCAGCGACCACGATCGGCAAGACGTCTCGCTCGGCCATGAACACTTCGCTGAGACTGAGGTCCTCTGACATATTCCCCTCCATTTGGCGCCCGTCACACGACCATCATCTCACGATTCCAGCCCTGCGGGAGAGCGGCGAAGCCGGCGCACAGGCGCCGCAGGATGCTGACGATCTTCGGCATGGCCGCTTCTCCTATCTGGTTGTCCGCCTCGCGCCGGGGCCGGATCCCTTCTGTCCGGCCCCGGCCGCACCGGAACCGCGCCGGGCGCTGGGGAGCCGCCGCGGGCACGCTTCCGATCTCGATATTTTTGATCTCCGCGGAGCGCGGCCCGCTGACCGGGTGCGGCGCGCGGGAGTTCGCACCTCCCGCGCCGCCTTCAATCCAGAACTGAGTAACCGCGTTCTCCATGCCGCAAAGATGGAGAACTCGAATGCTGATTGCCTCATCCAAAAGCGATAAGGAAATGACCTCGCTCGACCTCGCGCATGACGAAATCGGCCCTCGACTGGCCGCCCATTTGCGCAGCCTCTATCCGAAGCACGCAGCCAAGCGGCTGGCGACTGATTTCGGGGTGGAGGAGGTCACGGCGCGAGGGTGGCTGGCCGGTAAGCGGCCCTCGAACCGGCACATGGATCGCATGTTCGCCAGGTGGGGCCGGGCCTTCTTCGACTTCCTCTATGCGCCGATCGCCGGCGCCACCGACATCGATTCTCGTCTGGATCGCGTCGCCGCCGACGTGGCCGCGCTCCAGGCCGAGCTCAGGAGAGCACGGGATGCAGAAGCTGCGCGGCGCGTGGCGTGACCGACGGCGGATCCTCGCCGGCTGGCTGGTCAAATGGCACACGTGGCGTGCGGAGGTCGACGCCGCACGCGGCCGGTATCACCACGAGCGCGCCGAGGAGTACCGGCGCATCCGCGACGGCGAGGCGGCCCGATGACGCCCCGCGACATCGAGGACCCGCCTGAGAACCACTCCCTTGGTAAGGGAGTGCTCGCGAGTGCAGCCGATGGCTTCGAGCACGTCGGTGATGCGCTAGCGCGGGCGCTCGACAGCATCGCCCGGGGCATTGACCCGACCTTGGAGCAGATCGAGGCGGCGGCGATGTCCGAGATCGCGAAGATCTTGGGGTGGCCGCTGGACCATGCGGCCTGGAGCGATCCCGAAAACCTGCCTGATGACCCGGACCCGGATCCCTTCGCCTTGCCGGGGGCGGCCACCTCGCCGGAGGAGCTCGAGCGACGCCTGGCCGCCATCGCTGAGATGACGCCACCGACGGACCCCAAGGCGGTCGAGATCTACACGGTGTACGCCGAGGCGGGGCCGCAGGCCGCCCGGCAGGCGATCGTCGATGCCTATGCGCGCGGCGAGATCGGCCGAAACCAGGCCAACGTCTTGTTCTTTGTCCTCGGCCTGGGGAGGCTCTGAGCTTGACCGTCATCCCGTTTCGACCAGACGGCGCTCCGCAGGATATCGAGGCCGAGCAGTGGTTGCTCGAGGGACTGCTGCAGGCGCCCAGCCGCGTCGCCGAATGCGCCGAGATCGTGCGGCCGGACGACTTCCATGACGACGGCTATGGAGCGCTGTTCCGTGCGCTGATCGAAATCGACGGCCGCGGCACGCCTGTGACGACCGCCGACCTCATCACCATCATGGGCGTGGGCGAAAAGGCCCAGGAGTGGCAGAACGCGATCGGAGCCATGCGCGGCAGCATGGCGGCAACCGACTTCCGGACGCTGGCTGGCTACGCTCGGAAGATCGCTGACAACGCTATGCGCCGGGCCCTGATCACCCTGTCGCAACGGCTCGCCCAGCAGGCCGTCGACGGCAAGGATGCCACGACGGTCCTCCGCGATGCCGAAACGGCCCTGGCGGACCTGGAGCAGCGGGGCGGCGGCGACAAGGGGCTGCGCGATATGGGCCTCGTCATGCGCTCGACGCTGCAGCACCTCGAGGCTGTGATGCGCGGGGACGCAGCCATCGCCGGCAAGCCGACTGGAGTCGGCGATCTCGACAAGGCGCTGGGCGGCGCCCGGAACGGCAACCTGATCGTCTATGCGGCGCGCCCGGGCATGGGCAAGACCGCGCTGGCGATCAATGCCGCCGAGGCGACCGCCCGGGCCGGCGGCTTCGTCGCCTTCTACAGCCACGAGATGTCCCGCGAGCAGATCGGGCAGCGGATCATCGCCGCCCGCACCGGCATCCCGATCGACCGGCAGCAGAGCGGGCCGCTCACGCCGGAGGACTGGCGCCGTATCTGCGCCGTCGGCGCCGAGATCGCGGAGCTCCCTATGGAGATCGACGACGGCCGGCATAAGACCGTTGCCTCCATGGTGGCGAGCGCCCGCCGGCTGCAGCGTCGCCGCGGCCTGGCACTGATCGTGGTCGATTACATCCAGCTCCTCGTTGGCGGCGACACCAGGAATCGCGTTGAGGAGGTGAGCCGCATCACCCGCGACCTCAAGCTGGCGGCCAAAGACCTGGACGTGCCGATCATCGCTCTGTCGCAGCTCTCCCGCGAGGTGGAGAAGCGAGACGACAAGCGGCCCCTGAAGAGCGACCTGCGCGATTCCGGTTCGATCGAGCAGGACGCCGACCAGATCGTGTTCATCTACCGGCCCGACTACTACCTGCGGGAGCCGGAACGAAGGGAGGGTGAAGAGAGCGCCAAGTTCATGGCGCGCCGTGAAGCCTATGACGAGCAGCTGCGCGAGATGCAGGGCATCGCCGAGCTGATCGTCGCCAAGAACCGGCACGGCCGCGAATGCACCGTCCGGTCGCACTGGGACGGAGAGCGTCAGCGCTTCAGCGACCTCGACTGGAGGCGCTGAGAGTGCCGTCCAAACGCCCGTGGATGAAGTTTTTCCCCTCGGATTGGCAGGCCGACCAGCTGCTCGGTATGTGCAGCCTGGCCGCCCGCGGTCTGTGGATGGAAATGCTCGCGATCATGCATCGCGCCGATCCCCATGGGCATCTTCTCGTGAACGGAAAGAAGCCGAGTGACGAGCAGCTTGCGGCGCTCGCCAGAGCTCCGGTGGACCAGGTACGGGCGCTGACCCATGAGCTGGAAGAAGCCGGAGTGTTCAGCCGATCCCGCAACGGCACGATCTACTCCAGGCGTATGACCACGGACGAGAAGAAGCGAAAGGACGGAGAAACAGCGGCGTTGACGGGCGGAAGTGTACCCGGATCGAGGAGGAGCCAAGCGGCTGGAAATAAAGGAAAAATTCCGCCACCCCCCAGGGTGGTAGGTGGGGTGGCTTCACAACCACCCCCACACCCAGAAGCCATATGCCAGAAAAAACCCCCTGATCCCCCTTCGGCGGATCGTGAGTTCGAGGGCTTCTATCAAGCCTATCCCAGGCACATCGGCAGAGGGCAGGCGCTGAAGGCGTGGCGATCTGCCCTCAAGAAGGCCGAGCCGTCAGCGCTGGTGGCCGCGGCACATGCCTTTGCCAAGCGGTCGGAAGCCACCGAGGAGCGGTTCATCCCACATCCGGCGACTTGGCTGAACGGCGAGCGATGGCTTGATGGCGCACTTGACCGACCGCCGCCGGAACCCGACGCGCCATACCCGAAGGGGGGCATTGTCGACCGCGCGATCGAGGCTGCTCTCAACAAGCAGGACAAGGGCAGGGCGGACGAGATCTTCAAGGCGGCCCGCCGGTCATTGGCGGACGCCGAACGCATGGCAACGACCTACCTCGGAGAAGCAGCATGACCGACATGGAAGGCATCACCCGCGGCCCGTTCCGGCTGATGAGCTGGGACGAGGCTCAGAGGAACGCGGCGCGGGCCCGGCAGGGCGGCCCGATGACGGTCGACCCGAGCACGTTCGGGTGCATCCCGGCGCCCCAGGCGATGATCCTGTGGGACGACCGACAGGGCGTCGGGATCACCGATGTCGCTGTCTGCCGGCAGGAGGATCGGGAAAACCACGACCGACACCGCTTCGGCTGTTCCCGCGGCGTCTGCGATTGGTCCTGGCTCGATGGCGACCCGCTCAACTCTCCGATGGGCGTCTTCCTCTGGATGTCGACGGTCGACCGGTTCCACTCACCGGAGGTCGAGATCAGGGCTCTGGCGGAGATGGCCAAGATCAGCGAGCAGCGCTGGGCGATCACGCTGCTCAAGGTCAAGGGCGCTCTGGCGGCCGAGTTCTGACCGGACGCATCGCGAGACACTGGGGAACGGATGATGCCGAAGCATCGCAGAAGGGCAGGGCGGCCGCGGAAGGTCGCGGCGCAGCGGCACCCGAGCGGCCAGGTGGTGCGGGAGAGGGGCGAACCCGTGACGCCGGAGCTCGCGGCGAAGCGGGCGAGCGCGACCGGCGGAGGTGTCGATGCCTGGCGCGACCAAGTCGGCGGCACTGTGCTCGGTGCGCTCTACCGGCGCGGTCTGCTGGCGCATCACGAGAAGGAGGCGCCTGGCCTCGCCACCGGCCGGTATCTCGCCGGGCTCGACTATGCCGACCTGATGGATCGCGTCGGCCGGCAGATCGCAGCGCCGCGCGGCATGGCGCAGAAGCCTCAGGGGCGTTCGCTTTCGGCCGAGAATGCCGAGGGCTTCGCCCGGACGATGGCGCAGTACCGCGAGACGCTCGATGCTCTCGGCCGGCTCGACTTCCGCTGCCGCATCGCGCTCTCGCTGGCCTGCCCGGATCCGGCGGCGGATGTCGATGCACTGCTGCCGAAGGCAGTCGCCGCGGCGCCGCTGGTCCGGGAGGCGCTGGACGCGCTGGTGCGTTCCGCACCAAGGATCAAAGCTGTAGGGCGATCTGCAGTCGAAGCGATGAAGGAGGCGGCATGACGGAAGGGCGTGGCTTGCCGGTGGACGTGTTGGCCGACATCAAGCGCGATACGCAGCGCTTGGTGTTGGATGTGGGCAGCCTGGTGTCGAAGGTGGATGACGTCAGCAAAGCGCAGGCTAGGCTAAATCGTATGATTTCGAAACGGCCTACCAAGAGGCAGTTGGCCCTGCTCTTCCTCTTCGTCCTCGCAGTTCTGGTGTCGGTGAATCTCGGCATCGGCATCATGAGTTGAGCATCGCAAATGGGTGTTGCGCTCTCGACTGAGATGTGTTTCATTACCGAAATGCAGGGTGACGTCGTGCGCCCGAAGAGAGCCCGCCCCGGTAGTCCGAGGCGGGTTTTTTCTTGAAATCAATCAAGGCAAATCAAGATGGTCGACGGTCATGGCGGCCGTAGGCCGGGCGCAGGCCGTAAGCCGGGCTCGACCACGGCGAAGACGCGAGAGATCGCAGACAAGGCCCTAGAAAACGGCCTGACGCCGTTGGAGTACATGCTGAGCGTTCTGCGTGACGATGGACTTGATCACGAAGTACGCATGGACGCGGCAAAAGCCGCGGCGCCGTTTATCCACCCGCGCTTGGCTGCCGTCGAGCATAGCGGCGAGATGACGTTCAAGCACGAAGACGCGCTATCCGACCTGGAATGACCGTAGCGCAGATGTCCGACCGCGAGCGTGGGATACGCCAGCGGCTCAAGGATGATTTCGCGCACTACGCGGCCAAGTGCCTACGCATTCGGACCAAGGCCGGCACGGTTGAGCCGCTGAATCTGAACGAACCGCAGCAGTACCTGCATAAGCGGCTAGAGGAGCAGCTGGGGCGCACCGGGAAGGTCCGGGCGATCATCCTGAAAGGCCGTCAGCAGGGATGCAGCACCTATGTCGGCGGCCGGTTCTATCACCAGGTCACCCACAGCCGCGGCGTGCGGGTGTTCATCCTGACCCACGAGGATGCTGCGACGGCAAACCTGTTTGAGATGGTGACGCGCTATCACGAACACATGCCGGCGCTGGTCAAGCCCAGCACGGGCGCGGCGAATGCGAAGGAGCTGACGTTCGATCGGCTCGACAGCGGCTACAAGATCGGGACCGCAGGGACGAAGGGTGCGGGGCGTTCGTCGACGATCCAGCGGTTTCATGGCTCGGAAGTGGCGTTCTGGCCGTTCGCGGAGACGCATGCTGCGGGTGTCATGCAGGCCATTCCCGACATGCCAGGCACCGAGGTCATTCTAGAGTCCACGGCGAACGGCATCGGCGGATATTTTCACGAGCAATGGCAGAAGGCCGAGGCTGGGCAGTCCGAGTACCAGGCGATCTTCATCCCGTGGTTCTGGTCGCCGGAGTACCGCAAGCCGGCGCCGGAGGGCTTCGGGCTCAATGACGAGGAGAGCGAATACGCCAATGCGCACGGGCTTGACCTGGAGCAGATGGCTTGGCGCCGTTCCAAGATCGCCGAACTGAAGGATGATTGGCTGTTCAAGCAGGAATACCCGGCCACGGCGGCCGAGGCGTTCCAGAACAGCGGGCACGACAGCCTCATCCCTGGCGCGCTCGTTACGGCGGCCCGTAGACGCACTGTGGAAGCGTCCGGCCCGCTGGTCGTGGGTGTCGACCCGGCGTGGACGGGTGAGGATCGCACGGCGATCTGCTGGCGTCGGGGCCGCAAGGTTCTGAGGGTCGAGAGCCGCAGCGGTATCGACACGATGGCGACGGCCGGCTGGTGCAAGCAGATCCTGGAGAAGGAGAGGCCGGCGCGCATGTTCGTGGACGTCGGCGGAGTAGGCGCGGGCGTCATCGACCGGCTGCGCGAGATGGGCTTCGGGGATACGGCCCGGGCTGTGAACTTCGGCGAGAAGCCATTGGCGCCGGAGCCGAATGAGGGCGGCGGCCCGCTCAATCGCCGTGCCGAGATGTGGATGGGCATGAAGGAGTGGCTGCAGGACCCGGCCGGGACCGATATCCCGGACCTGGACAGCCTGCATGCCGATCTGACAGGGCCTGGCTACAAGTACGACAGCAACACGCGGGTCGTGCTGGAGAAGAAAGAGGACATGCGCAAGCGCGGCGTCCGCAGTCCTGATGAGGGCGACGCGATGGCGCTGACGTTCGCCGAGCCTGTGGACGTGGCGCAGAGCTGGTCCAAGCCGATCAAGTACGACAACCGCGGGATCGTGTGATGCTCTATGACGTGACCGGCGCGACCTTCGAGCTGCTAGACCTGAACGGCGACGGCATCGCCGACACCAAGAAGGCGGTCGCACAGACTGTCACGGTTGAGGCTGCCTCCGGCGATGAGGCGGCGGCACTGGCGATGGCGCAGGGGCTTCAGGTGGTGACCGGCGTGAACGTCGCCAGTCGCGATGCCGAGGACGCTCCCTCTGCCACCGCCGACGCGACCGAGCCCGTCAAGCGCGCCCCTGGCCGTCCCCGCAAGGTCGACTGAGGCCCATCTGAATGGCTGACTACGCCGACGACGCCCCCGAAACGACGGCGGGCGAGGGCGAAGCCATGTCCGATAGCGAGCTGGCGGCCCTGATCGACCAGTACGTTGCCGACAGCGGCGGCATCTGGGATCAGCCGCTGGACGCCTACCGGGAGCGCGCGCTGCGCTACTACCGCGGCGATCCTCGGGGCGATGAAGTCGATGGCCGGTCGCAGGTTGTCAGCCGCGACGTCGCCGAGGCGGTAGACGGCATGCTGCCGGACCTGCTGGAGATCTTCGTCTCCGGCGACCAGCTCGTGCGGTTCGATCCGATGGGGCCGGAGGACGAGGAGGGGGCCGAGCAGGCGACCGACTATGTGAACTGGATCTTCAGCCAGGACAATCCTGGGTTCGAGATCCTGTACACTTGGTTCAAGGACGCGCTGCTGAACAAGAACGGCGTGGTCAAGGTCTGGTGGCGGGACGAAAAGCACACCAAGGACGAACGCTATTGCGGCCTGACCGACGACGAGCTGGCGCTGCTGGAGACCGACCCGGCGACGGAGATTGTCGAGAAGAAGCCGTCGCAGATGTCCGAGGCCGCGTCGGCCGAAATGCAGGCGCCGCTGTACGATGTCCAGACCCGCGTGACGGTGCCGGGCGGGAAGATCTGCATCGAGTGCGTGCCACCCGAGGAGTTCCTGATCTGGAGCCGGTCGAAGGGCTTTGCCGACACACCGTTCATCGGCCAGCGGCTGCAGAAGCGAAAGAGCGACCTGATCGAGGAGGGTTTTGACCGTGAGATCGTCGAAGGGCTGCCTAGCGATGATCAGGGCGACGATCTGCACGGTGAGAAGCTGGAGCGCTTCAAGGATCTGACGCAGATCCCGATGAACTCGCCGACGCTGGACGAGTCCATGCGGATGGTTTGGGCGGAAGAGGTGTTCATCCGGGTCGACCGGGATGGCGACGGCATTGCCGAGCTGCGCAAGATCACCAAGGTCAACGACACGATCCTGGACGACACGAAGGTCGATGATCATTGGTTCGCCGGCCTGTCGCCCAATCCGATGCCGCACACCTGGGAAGGGCGCAGCATCGCCGACGAGACGATGGACATCCAGGACATCAAGACCGCCGTCACCCGCGGCAGCCTGGACAGCCTGTACCTCTCGAACAATCCGCGGCAGCTCGTCCGCAATGGCAAGGTCAATCTCGACGACGTCCTAAACAGCCGCCCGGGTGGCGTGATCCGCGTTGCCGACAATGCCGGACCTCTGGCCGATGCCTATCAGGCCCAGGTGACGCCGTTCGTCGGGCAGTCCTCGTTCCCGATGATCGAGTATCTGGATCAGGTGATCGAGCGCCGGACTGGCCTGATCCGCCAGGCGCAGGGAATGGACCCCGACGTCATCAACAAGACGGCGACCGCGGCGCGGATCATGAACAGCGCCGGCCAGCGCCGCCTGAAGATGATTGCCCGGATCTTCGCCGAGACCGGAGTGAAGCGTGCCTTCGAGCTGATCTACGCCGCGGTGAAGAAGTACCAGCAGCGGCCGAAGGTGATCCGACTTCGCAACAAGTGGGTGCCGATGGACCCGCGCGGCTGGGCCGACAAGATGGACCTGAAGGTCTCCGTTGGCTTGGGGACGGGAGATCGGCAGGAGCAGCTTGCGGCCATCCTGCAGAGCGTGGTGCCGGCGCAGCAGGCCACCGTGCAGCTGCAGGGCGGCGTGCAGGGGCCGATGGTCAAGATGGACCACTTGTACAACACGGCGAGGAAGCTGGTGGAGTTCGGCGGCCTGAAATCGCCCGAGCTGTATTTCGGGGATCCGAGCGATCCGGCCAATCAGCCGCCTCCATCTCCGCCGCCGCCCGATCCGAAGATGCTGGAGGCACAGGGCAAGCTGCAGCTCGAGCAGCAGAAGGCCCAGACGCAGATTCAGCTTCAGATGCAGCAGGGCGCTGCTGAGATCGAGATGCGCCGGCAGCTCGCGGAGCAGGAGCTTGCGCTGAAGCGCGAGGAGTTGGCAGCCCGGCGGCAAATGGAGCGCGAGAAGGCGGCGCAGGACTATGAGCTGCGGCGGATGGAGATGGACGCGGAGATCGCGTTGAAGCGCTACCAGATCGAAAAGCAGGCTGAGACGGCCCAGGCCACCAACGTGCCGAAGCCCGAATGACCCCCGAGGACATCGTCGCCCGCGCTCGGCACGCCGAGCAGATCACCAACGACCCATTGGTCGTCGAAACGCTTGATGCGCTGGAGCGCAAATGGCTCGACGCCATCACGGCCAGCCCGGTCGCCGACGCGGATGGGCGCGAGCTGGCATACCGCATGTTCAAGGCCATTCAGCAATTCCGTGACGAGTTCGCCGCGATGATCGGCGACGGCAAGGTTGCTGCGGCCGAACTGGAGAGAAAAGCGCGTGGCTGACGACACCGACAATGGCTTTGACGCGGATCTGCACGCCAAGACGGATGAGATCATGGGGCTGCTCGATGCAGCTTCCGGACCGTCACGCGATGACCGCGGCCGGTTCGCATCCACGCAGGAACAGCCGCAGCCCGAAGAGGGCGCAGCCGAGAATTCGGTCGAGGAGACCGAAGCCGCACCGGGAGAGCCGGCCAGCGGTGAAGAGACCGAGCTCACAACCGAACAGGCTGAAGAGCCTGCCATCGTGTTGCCGCTTGGTTGGAGTGCTGACAAAGCCGAGGCGTTCAAGCAGCTCCCACCCGAACTGCGCGAGTATATCGCGACGCGGGAGAGCGAGCGGAACAGCCACTACGGCCGGACCCAGCAGGAAGCCGCCGAACAGCGCAGGGCAGCAGATGCCGAGCGCCAGGCGGCCACAGCCGAGCGGCAGCGCTATGCGCAGGCCCTTGGCGCTTTGATGCAGCAGGCTCAGGCATCGGCCCCCAGGCCGCCTGACCCGCAGTTGGCCGTGACCGACCCGAACAGGTACATCGTCGAGCAGGCGCGGTACGACAAGGCGGCACGCGACTATCAGGCCATGCACGCAGAGATGCAGCATGTCCAGGAGCAGGAAGCGCAGCAGCAGGAGACGGCGTTCAGGGAACACATGGCCGCACAGGCCAAGATCCTGGACGAGCGCATCCCCGAGTGGCGGGACGAAGGCAAGCGGACCAAGGATCAGGCGGACATCGCCACGTTCCTCCGCACGACTGGCTACAGCCAGGAAGAGATCGCCGCCGTCGCGGATGCTCGCGCCGTCCAGATCGCCCGCAAGGCGATGCTGTACGACCGCCTGATGGCCCAGAAACCGGCTGCGAAGAAGGCGCCGCCCGTCGCGGCCCCGACCCTCAAGCCCGGCCCAGCATCAAACGCCAGTGCGCCCAACGCAAAGGTCGCTGCCCTGACGAAACGCGCAGCCAGCACCGACAACCTCCGCGAGAAAGCGGACCTGGTGTGGGCTGCTCTCAACGTGAGGTAGCTACGAAATGGCCATTGTTGCCAACACCTTCACCACCTTCTCGGCGATCGGCAATCGGGAAGACCTGGCGGACAAGATCTACAACATCTCGCCGACCGACACGCCGTTCATGGCGGCCATCGGCAAGAACAAGGCGACCGCGGTTCTGCACGAGTGGCAGACGGACGCGCTGGATCCGCCGGCCGACAATGCACAGCTCGAAGGCGATGAGACCGCCTTCGCGGCCGTCACCCCGACCGTCCGTCTCGGCAATCGGTGCCAGATCAGCAAGAAGTCGGTGGTTGTTTCCGGGACCCAGGATGCCGTCGACAAGGCGGGTCGCGGCCGGGAAATGGTCTACCAGATGATGCTGAAGTCCAAGTCGCTGCGGCGCGACATGGAGCGCGTTCTGACCAACAACCAGGCGCCTGTCACCGGCAACACCACAACCGCCCGCCAGCTTCGTCCGCTGTGTGGCTGGTACGCCACCAACGACAATCGCGGCGCCGGCGGGGCCGATGGCACCGCCTCCGCGGCGGCGACTGATGGCACCCAGCGGGCGCTGACGGAGGCGCTGGCCAAGGGCGTGCTGCAGGCGACCTGGGACCAGGGCGGCGACGTCGACCTCATCATGGTCGGGTCGTTCAACAAGACCGTCATCTCCGGCTTCACGGGCAACGTGACCAAGATGCAGGACACGTCCAACCAGAAGCTGTCGGCCAACATCGACGTGTACCGGAGCGACTTCGGCACGCACCAGATCAAGGCCAACCGCTTCCAGCGCGCTCGCGATGCTCACTTCCTGGACACCAGCATGTGGGCACTGGCGACCCTGCGCGCGCCCTTCACCGAGGATCTGGCCAAGACCGGCGACGCGACCAAGGCGCACATCATCACCGAGTACACCCTGGAGGCCCGCAACGAGGCGGCCAGCGGCATCGTCGCCGATCTGCTCACCTCGTAAGACGGGCGACACGGACTGACTGAGGGCGCCTTCGGGCGCCCTTTTCTTTTGGAGGGCCTTCATGGGCTGGAACATCAAGCAGAATGCCGATGGGACCGTCTCGCTTGTGGACGGAGCCGCCGGCAAGCCTGACGACGCGGTCATTTTCGGCCGCGGCGCCACCGACACGGACATCACCTGGCTTGCGCTTCGCAATGCCACTGGCGTCCTGACCTACATCTACCCGAACGCGACGGCGGATGGTGTCACCGTCGCCAATACCAAGCCGTAAGGCGCGGTGATGACGAAGCTGCTCGATGCGGACGGAGCCGTTGTTGAGCGGCTTCACTTCGCGTCCGACGATAGCTTTGCCGTCGAAACGGCGCAGGACGTCGAACCGACGCTGGAGGCGAACAAGCGCCTTCGCGCGGACAACCCGTCCGGCATGGGCGTCACGCGCGAATGGCAGCACGTCGCCAGCATCCCGCCCGTGGTTCAGATGATCTGGCTGGAAAAGTACGGCATCCGCGCCTGGGACAAGGATCACTGGCCGGCTGTGCTGCGGCTTCTGAACGACGGGGAATGGTCGCTGCTGCGGACCTCGGAGGGCACGATCTGATGGCGCTCGCGGCCTATGCAGACCTGATCTCCGCCGTCGCTGACTGGATGGCGCGCAACAGCATCAATGCCGATCGGGCTAACGACTTCATTGCCCTGGCTGAGGCGGACTTCAACCGGGTCCTGCGCGTCACCAGCATGGAAAAACGCGCCGCCACGACCATTGAAGCGGGCGACGCCTATCTGTCGATGCCAACGAACTGCCTGGGACTGCGCGTGCTGACGCACGACACCACGCCGTTCGAAGAGCTGCAGTATGTGACCTCCGATTGGATGCGTACGCGGCTGATGCGCTTGAACATGGGGCGGCCGAAGTTCTATGCGCAATTCGGCTCGGAATTCCAGCTCGGGCCGCTGCCTGACCAGGATTACGATTTCGAGGCGATCTACTACGAGCGCATTCCGGCCCTGACGTCGCTGGCGACGTCGAACTGGTTGCTGGACCGCAATCCGGACATCTACCTCTTCGGCGCGCTCGTGCAGTGTGCGCTCTTCTACCAGAACGATGCGTTGCTGGCTCGATATCAGCCGCTGCTGCAGCAGAAGCTGGATGATCTGCGCGCATCCGAGCAGACGATCGAATTCAACGGTTCGCCGCTTCAGACGAGGGTTTCCTGATGCCCTACGAAGAGTGGGTCAAGCGCGAGGACGAGGCGTTCGAGTCGATCTGGGACGACGGCATCTCGCTTTGGGATGTCACCGCCGTAAATTTCGCCCTGAGCCCGCAATCGAAGTGGGATGTCTCGCCCGGCGGCGAGGTGTGGACGCCGCGGTTGCCGTATCCTGAATCATGAGGATCCCCTTCGGCGCCTGGACGCCAGACACGCAACCTCTCGATAGCAGCGGGTTGACGGTGGCGACCAACGTCGTCCCGCAGTCGACGGCGGACAGTCACTACGGCTCCTGGCAGGCCCTGTCTCCGCTGACGACCGCCTTGGACGGCGCGGCTCTCGGCGGGATCTCCGGCAAGTCGGTGACGGGCATCGCGTTCTCATTCGCCGGCACGGCCGGCAAGCTCTATCGGCAGGGCGCGGCCGGCTGGGACGACGTGTCGAAATCCGGTGGCTACAACACCCCGGCCGAGACGTTCTGGAAGTTCACGCAGTACGGCTATGATATTCTGGCCACGAACTACGCCGATCCCATCCAGACATACACGATGGGGACATCGACCGACTTCGCCGACGTGTCGGCAACAGCGCCCAGGGCCAAGTATCTGATGGTGGTGCGTGAGTTTTTGGTTGCGCTGAACACGTTCGATATTGACGGTCAGAGGCCGCTGCGGGTGCGTTGGTCACCGTCTTCGGCTGCTGGCGGCCCGGCAGGCGATTGGACGCCGGACCCGACCACGCAAAGCGATTTCCAGGATCTGCTGACAGGTGAGGAAATCCTTGGCGGCGTCGGGGGCGAATACGGCCTGGTGATCTGCCGGAAATCGATCTACCGCATGACCTATGTCGGGCCGCCGGTCGTGTTCCAGTTCGACGAGATCGTTCGCAATCGCGGCACGATCGCGCCGGGGAGCGTGGCGACTGACGGGCAGATGACGATCTTCTATTCGGAGGATGGCTTCTACGCCTGCGACGGCGCGGCCGTGACGCCGATCGGCGCCGGCAAGATCGACAGGTGGTTCAAGGTCAATGCGCAGCCCTCGAATTTCCTGAACATGTCGGCGTCGATGGATCCGACCCGGCAGATCTATGCGCTCTCTTTCGTGTCGGTCGACACGCCGGACGGAAATCCGGACACGCTGTTGCTCTACAATTGGGTGACCGATCGATGGAGCATCATCCGCCAGTCGCTGCGTTCTCTGGTGACCTTCCTGTCCCAGCCTCTCTCGCTGGACCAGCTTGACACCGTCTCTACGTCGATCGACGCCCTTCCGGCTTCGCTGGACAGCCAGCGCTGGGCCGGGGGCTCCGTCTACTTCGGCGCCTTCACCATCGCCAATGAGTTCGGCCTGTTCAACGGCGCTCCTCTGCCGGCGGCGATCGAAACTGGCGAGGCGACGCTTGGGGGCGATCTGCGTGCGTTGCTGCAGTCGGTGCGCCCGCTATGCGATGGATCGCCCACGGTTCAGGTCGGCTATCGCGACAACCAGTGGGAAGACGTGTCGCTCAGCGCCGCGGAGTCTCCAACCCGTGCCGGAGATTGCAAATTCGATCCGATCATCGATGCCCGATTCCATCGGGTTCGCATGCAGATCGCCGGCAATTGGTCCCAGGCGACCGGCGTTGACGTGATGGCGCAGCCGAGCGGCCTGACATGACCACGTTTCGCAAGCTCTATCCGACCTCCGGGCAGCGGGACGTCAACCAGGTGGTCAATGAGGTCCGCGACGGGAAGCTCAACTCGGTGCGCGAGTTCACGCTGACGCCGAACGTGGTCGTGACGACCGTGATCGATCCGCTTGCGTCGACGTCCAGCTTCATCGGCCTGATGCCGCTGACGGCGTCGGCATATGCGGCACAGGCGGGCGGCATGCTGGTCCAGATTAACCAGAATGGCGAAATCCTGATCGTGCATCCGTCTGCGGCCTTCACCGACCAGACGTTCCGGTATGTCGTTCTCGGCTGAACCGGTCGATCACGCCAATCGGCGGGCTTTGGCTATGGCCTGGGAAAAGGCACTCCCGCGGCTCAAGCCAGCAATCGAGATGGCCGGCACTCATTGGCCAGCCGATGTGCTGGACTGCTTGGCAACGGGCTCTTCTCAGCTCTGGCTGGGAGAAAAGAGCGCGCTGGTGACGGAGATCCTGAATTACCCGCGCGTGAAGGCCTGCGTGATCTGGTTGGCCGGCGGTGACCTGGAAGAGGTCGTGGAGATCCAGCGACATATCGCGACGGGAGCCAAGGCCCGCGGGTGCACGAGACTTGAGGTCCGGGGGCGGCCCGGCTGGTTGAGGACTGAACGGGGCATCCGAGCGGTCGGCTCGTACTTGGTGAGGGACCTATGAACGGCGGCGGCACCCAGAAGACGAAGAGCGAGCCGTGGAGCGGCGTCGCCGACCAACTGCACAACGCCGCAGTGGCGGCCGACCACGGCTACAATGCCGCGCGGAGTGCTGGCTTCCCCGGCATCGACCCGGCGACGCAGCAGGGCTGGGGGGCGCTGACGAGCCAGGCGACCGATCCGAATTCGCTGCTGAACAACTCGCTCGGGCTGGCGAACCAGACGGTACAGGGCAATTTCCTGTCGGCGGGCAACCCGTATTTCCAGCAGATGTATTCCAAGGCGACGCAGCCGATGGTTGACCAGTTCAACCAGCAGATTGCGCCTGGCATCGACGCCACGTTCCTGCAGGCGGGCCGCGCGGGGTCTGGTCTCTACGCCAACGCCCGCAACAGCGCCGAGAAGACGCTTGCCGGCGCCCTGAGCGACACCGCCGGCAGCCTGGCCTATCAGAACTACAGCGACGAGCGCGCCCGTCAGAATGCCGCCATGACGTCGGCGCCCGGGCTGGCAACGCTGCCGGGCGGTATCCTGGGGCAGGTCGGTCAGGAGCGCCAGGGGCAGCAGCTTTCCGCCAATCAGTATCTGCTGGATCTGGCAGGCAAGTATAACTCTGCGCTGTCCGGAATGCAGGGCATTGGTGGCACGACACGGACCAGCGGCGGCGGTCAGAGCCCCTGGCTGCAGGCGCTGGGGCTCGGCCTCCAGGGCGCCTCTATGTTCCTCTGAGGCCGCGACATGACCCCCTTCACTCCTGGCCGCGGGCTGCTCCATCTGCAAAAGCTCGGATGGTCACCAGCGGCTGCTGCCGGCATCCTGGGGAACCTGCAGCAGGAAAGCAGTTTCAATCCGACCGCCGTTCATGACAATGGCACCGGATTTGGCCTAGCTGGCTGGCGCGATCCGCAGCCGGGACAGGGGCGCATGACGGCCCTTCGTGACTATGCCCGCAGGGTCGGCAAGGATGTCAACGACCCATACACGCAGCTGGACTTCCTGAACCAGGAGCTGCGCACCAGCGAGGGGAAGACGGGGGCGCTCCTGCAGACGGCGAAGACGCCGGCAGAAGCCGCTACCGCTTTCCTGGGCTTTGAGCGCCCTTCTGGATGGTCCCCCGGCGGCGACCCGACGCAGGCCAGCGGTTATGAGAACCGTGTGCGGTACGCCAACCAGATCGCCGGAGGGCAGGGTGCCGACACGCTATATGGGGGCGCCGGGAGCGATGTCATCTCGGCCGCAGCGAGCAACCCGGCGCCAGCGCAGCCGATTGGGGGTAATGGAATGGCCGGTCAGGGATTGCTCAATCTGCCTCCGGAGGTCACGCAGGGGCTTCTGGCGACCGCACAGCCCACTTGGCAGGACAAGCTGGGGGCCGGGCTGTCTGGTATCGGCGCGGCGCTGGCCGCTGCCGGCTCGGGGCGGCAGGATTGGGGACTGCTGGGCGGTCAGGCCATCCAGGGCGCCGTGCGTCAGCGGAAGCAGGATGCGCAGCAGGAACGCCAGCAGACGGCACTCCAGGGGCTCGCCAAGAGCAATCCGCAATTGGCATCGCTCTATGCCCTTGGCGGTCCCGAGGCAGTGGGGCGCGTCTTGGCCGCCGGCATGACGCCGCAGGACGTCATGAACATCGGCGGCCGGGCATATGACCCCAATTCACGGCAGTTCATCACGCCACAGGTGCCGGATTACCAGATCACACAGGACGCCAATGGCAACCCGATCGCGGTCAACAAGAACGACCCGACGCAGTTCTCGGCCATCGGCTCCCCGCAGCAGAAGCAGACCGAGCTTGGCCGCAACTTCAACCTGCTCGGCGTCGATCCGTCCACTCTCACGCCGGATCAGCGCCTCCAGGCTGCCGGCATCACGCCGCAGCGGCCGGAGGTGCGTGAGCTGAACGGGCGCCTTGTCGCCGTGTCGCCGCAGGGGTCTGCGCAGGACATCACGCCTGCCGGCATGCCTCCTGGCTCACGCCCCGTTACCGAGGCGGAACGCCAGCAGTATGGCCTGCCCGCAGGCGTCCCGTTCCAAATCGACGCCACCGGCAAGGTGTCCCAGATCGGCGGCAATGGCACGACGGTCAACGTCAACAACGCCGGAGAGACGCAGTTCGCCAAGACGGCCGGCGAGGTGCAGGCAAAGGGCTTCGCCGACCTCGCCGGGCAGCTTCCGCAGATCGGGCAGCGTGAACTACAGCTATCTCAGCTCGGGACACTGCTGCAGAGCGCTCCGCAGGGCACGGGCGCGGAGACGACGGCGTGGTTGAGCAACGTCGGCCGCACCCTTGGCCTCGGCGAAGGCCAGGTTGCCGATAAGGCACAGGCCATCCAGGCCATCGCGAACCAGATCGTGCCGACGCTGCGCATGGCCGGATCCGGCACCATGTCTGACCGCGACGTCGAGCTGTTCAAGTCGACGCTGCCGCAGCTCTCGAACACGCCGGGAGCGAACCAGACCATCCTGTCGATCCTGTCGCGATCGGTGAGGGCGCAGCGGCAGATCAGCGAGATTGCCAACCGGGCGCTTTCCGGTGAAATCAGTCCTGTCGATGCCCAGAAACAGATCGCCGGGGTGCAGGTCCTGTCTGACCAGGAGCGTCAGCAGCTTTCGGCGATGGCGGGAGAGGCGCGAGTTCAGCAGTCCCAGCAGCAGATCCAGAGCGCTCCGCCGGTCGGCGCAGTCGAGTCCGGCTACCGTTTCAAGGGCGGCAATCCTGCCGATCCGAACTCCTGGGAGAAGGTTCAGTAGATGGCCGGCCCCTGGGAAAAGTATCAGCAGCAGGCACCGGCAGACGGGCCGTGGGCTCGCTACGGTAGCGCGCCACCCACCAACGGGCCCCCCGCCGCCGAGCCTACGGCGCATGAACGCTATATCGCGGGCCTTGCTAATGTCCGCGAGCAGCTTCATCGGCGCCGCGAGAATGGGCGTCAGCAGATGCGCGCCCTCTTTGACCCGCGCATCACGGGGCAGATCGCCCAGGGCCTGACGCTCGGCGGCGCCGATGAGGCTCTTGGCGGCCTCGCGGGCATGGTAACGGGCCGCGGCTATCAGGCGGGCGTTGATACGGCGCGGCAGGACAACGCCGACTTCGCCTCCGATAACCCCGGCATGTCAATGCTTGCGCAGCTTGGCGGCGGCGCGATGCTCGCTGCTCCGGTTGCCGGCCTCGTCAAGGCTGCGCCATCGCTTCTTGGGCGTGTCGCGCAGGGCGTTGGGCTGGGGACAGGCGCGGGCGCCGCTGGCGGCTTCCTGAGCGGCGAGGGCGGCGCAGAGAACAGGCTTGAAGGCGCGGCCACAGGAGGCGCCGTCGGCGGCCTTCTCGGCGGCGCGATCCCGGCGACCGGGGCTCTCATCCGCCGCAGCTCGGACATGTTCAAGACGCTGTTCAGGACGCGCCCGGCCGACGAACAGGCCAATCGGCTCATTGCCGGCGCCATGCGGCGTGACAGCCTGACGCCGGAGACCGCGACGCAGGCAATGGACGCCGCTGGCAGCCAGCCAATGACACCGGCCGACCTGGGCCCCAACATGCAGCGGTTGCTGGGCTCGGCCTATCGGGCTCCGGGGGAGGGTAGGGCGGTCATCAGCGAGGTTCTGGACGCACGGGGTGCCCTGCGCCCGCAGCGTCTCGGCGACGTGATCCGTCGCAGCTTCGGCGCCCCGGAGGATTTCTACACGACCATCGACGACCTGACGCAGGTTCAAAAGGCCAAGGCCGCGCCGCTCTACGAGAAGGCCTTTGCCGAGAACCAGGCCATCACCAATGACCGGATCCAGGGCTTCCTGCAGGACCCGATCATGCAGCAGGGCATCCGGAAGGGACTGGAGATCCAGCGCCTGGAGGCCCTGGCGCAGAACAAGTCCTTCAATCCGAGCGACTACGCCATCACCGGCTTCAACGAGGCCGGAGACCCGGTCATCGGCGCGGTGCCGAATATGCGTCTGCTCGACGCTGCGAAGCGTGGGCTGGATGACATTCTGGAGGGCTATCGCGACACGACCACCGGCAAGCTGGCGCTGGACGAGCGCGGGCGCGCCATCGAGATGGTCCGCAAGGCCTATGTGAAGACGCTAGACGACGTGGCGCCGGCTGAATACCAGCAGGCCCGCGCTGCCTGGGCCGGCCCGGCGCAGAGCAAGGAAGCGCTGTGGCTCGGCCGTTCCATCGCTCGCGGCGGATCGGATCTGGAGCCGCTGCTCAGGCGCTTCAACGGCCTGTCCGCTGGTGACAAGGACATGGCTCGGCTGGGCGTCGCACGCCAGCTTGCCGAGATGATCTCTCGCGGCACCGAAACGCGCAATCAGGCGCTCGGGCTGCTGTCGCCGCAGATGCGGGGTCGGCTTGAGCCGCTGTTCCCGGATCGGCAGAGCTATGAGGCGCTTGAAGACGCCGTGCGCCGCGAAAGCCAGATGGTCGGCACCGATCGGGTGGCGCGCAGCGGCTCACAGACGGCGGAGCGGCTGGCCGAGGACGCAGACCAGATTTCCAATCTCGGCGAGATGGCGCAGGCCGGAGAGGCTGTCCTGTCGGGCTCCCCGATACGGATGGCGCGAGCCGGTATCGGCATTGCGGCACGACGTGCACAAGGCATGGATGAAAATGTCGCCCGTGAGATCGGACGGCGCCTGCTCGCCAATGACCCGCAGTCTCGTGCCCAAGTGATGGACGAGCTTCAGCGCCTGATGTTCACGCCGAAACAGCCGAAGCCTATCGCAGGGCTGCTCGGAGCAGCAGGGCGAGTATCAGTACCAGGGCTGCTTGGGTCGCGATTGGGAGAAGGTGCCAGCCGTTGAAGGCCCAATCGTCCCGGAGGTTGTCGTCTATGTCGACGACCCACTGTTGGGGCTGCTCTTCACGAGGCTTTGCGAATACCGCGAGGCTGTAGAGCTTCGGCGGCTCGTCCTGATTTTCCTGCATACCGCCAGTTTAGCACATCCGGCCCGCTCGTCGTAGCGGGTCGCTTCGTTTGGGGGCCCGGCCGGGATGACGACGTACCTCGATTACAGCGCCACTCCGGCGAACAACAACGCGACGCCGCCCAAAGGGGCCCCGGAAGGAATGGCGCCGTCGACCGTCAACGACACGATGCGGGACATGATGTCCGTCATCCGACAATTGGGCGACGGCTCCATCGGAGGCGCGGCCACATACGGTGGGACCACGGCCGGGACGTCAAGCAGCTACACCCTCGCCATGACGCCCCCTATCGCTGCCTATACGACGGGGCGCATCTATACCTTCAACGTCCATGTCGATAACTCGCCGAGCTGCCTGCTGAACATCGACGGGAAGGGCGCCAAGCCGATCCGGAAGACTGATGGCGGGCTGCTGGAGATCGGTGATCTCCGCACCGGCACGACCTACGAGGTCGTTGATATCGGGACGTCGTTCCGGATGCTCTCGCCATGGGGCGCGGACCGCGGCAGCGCCGCGCTCCGCGACGTCGGCACCGCCTCCGGCAACCTGCCGGAGATCGCCAACGGCAGCGGGCAGTTCAATGCTGCGGTCGATGCCGCCCACAAGACGCTGGACAACCTGAGCGGCGACGGCGTGCGCAGGACAACCTGGGCATCGATCGCCTTTGGAGGCGCGGGCAACACGATCGCGACCTTCGGCGGCGCGGCTGTCGTCCGCAACGGGCCTGGTCTCTACACGATCAGTTTCCCGAGTATTGGCGGCGGCCACGCGCACGTCTCAATCACCATTGACCACTCGCCGACTGGCGAGAATGCGCAATCCTACGTTGTCGCAGGCACCCGGACAGCGACAGGCGTCCAAATCGTCACAAACAACGGAAATAGCTCGCCCGCTCCATTCGATCCGGCACGCGTTTCCGTCCAGATTTCTCGAATTCTTTAGGGATCACCGATATGCCTTCGAATATCGACCCCAACCTGATCGATGCCACGAAGCCGGCAACCGGCCGCCCGACCACGACGAGCGTGCGCAACAACTTCAGTGGCTCCAGGGACAACTTCACGATCGCGGCGACGGAGATCACGGCCCTGCAGAACGGGGCCGGCGGCGGCAATGTGGATGTGATGATGTTTGGCGCCGACCCGACAGGCGTCGCCGACAGTGTGCAGGCGTTCCGCGATGCGGTGACCTATGCCAAGGCGAACAGCCGCAACGGTGTGACGGGGAAGGGGCGGTTTGCGTTCGGGTCTACCTGGGAAATCAGCGGGCTATACAGCACCGTCGCCGAGAACCGGCAGGGCTTCACCCTGGATTTCTACGATGCCCGGATCAAGGCGCACGACAGCTTCACCCCCGGCGTTGCCGGCGTGCTGGGCAAGCAGCCGCTGATCGGGCTCGGGCGCGTCGGGTCGACCGGCAACCTGGTCAACATCCGCGGGCGCTTCGGCTACCTGGACGGCAATGGCCGCCTGGCCGATGGCATCGGCAATGGCTCCGGGCACCCGACCGCGCCGCTGTCTCAGCAGAACGGCGCCTCGCAGTGCCGGTTCGAAATCGGGGGCATCTTCGACTGCAACATCGGCATCCGGAACACAGCGACCAATTTCGGGGTGTCGGACAACTGGTGGACCGGCGGCTTCATCACCGGCAACAACGTCGGCTTCTTGGCAGACGGCCCGACGACTGTGGGCGCCGCGGGCATTCCGATCGTCGAGGCGCAGTACATCCATTTCGACCGGATCGCCGGCAATCGGTGGGGCAACGTCGCGCTGCTCCGCAAGTCGCGCTATAGCGACATCATCGCGGATCTGGACACGGGCGGCCAGTACCTGTCCGAGCTGCAGGTCGCCGATAACGCCAATTTCAGCCCATATCAGAACATCACCGGCCAGACGAGCAGCGCGGTCGCGCAGATCCTGACGAAATACAGGTTCGCCGGGCTGGAGCGCATCCTGGTGATGCACGACACCCCGGTCTACAACAATGGCTCTCCGTTTCAGGTCGGAGAGACGATCTCCAACGGCACCGACACGACGACGATCGCCGCCATTGTGACGGCGGACGATGGCAACCCCGCCATCACCCCGGACCATCCTCGCCCGGGCATCGCGGCCAATCGCTTCTTCTTCGACGTGATCCCGGGCGATTTCGAGACGCCATTCCAGCGCAGCAGCGTCAAGGGCCCGTGGATCGGCGGCGTTCGGGGGCACGACCTGTGCCTCAACTCGATGACCATCTTCGGCGGCAACCAGGGAGCCAACGGCGGTGAGAACACAACCATGTACAACGACATCATGGGCGTTCGCATCCTGTCGTCGCCCACCCAGGCATTGCTATACGACCTGACCAGCGGCTCGCCGCGGCTCTTCCTGGAGTCCAATGGCGATCTGTTCGTCCCGCGGCTGCCGGACGTCTATCTCGGCGCCGCGAATGCGCGGATCTACAACAGCGACAGCGACATCCTCTTCCCGCAGAACACCTGGGTCACGGTTCTTGACCAGAGCACGGTCGGGGCGACCCCTTTCGGCCGGACCTTCCTCATCGGCCTCCGGCGGAAAGCCGCCGCGGCAACGCACAACGCGGAGTTGAAGGTGCATGTCGACAGCGCCGGCAACGTCGCCTTCTCCGACATGGGCTCTACGAACCTCTCCTTCCAGATCACCGTCGACAACAAGCTGCAGGCCATGCAGACCGATATCGCTGCTTCGGTGACCATGCGCCGCACCATCCTGAGGGACGGCTAAATGGCAGTCACCCGCGCTTTTTCCTCAACCGCAGGCGGCGTCATCAACGGCCCGACCGCCTTCTCGCAGTCGGCGCCGACGTCGAACTTCACCACCACCATCGGCAATGCCGCCAACGTCACGCCGTTGCTGCAGGTACTCGGCCTGACGAGCGACGAAGCATCGGCCTTGATTGCGCGTTTCAGCGCGGATGCGACAGCGCCGCGACTGCTGTTCGCCAAGTCGCGCGGCGCAACCGTGAACAGCCTGGCGAACATGAGCGCCGAAGACACCATGGCCACGATCAGCGCGGCGGGCGTGGTCGGTGGCTCCGTCCGCGAGGGCGTTGCGATCAATTTCGTCGCAACCTTGGCCTCCGGCACCTATCCCTCCGGGTCGGTCAGGATCTTTACATCAGATGGCACCGGAGCCCCTCTTGAGCGCCTCCGTGTTGCTCACACTGGCGCGCTCCAGATGGGCACGACGCCGGACACGGTCATCAGCGCGGCCCGACACTTCCAGCTCCGATCCTACACCGTTGCGACCGTGCCGAGCGCCGCGACGGCGACGCAGTTGATCTGGGTCTCAGACGGCACCGGATCTAACCGCGTTGCCACGTCGAACGGCACCGTTTGGCAGTGGCTCAACACAGCTACGACCGTTTCGTGAGGAAGAGACATGGCCCTTTCCGATACCACCGTCCCCTATGAAATCCTGATCCGCTTCGACGAAGCCGGAACGCCGAAAGGTGCGCATGTCCAGTGGCGGCGCATCGTCATGCTCGACGGCGAGATTCTGAAGGACGACGTCCTGCCGGCTGCGCCGCTGTCGCTCGATGGGCTCGCAGTGTCGGAGATCATGTCCGATGCGACCGCCGCGGCACTGCGCAGGGTCACCGATCTGGAGACCGAGAACGCCGACCTCCTGACGCAGCGCGATCAGTTGGCGACGCAGGTGGTTGCTTTGACACCGGTTCCGGTGCCCGAGCCTGACCCAGAGGCCGAAGCCGAGGCCCCCGCCGTCTAGGCGCTTCCGCAATCCCTGCGATCTGCCACGCCCGCCTCGCGCGGGCTTTTTCATGCCTGGAGGGGACCAGCATGGCGATATCGAGACCGCGGGTGCTGCCCGAGATCAACATCGGCCAGATCATGACGTCCGTGCTGCTGGCCGCGATCCTCGGAGGAGGGGCCTGGATCGCGACCAAGGATCGGAATGACGTCGACCTGTCGGCCAAGATCGACGCGCAGGCTCTGGCGACCGCTGCGCAGGGGAAGGCGACAACTGAGCAGATCGCGGGCGTTACGGCGTACCTGTCGAAGCTGGACGGCAAGCTGGAGGCCTATAGCGCCTCGCTGAACGCGCTCTCGAACCGCGTCGACCTCCTAGACCAGCGCCAGCAGGCGGCAGAATCGGCCGCCAAGGAGGGCCGCCAGGAGCGGCAGAGCTTTCAGCGGGAGACCGAAGGCCGGCTCGGCCAGCTCGAGCAGCGGGTCGGCGTCATCGAGGCGCTGAGGCCGAAATGAGGGCGTTCCTGCTGGTCGCGCTGCTGCTGGCCGGCTGCGGCACGACCGTCGTGGAGAAGCCCGTCATGGCGCCGGTCGACACGCCGCGCGAGCCTCGGCTTCCCAAGGGCGTGACGGTGACGTGCAGCATCGACTGGCGGCCGATCGAGCTGCCGGCGACGGCCGAGGAGATGGCGGCGGGGCGCAAGGCCGACCGCGAACTGGCCGATCGCGCCATCGAGGAATGCGACAGCCGGCGCGCGAAGGCCGTCCAGCACAGCCGGCGCCGCGGCGCCCCCAGATAGGAGAGACCATGATCACCGCCGACCAGATGCTGGCGCTCGCGCCCGGTGCCGACGTGCCGCTGGTGGATGCGCTCGCGCCGGCCTATGCGCTGCTGCTGCCTGTCTGGCAGATCGACACGCCGCTTCGGGTCGCGCACTTCGTCGCCCAGACGTGCCTGGAGACCGACCACTTCCGGACGCTGCGCGAGTATGGCGGCTCCCAGGCCCGCTACGCCCCGTACTTCGGCCGCGGCTGCATCCAACTCACCTGGGACACGAACTACGCCAAGGCCGGCCAGGCCCTCGGGCTGCCGCTTCTGGCGAAGCCCGATCTGGTAGCGACGCCGGCGCTTGGGGCCATCGTCGCCTGCATGTACTGGTCAGAGCACAACCTGAACCGCTGGGCGGACGCGGACGACGCGGCTTCCGTGAGCCGGGCCATCAACCGTGGCTCGGCCAGCAGCGACAAGCCGGCGAACCATGAGGCCGAGCGCATCGCGCTGACGGCGAAGGCCAAGGCGATTTGGGGCGCGACCGCGCCGTCTATCGGCTCCCGCTCGACCGTGGCCCTCCAGCGCGCCCTGAACCGCCTGGGCGCGGCGCCCAAGCTGGCGACCGATGGCGCGCTTGGCCCGCTGACTGCGGAGGCGGTGCGGCAGTTCCAGGCGGCGCACGGACTGGTCACGGACGGCAACGCAGGCCCGAAGACCTGGGCGGCGGTCGACGATGCGATTGCGGAGCTGGAGGCGTGATCAGCCTGCCAGCGCCCGGTCGACGGCATCCGGCTCACGGTCGATCACCAGCAGGAACGACCTCGCTGCGGCTTCGGGCGCCCTGCGGCCCTGCTCCCAATCTCGCACTGCGGCAGCGCTGAAGCCGTAGCGATCGGCGAATGCCTGCTGCGACAGTCCGCGCCGGCGGCGAATCGTCCTGACGTCGATCGTGGCCGGGACGTGAACGCGGTAGGTCGCCGGGTCGGCCGTCCCGGCGGCGATGGCCTGGGCATCCTTCAGCCCGGCCATGATCTTGTCGAAAGCCTTCTTCGCCATTGCTGTCCTCCTATCTATCGATCGTCTTCGCCACGGCGGCGAGGGCCGCTTTCTCCTTCGGCGACAAGTCCGACCGTTCGCCCTTGCTGAAGACCGTCAGCAGGAACACCCGGCCCGCGCCCAGCGCGAAATAGGTGATCACCCGATACCCGCCGCTCTTGCCCTTGCCGCGACCGGCGACGCGAACCTTGCGGCAGCCGCCGGTCCCTTGGATCAGGTCGCCGGCTTCCGGGTTCGCCGCGAGGGTCAGGACTGCGGCGGTACGCTCCGCCTCGGTCATGCCGGCATCCTTGGCGGCGGCGAGGTAGGCGGGGGTTTCGACGACGGTCTTCATGCGCACATGATATACGGCAATGCCGTATCGAGCGCAAGCGAATATGCGGCATTGCCGTAGATACCTGCCAGATCAACCCGCCCGCCTTCGAGCGGGCTTTTTTATGCCCGGAGGAGGGGCATCAGCATGGCTGAACATCAGGGCCTGCCGGTCGCCGGCTACCGCCCGCAGAGCGACGACAAGGTCGCGCTCGTGAACCGCAACAAGGAGATGGAGGAGCGCGTGCTCCGGCTTCTCGACGACCTCGCTGCCACTGCGGCGCCGGGCGTCGTCGATCAGCGCTGGTACGCCATCGGCCGCGCCCACATCGAGCAGGGCTTCATGGCCGTCAACAGGGCCATCTTCCAGCCGGCTCGCGTCGCCCTTCCTGCTGAGGAGAAGTGACCATGGAGACCGTGACCCGCAACTGGAGCGACCTCAGCCGCAAGGTGCTCGGCGCCGTGGTCGGCGCAATCGCCGCTGGCACCGCGACCGTCAGCGGCCTGGACAGTGTCATCCTGTGGCTCTGGAATGGCGTGTTCGGCCTGGCCGGCACCGGCGCGGAGATGCCGGCGACAGTGGCGGCCGTGATCGGCACCGCGCTTGGCGCCCTGATCGGCGGCTACCTGCCGAAGGAGAAGCTGGCCGCCGACGCCAAGGTAACGCCGTCCAGCAATTCCGTACTCCGCAGCCCGCCCGTCGCCACCGGCGTGGCCTTCCTCGCCGCACTGGCGGTGATCGGGTTTCTGTCTGGCTGCGCTCCTGCTGCTGGCGGCGCTGCGCCTGCAGATACGAGCGGCATCCAGAAGAACATCGCCTATGCGGAGGGGTACGTCGCGGTCGGGAAGGCCGCGGCCGCCACCTGCATCGCCCTGAAGCTGCCGGTGTGTTCGAGCCCGGCCTTCGCCGATGGTGTGGCCAAGGCATCCGCCGTCGCCGACCAAGCCATCGCGGAGGCGAAGAGCTATCCGATCGACGGCTCGACCCAGGACAAGATCAATGCGGCGCTCAGGGTCGCGATGAATGCCGTCTTGCTGTTCTACAGCCTGCGGTGAAACGAAAGAGCCCCGCCGAAGCGGGGCTCTGCTGCCATCTGGTCGCCTAAGCCTTGGCTGGGCGGTTGCGGCGAAACTGGATATCGCCATGATTTTCGGGGCCTCGATAATCCAAGGCCATCTTCCTTTGCTCAGCCGTAAGGCCGGCGAAGAAGCCAGTGCGATCCCGAGGCTGAGCATTGACGGCCTCGGGCTCAGGCAGCGGCTTCTGGGACAGCGAAACTCTGGCCGCAGCCCGTTTCGCCCACTGAAGCGCTTTCATTTCACACCTTCTTCCAGTAATATGGGCTCTGCTTTCTCGGCGACGCGAGCGTGAACCCGTACTTCACCTGATATAGATCGACAAGCGACGCATTCACTGGCTGCACATGCAATTCTGCCTTGCCCATAGCCTGCGCATAAATTGCGGCACATTCAAGGACGATCAAAATCCGCCTTCCGGTTAGGGGGCAATCGGCCCTTGGGTCACCTTCCACATATCGGATCTCGATGGCACGACCTTTTGTGAGGCCCAGAGCCAAACCGCATAACCTATCGTCGGGCCCCCAAATGGCGATATCTAACCGGTCTGCGTCATTGTGCCTGCGGATGATTTCAGGCCAATCCCAATCCCCATCGGGATGGCGGTCGGCCGGCCCCCACTGGTCGAAGTAGGCGCCCAGGGTTTTCCCTGTCCATCCGGACAAGCGAAAATCGACCGCCAAATGCGGCCTGAGGTTGAGGGCGGCTTCCCGCCTGGCTGTGTCACGATCGCGTTCGTAGCGCTCTTTGGCGCGCCGCAACTCTGCAGACAATCAAAATCTCGCTCGGAAATCATCTGGGATATCGGGATGCAGCGGACCAGAATACAGCGGATCGCGATCCGGGTCATCTGACGACGCGTTGCTGCGCTCTCCCCTCGCTCCCCTCCCGCCGAACGGGTCACGCTCCTGGCAGTGCCAGACGGCCTCCCCACGCGGACCGGGCGACCCGAACGCTCCCCAAGCCGTGCAGCCGGGATGCTCGCGGCAGTCGGGCGTTGTGTCGTCTCCAACTCACGCTATTTGCCCTCGCCCAGCGCCCGATAGCAGGCCTCGCGAACCACGGCCTGCAGCCTCGCACTGCCAAGCTCCGCGTCAGGCGCTTCTGTCCAAACCAGGCACAAGGGACCGCCGCCACGAAACCGGACAACAGCGCGATAACGACCGCAGGATGCAACGCCGCGGTTGTCGTAAATTTCGACCCTCCAGGCAGCCGGGTCCTCGTAATTTGTGGTCGCCATGGCGTTCAAAACCCGAAATTCTCTTACGCCTAAACGGGCAGCAATTGGCTAGGTTCCTCCTGCTGATGGAACGCATCGCAGGAATAGGTTTTTATGTCTCGGGCGCACGTCACCGACAACCGGCGCCCGGCGTCGACCCGCTTCGTAAGGACCTCCCTTGCAATCGGGTCGACGCCCCTCAAAAAGAACCCCGCCGAAACTGGGCGGGGCCGAGGGGAGTCTGGGGCGCTTGCGGGCACCCCATCCTATTGACGCACAACGGCAGGAACTTGTTCCGTTTGGAAGTTCTATGCCCAGCAGGAATCTGCCGCCATGCTCCCATCCGAGCCACGCTGGCGTCTCGCGATTGGCATGCCCCGCTCCTAGGCTTCGGGGCTGCCCGAGCGAACAGACAGCCCCTTTTCCGACGGCGCGGTTCGATTAGAGCGTGAAATCGCTCGCCGTCAGAGCGACCGCTGTGAACAAGCGAATCTGTGCGTCGGCCGTGCCGTCGCCATTGGCGTCGATATACACGGCAGTCTGGGTTGTTCCCTCGACGATGCGGACCTCACCGGCGTGATGGGTGAAATCCTCCGTGCCGATGAAAGTGCCGCTGCCATGGGTGATGCCTGACAGGTCGATCTTGTCTCCCTGGCTCTGGGAGAAGTCGTTGATGCGGTCCGGCGCCTTGGCGGTGGAGTCCGCGATGGAGGAGAAGACGAAGGTGTCCGCACCAAGCCCACCGTTCAGGATGTCGGCACCGCCTCCGCCGTTCAGCACGTCGTCACCGTTCCATCCTTGGAGATAGTTGGAACCGCTGTCGCCGGTCAGAGTGTCCGCGAAGGCGCTGCCGACGAGGTTCTCGATGCTGCTGTACGTGTCGCCGGCGGCATCGCCCGTATTCGCTGACGGATTGGCCAGGTTCGCGGTCACGCCGACGGATGCGTTGTCGTAGAGAGCGGTGTCGAATCCCGCGCCACCGGTCAGAACGTCGGCCCCGGCACCACCGATCAACTGATCGTTCCCGTCACCGCCGTCGAGCGTGTCCGTGCCGGCCAGGCCGGACAGACGGTTGGCACCACCATCGCCTGTCAGGGAATCGCTGAAGGCGCTGCCACGCAGCCATTCGATGCCCGTCAGCGTGTCGCCGGCCGCGTCGCCGCCAGTGCCGGTGCGCGGACAGACGGTTGGCACCACCATCGCCTGTCAGGGAATCGCTGAAGGCGCTGCCACGCAGCCATTCGATGCCCGTCAGCGTGTCGCCGGCCGCGTCGCCGCCAGTGCCGGTGCCAGTGACGAGGCTGACCGTGACCCCCGCACTGGAAGCGATGTAGTCGGCCATGTCCTGGGTGCCGGCACCGCCATCCAGCACATCGGCGCCCCCGTTCCCCGCCAGGTTATCATTGCCTGCGCCGCCGGTCAGGGTGTTCTCGTCGGAGTTGCCGCCCAGATAGTCGTCGAAGCTGGACCCCGACAGGTTGGTGAAGCCGATCAGGCTGTCGCCTTCGGCTTCGCCGCCGCGGCCGGTGGTGACGCCCGTCAGCCCGAGGTGGATGCCAAGGATGTCGATGTCGAGATTGCCCGTGGCGGCGAGGTTGACAAAGACGGCAGACGTCGATGTCGAATAATCCGCCGTATCGACGCCCGAGAGCTGGATACCACCGATACCGCCGACAACGTTGAGGATGCCGCCGATCAGGACGTCGGCGCCGGCCCCTCCGTTGATAATGTCATTGCCGGAATATCCGGCAATGATGTCGTCGCCGCCCAGCCCGTTAATCGTGTCGTTGCCGAGGGCCTGAACGGGACCAAGAAGGAGTGATGGAAGAATATCTGCACCTTCAGTGCCGGTGAAGGTCGCCATGGCTAGCTCCAAATGAAGGTTGGTAACGCCAAATTCAGAGCATTTCTTTGTGGCCTTCTCAACGCACAATTGTGGAAAACAGGCATTTTGGAATTTTGTTTGGAGTGGTCATTATAATGTTATCAGCAGCATGAAATATATAATCGCCATATTATTTAATAATTACCGATTTTCACCGGGATGGGTCGTTTAATATAGTGTAGTTTTGCGAAAATAAAGATGAATTGTATATCAAAGTGCCATTGCGACTGAAGGCGACACAGCCATGACGCAAGGCCGACCGTGACCCAAGCCGCTGATCTATCGGCGATGTTCCTGCCTGAACCGCGCCGGCGCCTCACAGTTGGCGTGCCCTGCCCAGACCCCGCGACCAGTCCTCTCTGCCTCCTCCTGCGCCGGTAGAAATCGCTCTCGGCTGTACCGCGGCAAGGCCCAGGCCCAGCCCGACCGGACCATGGCGTCGCCGATGCTCTGGCCGCCGGCCTGGCAGTCGGCGACCGTCCGGCCGTAGCGGTCGCGGTCCTTGGTCACGCACTGCAGCTCGCCGCCGGCAAGGATCGCCTTCAGCCCCTCTGTGGCCTCCTCTCCGATCGCGCGCTCGACGCCATTGATCATGCAGGTCTGCCGGCGCTCGGGCGCGTCATAGCCCCACAGCCGAACCCGCTGGCCGTCGACACGGATGGTGTCGCCGTCGACGACTTCGACCGCGGCGAGGGCAGGGGAGGAGAGGGCGAGGAGGAGGGCTATCACGGCGCGCATGGGCCGATGTCTACTGCCTCGTCCCTTCCTGGTTCAACAGCTGCTCGCACCGCTGCGCGATCAGGCGCCAGGCCGCAGCGCCGTCCCGATTCCCCGCCGCCTCAAGGTGCTTCGCCCGGTCGTTCGATGCGGTCGGCGCCTGCGATCCATGCTTGCGGACCATGATGCCGGCCGACCGCCAGAGGTCGATATCGGAGGGGAGAGGCATTGCGGGCCTATTCGAAGTCGGCATCAGCTTCTGACAGAGGCGCCCATCGCCATGGCGCCTTACCTTTCACCCGCTTGCCACCTTCGACGTCATCCAGGATCGCCGCCAAGACGTGGCCGCCCACGTGCCATCGGCTCGCGGCAACCCGTCTCTGGATGAAGCGACGGCGGTGATGATCGTCCGGGAGGTCGCCGGGGTATGCGAGCTCGAAATGGGCCATTGCCGTCGCCGCCTCCCTGGATCGATCCCAGTGACCCTCGCCATCGAAGTGCATGTAGCTTCCCTTGATATCGGCGATGTGCAATCGGTCGCCGGCGACCCTGGCAATCACCTGTACCATGCGGATCCTCATCCCAGCCCAATTCGGGATAAACCGGCGCCGCGTCAGGAAGGCGTCGAGCAACGCCTTGCTGGCCACCAGGATCTGGCCGTCCTTCGGATCAATGAAGTAGTAGCGGACCGCGAATTTGCGCTCTGGGGTCGCCATGGATGCCCATCCCGGCTGTGGTGACGATCCCCAGGCGGATAGCGTAGGCGGGACGCCCTCCGGCGGCAAGGCGCAGCGGAACGGTAGGTGAGGCGCCGAGGTAAGCGCCTGAAAACACGCGGCTCCCTATTCGGGATTCGAACTCAGCCGCTCGGGATTCGAACTCCATGTCCGCGAGCACTCCCTTCACACGGGAGGGGACGCAGGTTGAATCCCTGCTTCACCCCCTCTTGCATCGCGTAACAATGCATGAGCAAGCTTCCAGAATATTCTGGAGGCATTCACATGAATCACCTCTATTTTGGTGACAATCTTGATGTCCTGAGGGAGCACATCAAGGACGAAACGGTTGATCTTGTCTACCTAGATCCGCCCTTCAACAGCAACGCCACATACAACCTATTGTTTCGGTCTGCGTCTGGCCGGCAAGCGGATGCCCAAATCGAGGCTTTCGACGACACCTGGCATTGGGGGGATGCTGCGGCTGGGGCCTATCACGATGTGATTCGGATGGGTTCTGACGCCGCAGGTCTTCTCCGATCACTAAGGAGTTTTCTCGGCGAAAGCGACGTAATGGCCTATCTTGCAATGATGACAGTTCGCCTTATGGAGCTGCATCGATGCCTGCGCCCGACAGCATCGCTCTGTCTGCATTGCGACCCGACCTCAAGTCATTATCTGAAAATCATTCTGGATTCTATATTCGGATCGGCCGGCTTCAAAAACGAGATCATTTGGAAGAGAACGAGTTCAAAGAGCAACTATAGTCAGGGTACGGATTATTTTCCGAGAGTACATGATTCGATTTTATTCTATGGAAAGACGTCGAATGCAATATTTGCTCCAATTTTCATTGATCATGAAGAGAGCTATATCAAAAGTAAATATCCATACCTTGATGAAGAAGGGCGCCGCTATGGTCTGTGGGACATGACCGGACCAGGAGGGGCCGCTAAAGGGAACCCCAGCTACGAGGTTCTTGGGGTTACACGTTATTGGCGCTACTCGAAAGAGCGCATGGACCAGATGATCAGAGACGGTAGGGTTTTGCAGTCACGCCCTGGAGCCGTACCGAGAGAAAAGCGCTATCTGGAGTGCAGCCGCGGCGTAGCAGTGGGCGACGTGTGGGTCGACATCCCTCCGGTCAACTCTCAGGCGCAAGAACGAATTGGTTATCCCACGCAGAAGCCTCTCGCCCTTCTCGAACGCATCGTTTCCGCGGCATCTAGGCCCGGCGATTTGGTTCTGGACCCCTTCTGCGGCTGTGGCACTGCAGTTCATGCTGCTCAGAAGCTAGATAGACGCTGGATTGGTATCGACGTGACTCACCTTGCAATCGAGGTAATCGAGGGCAGGATCGTCAAGGCGTTCGATCGGGCCGAGTTCGACGTGATCGGGCGGCCGACTGACTTCGAAGGGGCAGTAGAGCTGGCCCGCAGGAACAAGCATCAGTTCCAGATCTGGGCCATATGGTTGGCGCAAGGCACCCCATACCAGGATGGTAAGAAGGGGCGAGACCGGGGAGTGGACGGCCAACGCTTTTTCCCAACCGGCTCGGGCGACGTCGCCCAAGCCCTTATGTCAGTGAAGGGCGGCGATCATCTCAATCCGGCGATGGTGCGCGATTTGCGTGGTACGATCGAGCGAGAGGGGGCAGCTTGCGGACTATTGATCCTGCTCCGGCCGCCAACGCGAGAGATGGAGCGTGAGGCGGCAGCTGCTGGAATGACCGATTTGCCCGGCCGGCCGGTCGCTAGAATTCAAATCCGGACGGTTGCCCAACTTCTTGATCGCAATGGATTCGACCTTCCGGTTAGCTGGGGCGAGCCGATGCAGCCGGCCGCGGCCGCTGCACGCGAGAAGAAAGCCATCAAGCGCCGCAAAATCCCTGACCCTCGCCAGAGAGAGATGCTGTTGCCTACGAAGGGGGGAAAGGACGCTTCGGAAGGGGCAGCCCATCAGTCTGTTGCGGCCTCGGCGCCGACGAGGCGAGCCAGGCAAGGAAGATGACGACCAGACATGCCTGAGAGTGAGGCCCATCACGGCTGCGGCCAATGCTATTGAATCGAGTCGACGCTCTGGAACATTCAGCGAACCCGTCTGGCGTATCGTCTGGCGTGGAATTGCCAGAATTGCCGAAAAAGAACGGATGCGAACGAAAAAGGCGGAGAACCGCGACCGGTCTCTCCACCTTCCAAGCCCTTGTCCCGACACGGAAAACCGCGGGGACGTTCGGGAAATTCGATGGTAGCTGGGGAGGGATTTGAACCCCCGACCAAGGGATTATGATTCCCCTGCTCTACCACTGAGCTACCCAGCCATCGGGGCCGAGCGTATACGCGCCCGCCGCGGCCCGTGTCAAGCCGCCCGGGACAGTGTCGCACTATCGCCGCATCGCTTGCCGCGGCGGCGGCGCTTCCGGTACCTAGAGACATGACCGCGATGCCCCTCTCCGTCCGCCGGCTGGCCGCCGCCTTCGTGCTGAGCGCCGCCGTCGCCGCGCCGTCCTTCGCCCAGGACGCGGCGCCCCCCGTCTCACCGACCGGCGGGCCTCCGCTGGCGGCGCCGGCGCCGCTGCCGGACAACCTGCGCATCGCGCCGCAGGCGCAGAGCTTCACCCTCGAGAACGGGCTGCAGTTCATCGTCATCCCGGCCGGCACCGCCCCGGTGGTGACGCAGATGGTGTGGTACCGCGTCGGCGCCGCCGACGAGGCGCCAGGCCAGTCGGGCATCGCCCATTTCCTGGAACATCTGATGTTCCATGGCACCACCTCGCACCCGCAGGGCTACTCGCAGGAGCTGGCGGCGATCGGCGGGGTCGAGAACGCCTTCACCACCGCCGATTACACCGCCTACTACCAGTCCGTCGCCAAGCAGAACCTGCCGCTGGTGATGCGTTACGAGGCCGACCGGATGCAGAACCTCGTGCTCGAGGAGAAGCGCGTCAACGCCGAGCGTGACGTGGTGCTGGAGGAGCGGCGGATGCGGATCGAGAACGAGCCGTCGTCGCGCCTGGGCGAGGTGATGAACGCCGTGCTCTATCTCAACCACCCCTATCGCGCGCCGGTGATCGGCTGGCCGTCGGAGATCGAGGCGCTGCGGCGCGAGACGGCGCTGGCCTTCTATGACCGGTTCTACACACCGAACAACGCCACCGTGATCATCGCCGGCGATGTCGACCCCGCCGCAGTGAAGGCGCAGGCGGAGGAGATCTACGGGCCGGTCAAGCGCCGGGCCGAGCCGCCGCCGCGGGTCCGGCCGAAGGAGCCGGAGCCGATCGCCCCGCGACGGCTGGAGCTGACCGACGCCCGCGCCGGCCAGCCCTATCTGCGCCGCAACTACCTGGCGCCCTCGGTGGTGACCGCGGCGCCGGGCGAGGCCGCGGCGCTGCAGGTGCTGTCGGCGGTGCTGACCGGCGAGACCGGGCGGCTCTACCGCGCCCTGGTGACCGGGCAGGGCAAGGCGGCCATGGCCGGCGCCGGCTATGACGCCGACGCGCTCGACTACAGCCCCTTTGCCGTCTACGCCGTGCCGCGCGGCGATGTCGCCCTGCCGGATCTCGAGGCGGCGATGGATGCGGTGCTGGCCGAGGTGCGCGACCGGCCGGTGCCGGAGGAGGAACTGGCGCGCGCCAAGCGCCGCCTGCTGGCCGGCGCGATCTACGGCCAGGACGATCCGGGCGCGCTGGCCCGGGCCTTCGGCGAGGCGGCGGCGCTGGGCCGCAGCGTCGCCGACGTGCAGGACTGGCCCGGCACCATCGCCGCAGTGAAGGCCGCCGACGTGCAGAAGGCCGCGCAGACCTACCTGCAGCCGCAGCGCTCCGTCACCGGGTTCCTGACCCGGCCGGCGGACGCGACCCAGGCCAAGCAGCCCTGACCGTCTCGGGATGCCTGGAATGGTCCTGCCCTTCTCCTCACTGTCATGCCCGGGCTTGACCCGGGCAGCCAGGGACTCTCGATGTCGCTCCGGGTGGCCCCTGGATTGCCGGGTCAAGCCCGGCGATGACACGTTGGGGGAAGGGATGGCCTCCGGCACGAGCCAAGGAAAAACGCTATGAAGCCGATTCTTTCCCCGCTGCGTGCCGCTCTCGCCGGAGCCGGCCTTCTGCTCGCCGCCGCCACGCTGCCCGCCGCCGCGACCACGATCGACCGCGTGGTCAGCCCCGGCGGCATCGAGGCCTGGCTGGTCGAGGACCACACCGTCCCGGCCGTCACCGTCTCCTTCTCCTTCGACGGCGGCGCCGCCCAGGACCCGGAGGGCAAGGCCGGGCTGGCCTCGCTGCTCAGCGAAATGCTGACCGAGGGCGCCGGTCCCTATGACGCGCCGGGCTTCAAGACCGCCCTGGCCGACCGGTCGATCCAGCTCGGCTTCTCCACCTCGCAGGACTACAATGGCGGCCGGCTGAAGACGCTGACCACCGAGCGCGACGCCGCCTTCGAGCTGCTGCGCCTGGCCCTGGCCGAGCCGAAGCTGGCGCAGGGCGACCTGGACCGGATCAAGGCCGGTCGCCTGGCCGAGCTGAACTTCCAGGAGAACGACCCCGGCACCATCGCCGACGACCGCTGGTCCGCCGCCGCCTTCCCCGGCCATCCCTATGGCCGGCCGTCGATCGGCACCAAGGACAGCGTCGCCACCATCGCCACCGCCGACCTGCAGGATCTGCGCCGCCGGATGTTCGCCCGCGACGGGCTGCGCCTGGCCGTGGTCGGCGACATCGACGCCGCCACGCTGGGCCCGGCGCTGGACCGGGTCTTCGGCGGCCTGCCGGCCAAGGGCGAGCTGACGCCGGTGCCGGACATCGTGCCCGCCGCCAAGGGCACCGCGACAGTGCCGATGGCGGTGTCGCAGGCCTCGATCCAGCTCGGCTTCCCCTCGCCGCGGCGCGACGACCCGGACTATTTCCCGGCGATCGTGATGAACCACATCCTCGGCGGATCGACCTTCACCTCGCGGCTGTACCGCGCGGTGCGCGAGCAGCGCGGCCTGGCCTATTCGGTCGACAGCAACACCCTGCAGTTCCAGCACACCGGCCTGTTGCTGATCACCGCCGGCACCCGGGCCGACAAGGCGGGGGAGAGCCTGTCGGTGATCCAGGACGAGATCGCGCGGCTGGCCAAGGACGGCCCGACCGACCAGGAGGTGGCGGAGGCGAAGAGCTATCTGATCGGCAGCTATCCGCTGGGCTTCGCCTCGCATGACGCGCTGGCGTCCTACGTGCTGTCGCTGCAGCTGGCCGGCCGCGGCCGCGACTTCATCGACAAGTATCCCGGCCTGATCGAGGCGGTGACGCCCGCCCAGGTGAAGGCCGTGGCCGCCCGGGTGCTGCAGATCAAGGACCCGACCGCGGTGGTGGCGGGCACGCCGGCCAGCTGACGCGAACAGCCGGCGCCGGGGAGGCGCCGGCTGTGAGGCCGCCTAGGGACGGAGGCCGGGGCCGGGCGGTGGCGGCGGTCCCGGAAGGGGCGGCGGAGGCGGCGCGCAGGCCGCGAGCCCCAGGGTCAGGGCCAAGATCAGGGTCGCAAGGCGGATCACAAACTTCTCCTGGCCTGTGGGAAGGCCGTGGCCGATCCATGCGTCCCGACCTGAGGCACGAGAGGATCTGTCGTCGGGTCGGGACGGGTCGACCATAGATGGCCTGGCCCATGGGCCGGAAGAGGCTGTTTTGTAACGAAATCTTGCTACGCGGCCTGGGCCTTCCGCGCCCGGCCGGGCAAGGTCATGGCGGCGACGCCGATCACCACCAGCACCAGCCCGTACAGCGCGGTCGGGGCCGGTGTCTCGCCCAGGGCCAGCACGCCGATCGCCACGCCCACTGGCACCCGCAGATAGGCCTGCGCCATGGTGGCGACCGAGCCGAGCGAGGCGATCAGCCGGAAATAGAGCACGAAGGCCAGGGCGGTCGAGACCACGGCGAGGCCGGCCAGCGCGCCGAGCGACGCGGCGGAGGGCGTCAGCGTCCAGGGCCGGTCCAGCACCAGGCTCAGCGGGATCAGCATGGCGGCGCCGGACAGCATCGACCCCGCGGCCGGCACCATCGGGTCCAGCCCCTTGAAGTTGCGGCCGAAGATGGCGGCGACGCCGTAGCACACGGTGGCCGCCACGATCGCCAGCTGCGGCAGCATCTGCCGGCCGGCGCCCGACAGGGCGTCCAGGCCGATCACCAGGGTGATGCCGGCGACCCCGGCGGCCACGCCGACCAGCTTGCGGCCGCTCACCGCCTCATGCCGGGTGATCGCCCAGGTGAACAGGAAGGTGAAGATCGGCGAGGTCGAGTTCAGGATCGCCGCCAGCCCGGCATCGACCTCGGTCTCGGCCCAGGCGATCATGACGAAGGGGATGGTGCTGTTGACCAGCGCCTGCACCGCGAACAGCCGCCAGGTCCGCCCGTCCGTCGGCATGCGGATGCCGCGCAGCCGCAGCACCAGCAGCAGGATGCCGCCGGCGATCAGGGTGCGCGCGGCGATCAGCGTCACCGGCGGGATGGTGGCGACGCCGAGCTTGATGAAGCTGTAGGACGCGCCCCAGACGGTGGCCAGCAGCGCCAGCAGCAGATAGTCGGTGACGGGCGGGCGGTGGGCGGACATGGGAGGCTCCTCGATGAGTGCCCCGACCATGCCCTGCGCGCGGGCGCCTGTCGTGCGCGGACGCTGCGGCTGCCGTCGAAATGTGGCGGCTGGTGGCGAGGCAGCCTTCCTCCTCTGTCATTGCCGGCTTGACCCGGCAATCCAGAAGGTGTCGACGCTCTCTGGATGCCCGGGTCAAGCCCGGGCATGACAGGAAAGAGAAAGCGGAGGAACGATCCTCTACCGTCGGCCGCTCAGTCGTCCAGCAGCGCCGCCAGCTTCATTCCTACGGTCAGCGAGCCGTTGGCTTTGATCTTGCCGGTCATGTAGGCCATGGTCGGGCTCAGCGACCCATCGACCATCCGCCGCAGCGTCTCCGCCTTCATCGTCAGGGTGACATCGGCCGGGGCGTCGCCGATCGACACAGCCGGGGCCGGGCCGGTGCCGTCGAGCACGATGAAGCCGTCGGCGCCGAGGTCGAACTTGACGCGGGCGTCGAGCGCGGGGCCGCCGGCAGCGCGGCCGCGCACGGCTTCGGCGAGGGCGTCGAGCGACATGGGCAAAGGGTCCTTTCTGTCCGCGAAATGCTGTGATCAGGCGGCGGCGCGCTCGGCCCGGGCGATGAAGCCGCCGCCGAGCACGCGGTCGCCGTCATAAAGCACGGCGGCCTGTCCCGGCGCCACCCCGTGCTGCGGCGCATGCAGCTCCAGCACCGCCTCCCCCGCGCCGGTCAGCCGCACCGTGGCCGGCACCGGCGACTGGGCGGAGCGCAGCTTGGCCTCGACCAGCCGGCCCTCGCGGCCCGGCGTCCGATCCAGCCAGTTCAGCTCGGTCAGGGCGACGCTGTGCCGCGCCAGCGCCGACCAGGGGCCGACGATCACCCGCCGGGCCTCGGGGTCGAGCCTGACGACATAGAGCGGGTCGTCGTTGGACTTGCGGCCGCCGATGCCCAGGCCCTTCCGCTGGCCGATGGTGTAGTGGACGATGCCCTGGTGCCGGCCCAGCACGGTGCCGTCGAGATGCACGATCTCGCCCGGCCCCACGGCGCCGGGGCGCAGCCGCGCCACCACCTCGCCATAGCGGCCCTCGGGCACGAAGCAGATGTCCTGGCTGTCCGGCTTGTCGGCCACGACCAGCCCCAGCCGCGCCGCCTCGGCCCGGGTCGCGGCCTTGGCGTTGCCGCCCAGCGGGAAGCGCAGGAAGGCCAGCTGCTCGGGCGTGGTCGCGAACAGGAAGTAGCTCTGGTCCTTGGCCGGGTCGACGGCGCGGTGCAGCTCCGGCCCCTGCGGCCCCTCGATCCGGCGGACATAGTGGCCGGTGGCCAGGCAGTCGGCGCCCAGGTCGCGCGCCGTCTCCATCAGGTCGCGGAACTTGACCTTCTGGTTGCAGCGGATGCAGGGGATCGGCGTCTCGCCGCGCAGATAGCTGTCGGCGAAATCATCCATCACCGCCTGGCCGAAGCGGCTCTCGTAATCCAGCACGTAATGCGGGAAGCCGATGCGGTCGGCCACGGTGCGGGCGTCGTAGATGTCGGCCCCGGCGCAGCAGGCGCCCTTCCGCTGGATGGCGATGCCGTGGTCGTACAGCTGCAGCGTGATGCCGACCACGTCGTAGCCCTGCTCGGCGAGCTGGGCCGCGACGACGGAGCTGTCCACGCCGCCGGACATGGCGACCACGACCCGCGTCGCGGCCGGAGGCTTGTCGAAACCGAGTGAGTTCATGGCGGGCAGAATATAGGGGCGGAGCGGCGCCGGGAAAACCGGCGGATGGTCGGGTCGGCCATGCTGGCCTGTTGTCGGACATAACGCGGGATGCGTACACTCACGGCAAAGCGAGGAGGAAAGCCCGGAATGTTTCGCCCCAACCGGTTGAAGGAACGCCTGCGCCGCGGCGACCAGCTGTTCGGCGCCTGGGTCGGCAGCGGCTCGCCCACCGTGGCCGAGATCATGGCCCATGCCGGCTTCGACTTCGTCATCCTGGACACCGAGCACGGGCCCGGCGGCATCGACGACACCATTGGCCTGCTGCGTGCGGTGCAGGCGTCGGACACCCCGGCGGTGGTGCGGGTGCCGGCGCATGACCCGGTGTGGCTGAAGCGGGTGCTGGACGCCGGCGCCGACAGCCTGATGGTGCCGATGATCGAGAGCGCGGCCGAGGCCGAGGCGCTGGTCCGCGCCTGCCGCTATCCGCCGGCCGGCCGCCGCGGCTATGCCGCCGGCGCGGTACGCGCCTCGACCTACGGCTTCGAGCCGGACTACATGCGCAAGGCCAACGACAACCTGCTGCTGTTGGCCCAGATCGAGTCGAAGGACGCGGTGCCAGAGGCCGCGGCGATTGCCCGGGTCGACGGCATCGACATGGTGTTCATCGGCGTCAACGACCTCGGCGGCTCGATCGGCCTCCTGGAGCAGCTGCACGACCCGCGGGTGCAGGAGCTGGTGAAGCAGATCGAGGATGCGGTGCGGCCGACCGGCACGCCGCTCGGCACCGTGCCCAGCAGCGCCTCGACCTGGGCCGAGCTGTTCGACCGCGGCTACCAGATGGTCACCGGCGGGGGCGACGTGCCCTATCTGCGCCAGGCGGCCTCGGATTCGGTGGCCGCGTACACGGCCTATCGCGAAGGAGCGAGGAAGGACGCCAAGGGCGGCGGCTACTGACCGGCACCCTGCGCTGAACCCGGCGCCAAGACCGGGACGTATCAGACTTCACGACAAACAGAAGGGGGAAACCATGCTCAAGACCGTGATCGCCGGCCTGGCCGGCGTCCTGCTGGCCGCCGTGGCGGCGCCCGCTGCCCAGGCCGAATGGCCGGAGCGGCCGATCACCTACATCGTGCCCTGGGCGGCCGGCGGCGGCACCGACGCCGTCTCCCGCATCCTCGCCTCCTTCCTGGAGAAGGAGCTGGGGCAGCCGGTCAATGTGGTGAACCGCACCGGCGGCAGCGGCGTGGTCGGCCACACCGCGATCGCGACCGCCGCGGCCGACGGCTACACCATCGGCACGCTGACGGTCGAGATCAACATGATGCACTGGCAGGGCCTGACCGACCTGACCTGGGAGAGCTACACGCCGCTGGCCCTGGTCAACGCCGATCCGGCGGCGATCGAGGTGGCGGCCGACTCCCCGCATGCCGACGTCAAGGCGCTGCTGGAGGCGATCAAGGCCAATCCCGGCAAGTTCAAGGCCTCCGGCACCGGCCAGGGCGGCATCTGGCACCTGGCGCTGGCCGGCATGCTGCGCGATGCCGGGCTGGACCCGGCGGCGGTGACCTGGGTGCCCAGCCAGGGCGCGGCGCCGGGGCTGCAGGACCTGGTCGCCGGCGGCGTCGAGCTCACCCCGGTGTCGCTGCCGGAGGCGCGCTCGCTGATCGATGCCGGCAAGGTCAAGGCGCTGGCGATCATGGATGCCGAGCCGAGCGCCCTCTACCCGGACGTGCCGACGCTGAAGAGCGTGACCGGCAGCGGCTGGACCATGGGCGCCTGGCGCGGCGTCGGCGGGCCCAAGGGCATGCCCGAGGACGTGACCAGGAAGCTGACCGAGGCGATCGGCAAGATCGTCCAGAGCGCCGAGTACCAGGACATGGTCAAGTCCCGCGGCTTCGGCACCAAGGTGGCGCTGGGCGGCGAGTTCGCGGCCTATATGAAGTCCTCGAACGACGCGCTCGGCGAGGTGATGAAGGCCACCGGCCTCGCCAAGCAGTAGCCATCCCGTGCGCTTCAACGACGCGATCTTCGGTGCCGTCCTGCTGCTGGCCGGCATCGCCATCGCCTGGGCCGCGGCGGGGCAGCCGCCCATGCCGGGCCAGGCCTTCGGGGCGGGGTCGTTCCCGCTCGTCATCGGCGTGGCGCTGGCGGTCACCGCCCTGCCGCTGATCCTGTCCGGGCTGCGCCAGCGCAGCCCGGCGCTCAGCCTCGGCGACTGGGCGCGGTCGCCCCGCTGCTGGCGCGACCTCGCCCTGACCCTGGCAGCGCCGGCCGTCTATATCGTCGCGGCCGACCATATCGGCTTCGTGCCGGTGACCTTCGCGATCCTGCTGGTGCTGGCGGCGACGCTCGGCGCCCGCATCGTGACCGCGACGGTCTTCGCCGCGGTCATGGCCGTCGGTCTCTATCTCGGCTTCGCCCAGGGGCTGCGCGTGCCGCTGCCCCGCGGCTGGCTTGGCCTGCTCCTGGGGTGATGCGATGACCGACCTGCTGCTGGCCCTCGAACTGGTCTTCGACCCCTATGTCCTGATGGTGATCGCCGGCTCGGCCGTCTACGGCATGCTGGTCGGCGCCATTCCGGGGCTGACCGCGACCATGGCGACCGCGCTGCTGATCCCGGTCACCTTCTTCATGCCGCCGATCCCGGCGGTGGCGGCGATCGTCACCGCCACGGCGATGGCGATCTTCTCCGGCGACATCCCGGGCTGCCTCCTGCGCATGCCCGGCACCCCGGCCTCGGCCGCCTACACCGATGAGGCCTACGCCATGACCCGCAAGGGGCGGGCGGAGGTGGCGCTCGGCGCCGGGCTGTTCTTCTCGGCGCTCGGCGGGCTGTTCGGCACGGCGGTGCTGATCGTGGCGGCGCCGGCCCTGGCCGATTTCGCGCTGAACTTCAGCTCCTTCGAGTATTTCTGGCTGGTGCTGCTGGGCCTGTCCTGCGCCGTCTTCATCTCCGGCGCCCAGGTGACGAAGGGGATCGCGGCGCTGCTGCTCGGCCTCTTCATCTCCTGCATCGGGCTTCAGAACCCGGCCGGCGTGCCGCGCTTCACCTTCGGCAGCGTCGACCTTATGGGCGGCATCAACGCCATCAACGTCATGGTCGGTCTGTTCGCGGTGTCGGAGGTGATGCGCGCCGTCCTGGCCGTCCGCCAGCCGGTCGAGGTGGCGCGCCAGCCGGCCGGCAACGTGCTGGCCGGCCAGTTCAAGCTGCTGTTCACCTATCCGAAAAGCTTCCTGCGCGGCAGCGTGCTCGGCACCGTGATCGGCATCCTGCCGGGCGCCGGGGCCGATATCGCCGCCTGGATGTCCTACGCCGTGTCCAAGCGCTTCTCGAAGACGCCGGAGAAGTTCGGCACCGGCCATGTCGAGGGCATCATCGAAAGCGGCTCGGCCAACAACTCGGCCCTGGCCGGCGCCTGGGTGCCGGCGCTGGTCTTCGGCATCCCTGGGGATTCGATCACCGCGATCGCCATCGGCGTCCTGTACCTGAAGGGGCTGAATCCCGGCCCGACCCTGTTCCTCGAGCAGGCGCCGCAGATGTACGCCATCTTCCTGATCTTCATCCTGGCGAACATCGTGATGATCCCGCTCGGCCTCGCCACCATCCGGGCGGCCCGGCAGATCCTGCTGCTGCCGCGCAGCCTGCTGAGCCCGCTGATCCTGATGTTCTGCATCGTCGGCGCCTTCGCGATCGAGAACTCGCTGCTCGGCGTGCTGGTGATCCTGGTCTTCGGCGTGATCGGCTTCGTCATGGAGGAGAACGGCTTTCCGGTGGCGCCGATGATCCTGGGCCTGATCCTCGGGCCGATGCTCGAGGATCATTTCTTCACCTCGATGATCAAGGCAGACGGCAGCCTGCTGGCCTTCTTCGAGCGGCCGATCGCCGGCACGCTGGGGATCCTCGCGGTGGCGATCTGGGCGCTGGTCCTGCTGGCCGGGCTCCGCCGGGCCCTTACTTCAGCGCCCCGGCCGTCAGCCCGCTGACGATCCGGCGCTGCAGCAGGGCGAAGACGATCAGGATCGGCGTCACATAGATCGCGGCATAGGTCATGATCCCGCCCCAGTCATTGGTGTTCGGGCCCATGAAGGAGGACAGGCCGACCGTCGCGGTCTGCAGGGTCTCCGCCGCGATCAGCGACCGGGAATAGACGTATTCGCCGAAGGACTGCAGGAAGATCAGCACCGACACCACCAGGATGCCGTTGCGGGCCAGGGGGATCATGATCCGCAGGAAGGCGCCGATGCGCGAGGCGCCGTCGACCCGCGCCGCATCCTCCAGTTCGCGCGGCACCTGCAGGAAGGTCGACCGGCACAGCACGATGTAGAGCGGCAGCACCTTGGCCGTCTGGGCCAGCACCACGGCCGCACGGGGCGTCTCCAGGAGGCCGACCTGGCTGAAGGCGACGAAGATCGGCGTGACCATCAGCGACGGCGGCAGCACCTGCAGCATCAGCACCAGGAACAGCGCCACCGCGGTCCAGGCGTTGCGGTGGCGCGACAGGGCATAGGCAGCGCCGGTGCCGATCAGGGTCGCCACCACCGTGGTGCCGACCGCGATCAGCAGCGAGTTCCACAGGTAGCGATCCATCGCATGCTCGGCGAAGATCCGGCCGAACTGCCATTGCGGGTCGCTGGGCCAGAAGCTCGGCGGGAAGGCGAAGATCTCGCTGCCCGACTTCAGGGCGGTGACGTACATCCAGTACAGCGGGAACAGGTAGATCGCGGCGAACAGCAGGGCCAGGCCGAGCAGGATGAAGGGCTTCGCCGGCTTCATGGCCCGACTCCCTCGAGCTTGCGGAGCGTACAAAAAACCTGTACGCTTCTGCATCGATGATCAAATCCTTCGCCAACGCCCGGACCGAGAAGATCGCCCGGAGCATCGCGGTGAAGGGCGTTCCGGCCGACAGCCTCCGCCGCGCCGTGACGAAGCTGTTCCTGCTCGACACCGTGACCCGGCTCGACGATCTGCGCGTGCCGCCCGGCAACCGGCTGGAGGCTCTGAAGGGAGATCGCAAGGGCCAGCACTCGATCCGGGTCAACGACCAGTTCCGGATCTGTTTCGCCTGGCGCGACGGCGACGCCTACGACGTCGAGTTCGTCGATTATCACTGAGGACCGTTCACCATGCCGCGCGACATTCCGCTGCCCCATCCGGGGGAGATCCTGAAGGAGGAGTTCCTCGATCCCATGGGTCTGTCCGTCTATGCGCTGGCCAGGGCGATCGGCGTGCCGCGCAGCCGGATCAACGAGATCTGCCACGGCCGGCAGGGCATCACCGCCAACATCGCCCTGCGGCTCGGCCGCTTCTTCGGCGTGGACCCGCAGTGGTTCATGAATATGCAGTCGAAATGGGACCTCGAGACGACGCGCGACCAGTTGGCCGACACACTGGCGGCGATCGAGCCGCATGCCGACAAGGCGGCCTGAGGCTGCGATCCGATCCGCGCGGATCATGCCGCGTGCTCCCGCTCGGTCGACCGGACATAGAGCGCCGCGACCAGGATCACCAGCGCGATCATCAGCACGGCGACGACGCTGCCGGCCGAGATCTCATAGGTCTCGAACGACATCTGCCAGGACCAGTACTGGGCGACGTTCGAGGCGTTGGCCGGACCGCCCTTCGTCAGCGCCGCGATCAGGTCGAACTGCTGCAGCGTGAAGATGATCCCCAGCGACACCACGGCGCCCAGGGTCGACCGCATCATCGGCAAAGTGATGTGCAGGAAGCGCCGGCCGGCGCGGGCGCCGTCGATCTCCGCCGCCTCGTACAGGTCGCGCGGGATGGCCGCCAAGCCGACCGACAGCAGGATCATGTTGAACGGGATGCCGAGCCAGATATTGGCGATGATCACCGCGAACAGGGCCACGTCCGGGTCCGACAGCCAGAAGATCTTGCCGCCGGTCAGGTGCAGGCTGGTCAAGGCGTAGTTCAGCACGCCGAAATCGCCGGCGAGGATCCATTTCCAGATCGCGCCGACCACCAGCGCTGGCATGATCCAGCCGGCCAGGAACACGCCCCGGATATAGGTCGCGCCCGGGAAGGGCTGCTGGAAGAACAGCGCCAGGCCGAAGCCGATGCTGAGCTGGAAGGTGATCGATAGCACCACGAAGATCACCGTGTTCTTCAGGATCTGCAGCGCCTCCGGCCGTGCGAACACGTCACGGTAGTTGTCCAGCCCGGCGAAGGGCCGGTCGAACGATGCCAGCGAGAACATGTCGACCTGCTGCAGCGACATCACCAGCGTGTAGAGCAGCGGGAAGGCGGCGAAGACCAACAGGTAGCCGACCGCGCACAGCACCAGCACCACATCGAAGCCGCTGCCGTCCCGCAGCGTGCGGAGCAGGGGGATGCGGGACAAGGTGGAGCGTGCTCTCTGAGTCCCCCCTCCCCTTGCGGGAGGGGGGCAGGGGGAGGGGGCGCGCGCCGTTGGAACTGCCGGCTGGAAATTGACCGAACGATCGGTCATGGGTTGGCTGGTTCGGGTGCTCGTCATCGACAACCCCCTCCCCCTGCCC
>NZ_NHON01000014.1 GCF_002195995.1 Inquilinus limosus
CTGCCGCGGGTGGAGCGCGGCGCATCCCGGTCGGCCGGGACAGCGGCCCCGGCGGCGTCAGCCCGACCGACCTCGCCGCCTTCCGCCATCGGCCCGGCGGTCAGGGCTTCGGAGCCGGGGCCTCCGGCTCCGGCCGCCCCGGCGCCGGCCGCTCCTGCTCCCGCGACCGCGCCGGAGGCCCCGGCTCCGAAGCCCTGACCGCCGGGCCGATGGCGGAAGGCGGCGAGGTCGGTCGGGCTGACGCCGCCGGGGCCGCTGTCCCGGCCGACCGGGATGCGCCGCGCTCCACCCGCGGCAGCCGGCGCGGCCTCGACTGGTTCGTGTTCTTCGTCGCCGACGTCCAGACCGGCTTCGGCGCCTTCGTCGCGGTGTTCCTGACGACGCAGCGCTGGACCCAGGTCGATATCGGCCTGGTCCTCACCGTCAGCGGCCTGGTCGGGCTGGTCGGCCAGGTGCCGCTCGGCGCCTTCGTCGACTCGGTCAGGTCGGTGCGGGCGACGGCCGCGGCGGCGCTGGCGGCGATCGGCGTCAGCGCCTTCGCCTTCGCCGCCTGGCCGATCTTCCCGGTGGTGCTGGCTTCGCGCGTGCTGCATGCGGCGGCCAGCTGCATCGTCAGCTTCGCCATCGTCTCGCTCAGCCTCGGCCTGGCCGGCCCGGCGGGGATGAGCGAGCGGCTGGGCCGCAACGCCGCCTTCGCCTCGGCCGGCACCGGCATCGCCGCCGCGGTTATGGGGCTGTGCGGCCAGTACCTGTCCAGCCAGGCGGTGTTCTTCCTGGCGGCGGCGCTGGTGGCGCCGGCGCTGTTCGCCCTGACCCGGATCCGGCCGCAGGAGATCCGGCCGGCGCCGGCCCCGCCGCGGGGGGGGGGCAAGGGGCTGAAGGCCTCGGCCGCCGGCCTCGCCGCGCTGGGGCGCAACCGCACGCTGGTGGTCTTCGCCGGCTGCATCGCCATGTTCCACCTGGCCAATGCGGCGATGCTGCCGCTGGCCGCCAGCATGGTGACGCTGCGCTCCAGCCAGGCGGCGACGCTGATGGTGGCGGCCGCGGTGATCGTGCCGCAGCTGACCGTCACCGTGCTGTCGCCCTGGATGGGCCGGGCGGCGCAGCGCTGGGGACGACGGCCCTTCCTGATCCTCGGCTTCGCGATGCTGGCGGTCCGCGCCTTCCTGTTCTCGCTGACCAGCGATCCGCAGCTGCTGGTGGCGTTCCAGGTGCTGGACGGGGTGTCGGCGGCGGTGCTGGGCGTGCTGGTGCCGCTGACCATCGCCGACGTCGCCCGCGGCAGCGGCCATTTCAACCTGGCCCAGGGGCTGGTGGGCTGCGCCATGGGCGTCGGCGCCTCGATCAGCACGCTTCTGGCCGGGGTCGTGACCGACAGCTTCGGCAGCTACGCCGCCTTCACCACCCTGGCGGCCGTGGCCGCCGCCGGCCTGGTCCTGATCACGCTGACGATGCCGGAGACGCGGCCGGCCAAGGAGACGGCCTGATACGGGCGGTCTTGAGATCGACTCTCCAGCCCTTCCTCGTCATGGCGAGGAGGCGAAGCCGACGTGGCCATCCAGAGGCCGGTGCGAGGGGCCCTGGATGGCCACGCCCCTACGGGGCTCGCCATGACGATGTGGGAAGCGTCATCGTCAACGAGAGCGGGTACTACAGCTCCGGCGCGAAGCGGGTGCGCAGCTCCTCTGGGATCGGGAAGGACTGGCGCGTCTCCAGGTCGAACATCGCGCTCACCGTCTCCGCCGTCGCGTGGCAGCGGTCGCCGACGAACAGCGCCTGGGCATAGGTGAAGGACTTGCCGCCCAGCTTCACCATGCGGGTGCCGATGCGCACATCGTTCGGCCAGGTCAGCTCGCGCAGGAAGTTCATGGTGATGCGCACCACCACGGCGCCGCGGCTCTTGCCCAGATGGATGCCGGCGTCGCGGAAGAAGTGCAGCCGCGCCGTCTCGAAATAGACGCCGTAGGCGTTGTTGTTCACATGGCCCAGCGCGTCGGTGTCGGAGTAGCGCACGCGCTCCTCCGCCCAATGCGGGTAGGAGGCGGGGTCGGTCGGGTCGAACTCGGTCATTCTGCTCTCCGGACAGGCTGCCCGCGACATAGCCCCGAATCGGCGGCGGAGGGAAGCCGCAGCTTGTCGCGAGACAAGGTCGCCCGCGGGGCCGGATCGGGCTAGCCTTCCCGGACCAGGGACCACAGGAGAAGCGCCATGAGCGCCGAGCAGGATTGGCTGGTCACGGTCGCCGGGACCGAGGCCCTGTTCCCCGCGCCGCCGGCCGAGCAGTTCCTCTACCGGCTGCAGCACGGCACCATGAAGGCCGGGCTGTACGCCCCGCGCGGCACCGACCCGCAGGGGCCGCACAAGCGCGACGAGCTCTATGTCGTCTGGCGCGGCAGCGGCACCTTCTGCCGCGACGGCGAGCGGAAACCGTTCGGACCGGGTGACGTGATCTTCGTTCCGGCCCATATGGAGCATCGGTTCGAGGATTTCAGCGATGACTTTGCGACATGGGTGATCTTCTGGGGCCCGGAGGGCGGGGAGACGAGCTAGAGCCGGCGCGGCCGGCCATCGTCTGGGGTGCCGATCTCGGCGCGCCGGCAACACCGCTTCAGGAGGCCGAGGCACTGCGCCTGGCTGCCGAGATGGGCGCCGCCGCCGGCCGTTTCGCGATCGACTGGGCGGCGCTGCAGCCGGAGGGGCGCGGCAGGCTCGATCCCGTGGCGCTGGCCGGGCTCGACCGCCGGGTCGACGCGCTGGGCGAGGCCGGGCTGGCTCCCTGGCCGCTGCTGGCCCCGGCGCGGCTGCCGCGCGACCTCCGCATCCGCGGCGGCTGGACGGCGCGCGACACGGCCTGGCGCTTTGCCGAATTCGCCTGCCGCGTCGCCGGCCGGATCGGCGACCGCATGGCCGCGCTGGTCATCGATGCCGGCGCGCCGGGCTTCGCCCGCGACGAGACGGTGCAGCGCGACCGGCCGGTCGGCATGGCCGAGGACACGGCTTTCCGCGCCGCGCTGCATCACCTGCTGCTGGGCCGCGGCCTGGCGCTGTCGGCGCTGCGGCAGGAGAGCGGGCGCTGGCGCCTGGGCGCCGCCCTGGCCGGGCCGCCGCCCGACCCCTGGGACGACACGCTGGCCTCCGCCGACGCCGTGGCGATCGCCGAGGCGCTGGGCTGGGAGGCCTCGGTCGCGACCCTGCGCGACGGCCGGTATCCCGAGCTGGCGGCCGAGCGGCTGGGCCGGCTGGTGGAGGAGGATGACGAGACGCGCTGCCGCGGCCCGGTGGACCTGCTGCTGCTCGACCATACCGGGCCGCTCTGGGCCCGGATGGATGCGGCCGCTCCCGGCGGCGTGGACCTGGTGGGCCGGCCGCGCGGCGGTGCGGTGCCGGGGAGCGCCGGCCCCGACTCGCTGCGCCGGGAGCTCGACCGGCTGGCCGTGTCCTGGCCGAAGCTGTCGCTCCACCTGACCTTGCGGATCGCGGCCGAGGACCCGCCGCCGCGCGAGGGGCGGGTCGAGGATGGCGCCCGGATCGACGGGCTGGAGGCGCATCTGGAGGCGGCCGCGACCGCCTTCGCCGCCGGGCTGAAGCTGGCGACGCTGTTCCTCGGCCCGGTGCTGGACGACGGCACCACGCCGCCGGCCGGCCTTGCGGCCTGGGACAGGCGGGCCGACGCGCCGCTGCCCAAGGACAGCTGGCGCCGGCTGCAGCGCCGGATCCGGGGATAGCGATGATCGTGGCGGCGGCGGAGGGCGGAGGAACCGGACGGGCCGTGCCGCGTTGATTCGTCACGCCGCGGGGGGACGCCGCGACGCCGTCGCAGCGCCAGCCCGCGGCCTGATGGAGTATCAGGTCATGTCTCGGACCCGTCTGCGCCGGCTGGTGCTGGCCGGTGCCCTGGCGGCCGCCGCGGTCGGCCTCGGCGGCTGCTACGCCTATCCGGTCGGCTATGCCGGCTACGACACCTACGGCTATGACGACTACGCCTATGCCGCGCCGGGCGGCTATTACGGCTATTCGCGGCCCTATGCGTATCGCCCCTACTACAACTACAGCCGGCCACGCGGCTACAGCGGGTACTATCCACGCTACTATCGCTATCCGCGCTACGGCTATCGCGGATATGGCGGCTATGGCAGCTGGGACCGCGGCAGCCGGCGCTAGGCCGGCCCGGTCAGGTGACCCAGCCCAGCGCCGCCGCGCCCAGCAGCAGCGCGCCGAAGATGATGCGGTAGATGGCGAAGGCGGTGAAGCGGTGCGTCTGGATGTAGCCCAGCAACCACTTCACCGCGACGAAGGCGGTGATGGTTGAGACCACGAAGGCGATGCCCAGCGCGGTCCAGTCCTCGTTCACCCCGCCCTCCTTGAACTGGTCGTACAGCTCCTTGGCGCTGGCCGCATACATGGTCGGGATGCCGACCAGGAAGGCGAATTCGGTGGCCGCGGCGCGGTTGCTGGCGCCGACCAGCATGGCGGCGAAGATCGTGGCGGCCGAGCGCGAGGTGCCCGGGAAGATGGCGGCGACGATCTGGGCCAGGCCAACGGCGATCGCCACCAGCCAGGTGATCCTGGCGCTGTCCGGCAGCGTTGCCGCCTTCTTCTCGGCCCAGATCATCCAGACGCCGCCGACGACCAGCGCGATCGCGACCGGCGTGACGGTCGTGGGCAGCTCGAAGCCCAGCTTCTTGATCAGCAGGCCCAGCACCCCGGTGATGGCGAAGGCCAGCAGCAGCCGGATGCCGTAATGCCGGTTCTCCGGCCGGCGCCAGCCCAGCACCAGATCGAGGATCCGGCGCCAGTAGATGATGGTCACGGCCAGGATGGCGCCGGCCTGGATGACGATGTTGAAGGTGTCCGAGCGCTCGCCCAGCCAGTGCTCGGCAATCAGCAGGTGGCCGGTCGACGAGATCGGCAGGAACTCGGTGATGCCCTCGATCACCCCGAGGATGATCGCGCTCAGATAGTCCAAGTCAGTGCTCCGGGGTGAAACGGGCCCGCTCCGCTTGTGAACGAAGCCGGCGGGTTTGGGAACCCGGCTTCAACCCCTGGCGGCGGTTAAAGTTTCGTAACCCGCCGCCGGCCCGGCCTCAACCGCCGGCCTGACGCGCGGTGCCGCGGCGGATGGCGATGGCGTCGAAGGCGGGGTCGTGCCCGGCCCGGTAGTCGGCGAAGGTGAAGCCCGTCGGCATGGTCGGCGACAGGTCGCCCGCGGCGACGCCGTAGATGTAGTTCAGCCAGAAGCAGCGGCCGATCTGCGCCAGCCCGCAGCCATGCTCCCAGTCATGGAACGCGCTGGCATAGCGGATCGAGAGGCCGGAATTCGGCAGGCTCATACGCCCGCCTTCCGCCCAGAACGCCGTGACGTCGCCCATCGGCTGGCCGACGATCTCGATGTCGCCCAGGGCGAAATGCTTCAGCCGCGCCAGGGTGGTGATGGCGGCGGAGAAGGTGTCGGGCCCGGTCAGGACATAGATCCGCCCGTCCGGCCCCAGCGCCTCCGGCAGCCGCCGGGTGAACTCGGCCGTCAGCTCGTAATTGCCGCCGGGGTTGGCGCGCAGGTCGATGATCGCGGCCCTCGGCTGGCGCCGCGCCGCCTCCTCCACCACCCCGGCCAGGAAGTCGGACAGGCCGGTGCCGGGATCGTTGCTGACGCTGCGCAGCTCCACGAACAGGGTGCTGGGGTCGGGATAGGCCTGCCAGTAGGACCGGTCGCCATGCTGCAGGTACAGCGGCAGGGCATCGGCGCCAGACAGGACATGGCGCCAGGGGCCGTCATCCTGCGGCAGCCTGGCGGGCAGCAGGTCGAGCGCCGGCTGGCGGACCACGCCGTCGCCGCGCATCAGCGGCCGCGGGTCGGCGGCGATGTCGCGGGTGACCCGGCGGCCATCGGCCAGCTGCAGCTCCAGCGTCGCCGCATCGGGCGACGGCAGCAGGCCCAGGGCGTGCAGCGCCGCCGGGGACGAGATCAGGTCTGCCGACAGCAGCCGCGCCCGGCTGTCCCGGCCGCCGACATAGGGGCGCAGCGTGCCGGCCAGCGTCTCCGGCGCCTGGCCGCCCAGGGCCAGCACGCGCGCGCCCAGCAGCTCGGCCAGCGCCGCCCGGGCCGAGACGACGTAGAGGCCGTCATCGAACCAGACCAGGCGCAGCGGCAGCGTGTTCAGCGACCGGCCCATGGAGACGCCGCGGACATAGGTGTGGCCGTTGCCGGCCAGGGCGACGGCCCGGGTGACGCCCAGCTCGAACCCGGCATCGTCCAGCCCGCCGGGCGCGGCCGCCGAGGCCTGTGCCGCCAGCGCGTCGATCTGCCGGTTGAACGCCGCAAGAGCCTCCGGCGAGAAGCTGCGGTCGATCTCGGGCAGCCGGCGCAGCCGCTCCAGGTCCTGGCGCTGCGCTTCGGCGCGGCTGCCGGGCGCCGGCGCGTCGGCCGGCGGCAGCTGCGGGTAGTTCGGCCGGATCACGGCGAGATAGGCGGCCCCCGCCGCCGTCCCGGCCGTCACCATCAGCGCGGCCCCGATCCAGGCCGCGATCGCCCATCGTCTCATAACTGTTCCCCACCCGCTTCACCGGCCGGTCCGGCCGGCCAGGAGGGCTTTGCAACCGCTGTGCCAGGATGCCGCGAGGACGCATCACTCCGGCTGCCGACAGCACCCGCAGCTCGCTTCTTCAGTCCTCGCTCAGACAAGGAGGCCTTTTCATGGTGCCCTTCAACGTCATTGCGAGGAGGCGAAGCCGACGAAGCAATCCAGGGGCCGGTTCGCGCTGGCCCTGGATTGCCTCGCTACGCTCGCAATGACGGTGTTCGGAATTCTGAAAAGGTCTCGCAACGGGCGAGACTGAAGAGATCCAGCCGGATGGTGTGCGGCTGCGGCAGTCCAAGCCGTGTGGTTGGGCGAAAATTCCGCCGGGCTTCGGCGGATTCTCCTACTCCGCCGGCGAGCCCTCGCTGCGATGGACCAGCAGCTGGCGCTCCAGCTCCTTCGCCGTGCGGCTGGCCGGGGCGGTGTAGCGGGCCAGGGCCCGGTAGATCACCGGCACCAGGAACAGCGACAGCAGGGTCGAGACCATGACGCCGCCGAAGATGACGACGCCGATGGCCTGGCGCGATTCTGCGCCGGCCCCGGTCGCGATCGCCAGCGGCAGGGCGCCCAGCGCGGTGGCGATCGAGGTCATCAGGATCGGCCGCAGCCGGGTCGCCGCGGCCTCGCGCACCGCCTCCAGCACCTCCAGCCCCTCGTCGCGCAGCTGGTTGGCGAATTCGACGATCAGGATCGCGTTCTTCGCCGTCAGCCCGATCAGCATGACCATGCCGATCTGGGTGTAGATGTTCACGGTCATGCCCAGGAGGGCGACGGAGCCGAGGGCGCCGAAGATCGCCAGCGGCACCGTCAGCAAGATGGTGACCGGGTGGACGAAGCTCTCGAACTGCGCCGCCAGCACCAGGAAGACGATCAGGAGCGCAGTGCCGAAGGTGATGTAGAGCGACGCGCTGCTCTCCAGGAACTCGCGGGTGTCGCCGTCCCAGGACAGGCGGGCCTCGACCGGCAGCACGTCGGCGACGGCGGCGCGGATCTCCGTCACCGCGTCGCCCAGCGTCGCGTCGTCGGCCAGGCTGGCGGTGAAGGTGATGGCGCGGACCCGGTCGAAGCGGCCCAGGCTGGCCGGGCCGGCGACGTCCTGCAGCTTCACCAGGCTGGTCAGCGGCACCAGCGTGCCGCCGGAGGCGCGGACGAAGATGTTCGACAGGTCGCGCGGCGTCTGCCGGTCCTCCGGCCGGGCCTGCAGCACGACGTCGTACTCCTCGCCGTCATCCTCGTAGCGGGTGACGGCGACCGACCCGAACATCGCCTCCAGCGTCTCGCCGATGGCGCGGATCGAGATGCCGAGATCGGCGGCGCGGTTGCGGTCGATGGTGACCCGCAGCTCCGGCTTGGTCTCGTCGTAATCGGCCTGCAGGTTGCGCAGCACGGGGGAGTTGCGCAGCCGGTCTTCCAGCTGGTCGCGCCATTGCGCCAGCTGCTCATAGGTGTTGCCGCCGATGACGAAGCGCACCGGGGCGCCGGAGCCGCGGGCCAGGCCGCTGGGGTTGATGGCGACGGCACGGATGCCGGGAATGCCGGCCAGCTTGGCCCCCAGCTCGCGCACCACGTCCTGCTGCGACCGGGTGCGCTCCTCCCACGGCTTCATCTGGCCGACGACGGTGACGCGGTTCACCCCGGTCGGGCCCCAGGACGGTGCCAGGATGGCCAGCAGGCGGGTGACGTCCTCCGCCTCGACATAGGGCGTCAGCGCCGCCTCGATCCGTTCGAGCTGCGCCGTGGTGTACTCCATGCTCGAGCCTTCCGGCCCGGTGGCGCTGATCACCACCCGGCCGCGATCCTCGGTCGGCACGAATTCCTGCGGCAGGCCCTGCAGCAACGCCACGGCGCCGAGGCTGAGGGTGACGGCGATGGCGCAGACCAGGATCGGCGCGCCGAGCGCGAAGCCGAGCGTCGCGCGGTAGCCGCGGTTCAGCAGCTCGAAGCCGTGCTCCGTCACCTTGTGCAGCCAGGTCTCCTCATTGGCCGGGCGCAGCAGCCGGCTGCACATCGCCGGCGTCAGGGTCAGCGCGATCAGGGCCGAGAACAGGACCGAGGAGGCGACGGTGATGCCGAACTCGCTGAACAGCCGGCCGATATTGCCCTGCAGGAACGAGATCGGGACGAACACGGCGGTCAGCACCGCGGTGGTCGCGACCACGGCGAAGCCGATCTGGCGCGAGCCGAGATAGGCCGCCACCAGCGGCGGCTCGCCATGCTCGATGCGCCGGCTGATGTTCTCCAGCACGATGATGGCGTCGTCGACCACCAGGCCGATCGCCAGCACCATCGCCAGCAGGGTCAGCACGTTGATCGAATAGCCCAGCGCCGCCAGGATCATGAAGGAGGCGATGATCGACACCGGCACCGCGACCGCCGGGATCAACGTGGCGCGGATGCTGCGCAGGAAGATGAAGACGATGCCGATCACCAGCGCCAGCGCGATCGCCAGCGCCAGGAACACCTCCTCGATCGACTTGTCGATGAACACGCTGTCGTCGGAGGAGACCTCGATCCGCACATCCGGCGGCAGCGATTGGCGCAGCGTGTCCAGCGCATGGCGCACCGCCTCGGCCACATCCAGGGTGTTGGCGGTGGACTGCTTGACGATGCCCAGGCCGATGGCGGGCTTGCCGTCGGCCCGGAAGCCGCTGCGGTCGTCGCGGGGGCCGACCTCGACCCGGGCCACGTCGCCCAGCCGCACCAGCGTCGTGCCCTCGCGGCGCAGCACGATGCGGGCGAACTGCTCCGGCGTCGTCAGCCGGGTGTTGGTGCGCACCGTCAGCTCGCGGTCGTTCGATTCGACCCGGCCCGACGGCAGCTCGACATTCTGGGCCTCCAGCGCGTCCTTGATGTCCTGGGCCGTGACCCGGCGCGCCGCCATGGCGTTGCGGTCCAGCCAGACCCGCATCGACGGCTGGCGCTCGCCGCCGATCGTCACCTGGGCCACGCCGGTGACGGCCGACAGCGGGTCGACGACATAGCGCTTGGCCATGTCGCTCAGCTCGATCGCCGAGCGGCCGTCGCTGGTCAGGGTGGCGTAGATGATCGGGCTGGCGTCGCTGTCGACCTTGCGGATGATCGGCGCGTCGGCATCGTCCGGCAGCCGGCCGATGATGCGGCTGACGGAATCGCGGACGTCGTTGGTCGCGCTCTCGACATCGCTCTCGACATTGAACTCCAGCCGGACGCTGGACCGCCCCTCCTGGCTGGTCGACCGCAGGGTGCGGATGCCGGCGACGCCGGACACGCCCTCCTCGATGATCTGGGTGATCTGGCTCTCGATCACCTGGGCCGACGCGCCCTCATAGGTGGTGGTGATCGAGACGATGGGCGGGTCGATGTTCGGGTATTCGCGGACGGTCAGCCGCTGGAAGGCGAAGGCGCCCAGCACCACCAGCAGCAGGCTGACGACGACGGCGAAGACCGGCCGCTTGATGGCGGTGTCGGACAGGACCATGTCAGGACGCCGCCGGCGCCGTGCCGGCCTCCTGCACCTTGACCGGCAGGCCGTCGCGCAGGCGCTGCGTGCCCTCGACCACCACGGCGTCGCCGACGGCCAGGCCGGACAGGATCTGCACCTCGCCGCGCAGCCGGGTGCCCAGCGTCACCTCGCGCCGCACCGCCCGGCCGTCGACCACCAGGTACACGAACTGCCGGCTGCCCTGCGGCACCAGCGCCTGCTCGGCCACCAGCAGGGCGGCCGGGTCGGTCGACAGCTGCACCCGCACGGTCATGAACATGCCGGGGCGCAGCAGGCCCTCGCGGTTGTCGACCTCCGCCACCGTGGTCACCGACCGGGTGGCCGGGTCGATGCGGGTGTCGACCGAGGTGACGGTGGCGCTGAAGGCGCGGTCGGGATAGGCGTCGCTGCGGACCTCCAGCGCCACGCCGGGGGCCAGGCGCGGCAGCAGCACCTCGGGCAGGTTGAAATCGACCTTCACCCGGCTCAGGTCGTCCAGCGTCACGATCGCGGTGCCGGGCGACACCAGCGCGCCCGGGCTGACCTGGCGGATGCCCAGCGTGCCGGCGAAGGGCGCCACGATCACCCGCTCGGCCAGCCGCGCCTTCTGCGCCGCCAGCGTCGCGGTCTTGACCTCCATGTCGGCGCGCAGCGTGTCGATCTGGGCCTGGGCCACGGCGCGCGACTTCGACAGGATCTCGCCGCGGTCGAGCGACTGGCGGGCGTTGCGCAGCTCGGCCTCGGCCGAGGCCACCGTCGCCTCCAGCTCGGCGCTGTCCAGCCGGATGATCGGGGCGCCGGCGGCGACGGTCTGGCCGTCCTCGAACTCGATCTTGTCAACGATGCCGGTGGTCTTGGCGGTGATGGTCACCGCCTCCCGCGCCCGGGTGGTGCCGACGGCGTCCATCGCCTCGGTCACCGTGCCGGTGCGCACCGGGGCCAGGATCACCGGCACGGCCACGGGCCCGCCATGCGGCCCGGTCGCCCCGTCGGCCTGGAACGGCGCATAGCGCCACACCCCCGCCGCCGCTGCCGCGAGCAGGCCGACCGCCACCAATTGTTTCCACGCGCGCATGCGTCCGCGAAGCCCCCTTCCGTCCGCGCACCCGTCCTCACGGGCGCATTGTAGTACCAATCGCCCGTTTCTTGTTTGTGAATGCCGAGCTGTGTCCTTCACGGCACAGGACGGAGATTCCGTCGCACCAGCCCTGCGCGAGGGAACAGGCCACGAAATCCGGTGTTTATGGCGATGATATGACGAATCAGCCGCGCGACACCGCGGCTCTGGAAGGGACCCGGGGAACGGCCCCTGCACGGCCGGCCCGGGACGGGTGGAATGGGACTGCTCTACAGCGAAGCGGAGGATGCGGTCGATCTTCACGGCCGCCGCATCCTGATCGTCGAGGACGAGCAGATCGTGGCGCTCGACCTTGAACTGACCCTGCGAACCTGGGGCGGCACGGTGGTCGGCCCGGCGACGACGGTGTCGCGCGCGATTGAGATGGCACGCAGCCAGACGATCGACGGTGCCATGGTCGACCTCAACCTGTCCGGCGCCGCGGCCTTCCCGGCGGTCGACATCCTGCTGCAGCGCGGCGTGCCGGTGATCCTGGCCACCAGCTATCCGCGGGAAAGCCTGCCGGCCGCGTACCGCAACCTGCCGATCCTGCCGAAGCCCTACGACCCGCGCCGCTTCTCCGGCCTGGTGCAGTCGATCTTCAGCGTCCGCTCCGGCGAGGCCAGCATCCACTGAGGGGCCGGCCCCGGTCTATTATCCGTCATGGCGAGCCCCGCAGGGGCGTGGCCATCCAGGGCGGCTCGCACCGGCTCCTGGATGGCCACGTCGCTTCGCTCCTCGCCATGACGGGATAGGAAGGCTGGCCAGGGTTCATGAGGCCCAGGGCTGGGTCTCCGTCGTCACCGCCTGCCCCGACGCCTTCGCCGCCGCGATCGACAGTGCCAGATACTGGTCCTGCGCCGCCGCGGCGAAGCCGTAGATCTCCTCCCCTGTTTCGACGTACCGGGCCATGCCGGCCAGGCAGGCGCCCACGGCGATCTCGTCGTCGTTCAGCCGCGCCCCGGCGAAGGGGTTGCGGTACACCCACTCCGCCCCGGCCTGGATGCCGATCAGGTGGTGGCCCTGGATGTTGGCGTATTGCCCGGCGTCCTGGCGCAGCAGCCGCAGCGTCACCGGGGTGCGGTGGTCCTCGAGATAGCGTAGCTCATCATCCTTGATCTCGCCGCGTTCGCCCCGCACCAGCAGCCGCGCGCTGCGGATCCAGTGGTGGTACTGGTCGCCGGTGAAGTCGAACACGGCCGACCGGCCGCCGCCGAAATCCAGCGTGGCGACGGTCTGCTCCGACTGGGCGATGCGGTGCTCGGCCGGCGGGCCGGCCCGGGTCGGGCCGGCGACGATCGGGCTGGTGAAGCCCTGGGCCAGGATGGTGGCGTTCTCGAAGCCCAGGCCGAGATAGGTCCGGATCAGGCTGGTGCCGTGATAGCCATGCGCCACCGCGACATGGGCGTGGCTCGGCGTGCCGATGCGGCCGGCGGCGATCAGCGCCAGCCGGGCGGCATGGGTCGGCTGCAGGAAATACTGCTCGGCCACCTGGAGGCGGGCGCCGCCGCGCACCAGCGCCCACAGCCGCAGCAGCCCGTCCAGGTCGGGCGCCGGCGGCGTCTCGGTCAGCACTGGCTGGCCGGCGGCGGCCAGCTCGGCGATCACCCCAGGCGCGGCCGGCTGCGACACCGACACCACGGTGAAGCGTGGCCGGGTCAGGCGCAGCAGTGCCTCGACGGTGCGGAAGGTCGGCACGCCCCATTCCGCCTCGACGGCGGCGCCGCGGGCCGGATCGCGCACCACCACGCCATCGACGCGGAAACGCTCCGGCAGCGCCTTGGCGACGCGCAGGAAGAACTCGGTGCGCCAGCCGGGGCCGACGATGGCGAAGTTGCAGGCGGGCATGGGGATCCTTCCCTCGGGAGACTCGGGAGCCGGATCGGAATCTCACCCCGGAACCGCAAAGGGTGTAAACCGCATCCGACGGGATGTCGGAGGGATATGATGGCGAAGCGGCCGCGGGCGGATCTGGTGCTGGTCGAGCGCGGCCTGGCGGAAAGCCGGGCGCGGGCCCAGGCGCTGATCCTGGCCGGGCTGGTCTATGAGGGCACGAAGCGGGTCGGGAAGCCGGGCGACGGCATCGCCCAGCCGGAGGCGCTGACGGTGCGCGGCCGCGACCATCCCTGGGTCAGCCGGGGCGGGCTGAAGCTGGTCAAGGGCCTCGACCATTTCGGCATCGACCCGGCCGGCCTCGTCGGGCTCGATGTCGGCGCCTCGACCGGCGGCTTTACCGATGTTCTGCTGAACCGTGGGGCCGCGAAGGTCTATGCCGTCGATGTCGGCCACGGCCAGCTGGCCTGGTCGCTGCGCCAGGATCCGCGCGTGGTGGTGCTGGAGCGGACGAATGCCCGGCATCTCGACCGGGCGCTGGTCCCGGACCCGGTCGGCATCGTCGTCTGCGACGCCAGCTTCATCGGGCTGGAGACGGTGCTGCCGGCGGCGCTGGCCCTGGCCGCGCCGGGCGCCTGGCTGGTGGCGCTGATCAAGCCGCAATTCGAGGTCGGGCCGGACAGGGTCGGCAAGGGCGGGGTGGTGCGCGACCCGGCGCTGCACCGTGAGGTCTGCGACCGCATCACCGCCTGGCTCGCCGCCCGTCCCGGCTGGCAGGTGCTGGGCGTGACCGAAAGCCCGATCACCGGGCCCGAGGGCAATGTCGAGTTCCTGATCGGCGGCCGAGCCCACTTGTAAACACGCTCGCGCGGCCGTCTGACGGCGGTTTCTCCGCTTCCGGTGCTCACGCACCAACCGTGCGCTGCGCTCCGGTTCTCGAAACCACCGCCAGCCGACTCACGCCAGCGCGTTTCCAAGCGGGCTCGGGTCATCTCCCTATGGACCTGGTCTCTTAACGCCCCAGCACCAGCGGCTCCATTGCCGCGACCGGGCCGTCGGCCGCGGCGGCGAGGGCGCTGAAGCGCTCCGCGACCGGGGCCAGCGGGCCCAGCCCGGCCTGCTCCAGCAGCGCCGCGCCGCCCAGCGGGCTACCGGAGACCAGCCGGCGCAGCGTGTCGAGCGCCGAGCGCGGCCGTGGCAGGCGCACCACCGCCACCTTCGCATCGGGGCCCAGGCCGATCGCCTGACGGGCGATGACCATGGCGGCGTCGAGGCCGCCCAGCCGGTCCACCAGCCCGTTCTTCACCGCCTCGCTGCCCAGCCAGACCCGGCCCTGGGCGATGGCGTCGACCGCCTTGGGGTCCATGCCCCGGCCCTTGGCCACCAGCTGCAGGAAGGCGTCGTAGCCGGCGTCGATGCCGGCCTCGAAGCGGGCCTTGCCGTTGGCGTCCATCGGCTCGTTCAGGGTCCAGATGCCGGCGTTGCGGCCGCGCTGCACGTTGCCCCAGCTGACGCCGACCTTCTTCCACAGCGCCTGCAGCACCGGCTTGCCGGCGAAGATGCCGATCGACCCGGTCAGGGTCGAGGGCTCGGCCACGATCGCCTTGGCCTGGGCGGAGATCCAGTAGCCGCCGGAGGCCGCGGCCTCGCCCATCGACACCACGACCGGCTTGCCGGCGTCGCGCGCCCGCCCGACCGACCGGCCGATCAGGGCCGAGGCGACGACCGATCCGCCGGGGCTGTCGACGCGCAGCACGATCGCCTTGATCTTCTCGTTCTCGACCGCGTCGTCGATGGTCTGGGCCAGCTCGCGGCCGACGATCTCGCGCTCCAGCCGGCTGTCCGACGGCTCGTCAACGATCGGGCCGGTGGCGTAGATCACCGCCACCTGCGGCTGGTCGGCCTTCGCCTCGGGCTCGGTCGCTTCCAGATAATCGTCGGCCTTGACCTCGGCCAGCTTGCGGCCGGCGCGGGCGTCGACCAGGTCGTCGACCTCGTCCCAATAGGCCAGCTTGTCGACCAGCTTGGCGTCGACCGCCTCCCTGGCCGTGTAGGGGCCGCCGTCGATCAGCTTCTTGACCTGGTCCGGCGGCAGGGCGCGGCCCTGGGCGATGCCGGCCACCAGCTGGTCGTACAGCCCCTGGGCCATGTCCTCGTTCATCGCCCGGCTGGCCGGGGTGAAGTCGCGCTCGGTGAAGGTCTCGGGCGCCGATTTGTACTGGCCGCGCTTGCTGACCTCGGGCTGGATGCCGACCGTGTCCAGCAGGTCGCGCACGAACGGCACCTCGACCGAGATGCCGGTCAGGCCGACGCCGCCCTGCGGCATCATCAGGCTCTGGTCGAAGCCGGCGGCCAGGAACACCGCGACATTGCCCGGCCCGGCGCTGCCCAGATCCTCGGCATGGGCCACGGTCAGCTTGCCGGCGCGGCGGGCGCGGTCGATGGCGTCGCGCAGCTCCTGCGCCGAGGCCAGCGGCACCGCGTCGGGCGACAGGCGGGCGACGATGGCGCCGATGCGCGGGTCGGCGGCGGCGCGGTCGATCGCGTCGATGGTCTGGTGCAGCGTCAGCGGGGTGCGGCTCAGGCTGAAGCCGCCAGGCACCTGGTCCGGCGCGCCCTTCCGCAGGTCCAGCACCAGGGCCAGGTCGCCCTTGGGCAGCGGATGCGTCCGCGTCATCGCGTACCAGGTCAGGCCGCCGCCGGCCAGGATCAGCAGCAGGAACAGCACGCCGAAGATGATGAGGATGGCGCGGATGAAGCGGCCCATGATGCGTCCGGCTCCGGGGAGGTCAGCGATTCATCGCGTGATAGTCGCGGTTCGGCATCATGTCGACGCCCGACGCGACGCGGTTCGACATGTTGAAGAAGCCGACCACGTCGCAGATGTCGAAGATGTCCTCGTCGGAGAAGCCCTGTCCGCGCAGCGCCGCGCGCTCGGCGTCGCCGACCATGTGCGGCTCGGTGGTCAGCCGCCAGGCGAAATCCAGCATGGCGCGCTGGTGCGGCGGCAGCCGGGCGACGCGGTGGTTGAAGGCCAGCATCTCGCCCAGCTCCGGGTCGTCGGCCAGGCGCCGCACCGCCTGGCCATGCGCGACCAGGCAGTAGTAGCAGCGGTTGGCGGCGGAGACGGTGACGGCGATCATCTCCCGCTCCAGCTTCGACAGGCCGCTGTCGCCCAGCATCAGCTCGTTGTAGGTGGCGATGAAGTTGCGCAGCTTCTTCGGCCGCAGGCTGTAGGCCCGGATCACGTTCGGCACCAGCCCCAGCTTCTCCAGGCACTTGGCGTAGTAGGCCTTGAGGTCCTCGTCGAGCGCGGCCTCGTCCGGGATCGGGAAGGCCATCACATGATCGGGCTGCGGCACGATGGGAATCCTCTCTGGTCGCCGGCCCAGCCTAGCAGGCGGCAAGGGCCGGGTCGAACCCGGCCGCAGAGGGGATCGGAGGGTCAGGTCCGGCGCTTGTAGATGCGGTGGTCCAGCCGGTCGTCGTCCAGCCCGGCCGGCTCCTGGTGCAGGATCACCTCGGAATCGGGGAAGGCGGCGGACAGCGCCGCCTCCAGCCGGTCACAGACGGTGTGGGCCTGCCACAGGGTCAGGCCGCCATCCATCTCGACATGTAGCTCGATGAACCGGGTGCCGCCGGCGCTGCGGGTGCGCATGTCGTGCAGGCCCGCCACCTCCGGGTCGGCGCGGACGATGGCGGCGATCCGGCTCCGGTCCTCCTGCGGCAGCTCGCGGTCCATCAAATGGTCGACGGCGCGGCGGGCGATGCCGGCGGCGCTGGCCAGCAGCCACAGCGCCACGCCGATGGCAGCGGCGGGGTCCAGCCATTGCCAGCCCGGCCGCTGGCCGATCACCAGCACCGCCAGCACCACGATGCTGGTGGCGGTGTCGCCGACATAGTTCAGCCGGTCGGCGGCGATCGCGGTCGAATCGGTGCGGCGGGCGACGCTGCGCTGGAACAGCACCAGCGAGATCGTGGCCACCAGCGACACCAGCATCACGGCGATGCCCAGCGGCACCTCGGCCACCGGCTCCGGCGTGATGAAGCGGCCGGCCGATTCGAAGATCAGCAGCAGGGCCGAGCCGCCGACGAAGGCGGCCTGGGCGATGGCGCCCAGCGGCTCGGCCTTGCCGTGGCCGAAGCGGTGCGACCGGTCGGGCGGTCGCAGCGCGTGGCGCACGCTGATCATCAGGATGCCGGAGGCGGCGACGTCGACCATGCTGTCCAGCAGCGACGACAGGATCGCCGCCGACCCGGTCACCAGCCAGGCGCCCAGCTTGAGCACGGCGAGGGTGGAGGCGACCGAGACGCTGATCGCCGTGGCCAGCTTCAGCAGCCGGTCGCGCCGGGCCTGGTCGCCGCCGGTCTGCCCCCCGCCGGTCTGCCCGGTCCGGGCGATATCGGTCACGGATACAGCCGGTGGTGGCGCCAGCCGTCCAGGCCCGGCTCGTACACCACCCGGTCGTGCAGGCGGTACGGCCGCTCCTGCCAGAACTCGATGCGCCACGGCACCAGGCGGAAGCCGGACCAGTGCGGCGGTCGCGGCACCGGCCCGTCCGATTCCTCCGGCCCGAAGCGGCGGGTGGCCTCGTCCACCGCCTGCTCCAGCGTCGCCCGGTCGGCCAGCGGCCGAGACTGGGCCGACGCCCAGGCGCCGATCCGGCTGCCGCGGGCGCGGCTGGCGTAATAGGCGTCGGCCTCCGCCGGCTCGACCGGCGTCACCGGCCCCTCGATCCGCACCTGCCGGCGCAGGCTCTTCCAGTAGAAGCACAGCGCCGCCCGCGGGTTGCGCGCCAGCTCCTCGCCCTTCCGGCTCTCCAGATTGGTGAAGAAGACGAAGCCGCGCGCCTCGGCCGCGGCGTCGTCGACCCCCTTCAGCAGCACCATCCGCACCGACGGCACGCCGTCGGCCGTCGCGGTCGCCAGGGCCACGGCGTTGGGGTCGTTGATTTCATGGGCCGATGCCAGGGCGAACCAGCCCTCGAACAGGGCGAACGGGTCCGCCGGCGGAACGAAATCCCGGTTTGCGGGTTCGGATGCGGCACTGCCGGAATTCGGCGTGTCGGACGGGGGCGTCGTCATGGCGCACGGCCTTCATTCGGTCGAATTTTGGCTACATTAGGCATCGACGCCGTGAAGTCCATGGCGGCCAGGACAGGTCCGATGCCCGCTGCGGGCATCCCAGGAGGATCGGAGAGAATGAGGAAGTTCACCATCGCCGCCGTGCTCGTGGGTGCGGTCGCCCTGGCCGGGTGCCAGGACTACGGCCCGAAGCAGGGCGCCGGCACGCTGATCGGCGCGGCCGGTGGCGGCCTGCTGGGCTCGCAGTTCGGCAGCGGCACCGGCAAGCTGGCCGCGACCGCCGCCGGCGTGCTGATCGGCGGCTGGCTCGGCAACTCGGTCGGATCCTCGCTCGACCGGTCGGACCAGCTCTATGCCGAGCGCACCTACAACCGGTCGTTCGAGACCGCCCAGACCGGCACCTCGAGCTCCTGGCGCAACCCGGACTCGGGCAATTACGGCACCGTCACCCCGACCCGCACCTATCGCGACTACGGGCGCGACTGCCGCGACTTCACCCAGACCATCTACGTCCAGGGCCGGGCCCAGACCGGCACCGGCACCGCCTGCCGCGAGGGGGATGGCACCTGGCGGATCCAGAACGGCTAAGAGACCAACGGCCTTTAAGATCGATTCTCTAGCCCTTCCTCGTCATGGCGAGGCGCGCAGCGCCGTGGCCATCCAGGGGCCGGTGCGAGCCGCCCTGGATGGCCGCGCCCCTCCGGGGCTCGCCATGACGGGGCGATGTTTCAGGCCGCTGGTGTAGGACGCACGATCCGACGTGTCCGAAGAAGGCCCGCCGTGCCCCTCACGGCGGGCCTTCCGCATTCGGGGCCACCCGGTGCAGCGGGATCGGCGGCTTCTCTCCGCGGCCGGCCAGGCGCTCGGCCGGCGGCTCGTCCACCAGCACCGCCGCCAGCGATACGCCCAGGCTGTCCTGATGCGCCTCCTCGGCGGCGTGGATGCGGTCGGCCAGCGCCTGCAGCCAGGCACCCTCCAGCCCCGGCACCTCGCCGATCTTGCCGCGCATGCCGACGCCGAGGCCGCGCATCAGGTCGGCCAGCGTCGTGATCCGCAGGTCGCGCGAGATCAGCCAGGTGTCGGCGGCGGAGCGCTCGACGAAGCGGGCGTGGCGCAGCTGCTCCAGCATGCCGTCGAGGGCGGAGATGCCGACCGGCACCCGGTCCACCAGGGTCGGGCGATGCAGGCCGACGCCGAGGCGGCTGGCGGCCGCCAGCTCACGCAGGATGGCGACCGCGATGGTCAGGCGCGGCCCGGGCAGGATGCTGTCGATCTCGCCGCCCAGCAGGCGGCCGGACCGCCAGTCGGGCAGCGCCGCGGCGATCACCGCGCCGATCAGCACGATCGACCAGGCGAGATACAGCCACAGCAGGAAGATCGGGATGGTGGCCAGGGCACCGTAGATCGTCTCATAGGCCGGGAATTCGCGCAGGTACCAGGCGAACAGGCGCTTGGACAGGTCGAACGCCACCGCGGCGATGGCCCCGCCGATGACGGCATCGTTCCAGCGCACCGAACGGTTCGGGATCAGCTGGTACAGGAAGGTGAAGCCGATGAACTGCAGCACCAGCGGCACGAAGCCGATGAACGGCGCCCATAGCTGCTGGGCCACGCCGCCGCTGTGGCTGCCGAAGAAGCTGATGGTGAAGGAGAAGCTGGCGACCACCAGGATCGGGGTCAGGGTCAGGATCGCCCAGAAGGTGACGATCCGCACCAGCCAGGCCCGCTGCTCCTTCACCCGCCAGATGCCGTTGAACGCGTCCTCGATGGTGGCCAAGAGCAGCACCGAGCTGACCACCAGTCCGACGATCGAGAAGGCGGTCAGCCGCCCGGTGTTCTGGCTGAACCCCTCCAGGTAGTTCAGCACCGTGTGCCCGACCTCCGGCACCAGCATCTCGACCAGCCAGGCCTGGGCCGCGCCCTTGATCACGCCGAAGGCCGGGAAGGCGGACAGGATCGAGAAGGCGATGGTGGCGATCGGCACCAGCGCCAGCAGCGAGGAATAGGTCAGGGCCGAGGCCGCCTGGGCCCCGCGGTCGTTCCAGAACCGCAGCACCGCATAGCGGCCGAAGGTGTAGATCGCCTTCGCCCAGCTGCGGGCCTTCTGCCCGAAACTCCGGCTCCGCTCTTGCCGATCACCCGGTCCCGATGCCATTCATCAGCCCACATTTGACCCGAAAGGGCGTTCGTGTACGATCCCGGGCGTATTCCCGAGGACCCGCGGCGCGCCCCGTTCGGGTGTCCTGACCCCAACTGAGGCTCTGCAATGACGGTTCCCTCTCCGCTCCTCCAAGGCAAGCGCGGCTTGATCATGGGCGTCGCCAATGACCGGTCGATCGCCTGGGGGATCGCCTCGGCCTGTGCGGCGCAGGGTGCGGAGCTCGCCTTCACCTACCAGGGTGACGCGCTGCACAAGCGTGTCAAGCCGTTGGCGGAGAGCGTCGGCTCGACCCATGTGCTGCCCTGCGACGTCACCGACCAGGCCAGCATCGACGGGGTGTTCCAGACGCTGGAGCGCGACTGGGGCCGGCTCGACTTCCTGGTGCACGGCATCGCCTTCTCCGACAAGAACGAGCTCGACGGCCTGTACCTGAACACGACGCGGGACAACTTCCTGCGCACCATGGATATCTCCTGCTACAGCTTCACCGCCGTGGCGCAGCGGGCGGTGCCGCTGATGACCGACGGCGGCAGCCTCCTGACCCTGACCTATTACGGGGCGGAGCGGGTGATGCCGCACTACAACGTGATGGGCGTGGCCAAGGCGGCGCTGGAGGCCAGCGTGCGCTATCTCGCGGTCGATCTGGGCGGCCGCAACATCCGGGTCAACGCCATCTCGGCCGGCCCGATCAAGACGCTGGCCGCCAGCGGCATCGGCGATTTCCGCTACATCCTGAAGTGGAACGAGCTGAACGCGCCCTTGAAGCGCAACGTCACCATCGAGCAGGTCGGCGGCGCCGGCCTGTACCTGCTGTCCGACCTCGGCTCCGGCGTCACCGGCGAGGTGCACCATGTCGATGCCGGCTACCACACGGTCGGCATGGTGGCGGTCGACAATGCGGCCGCGACGGCCGAGCTGCTGCAGAGCCTGGCGCCGAAGCCGTGAGCACGCCCGCCGTCACGGTCCGGCTGGCCACGGAAGCCGACCGCGCGGCGGTGACGGAGCTGTTCCAGGACCTCGACCGGCACTATGCCCAGGGCCGGACGCTGGACCCCGACGCGGTGACCGCCGAGCGGGTCGAGCAGTATGTCTGGGGCGAGCATCCGACCGAGATCGCCCTGGCCGAGGTCGACGGAAGGGCGGTCGGCATCGCCAGCTTCGGCATGCTGTTCCCGGGCCGGGCCTTGACCGGGCATCTGCAGCTGAAAGACCTGTATGTCCGCGACGGGGCGCGCGGCCTCGGCGCCGGCGAGGCGCTGCTGCGCTTCCTGGCCCGGCTGGCGCAGCAGCGCGGCTGCACCCGGCTCGACTGGACCACCGAGACCTGGAACGAGGGGGCGCAGCGCCTCTACGACCGGATCGGCGCGGCGCGGCTGGCGCAGAAGATCTATTATCGGCTCGAGGGCGACGCCCTCGACCGCGTGGCCGGAGGGGAGTAGGCGGCCGGCATCTCGCCGGTCTTACCTCCTTCTTTGTCATGCCCGGGCTTGACCCGGGCATCCAGGGGCAGCCAGAGCCGCTCGCAGCGGCCCTGGATTGCCGGGTCAAGCCCGGCAATGACATGGTGAGAGACTTGTGGGGCCACTCTGGTTCGGCCCGGACGGAACGAAATCATGGCCGGCAACAGCTTCGGAACATTGTTCCGCTTCACCACCTGGGGCGAAAGCCACGGGCCCGCGATCGGCGTCGTGGTCGACGGGGCGCCGCCGCGCTTGCCCCTGGCCGAGGCCGACATCCAGCCCTGGATGGACAAGCGCAAGCCCGGCCAGTCGCGCTTCGTCACCCAGCGGCGCGAGGCCGACGAGGTCAAGATCCTGTCCGGCGTCTATGAGGGCCAGACCACCGGCACGCCGATCTCGCTGCTGATCGAGAACACCGACCAGCGCAGCAAGGACTATTCCGAGATCGCGGCCAAGTTCCGGCCCGGCCATGCCGACTACACCTACTGGAAGAAATACGGCATCCGCGACCCGCGCGGCGGCGGCCGGTCCAGCGCGCGCGAGACCGCGTGCCGGGTCGCCGCCGGCGCCGTCGCCCGCAAGATCCTGGCCGGCGTCACCATCCGCGGCGCGCTGGTGCAGATCGGCCCGCACAAGGTCGACCGCGACCGCTGGGACTGGGACCAGGTCGACCAGAACCCGTTCTTCTGCCCGGATGCCGAGACCGCCTCGCGCTGGGAAGACTATCTCGACGGCGTGCGCAAGGCCGGCTCCTCCACCGGCGCGGTGGTCGAGGTGGTGGCCGAGGGCGTGCCGCCGGGCTGGGGCGAGCCGATCTACGACAAGCTCGACAGCGACCTGGCCCGGGCGATGATGACGATCAACGCGGTCAAGGGCGTCGAGATCGGCGCCGGCTTCGGCGCCGCGGCCCTGTCGGGCGAGGAAAATGCCGACGAGATGCTGATGGGCAATGACGGCGAGCTGCGCTTCACCGCCAACAATGCCGGCGGCATCCTCGGCGGCATCTCGACCGGCCAGCCGGTGGTGGTGCGCTTCGCGGTCAAGCCGACCAGCTCGATCCTGACGCCGCGCCGCACGGTCGACATCGAGGGCCACAACACCGAGATCCTGACCAAGGGCCGGCACGACCCCTGCGTCGGCATTCGCGCCGTGCCGGTTGGCGAGGCGATGATGGCCTGCGTCCTGGCCGACCACCTGCTGCGGCAGAGGGCGATCGAGGATCGGGGCTGAGGGGCCTGCCCTCGCTGCCATTTCCCCTTGCTGTCATTGCCGGGCTTGACCCGGCAATCCAGTGGGTGTCGACGCTCTCTGGATCCCCGGGTCAAGCCCGGGGATGACAGACTATGGGGATGCGATGTGCGCGATAGCCGTCGCCCCTCAGCGCCTCCGCACGACCTGCCGGGCGCGGACGTCGATCACGGTGAAGGCGCGGTCGGCATAGGCCTGGATGCCGCTTTCGGTCGCCGTCGACGGGTTGTCGAAGAAGCACTTGATCCGGCCGCGGCGCACCAGCGCGTAGGGCGCCACCGCCGCCGCGTCGGATTCGGACAAAAATTTCGCCAAAGCCTCGATATCCGCGCTGTCGGCATGGTCCGTCGCGGTCATTGAAGTTCCTCCGGATCTGAAGCGGATCGCGGCCCGACGCCCGTCGCCGACGCCGATGTCACACAGCCGTCATGTCTGACTATATACCCTGCCCGGGGGCGAGATGGGAGGGGCAGTGTCGCTCCGACCGCAAAACCCTTGCTCCAGGCCGGTCTTGCCGCCACCCTGGCCGGCCGTCCGTGAACTTTCACCGCCCTCGCGGGTTCGGTGATCGGGAATCAACCCGGGGCCTGGACGCTTGGCGCAAACCGGCGCACATCTTCCAGCGGATCGGAAGGAGAGATTTGATGCGCCGCATCCTGACGCTGCTGATCGTGCCTGCGATGTTGGCGCTGTCCGCCTGCAATTCCGGCGGCTCGGTCGGCTCCGCCTCGAGCGGAGGGCTGCCGACGCTGAACCCGCTGCTGACCAAGGCCATGCCGGCGGTGGTGAACGTCTCGGTCCGCGGCACCGTGCGCCCCAGCGCCGAGATGCTGCGCGACCCCGACATCCGGCGCTATTTCGGCGGCGAGAAGGAGAAGGCGTTCCGCAGCGTCGGCTCCGGCGTCGTCGTTGACGCCGCCAAGGGGCTGGTCGTCACCAGCGCCCATGTCGTCGAGAACGCCACCGAGATCGGCGTCACCCTCGGCAACGGCAACGAGGTGCCGGCCCAGGTCGTGGGCTCGGCCGCGGACATCGACATCGCGGTGCTGCGCATCCCGGCGGCGGGGCTGACCACCGAGCTGCCGGTGGACGACACCGACATGCCCAAGGTCGGCGACTTCGTGGTCGCGATCGGCAACCCCTTCGGCCTCGGCCAGACCGCGTCGCTCGGCATCGTCAGCGCCACCGGACGCAGCGGCCTGGGCATCGAGGGCTATGAGGACTTCATCCAGACCGACGCGGCGATCAACCCCGGCAGCTCCGGCGGCGCGCTGATCAATCTCGACGGCCATCTGGTCGGCATCAACACGGCGATCATCAGCCCGTCCGGCGCCAATGCCGGCATCGGCTTCGCCATCCCGATGCACATGGTCAAGAACTCGATCGACCAGATCGAGCAGTTCGGCTCGGTCTCGCGGGCCAAGCTCGGCGTGGCGATCGAGGACCTGACGCCGGCCAAGGCGACGTCGCGCGGCATCTCCGCCGCCACCCGCGGCGCGCTGATCACCGGCATCGTCCCCGGCACCGTCGCGGCCTCGGCCGGCCTCAAGATCGGCGACGTGGTGACGGCGCTGGACGGGCACCCGATCGACGGCGCCACCGCGCTGCGCAACGCCGTCGGCCTGATGCGGCCGCAGACCTCGGTGACCCTGACCGTCGTGCGCGGCAAGGACACGCTCAGCCTGCCGGTCGCGCTCGGCGCGCAATAACCGTTCGGTGTCGCGGGCCGGGGCGCGGGCGCCGCATCCGGCGCTGGCGCTCGGCCTCACCGCCGGTGTAACGGTCTGGGACTGAAATCGGGTCGGCCCGGCCCGCGCGACCGTGCCGACCCCGTCCCGCTGCGCGACGCCGAGGACCGGACGTTCATGCTGATCGCCCAGATCACCGACACCCACGTCACCACGCCGGAGGTGGCGGTGGAGACGGGAATCGACGCACTCGGCGCGCTGCGGCGCTGCGTCGAGCACCTCGGCGCGCTGTCGCCGCGGCCGGACCTGCTGCTGGTCACCGGCGACCTGGTCGACCGGGGCGATGTCGAATCGTACCGGCTGTTCCGCAAGGCGCTGGCGCCGCTGGGCCTGCCGATGCTGGCGATCCCCGGCAACCATGATTCGCGCGAGGCGATGCGCGAGGCCTTCGCCGGCCATGCCGGGGTCGGCACCGACGGACCGTTCCTGAACATCGCCGGCGAGACCGGGGGGCTGCGGCTGATCGGCCTCGACACCACCATCCCGGGCCGGATCGAGGGGCTGTTGTGCGACGAGCGGCTGGACTGGCTCGACGCCCGGCTGTCGGAGGCGCCGCAGCAGCCGGCGCTGGTGTTCATGCACCACCCGCCCTTCGAGACCGGCCTGACCCGGATGGATGGCTGGCGCTGCGGCAATGGCGACGGGCTGGCCCGGGTGCTGGTCCGGCACCGCCAGGTGGTGCATGTGCTGTGCGGCCATGTCCACCGTGCGGTCGACACCACCTTCGCCGGCATCCCGGCCTCGATCGGCCCCAGCCCGTCGCATGCGGTCGGGTTCAACCTCGAGCAGGGGGCCGAGCTGACGGTCGGCATCGAGCCGCCGCTGGTCCGGCTGCTGTACTGGACCGGCAAGCGGCTGGTCTCGCATTTGTCGCCGATCGACGGGGTGCAGCGCCGGGTGTCGTGAGCGTGCAGGCTGAGAGGCGGAGGCGGCGATGAGCGATCCCGAGATCGTCATGACCGAGACGGCCGACGACCGGCTGGAGGCCCTGATCAATGACGGGCTGAACGCCTATAACGACGCCGTCACCGGCTATAGCGACCGGCGGCCGCTCTCGGTTGTGGTCCGGGATCCGGACAGCGGCGAGATCCTGGGCGGCGCCAAGGGGCGCACCTCGCTGGGGGTGCTGTTCGTCGAGCTGTTCTGGCTGCCGGAGCGGCTGCGCGGGGGTGGGCTGGGCAGTCGGATCCTGCGGATGATGGAGGAGGAGGGGCGCCGCCGCGGCTGCCGCGCCGGCATCCTGTTCACCATCAGCTTCCAGGCGCCGGAGTTCTACCGCCGCCAGGGCTGGCGGGTGTTCGGCGAGGTCGCCTGCGACCCGCCGGGCACCAGCCGCGTGTTCATGACCAAGGATCTGAGCTGACGCGGGATGAGTTCGGGCCCGGATCGGCCATCCCATCGCTTACAATGCCTTTCCCTCGCCGTCATTGCGAGGAGGCGAAGCCGACGAAGCAATCCAGGGGCCGGTGCGCACCGGCCCCTGGATTGCTTCGCTTCGCTCGCAATGACGGTTTTGGGAATTCTAAAAAGGTTTTGGTGACCAGACCTCAGGTCACCTCATTCAGGCCAGCCACCGTCTCCCGCCGCACCAGCGTCACCGGCACCACGTCGATCACGGCCGGCCGGGCGGGATCCTCGGCGCGCTCCAGCATCAGCGCCGCGGCGCGGGCGGCCAGGCCGGCGGCATCCTGGCGGATCGTGGTCAGCCGGTAGGGCGCCAGCCCGGCCGGCGTCACGTCGTCGAAGCCGATGATCGAGACATCGCGCGGCGCCGCCCGGCCCGTCGCCCGGGCGCCGTCCAGGAAGCCGCAGGCCAGCAGGTCGCTGGCGCAGAACAGCCCGTCCAGCGGCGCGTCCCAGGCCCGGGCGGCGGCCGCGGCGCCGGCCTCATGGCCCGGCCCGGCGGCGAGGAGCGGGCGGAAGGTGGCGCGGCCGGCGGCCAGGGCCGGCGCCAGCGCGGCGACGAAGGCGGCGCTGCGGGCCAGGCCGCTATAGGTGCCGCCCTCGACCCCGAGGAAGCCCAGATGTCGGCAGCCGGCCTGCAGCAGCGCCTCCGCCGCCAGCCGGCCTCCGGTCTCGTTGTCCGACAGCACGGCGTCGACCCCGGGGATCGACACGGCGCGGTTCAGCGCCACCACCGGGATGCCCAGCCGGGCGCATTGCTCGGCCAGGGCGATCGGCGGCGCGCCGGAGGTGACCAGCACGCCGCTCACCCGGTATTGCAGGAAGCGGGCGATGGTGCGGTCCAGCGCCGCCTCGTCGTCGACCTCGGCCACCAGCGACTGCAGGCCGCGGGCGTCGATCTCGCGCAGCAGCGCCTCGAACAGCGCGGCGCGGTAGGGATCGGTGGCGCCGCGCACGACGATGCCGACCAGGTCGGAGCGCTGGCGGTTCATGCCGCGGCCCAGCATGTTGACCTGGTAGCCCAGGGCCGAGGCCGCCTCCAGCACCCGCTCGCGGGTCTCGTCGGCCACCCGGGCCTGGCCCGACATGATGCGCGACACCGTGGCGCGCGACACGCCCGCCCGGTCCGCCACAGCCTGGGCCGTCACCGGCCGTGCCCCGAAATCCTGCCGTCGCCGTCCCAACCAGGCCTCCGAGCCGAAGACTCAACAGCGCACACGTGTTCACGAACGCGGAGCATCGTAAAGCGGAAATCGTTTGCCCCGAAGCGATGTCACCGGACCGTCACGAAACATTCATTTCCTTGAAAGCGTGCGGTGTCCGGGACCATGATAGAACCGCCGCCGGAGAGCGGTGCGGCCGAACGATCGGATTTGATGGATCGTGAACACGTGTTCACATTTTCGTTGTCCGGAGCGCCGCCGACGATCCTGCGGACTGGGAGGGATTGGGAGATGATGACGAAGTTGATCGGCCGGGTGGCGGGCCTGGCGGCGCTGCTGCTGGCCGGGACCGCGCAGGCGGATGAGCTGGTGATTGCAGGCCGCGACGGCGTTTATGGCGACGCCCTGGCCTATGCGATCGATGCCTACAAGAAGGTGTCGCCGGACACCGAGGTCGAGCTGCTGAAGCTGCCCTATGCCAGCCTGTACGAGAAGCTGGTGGTGTCGCTGCGCGGCGGCGCCGACGCCTATGACGTGATCGTCGCCGACGACACCTGGATGCCGGAATTCACCGCCAATGGCTGGCTGAAGCCGGTGACCGCCGACCTGTCGGGCGTGATCCCCAGCCTGACCGCCCTGTCCAAGGGCACGGACGGCAAGGTCGTGGCGCTGCCCTTCGCCGGCAATGTCGAGATGTTCGCCTGGCGCACCGACCTGTTCCAGGCCGCCGGCCTGGCCGCGCCGAAGAGCTGGAGCGACGTGGTCAAGGCGGCGGAGACGCTGAAGGCCAAGGACCCGAATGTGGCCGGCGTGGTGTTCCGCGGCACCAAGGGCAACCCGATCGTGACCGGCTTCCTGCCGATCTTCTGGGCCCATGGCGGCGAGGTCATCGACGGCTCGGGCAAGGCGGCGCTGGCGTCGCCGGCCGGCGTCAAGGCGCTGCAGCAGTTCCTGGCGCTGAAGGCCTATGCCCCGACCGGGGTCGAGACCTACAACGCCACCGAGGTGCGCGACGCGCTGCAGCAGGGCCGCGCCGCGATGGCGATCGAGGTCTGGCCGGCCTGGGTGCCGTCGCTGGACGAGGCCGACAAGTCGAAGGTGGTCGGCAAGGTCGCGATCGGCCCGGCCCCGGGCGAGACCAAGGGCCCGGCGCCGATGCTGGGCATCTGGCAGGTGGCGGTGCCGTCCGGCGCGCCGAACGCCGAGGGCGCGCAGAAGTTCCTGGCCTTCCTGAACGGCGCGGAGATGCAGAAGGAGCTGGCGCTGCGCTTCGGCCTGCCGCCGACGCTGACCGCGCTCTATGCCGACAAGGACCTGGTCGCCAAGTACCGCTGGTACCCGGACCAGCTGAAGGCGCTCGAGGCCGGCGTGTCGCGGCCGCGGATCAAGCAGTGGCCGCAGGTCGAATCGATCCTCGGCGACTACCTGCAGCTGGCCCTGGTCGGCCAGGTGGCGCCGGAAGAGGCCCTGAAGAAGGCCTCGGCCGACATCGACACGGCGCTGGCGAAGAAGTAACCGGCGGCCTTCCCCCTCACCCTCCCGGCCCAAGCGAGCCGGGCCCCTCCCTCTCCCCGAGGAGAGGGGTGTTTCGCCTCTCCCTTGGGGAGAGGTCGGACATCCCCCAGGATGTCCGGGTGAGGGGGCGGCACCGGCCCTTCCGTTTCGACCGATTCCTGTTCCCGGACCTTCATGCTCTTCACCGACCGCCGGCAGCTCGTGCTGCTCCTGCTTCCCGCCGCGCTGCTGCTGGTCGTGTTCGCGCTCGCGCCCGTGGTCCAGGTCGCGCTCTACTCCTTCCAGGACATCGACTACGCCGCCGACACCGCGCGCTGGGTCGGCCTCGAGAACTACGTGACGCTGTTCGGCGACTGGTTCTTCCGGGTCGATATCGGCAACACGGTGAAGTTCGCGGTCGTGGCCTCGCTGGTCCAGGTCGCGCTCGGCACCGGGCTGGCCCTGCTGCTGAACCGCGAGTTCCGCGGCCGCGGCGCGGTGCTGTCGGTTGTGGTCTATCCGATGATGCTGTCGACCCTGGTCTGCTCGGCGATCTGGCGGTCCTGGTTCCATTACGATGTCGGGATCCTGAACGGCGCGCTCACCTGGCTGCACCTGCCGCGGGTCGCGTGGTTGTCGGATCCAGGCCTGGCGCTGTGGTCGGTGATGCTGGTCGACACCTGGCAATGGACGCCGATGACGACGCTGATCGTCCTGGCCGGGCTGCAGTCGATCCCGCCCGAGGTGGTGGAGGCGGCGCGGACCGACGGCGCCCGCCCCTGGGTGCTGCTGACCCGGATCGTGCTGCCGCTGGTGCGCGGCCAGATTTTCCTGGCGCTGCTGCTGCGCCTGATCGACACCTTCAAGCTGTTCGACAAGGTGTACGCCCTGACCGGCGGCGGCCCCGGCAACGCCACCGAGACGATGTCGATGTATGTCTACCAGAAGGGCTTCAAGTTCTTCGATGTCGGCCTCGCCGCCGCCGCCTCGGTGGTGATGATGGCGATCGCCTGCGGCCTCTGCGCCGTCTACGCCGCCCAGGCCATGCGGGGCTCGTCCAAGTGACCCGCCTCCGCCAGGTTCCCGCCTATGCCGGTATCGCGTTCTTCGTCCTGGTCTTCGCCCTGCCGGTGGTGTGGATGATCGGTGCGGCCTTCGAGACCCCGGCCCTCGCGGGGCGCGGCTTCCTGCCGACCGCGCCGACCCTCGACAACATCCGGGCGGTGCTGGCCGACGGCTTCCTGGTGCGGCTGAAGAACACCGCCATCGTCGCCTTCGGCGCCACGCTGCTGTCGCTGTTCGCCGGCTTCCTGGCCGCCTATGCCCTGTCCCGGTTCCGCTTCCCCAGGCGGCTCGACGTGCTGTTCCTGCTGCTGGTGCTGGTGGTCAAGCTGATGCCGCCGATCGTGGTGGCGCTGCCGCTGCACGCGCTGCTGCTGGATCTCGGCCTGCTCGGCACCCTGTCCGGGCTGGTGCTGGTCTACCAGCTCTACACCCTGCCCTTCTGCCTGTGGATGCTGCTGGGCTTCGTGCGCGAGGTGCCGGTGGAGATCGAGGCCGCGGCTGCGATCGACGGCGCCGGCCTCTTGCGCCGGCTGTGGCACATCGTGCTGCCGCTGGCCCTGCCCGGGCTGGTGGCGACGCTGATCTTCGCCCTGATCCTGTGCTGGAACGAGTTCCTGTTCGCGCTGCTCTACCTCCAGCGCCCCAGCCGCTTCACCCTGCCGCTCTACGTCGCCACCTTCATCACCGAGGATGAGACGCTGTGGGGCCGGCTGATGGCGATCGGCCTCCTGTCCTCGCTGCCGGTGCTGCTGGTCGCCGGCTACATCCAGAAGCACCTGCTGCGCGGCTTCGCCCATCAGGCCAAATAGCGGCACAGGGGTGCCATCCGTCCGCGCGGGTTGACGCTGCCGCCCGTCGAGGCGAAAAGCCGCGCATCCTGGATGCGGCGGAGCAGGGCGATGGGCGAGCGGGACCTGACCGGGCGGGCGGTGGCGGATGCCATCCTGGCCGATGTGGCGGCGGAGGTGCAGGCGCTGGGCGAGGCGCATTGGCCGCCGAAGCTGGTGTCGATCACGGTCGGCGACGAGAGCGCGGTCGACGTCTATGTCCGCAACCAGCGGCGCACGGCCGAGGGCGTCGGCATCGCCTTCGAGACCCGGCGCCTGCCGGAGCGGATCACGCAGGAGGAGCTGCGCGCCGCCATCGCCGCGCTGAACGCCGACCCGCAGGTCAGCGGCATCATCCTGCAACGCCCGGTGCCGAAGCACATCTCGATCAAGGCGATGCAGACGGCGATCCATCCGCTCAAGGATGTCGAGGGCATGAACCCGGCCTCGATCGGCAACATCGTCTACAACGAGCTGGAGCTGGCGCCCTGCACCGCCCTGGCGGCGGTGGAGATGCTGAAGCGCACCGGCCTGACCCTGGCGGGGCTGGAGGTGGTGGTGATCGGCCATTCCGAGATCGTCGGCAAGCCGATCGCCTTCCTGCTGATGTCGGAAGGCGCGACGGTCACGGTCTGCCACCACATGACCCGCTCGGTCTCCATGCATTCGCGCCGGGCCGATGCGGTGTTCGTCGCCGTCGGCAAGCCGAAGCTGGTCACCGGCGACATGATCAAGCCGGGCGCCGCGGTGATCGACATCGGCATCAACGAGGTGCTGGACGATGACGGCAAAAGCCGCGTTGTCGGCGATGTCGACTATGACAGCGTCGCCCCGGTGGCGGGCTGGATCACCCCGGTGCCGGGCGGCGTCGGGCCGGTGACGGTGGCCGTGCTGATGCGCAACACGGTGGTCGCCACCCGCCGCCAGAAGGCCCATTACGAGGCCCGGTTGGGGGCGTCGATCGCCTGAGCCGACGCCTGGCCGCATTGAATTCCGACCACCGTTTTGTATATACTGTATATACGTAATGGAGGCGATCGATGCTGACCCGGCTGTTCAGAAGCGGCAACTCCCTGGCCGTGCGCATTCCCAAGGAGCTGGCCTTCGCCGACGCGGCGCAGGATGTGGAGATCGAGCGCCGGGGTGACACTCTGCTCATCCGGCCGGTGACGTCCCGCTCACTGGCCGGCGTGGCGCAGGTCTTTGCGTCTTTTCCGCCGGGCTTCATGGCCGAGGGTCGGGAGCATCACGAGCAGAAGGAGCGGGATTGGGGCCGGGGCGACGGCGCCTGAGCCATGCGCTACATGCTCGATACCAATATCTGCATCCATCTGATCCAGCGTCAGCCGCCGCAGGTGCTCAGTCGCTTCGCGGCGCTGTCTCAGGGCGATGTGGTGATGTCGGTGGTGACGCTGGCCGAGCTGCGCCACGGGGTCGAGCGTGACCCGTCGGCGAAGCCCCAGGCCGAACAGGCCCTGGACCGGCTGCTCGACTTCATCCCGGCCCAGCCCTTCGACACGGAGGCGGCAGTCCGCCACGGCGTGCTGGCCGCCGCCATCCGCGACCGCCGGCGCGATGTGCTGGACCGCATGATCGCGTCCCATGCCCTCAGCCTGGGGCTGCCCCTGGTCACGAACAACGAAGCCGACTTCAATTTCTATCCCGGCCTGACGGTGGAGAATTGGGCGAAGCCCTGACGCCGCCGCAACCCTGCGGCGCATGAAGGCGGGATGCCAGCGGCCGGGCGCGGGTCTAAACCCGACATATGACGGCATCGGACCGAGTCCCTGACCAGCCCCAGTTCGTGACGGAGCGGGATCCGCGGTTGCGCGTGATCATCCCGATGATCGTCGCCGTCGCCTTCCTGATGGAGCAGCTCGACTCCACCATCATCACCACCGCCATCCCCGACATGGCGGCCAGCCTGGACACCACGCCGCTGCGGCTGAACCTGGCGGTGACCACCTATGTGCTGACGCTGGCCGTGTTCATCCCGGTCAGCGGCTGGTTCGCCGACCGGTTCGGCGCGCGCCGGATCTTCGCCCTGGCGCTCGGCATCTTCACCCTCGGCTCGGCGCTGTGCGGCATGGCCGACAGCTTCGCCATGCTGCTGGCGATGCGGGTGGTGCAGGGGCTGGGCGGCGCCATGATGACCCCGGTCGGCCGGCTGATCCTGCTGCGCAGCTTCCCGCGCGCCCAGCTGGTCACGGCCATGACCTACATGACCCTGCCGGCGATCCTGGGGCCGGTGATCGGGCCGCTGCTCGGCGGCGTGCTCACCACCTACACGTCCTGGCGCTGGATCTTCTACGTCAACGTGCCCTTCGGCTGCGCCGGCATCCTGGCGGCGTTGCACTATTTCGAGGATGTGAAGGGCGAGACGGTGACGCCCTTCGACTATCCGGGCTTCGTCATGGTCGGGGCCGGCGTCGCCCTGCTGCAATACGGGCTGGAGAATATCGGCCGGCCGACCATCCCGGCGCCGGCGATCGCGGCGGTGCTGGCGGCGGCCACGCTGCTGCTGCTCGCCTTCGGCCGCTATGCCCGCCGGCGGGCGAACCCGGCGGTCGACATGACACTGTTCCGGCTGCGCTCCTTCTGGGTCGGCACGCTGGCCGGCGGGCTGTGCCGGGTCGGGCTGAACGGCGTGCCCTTCCTGCTGCCGCTGATGCTGCAGGTCGGCTTCGGCTTCAGCCCGGTGGTGTCGGGGTCGCTGACCTTCGTCAGCAGCCTCGGCGCCCTCCTGATCCGGCCGGCGCTGTCGCCGATGCTGCTGCATCTCGGCTTCGACCGGGTGCTGATCATCAGCGCCGGCCTCGGCGCCGTCGCCATCGCCGGCTTCGCCCTGATGGGGCCGGACACGCCGCACTGGGTGCTGCTCGGCTACATCTTCCTGTTCGGCCTGCTGAGGTCGATGCAGTTCATGACCTCGAACACCTTGTCCTATGCCGACATGCCGGCGGAACGGCTCAGCCGCGCCACCAGCCTGGGCGGGGTGCTGCAGCAGCTCAGCGTCAGCTTCGGCGTCTCGGTGGCGGCGATGCTGCTCGGCCTGGTCAGCTTCGAGAGCCATGTGCTGGCGCCGGAGCGCTTCCACGAGGCGTTCCTGCTGCTGGCGGTGATCCCGCTGCTGTCGATCCCCGGCTTCCTCTATCTGAGGCCGGAGGACGGGGTGCAGGTCAGCAAGCACCAGCGCCGCCCGCGCTGATCGTCTCTCCCGGCCCGATCGGGCTCAGCCGGCGGCGTTCAGGAAGGTCGTCCACTCCTCCGCCCAGCGATCCTGCTGGGGCGCCGGCACGTCGGCGGGGAAGCAGAAGCGGATGTCGGACTGGCCGGCCATCGGCCGGCACGACCAGTCGCCGCCGACCTTGTCCCGGTCATGCGGCAGGGCCAGGCCGACGATGCGGCCTCCGGCGATGCCGACGAACAGGTCCGGCCAGCCCGACTCGTCATCCGCGCCGGCGCCCGGGGCGGACCAGTGGCACAGCTGGTCGAAGGACAGCACCGGGTTGCCCGGCGGGACGCAGCTGTTGTCGCCGCTGGCGAAGTTCTCGCGCAGCAGGGCCGCGCCATGGCCCGACGCCGTGGCGCGGTCGGCTGCAGACAGGCCGGTCAGGGCCTCGACCAGCCGGGCCTCGGTGCCGATCGGGGCGGCATGGGCGCCTCCGGCGCCGACGCACGCGGCGATCAGGAGCGGGGCGAGCCCGGTCAGCAGTCTCATCTCGAGGATCTTTCCGAAGGGCCGAGCGGCGGGGATGGAGTCACGCGGCCGCGGCGGCAGGGATGGCCAGCGTCGCCCAGACATCGCGCAGCGCCTCGACCAGCCGGGCCATCTGCAGGTCGTCATGCAGTGGCGTCGGGGTGATGCGCAGCCGCTCCGCCCCGCGCGGCACGGTCGGGAAGTTGATCGGCTGGACGTAGATCCGGTGCCGCTCCAGCAGCAGGTCGCTGGCCGCCTTGCACAGCCGGGCGTCGCCGACGAAGACCGGCACGATGTGGCTGACCGACGGCATCACCGGCAGGCCGGCGGCGCGGAGGAGGCGCTTCAGCGTCGCCGCCCGCTCCTGGTGCCGCTCGCGCTCGGCGCCGCTGGCCTTGAGGTGGCGGATCGCGGCCAGCGCCCCGGCCGCCACCACCGGCGGCAGCGAGGTGGTGAAGATGAAGCCCGGCGCGTGGCTGCGCAGCGCGTCGACCAGCATGGCCGAGCCGGCGACATAGCCGCCCATGACGCCGAAGGCCTTGCCCAGCGTGCCCTCGATCACGGTCAGCCGGCGGGTCAGCCCGTCGCGCTCGGCGATGCCGCCGCCGCGCGGGCCGTACATGCCGACGGCATGGACCTCGTCGAGATAGGTCATGGCGCCGTGCTTGTCGGCGACGTCGCAGATCTCGGCGATCGGCGCAATGTCGCCATCCATCGAATAGACGCTCTCGAACGCCACCAGCTTCGGCCGGGTCAGCGGGTATTCCGACATCAGCCGGTCCAGGTCGGCCGGGTCGTTGTGGCGGAAGATCCGCTTCTCGCAGCCGGAATGGCGGATGCCGGCGATCATCGAGGCGTGGTTCAGCGCGTCGGAGAAGATGACGCAGCCGGGGATCAGCTTCGCCAGGGTCGACAGCGCGGCGTCGTTGGAGACGAAGCCGGAGGTGAAGAGCAGCGCCGCGTCCTTGCCGTGCAGGTCGGCCAGTTCCTCCTCCAGCGCCCGGTGGTAGATGTGGGTGCCGGAGATGTTGCGGGTGCCGCCGGCGCCGGCGCCGCAGCGGTCCAGCGCCTCGTGCATCGCCGCCAGCACGGCCGGGTGCTGGCCCATGCCGAGATAGTCGTTGGAGCACCAGACGGTGACGTCCGGCGCGCCGTCCAGGCCGTGATGGGCGGCGCGCGGGAAGGCGCCGGCATGGCGTTCGAGCTCGGCGAAGATGCGGTAGCGGCCCTCGGCCTTCAGGGTGTCGATCGCCGTCCGGAATATGGTCTCGTAGTCCATTCCACCGTCTCGCCGTGCCTCGGGCCGGGGCCCGGGCGGAAAGTGTAGCGCATCTGTTGCCGTCGCGTGAAATGGCACCATAGTCGAACCAGGCCCGCAAGCGAGGCGTGCGGCGGGTTCGGCGGCGATCCGCCGCACGAGGCGAGAATTTCTCCGAACCCCTGTCGGGATGCGTCCGGCGCCGCCGTCCTAGGGACATCATCAACGCAGGAGGCCGCCTTGGCCCAGCTCACCCAGAAGATCTCGCCGTTCCTGTGGTTCCTCGACGGCAAGGCCGAGGAAGCGGCCGAGTTCTACGTCTCGGTCTTCGACAATTCGCGCATCACCTCCGTTCTGCGCAATGGCGAGGCCATGTCGGGGCCGAACGGCACCGCCCTGACCGTCGGCTTCCAGCTCGAGGGCCAGGACTTCACCGCGATCAATGGCGGCGGCGACTTCAAATTCTCCTGGGCCGTCTCCTTCGTCGTGCTGTGCGAGACCCAGGAGGAGGTCGACCGGTACTGGGCCCGCCTGGTCGAGGGCGGCGGCAAGCACAGCCAGTGCGGCTGGCTGCAGGACCGGTTCGGCCTGTCCTGGCAGATCACGCCGAAGATCCTGCTGGAGCGGACCCACGATGCCGACCCGGCGAAGGCGGCCCGGGCGTTCCAGGCGATGCTGCAGATGACCAAGATCGACATCGCCGCGATCGAGCGCGCCTATCGCGGCGAGGCCTGAGAGACCGTTTGGAAACTCTACTCTGGCGGCCATCTGACGCGGTTTTCTGCGCTTCCGGTGCTCACGGACCTCATGTCCGCTGCGCTCCGGTTCTCGAAAACCACGCCAGCTGACTCGCCAGAGCGAATTTCCAAACGGTCTCTGACCGCCGCGCCCCGGCCGGATCGCTACGGGCGTAGCCATTCCGCGCTGGGGCAACCCGGCCCGGCCATGCGACGAAGAGTGTGCCCGGCGGGCTTTGCGCCCGCCGGCTTCGGCGTCATGATCCCCCCAAGGCGTGGGGACGCAGGACAGGTTGGGTTCGATGACGGTGCAGGATGCGGCGGCGAGGGTTGCGTTGACCCCCCGCGGCCGGAAGAAGCGCGAGGCGATCCTCGACGCCGGGGTCAAGGTGTTCATGGCGGAGGGCTATGCCGCCAGCATGGATCGGGTGGCGGCCGAGGCCGGCGTCGCCAAGCAGACCCTGTACAGCCATTTCGGCAGCAAGGAGGGCCTGTTTCACGCCCTCTTCGACCGCTACAAGCAGCAGTCGCTGGTCGGGCTGGACCCGGCGGGCGACCTGGCGGACGAGCTCGTCACCCATGGCGAGCACATGCTGCGCCGGATCTTCGACCCCGAGATCCTCGGCGTGCAGCGGCTGATGATCGCCCAGGCCGCCGCCTTTCCGGAGCTGGCGCGGATCTTCTACGAGGCCGGCCCGGGCCGCGCCCGGCTGAAGCTGGTGGAATTCCTGCGGGCCAGGATCGAGGCCGGGGCGCTGGACCCGGTCGATCCCGTGGCGGCGGCGGACGACCTGATGGCGCTGCTGCAGGGCAGCCGGCGGCAGCGCATCCTGTTCGGGGTCGAGGCGGCGCCGGACCCGGCCGAGCTGCGCGGCATCGCCGAGCGCGCCGTGACAGTCTTTTTACGCGCCTATACAACACGTTAAGGTCTTGTTTCGCACCCTTGTTTCGCCGCAATTCGATCTTACCTCCGAGGGCGAAGGGGCACCGACGGAGGAAGCAGATGGCGAAGTTCCGCTATTGGGGCGTGTCGGTTCTGCTCAGCCTGGGCCAGGCCGACCTTGCCGTGGCCACCGAGCGCCCGCCCTATGGCGAGGCCCTGGCCGCCTATCTCGGCTCGGCCCGCGCGGCCAATGACGATCAGGGCCCGCTCTATCTCTACCGCCCGGACAGCTTCAGCCGGGTCACCTTCATCGGCCATGTCACGCCGGATGCAGTGCCGTCCTGGCGCGGCGTCGCCCTCGACGGCGTCTGGCAGCCGGCGGTGTCGGCGGACGACCTCGCCCCGCTGCTGCTGCCCGACACCGGCTGGGCCGCGGCGGATGCGGCGACGCGCGAGGCGATCGCGGTGCGTTGGGTCGAGGAGATCGTGCTGGCCGGCGAGGCGCTGAAGAGCGGCGCCGACCTGGTGCCGCCGGCGCCGGAGGGCGCGATCGTTCCCGCCGCCGCCCGCACCCTGGCCGACGGCTCGATCGAGGTCAGCGGCTGGGTCTCGCATCTCAGCATCGCGGGGGAGGTCGCCGACCCCTTCACCGTCCGCCTGGCGCCGGACGGGACGGTCTTGGCCTGAGGCTCCGTCATTGCGAGGAGGCGAAGCCGACGAAGCAATCCATCGTCCCGCAAGGGCTGCTGCATGGATTGCTTCGCTGCGCTCGCAATGACAATGGGAGCTGTTCGGGAAGGGGCTACCCCTCCACCCCCAGCTCCTTGCCCACCAGCGTGACCCAGTAGGTCGAGCCGAGCGCCAGGATCGCGTCGTTGAAGTCGTAATGCGGCGTGTGGACGTAGTGGTAGCTGCCGTCCGGGTTGACGCCGTTGCCGATCATGATGAAGGCGCCGGGCCGCTGCTCCAGCATGAAGGAGAAATCCTCGGCCCCGGTGATCGGCGGGATGCTGGTCGCGACCTTGTCGGTGCCGACGATGCTGGCGGCGACGCCGGCGGCGATGTCGGTCTGCTCCGGATGGTTGACCAGCGGCGGGTAGCGGCGCTGGTAGTCGACCCGGGCGGTGCAGCCATAGGTCGCCGCCAGCCCCTCGGCGGTCTCGCGCAGCCGGCGTTCGATCGTGTCGCGCACCTGGGGCGAATAGCTGCGCGCGGTGCCGCTGACCACCACCTCGGGCGGGATGATGTTGGGCGACCCGGCCGAACCGCCGGAGATGTGGCCGACGCTGATCACCGCCGGCTCGACCGACGGGATGTTGCGGCCGACGATGGCCTGCGCCGCCAGGATGAAATGCGCCAGCACCACCGTCGGGTCGGTCGCCAGATGCGGGGCCGAACCGCCATGGCCGCCGGTGCCGCCGAAGGTGACGGTCCAGGTGTCGGCCGCGGCCAGCATCGGGCCCGGGCGGATGCCGAATTCGCCGACCGCGCGGCCCGGATTGTTGTGCATGCCGTAGACGGCGTCGGCCGGGAAGCGGTCGAACAGCCCTTCCTCGACCATCAGCCGGCCGCCGCCTTGGCCCTCCTCGGCCGGCTGGAAGATGAAATGCACCGTGCCGGCGAAGTCCCGGTTTTCCGACAGGTAGCGCGCCGCTCCCAGCAGCATGGCGGTGTGGCCGTCATGGCCGCAGGCATGCATCTTGCCGGGCACGGTCGAGGCATGGGGCAGGCCGGTCTTCTCCTCGATGAACAGCGCGTCCATGTCGGCGCGCAGCGCCACCGCCCGGTTGCCCGGCCGGGTGCCCTTCAGCGTGCCGACCACGCCGGTCTTGGCGATGCCCTCATGGGTCTCGATGCCCAGGCCGCGCAGCGTCTTCGCCACCAGGGCGGCGGTGCGCACCTCCTCGAACCCGGTCTCGGGATGGGCGTGGATGTCGCGGCGGATGGCGATCAGCTCGTCCTCATAGGATCTGATCTCGGCCAGGATGTCTTTAGGCTCGGCGGTCACGATCGCTCCCCCTGATTGCGGCTGTTGGCTCAGGTAGGACATTTGCAGGTTTTCCGTCCTGCGCCCAGAGGGGACCGGGCGGATCTCGCGCGGACCCGGTTGCGTTCCGGCCCGCGCCGCGCCAGGATCGCGCCCTTCGTCGGGGAGGCCCGCTTTAACCAAAGGATGGCCGCGTGATCCTGGATTTCGGGTCGATCAACATGGACCTGGTGATGGCCGTCACGGCGCTGCCGCGGCCGGGCGAGACCGTGCTGTGCGACGGCTATGTCACCAAGCCGGGCGGCAAGGGGTCGAACCAGGCGGTGGCGGCGGCGCGGGCCGGGGCCAGGGTGGCGATGGCCGGCGCGGTCGGCGATGACGGCTTCGGCCAGGTGATGCGCGCGACCCTGGCGAAGGAGGGCATCGACACCGCCCTCTTGGCCACCAGCGACCGGCCGACCGGCGTTGCCTATATCTGCGTCGACGCCAAGGCCGAGAACTTCATCGCCGTCGGCAGCGGCGCCAATCTCGGCGTCCGGGCCGACCAGGTGGCGGACGACCGGCTGACCCCCGAAACGCTCCTGATCCTGCAGATGGAGCTGCCGCCGGAGCAGAACTGGGCGCTGCTCAAGCGCGCCCGGGCCCGCGGCTGCCGCGCCATCCTCAACGTCGCCCCGGCGGCGGCGGTGCCGGAGGCGGCGCTGCGCGACCTCGACCTCCTGGTGGTGAACGAGCATGAGGCGCTGGCCATCGCCGGCGGGCTCGGCCTCGATACCTCCAGCCCCCAGGCCGCGGCCCGGGCGCTCAGCGGCCGCATGGCCCTGACCTGCGTCGTCACCCTGGGCGGCGAGGGCGCGATCGCGGTCGGGCCGGATGCCGATTTCGCCGTGCCGGCGCTGCCGATCCAGCCGGTCGACACCACCGGCGCCGGCGACACCTTCACCGGCGTGCTGGCGGCCGGGCTCGATGCCGGGTTGCCGCTCGACCAGGCGCTGCGCCGCGCCTCGACCGGCGCCGCTTTGGCCTGTCTGGCGCTGGGCGCGCAGGAGAGCATGCCGACAGCCGTCGCGATCGACGCCGCCCTGCCGCGCCTGGGGCCGACGACGCCGATCGGTTAGGCGGACAGCTCCGGGTCACATCCGCCGGAGGAGCCGAGCCGATTGCCTCTCCCGCTTGCGGGTGCCTTTCATGATGTCCACCCCTTGCCGTCATTGCGAGGAGGCGAAGCCGACGAAGCAATCCAGGGGCCGGTTCACCCTGGCCCCTGGATTGCTTCGCTGCGCTCGCAATGGCGGTGTTTGGAATTCCGAAAAGCTCTCGCTTGCAGAAGAGGCCAAGCGAAGACGCTACGGCGAAGGCCTAAGCCTCTTCCGGCTCGGTCGTGAACAGCAGCGGATAGCCCTTCTGGCGGGCGGCGTCGGTGGCCCGGGTCGCCTTGGTCTCGGCGACCTCCTTGGGATAGACGGCGACGACGCAGACGCCGCGCTGATGCGCGGTCATCATCACCCGGTGGGCCTGCTCCTCGCTCATCCGGAACTCGCCCTTCAGCACCGTCACGACGAATTCGCGCGGCGTGTAGTCGTCGTTCAGCAGGATGACCTTGTGCAGCCGCGGCCGCTGGGTCTTCGGCTTGATGTCGACACGGGGCTTGGTCGTGAAGTCGCTCATCGGCTGCTCCTGGCTGGCGCCGGCGGCGGAAAATCGGCCGCAGCTTCTCACGCCCGGCCCCGTCCGTCCATCGCCGCGGGCAGCGGCCCGATGCCGCGTGGGAACCGCCCCGCAACCGCTCTGGGTTGCCCCGGCGGCGCGGAGGGACCAGTATTGATCTTTCGCCATCCCAGCCAGCGCAAGACGAGACCGACCGATGCCCGTCATCAATTCGATTGCCGCCCGCAAGGAGGAGATGACCGCCTGGCGGCGCGACCTCCACGCCCATCCCGAACTGGGCTTCGAGGAGGTGCGGACCTCGGCCATCGTGGCGGAGAAGCTCGCCGCCTGGGGCATCGAGGTGCATCGCGGCCTGGCCAAGACCGGCGTCATCGGCGTGCTCAAGGGCCGCACCGACAGCGGCCGCACCATCGGCCTGCGCGCCGACATGGATTGCCTGCCGATGGACGAGCTGAACGACTTCGCCCACAAATCGACCGTGCCCGGCAAGATGCATGCCTGCGGCCATGACGGCCACACCACCATGCTGCTCGGCGCCGCCCAGTACCTGGCGGAGACGCGGAACTTCGACGGCACCGTGCACTTCATCTTCCAGCCGGCCGAGGAGGGCGGCGGCGGCGGCGACGTGATGGTGCGCGAGGGGCTGTTCGACCGCTTCCCCTGCGACGAGGTCTATGGCCTGCACAACTGGCCGCTGCTGCCGGCCGGCATCGTCGGCGTCCGCCCGGGCCCGATGATGGCGGCGGCCGACATGTTCGACATCCGCATCCGCGGCGTCGGCGGCCATGCCGCGATCCCGCAGACCGCGAAGGACCCGGTGGTAATCGCGGCCCAGCTGGTCGGCGCGCTGCAGACCCTGGTCAGCCGCAACACCAACCCGATGGATTCAGCGGTGCTGTCGATCACCCAGATCCACACCGGCACCACCCACAACGTGATCCCGGACGAGGCCTACCTCAACGGCACGGTGCGGACCTTCCGGCCCGAGGTGCAGGCGATGATCGTCGCCGGCATCAAGCGCATCGCCGACGGCATCGCCGCCGCCTTCGGCGTGTCGATCGAGGTGAAGTACGACTACGGCTATCCGGCGACCGTGAACCATGCCGACCAGGCCGAGACCGCGGCCCAGGTGGCGGAGCGGATCGTCGGCGAGGCCAATGTCCAGCGCGACGTCGAGCCGTCGCTGGGCGGCGAGGATTTCGCCTATCTGCTGAACGCCCGGCCGGGCGCCTATCTGTTCCTCGGCCAGGCCCGCGCGGCGGGGGATACGATGGTCCACAACCCGCATTACGACTTCAACGACGAGGTCCTGCCGCTCGGCGCCTCGCTGCTGGCCGGGCTGGTCGAGACCCAGCTGAAGGCGGGGTGACGGGAGCCGGGGGTCGGGTTCGCCTGGCGCACCCGACCCGGGCTTGCCCGGCTATTGCGGCGCCTTGAAGCCCCAGGGCTTCAATGTCTGGTCCGCATCCGGCAGGACGATCTGGTCGACCTTCCAGCGGCCGCTCGGCAGCCGCACCAGCTTCAGCTTGATCGCCGCCGGCCGCCCCTCCGTCTTGACCGGTAGGGTTGCCGCGTCGCCGGCCACGGCCGATGTCCCGGCCTTGGCGGCCGTGCCGATGGTGAAGGGCAGGGCGTCGAACCGCTCGGCCGTCTGCATCAGGTTGTCGAAGAGCAGGTTCGGATCCGTCATCAGCTCGTCCCATAGGCTGTCGCCCGGGCCATAGACCGACTTCTGCATCACCGCATCGGCCTGCCGGGGCAGCAGGGTCCTGAGATTGAAGGTCCTGGTGATCTGGCCCACCCACCCCGCTTGTGCCTCCGGCGACAGGATCGCGTTGGCGGTGGCGTAGTCGTGCCGCGCCCAGGCCGCCAGGAAGGCCCGGGCCGCCGTCTCGGGCGTGCTGAAGTCGATCGCCTCGTAATAGGTCCGGGCGCCATTCGTGAAGATCGAGCCGGGCGTCGCCTGCTGTGCCGGGGCCGCACCCGACAGCAGCAGGATGGCGGCGGCAGCGGCGGCGGGCAGGGGCCTCATCGCACCTGGTCCGCCGGAACGGTGACGCCGTGGGCGGCCCAGGCCGCGGCGGCGCCGCGGTGGAAGGGCAGGGCGTGGTTGGTCAGCGGATCGAAGGCGGGGGACAGCTCCAGCCCGGCGGCCTCGGCCAGCGGCGCCGCCTGGGTGATGGCGATCTCGGTGGCGCGGCGGGCCACATCCTCGGGCAGCGCGTCGGTCGCGACCAGCCAGGTCCACATGCCGGCGCTGGGCGGCACCGGCAGGGGTGGCACGACAGCCGGCGGCGCGGCCGGATCGGGGGGGACGGACGGCTCGACCGGCTGGGTCGGGGGCGAAGCCGCGGGCGGCAGCGGCACCGCGGCGGCGGCCACACCCGGAATGGCGGCGGAGACCGTGGCGACCTCGGCCACGGTCAGGCCGAAGGTCACGGCCGGCTGCTCCGGCGGCAGGGCGAAGGGCGCGAGCCCGGTGACGGCGACGGCATCGATCTTCTTGTCGGCCAGCTGCTTGGCGACCTCGCCCAGCGGCATGCGCCGCAGCGTCGCCTTGATGCCCAGCGCGGTCAGCATCGGCTCGGTCAGGGCGTCGTCGGTGGCCAGCGCCACGCGCTTGCCGGCCAGGGCGGAGGCGTTGGCGATGCCGCCGGCCGCCGGCGCCACGAAGCGCAGCACCGCGGCCGGCGCCACCGGAGCCAAGGCGCGCAGATGGTCGAACTTCATGCCCGGCGCCATCGGGCCCTTGCCCTCCCAGGCCGCGCCGGCGACATCCAGTGACACCAGGCCGATCGCCACCCGGCCGCTTTGCAGCAGCGCGCTGTTCGGCAGCGCGCCGGCGGTGATCGCCTCCGACACCGGCACGCCGGCGTCGGTCTTCAGCCGCTCGACGAAGGCGCCGCCCCAGCGGCCGAGTGGCGAGTTGACCGGGGCGGTGGCGACGATGATCTCGCGCGGCTTCGGATCGGTCGTCTGCGCCCCGGCGCCGGGGACGGCGAGGCCGAGGAGGAGGAGGGCCAGGCCCGCGAGAAAGGGGGCGCGCGAAGAGGGCATCATCGATCCGGAAAGGTGGCACCGGGGGACGAGGCTAGCGCCCGGCCGCGCTTTCCGCCAGAAGCCAGCGTCGGCCGCGATGGCCACGCGCCCCGCCCCGGGGTTCGCGACCCGTTCCGATTGGATTTCTGCCGTCCGGTCCCCATCCTTATCGCTGATGGACACGATGCGATGACACGCCCCGACGACAAGCTGCCCGCCGGCCAGGGCCGGTCGGAGGTCGACGCCTTCCTGCGCCGGGTGGCGGCGACTCCGGCGCCGCGCGAGGGCGGACGGCGCGGCCGGCTGATCTTCGCGCTCGACGCGACCCAGAGCCGCGAGGACACCTGGGACCGCGCCTGCCGGCTGCAGGGCGAGATGTTCACCGAGACGGCGGCGCTGGGCGGGCTGGACCTGCAGCTCGTCTTCTATCGCGGCTTCGGCGAATGCAAGGCCACCGCCTGGGTCTCCGACGGCGTCGAGCTGGCGCGGCTCATGGGCAAGGTGCGCTGCCGGGCCGGCGAGACCCAGCTGGGCCGGGTGCTGGCCCATGCCGAGGCGGAGGCCGGGCGCGGCAAGGTCGACGCGCTGGTCTTCGTCGGCGACGCCTTCGAGGAATCGATCGACCGGGTCTGCGCCCAGGCCGGGCGGCTGGCGCTGCGCGGCGTGCCGGTGTTCCTGTTCCATGAAGGCCCCGACCCGGTGGCGGCCCGCGCCTTCCGCGAGATCGCGCGGCTGACCCGCGGCGCCTATTGCCCGTTCGATTCCTCCAGCCCCGGCCAGCTGCGCGACCTGCTGGCGGCCGTCGCGGTCTATGCCGCCGGCGGCCGCCCGGCGCTGGAGGATCTCGGCCGCCGCCGCGGCGCCGCGGTCACGGCCCTGATCGGCCGGATGGGAGGGTAGGCCCCGCCGTGCTGCCGCTTCTCATCCTGGTCCTGGCGCTCGGCCTCGGCCTGCCGCTGCTCGCCGGCTGGTTCGCCAGCACCCAGCCCAAGCAGGTGATCCGGAGCGCCCGCTGGGGCGGCATCCTGCTGCTGGCCGGACTCGGCCTGTTCCTGCTGCTGACCGGGCGGCTGGCCGGCCTCCTCGCCGTGCTGGGCGCCGCTTTTCTCTGGCTGCAGCGCCTGTCGCCGCTGCTGATCCAGGGCCTGCCCTGGTTCCTGCGCTGGCGCCGCGGGCGGCAGGCGGCGGCCGGCCCGACGCCCGGCGGCGCGTCGCGGCTGAAGACGCACAGCCTCGACATCCAGCTCGACCACGCCAGCGGCGCGATGGACGGCTATGTGCTGCGCCCGGGCCCGCTGGAGGGGCGCAGCCTGGCCTCGCTGCCGCTGCCGGCGCTGCTGCGGCTGCTGTTCGAATGCCGCGCCGACGACTCCGATTCGGCCCGGGTGCTGGAGACCTATCTCGACCGCCGCTTCGGCCCGGACTGGGCGAAGCAGGATCCGGCCGGCCCGCGCCGGGCGGAGATGTCGGAGGCCGAGGCCTGTGCGCTGCTCGGCCTCGCCGCCGGGGCCTCGCCCGCGGCGGTGAAGGCGGCGCATCGCCGGATGATGAAGCAGCACCACCCGGACCATGGCGGCACGGCCGAGATGGCGGCCCGGCTGAATGCGGCGCGGGACCGGTTGCTGGGGGCCTGAGCCCTACTCCCCCGGCGCGACGCGCGGGGTAGCCGGCTGCACCGGGGCGACGGCGTGGCCGGAGACCTCGGCGCCGGCATCGGGCGCCAGGCGCAGGAACATCAGTACCGAGGACAGCGACAAGAGGCCGACGGCGAAGAAAGCCCAGGAGAAGTCCGAGGCCTGCAGCGTGTCGCCGCCATGCAGCATCAGGGTCAGGTTCAGCAGCACGGCGCCGGAGGCGACGCCCAGGCTGGCCGACAGCTGCTGCGCCGTGCTGGAGAAGCTGGAGGCGCGGCTCATCTTCTGGGGCGGGATGTCGGCGAAGGCGAGCGTGTTCAGGCTGGTGAACTGCAGCGACCGGAAATAGCCGCCGGCCAGCAGCAGCGCCATGATCAGCAGATGCGGCGTGTCGGCCCGGAACAGCGCGTAGCTCATCAGGAAGGCCGAGCTGATCACCGCGTTCCACACCAGCACCGGGCGGAAGCCGAAATGGCGGATGATCCGGGTGGCCGTCATCTTCATGCACAAAGCGCCGGCGGCGCTGATGAAGGTCAGGGTGCCGGATTCGAACGGCGTCATGCCGAAGCCCAGCTGCAGCATCAGCGGCAGCAGGAACGGGATGGCGCCGATGCCGACGCGGAAGATGGTGCCGCCGACCACCGAGATGCGGAAGGTGCGGACATGCAGCAGCGTCAGGTCGATGATCGGCGCCGGCACCCGGTGGGCGTGCCGGATATAGAGCCAGAGCGAGCCGAGGCCGATGACGAACAGCGCGCCCGTCACCGGCAGCGGCACGACCGACCGGCCCAGCGTCTCGAAGCCGAACACCATGCAGCCCAGGGCGATGCCGGACATCAGCAGGCCGCGGACGTCGAACGGGGTGCGCTCCTCCTCCCGCACATCGTCGATGAACAGCGTCACCAGGATCACGCCGATGATGCCGATCGGGACGTTGATGAAGAAGATCAGGCGCCAGGAGCTGTAGGTGGTGATGAAGCCGCCCAGCGGCGGGCCCAGCACGGGGCCCAGCAGCGCCGGGGTGGTCAGATAGGCCATGGCCCGCACCAGCTCGGCCTTCGACACGCTGCGCAGCAGCACCAGCCGGCCCACCGGCACCATCATGGCGCCGCCCATGCCCTGGATGATCCGCGCGCCGACCAGCTCGACCGTCGAATTCGACAGGCCGCACAGGATGGAGCCGCAGGTGAAGATGACAATGGCGGCCCGGAACACGTTCTTGGCGCCGAAGCGGTCCGCCACCCAGCCGCTGGCCGGGATGAAGACGGCGAGGCTGAGCAGGTAGGAGGTGATGGCGAGGCTGAGATGCAGCGGATCCGTGCCGAAGGACTTGGCGATCTGCGGCAGCGAGGTCCCGATCACTGTGGAATCGAGATTCTCCATGAACAGCGCGCAGGCGATGATCAGCGGGATCAGCTTCTGGCGCGGAAGGCGGGTGGTCATGTCTCAAGGCCGCGGCGGCCGCGGCCCCCTCGGGCGGTCGGGATCCGATTCTACACTCGTCTGATGAGTCCGAATCCTGCGCGCCAAACCCGCATTGGAGACATGCAAGTTTCGGGCGTCAGGCCCCCAAGGGCCCGTCCCGAACGAATGGCGCCCTCCCTCTGCCCAGGGCAGCTGTATTCCAACATCGTCATTGCGAGCGCAGCGAAGCAATCCAGGGCCGCATGAGCGCAGGGATGGATTGCTTCGTCGGCTTCGCCTCCTCGCAATGACGGCGTTGGGAAGCGGGTCACCCCTCGCCGGCGTAGCGCCGGCGCAGATGGGCCTTGAACACGGCGGCGTCGAGCGGGCGGCCGGTGGCGCGGGTCAAGAGCTCGTCGGTCTCCCAGCGTGAGGCCTGGCCGTGGATGTTGGCGCGCAGCCAGCCGACCAGCGGGGCGAAGTCGCCGCGGCCGATCGCCGGGAGGATGCCCGGTTCGGCCCGGTTGGCGGCGTCGAAGATCTGCGCCGCGGTCATGGCGCCCAGCGTGTAGGTCGGGAAATAGCCCCAGCCGCCGCTCGGCCAGTGGATGTCCTGCAGGCAGCCCAGCCGGTCGTCCGGCGGCACCACGCCCAGCAGCGCCTTCATGCCGTCGTTCCAGGCGGCCGGCAGGTCGGCCAGCGGCAGCTCGTCGGCGATCATCGCCTTCTCGAGGCGATAGCGCAGGATGACATGGGCGGGATAGGTCACCTCGTCGGCGTCGACCCGGATGAAGCCACGCTCGACCCTCGTATAGTGCCGCCACAGCGCCTCGGCCTCCCACGCCGGGCCTGATCCGCCGAAGGCGTCGCGCATCCGCGGCGTGGCGAAGGTGATGAACTCGCGGCTGCGGCAGGCCTGCATCTCCATCAGCAGCGACTGGCTTTCATGCAGGCTCATGCCGCGGGCCTGGCCGACCGGCTGGTTCATCCAGGCCTGGGGCCGCCCCTGCTCGTAAAGGGCGTGGCCGGTCTCGTGCAGCACGCCCATCAGGGCGCGGGTGAAATCGGTCTCGTCGTAGCGGGTGGTGATGCGGACATCGTTGTCGGCGCCGCCGCAGAACGGGTGGGTGGAGACGTCGAGGCGGCCGCGCTCGAAGTCGTAGCCCAGCACGCCCATCATGGCGACGCCCAGCGCCCGCTGCGAGTCGACCGGGAACGGCCCCTGGGGCCGCGGCGTGGCCGGCCGGCGCGCCTGGGCCGCCAGCACCTCCTCGGTGAAGCCGGGCAGGAACCCGGCCAGGTCGTCGAACAGCGCGTCGATCTTCGCCGACCGGCCGCCGGGCTCGTAGTCGTTCAGCAGGGCGTCATAGGCCGACAGGCCCAGCGCCTCGCCCTTGGCGCGGCCGATCTCGCGCTGCAGCCGCAGCACCTCCTGCAGCTTCGGCAGCAGCGCGGCGAAGTCCGAATCGGCGCGGGCCTGGCGCCACGCCATCTCGCAGGCCGACACCGCCTTGCTCGACGCCTCGACCAGGTCGGCCGGCACCACGGTCTGCACCGTCCACAGCCGCCGGATCTCGCGCAGATTGGCGCGCTCCCACTCGCCCAGCCGGTTGTCGGCCTCGGCCTCCGGCAGCCAGCCGGACAGGCGTGGGTCGGTGATCATGCCGTGGCGCAGCACCTGCAGCAGGGCCAGGCTCTCCGCCCGGGTCTCGGCGGCGCCCTTCGGCATCATCGTGGCGTTGTCCCAGTCGAGGATGCCGATGGCGTTGGACAGCGCGGCGATGCGGCCGAAATGGGCGGCGATCTCGGCATAGGCGGTCATGACTCGGGTCCTTTCCGGGCGGCACGGCCGCGCCGCAGGTGATGCAGCAGGTAGATCGCGACCAGGATGGCGGCGAAGCCGAACCAGGTGATCGCGTATTGCAGATGGTCGTTCGGCAAGTCGACCTGGGTCTGGCCGCCGATCGGGGCGCGCGCGCGGTCCGGGCCGGCCGCCTGCTCGACCACCACCGGCGCCGCCCCGCCCAGCCCGGCCGCGCCGGCCATGGCCGGCAGGTCGACCCAGAACCACTCATTGGTGGCCGGGCTGTTGTCCGGCTGCATCCAGCCCTGGGGCAGGGGGCGGCGGGCCACGCCCTCGACCGTCACCGTGCCGGCGGGCGGCGGGTCGTAGGCGGCGGGCTTGCCGTCGGGGCCGAGCGGCACCCAGCCGCGATTGACCATGACGGCCGGGCCGCCGTCGTCGCGGATCAGAGGCGTCACCACCTGGATGCCGGCGGCGCCGTCATGGACACGGGCCAGCAGCCGGAAGGCATGGGATGCGTCGAATCGGCCGGTGACGGTGACGTGGCGATAGTCGAAGCCGGGATCGACCTCGGCCGGCAACGGCGCCGGCGGGGTGGCCAGGCCGCGCTCGATCCGGTCGATCAGGTCGGTCTTCCAGGCCAGGCGCTCGAGCTGCCAGATGCCGAGGCCGAGCATCAGAGCGAGGGCGGGGACCAGGAAGACGGTCGGCCAGAGCTCCGGCCGGAAACGGGATGCCATCGCGGCCTCGGGGCTTTCTAGCCGGTGCGGCGGTGCCGGTACTGCAGCGCCACGACATAGGCCTTGGCGGGGCGAATCAGGAGGGCGGTGAGGACGACGAGGAGGGTGGCGCCGATCGCGACCGGCGCCCAGTCCGGCAGGTCGAAGGCGAAGCCGAGCCACAGCGTCAGCGGCACCACGGTGAAGCCGAGGATGAAGATCAGGAAGACGGCCGGGCCGTCGCCCGAATCGACCTCGGAGAGGTCGAGGCCGCAGACCGAACAGCGGTCGGCGACCGTCAGGAAGCCCTTGAACAGGGCGCCCCGGCCGCAGCGCGGGCATTTGCAGCCCAGCGCCGCGGACAGAGGAGAGACAGAGGTCACCGAGGGCTAGTGGGCCGCGACGGCGCCGCCATGGCCGCCCCACCAGTAGATGGCGACGAACAGGAACAGCCAGACCGCGTCGACGAAGTGCCAGTACCAGGCCGCCGCCTCGAAGCCGAAATGGCTGTCCTTGGTGAAGTCGCCGCGCACCGTCCGGAACCAGCACACCGCCAGGAAGATGGTGCCGACCAGCACGTGGAAGCCGTGGAAGCCGGTGGCCATGTAGAAGGTCGAGGCGAAGACGCCGTCGGTGAAGCCGAATTCGGAGTGGGTGTATTCCCAGACCTGGATGCAGGTGAAGACCGCGCCGAGCAGGACGGTGATGCCCAGGGCCTTTGCCGCCTCCTTCATGTTGCCTTCGACGATCTCGTGATGCGCCCAGGTCACGGTGCAGCCCGACAGCAGCAGCACCAAGGTCATCAGCAGCGGGAAGTGGAAGGCGTCGACCGGGGTGATGCCCTTGGGCGGCCAGATGCCGCCGGTCGCCGCGACGCGGGCGTATTGCGACGCCTCGTTGACGAACAGGCTGGAGTCGAAATAGGCCCAGAAGAACGCGACGAAGAACATCACCTCCGACGCGATGAACAGCATCATGCCGTAGCGCAGGCCCAGCTTCACCACCGGGGTGTGCAGCTTGCGGAAGGTGGCTTCCTTGATCACGTCGCGCCACCAGCCGAACATCACGGCCAGCACGCCCAGGAAGCCGGCGATCAGCAGCACCGGTCCTTCGTCATGCATGTACAGCACGCCGCCGATCGCCATGCAGCCGGCCGCGATCGAGCCCAGCAGCGGCCACGGGCTGGGGTCGACCAGATGATAGGGATGCGGAACCGCGTTCAGTTCGTAGCTCGTCTCGTGCCTGTCGGCATGGACGTCGGTTGTGCTCATCCTCGTGCCCCTCTCGGTCTCTCGTCCGATATCCGCTTGGTTTCCGCCCTATCGCTGCCGGCAGGCCGTCAGCCGTTCTTCTCGGCCGCACGATAATAGGCGGCCACCGCATTCTCCAGCGCCTTCGAGCGCTGGCTGTAGAAGGTGTAGGACAGGGTGATGGTGCGCACGTCGCTCAGGTTCGGCTGCGCGTCCATCGCCGCGTCGACATAGAAGTAGACCGGGAACTCCACCGTCTCGCCCGGCTGGATGATCTGCTCGGTGAAGCAGAAGCACTGCACCTTGGAGAAGTAGAGCCCGACCTTGTCCGGCGTCACATTGTAGACCGCCTGGCCGGCGGTCGGCTCCTTGGCCGTGCTGGTGGCCTGGAAGTAGATCAGCGCCGGCTCGCCCAGCTTGACCTCGACCTCGGTCTGCTCGGCCTTGAAGGTCCAGGGCAGCTCGGCGTCGGTGTTGGCGACGAAGCGCACCCGCACGGTGCGGTCCAGCACCTTGTCGGAGACCGAATCGGCGACCTGGGTGGTGCCGCCATAGCCGGTGACCTGGCAGAACAGCCGGTACAGCGGCGAGGAGGCGAAGGCCAGAACGCCCATCGAGAAGGCGACGCCGCACAGCGTGGTCATGAAGAGGCGGTTGCGGCGCCGGACCTTGGGGTCGAGCTCGGCCATCTCAGCCACCCTTCATCTTGACGATGGTGATCACGAAGATCAGCACGACCCAGGCGATCAGCCCCAGCGCCAGCGCCACGTTGCGGCCGCGCAGGCGGCTGCGGGCGTCGGGCGGGGGCGACTGCGGCGGTCTGGGGATCGGTCTGGCAGCCATCTCAGAGATGCACCGCGGTGTGGTCGACGATCAGCAGGCCGAAGATCGCGAACAGGTAGAAGATCGAATAGCCGAACATCTGCTTGGCGGCGCGGTGGTTGGTGGCCGCGTCGTCCTCGCGCAGGACCCGGACCGCGCAGAGGATGAACAGCGCGCCCAAGAGGCCGGCGCCGATGGCGTAGGTCAGCCCGGCGGTGCCGAGGAACCAGGGGGCAAGGCCGAGCGGGAACAGGGCCAGGGTGTAGGCCAGCATCTGGCGCTTGGTCTCGCGCGCGCCGGACACCACCGGCAGCATCGGCACGCCGGCCTTGGCGTATTCGCCGCTGCGGAACAGCGCCAGCGCCCAGAAATGCGGCGGGGTCCACATGAAGATCAGGGCGAACAGCACGATCGGGGCCAGGGTCACGTCGCCGGTCACGGCGGCCCAGCCGATCATCGGCGGGAACGACCCGGCGGCGCCGCCGATCACGATGTTCTGCGGCGTCCGCCGCTTCAGCCACATCGTGTAGACGAAGACGTAGAAGGCCGAGGCCGCGGCCAGCACGGCGGCGGCCACCCAGTTGACCGCCAGCCCCATCACCAGCACGGCGGCGACCGACAGGAACACGCCGAAGGCCAGCGCCTCGGACGGGGCGATGCGGCCGCGCACGATCGGGCGGCCGCAGGTCCGGCTCATCACCGCGTCGATGTCGCGGTCGTACCACATGTTGATGGCCCCGGCCGCGCCGGCGCCGACGGCGATGCACAGCACGGCGGTGGCGGCCAGGACCGGGTGCAGATGGCCCGGCGCCGCGATCAGCCCGGCGATGCCGGTGAAGACGACGAGCGTCATCACCCGCGGCTTCAACAGCGCGAGATAGTCCTGCCAGGTGGCGCCGCCCTCGGCCTCGGCCGAGGCGGATCGGGCTGTCCGGTCCAGGGTCACGTCCGACATCATAAACCTCAAGCGGACCGGGCCGCACGGGTGATCCGCGCGGCCCGGCCCATTCTCCTCAATTCTGGCCTCGGATCACTTGACCCGGGGCAGCTGCTCGAACTGGTGGAAGGGCGGCGGCGACGGCAGCGTCCACTCCAGCGTGGTGGCGCCCTCGCCCCAGTAGTTGCTCTCCACCCGGCGGCCGTAGCGGATCGTGTAGAAGGCGATGCCGACGAACAGGAAGGCTGCCGCGACCGAGATATAGGCGCCGAAGGACGACACCATGTTCCAGCCGTGGAACGCGTCCGGATAGTCCGGCTGGCGCCGCGGCATGCCGGCCAGGCCCAGGAAGTGCTGCGGGAAGAAGGTCAGGTTGACGCCGACGAACGTCATCCAGAAGTGGATCTTGCCCCAGGTCTCCGGGTACTGCCGGCCGGACATCTTGCCGATCCAGTAGTAGAAGCCGCCGAAGATCGAGAACACCGCGCCCAGCGACAGCACGTAGTGGAAGTGCGCGATGACGTAGTAGGTGTCGTGCAGGGCGGTGTCGATGCCGGCATTGGCCAGCACGACGCCGGTGACGCCGCCGATGGTGAACAGGAAGATGAAGCCGACGGCCCACAGCATCGGCGTCTTGAACTCGATCGACCCGCCCCACATCGTCGCGATCCAGGAGAAGATCTTGATGCCGGTCGGCACCGCGATGATCAGGGTGGCGGCGGTGAAGTAGGCGCGGGTGTCGACATCGATGCCGGTGGTGAACATGTGGTGCGCCCACACGACGAAGCCGACGACGCCGATCGCGACCATGGCGTAGGCCATGCCGAGATAGCCGAACACCGGCTTCTTCGAGAAGGTCGACACGATGTGGCTGATCATGCCGAAGCCCGGCAGGATCATGATGTACACCTCGGGGTGCCCGAAGAACCAGAACAGGTGCTGGAACAGCAGCGGGTCGCCGCCGCCCTCGGGCTTGAAGAAGCTGGTGCCGAAGTTGCGGTCGGTGATCAGCATGGTGATGGCGCCGCCCAGCACCGGCACAGCCAGCAGCAGCAGGAAGGCGGTGACCAGCATCGACCAGACGAACAGCGGCATCTTGTGCAGCGTCATGCCCGGCGCGCGCATGTTGAAGATCGTGGTGATGAAGTTCACCGCGCCGAGGATCGAGGACGCGCCGGCCAGGTGCAGGGCGAAGATCGCCATGTCGACCGACGGCCCGGGCTGCCCGGCCTCGGACAGCGGCGGGTAGATGGTCCAGCCGGTGCCGGCGCCCTGGCCGACGAAGGCCGAGCCGATCAGCAGGCAGAAGGCCGGGACCAGCAGCCAGAACGAGATGTTGTTCAGCCGCGGGAAGGCCATGTCCGGCGCGCCGATCATGATCGGCACGAACCAGTTGCCGAAGCCGCCGATCATCGCGGGCATGACCGTGAAGAAGATCATGATCAGGCCGTGGGCGGTGACGACCACGTTCCATTCCTGCCCGCCGGACAGGAACTGCAACCCCGGATTCTGCAGCTCGAGCCGCATGATCAGCGAGAACACGCCGCCGATCAGGCCGGCGCAGATCGCGAAGACCAGGTACAGCGTGCCGATGTCTTTGTGGTTGGTCGAGAACAGCCAGCGCTTGAAGAAGCCCGGCTTGTGGTCGTGGTGGTGGTCGTCGTGACCGTGTGCGTCGGCGTGAGCCATCGTGTCAACCTCTTGCCCGTCCGGGGCTTGCCTGTCGGGACCGCGGGCCCCGAGTGGGATCAACTCCCGGTGGGGATCACTGGCCGGCCTGGGCCAGCTTGGTGCGCGCCTGCGCCTCGTCCCAGGTCATGGTCAGAAGCTTCGGCTTCTCGGCCGGGTTCGGCCCGACCTTCTCGATGACCCACTTGTCGAAATCCGCGCGGCTGACCGCGTGCACCTCGATCGGCATGTAGGCGTGGTCGGTGCCGCAGAGCTGCGAGCACTGGCCGTAATAGATGCCCGGCTTGTCGATGCGGACCCAGGTCTCGTTGGTCCGGCCCGGGATCGCGTCCTTCTTCAGGCCGAAGGCGGGCACCGCCCAGGAGTGGATGACGTCGCCGGCGGTGGTCAGGATCTGGATGTCGGTGTCGACCGGCAGCACCACCGGGTTGTCGACCGACAGCATCCGCACCTGGTCCGGCTTCAGGTCCTCGTCCTTGACGATATAGCTGGTGAACTCGGCGACCTTCTGGTCCGGATACTCATAGCCCCAGTACCACTGGTAGCCATGGGCGATCAGGGTCATCTCCGGGTTCGGCGTGCGGTCGCCGGCGTAGAGCAGCCGGAAGGACGGCACCACGATGACCAGCAGGATCAGGACCGGCGCGACCGTCCAGATCACCTCGATCAGGGTGTTGTGCGCGGTCTTGGACGGCACCGGGTTGCGCTGGGCGCTGAAGCGCCACATCACATAGACCAGCAGGCCGAGCACGAACACCGTGAGCGCCACGATGATGACCAGGAGCAGATTGTGGAAGCTCTGCATCTGCTCCTTGACCGGGGACGCTGAGTCCTGGAAGCCGAGCTGCCAGTTGTGCGGCGGTCCGTCGGCGAAGGCCGCGCCTGTGCCGAGGAGAAGCAGGACCGACACGCCTGCCGCCAATTCACGCAGTCTGCCCGATCGCATGCCGTGCGCTCTTTCGTTATCGTTGTCGTTCCCACCCTGGCCCATGCCGGCTGCCGCCGCCAATGGACTCCGTCCGGCCTTATAGCGATGGAAACGCGAGGGTTGAAGCCCCCACGACATCGCACGGCGCACGAAGCCGGGCCAATCCTGGCCAGGGCGAAAATACAGGGCGTTCCGCGGGGCAACAACAGGCCGTGCGCCATGGCTGTCACGCAAATGGTCGCATCCCCTTGGCAAGCCGATTCGGTCGCACGCTCGAGCGGGGGCTGGCCCCGGCCGGCGGACGGCACTATCTCTGGAGTCCAGACCCGCTGATCGGACCCCAGCCATGAGCGCCATCGACCAGACCGACGACCTGTTCTTCACCCAGGCCGGGCTCGACCGGGCCCGGCTCGAGCGGCTGGTCGGCGACGCGCTGCAGGGCGCCGATGACGGCGAGCTGTTCCTGGAATACGTCCAGTCCGAGGGGCTGAGCTGGGACGATGGCAAGCTGAAGAGCGCCAGCTTCGACACCAGCCAGGGATTCGGGCTGCGCGCGGTGGCGGGCGAGACCACCGGCTACAGCCATGCCTCGACCCTCAGCGAGGACGCGGTGAAGCGGGCGGCGGACACGGTGCGCGCGGTCCGCGCCGGCCATGGCGGCAGCCTGGCCGAGCCGCCGCAGGGCACCAACCGGCAGCTCTACACCGACGCCAACCCGCTTTCGGCGGTGCCGTTCGAGGCCAAGGTCAGGGTCCTGGCCGAGATCGATGCCTATGCCCGGGCGAAGGATCCGCGGGTGCGCCAGGTCAGCGCCTCGATCAGCGGCAACTGGCAGGCGGTGCGGATCCTTCGCGCCGATGGCCGCGACGCCGCCGACATCCGGCCGCTGGTGCGGGTCAACGTCTCGGTCGTGGTCGGCGACGGCGACCGGATGGAGAGCGGCAGCCACGGCGCCGGCGGCCGCACCGGCTACGATCTCTACCTCGAGCCGGCGCAATGGCAGGGGGCGGTGGACGAGGCGCTGCGCCAGGCCCTGGTGCGGCTGGACGCGGTCGAGGCGCCGGCCGGCGAGATGACCGTGGTGCTCGGCGCCGGCTGGCCCGGCATCCTGCTGCACGAGGCGATCGGCCACGGCCTCGAGGGCGATTTCAATCGCAAGAAGACCTCCGCCTTCTCCGGCCTGATGGGCCAGCGCGTCGCGGCGCCGGGCGTCACCGTGATCGATGACGGCACCCTGCCGGATCGGCGCGGCAGCCTGACCGTGGACGATGAGGGCACGCCGACCGGCAGCACCACGCTGATCGAGGACGGCATCCTGGTCGGCTACATGCAGGACCGGATGAACGCCCGGCTGATGGGCATGGCGCCGACCGGCAACGGCCGGCGGCAGAGCTACGCCCACCACCCGATGCCGCGGATGACCAACACCATCATGCTCGGCGGCAACACCTCGCCGGCGGAGATCCTGGCCTCGGTGAAGACCGGCCTCTACGCCGTCAACTTCGCCGGCGGCCAGGTCGACATCACCAACGGCAAGTTCGTGTTCTCCGCCTCCGAGGCCTATCTGATCGAGGACGGCAGGATCGGCCCGGCGGTGAAGGGCGCGACCCTGATCGGCAACGGGCCCGACGCGCTGACCAAGGTGTCGATGGTCGGCGACGACATGGCGCTCGACCCCGGCATCGGCACCTGCGGCAAGGAAGGCCAGGGCGTGCCGGTCGGTGTCGGCCAGCCGACGCTGCGGATCGACGGGCTCACGGTCGGCGGCACCCGGGCCTGACCGGCCCGGGCCTTCGGTCCCGTCAAGACTTCCGGTCTCATTCAAGAACGGCTGTCCGCCGACGGTGCCTCTTCGCCCGGAAGGTGGCGAGACTGAATAGTATTTTATGTATTCCTTCCAGAATTGCCGCCTGGAATCACCTGACTCTCCTTTAAATCAGACAAATTGCTTCGCCGCCGCCTCATTTGAGTATCCTCTTTTTCTTGATCGTTCTCGGGATATATGGCGTTATGAAAAGACGCTTCTGCGGGGGCGCATATTTTATAATTGATGTTTGGAGAGGCGAACGTGCGAATCTCCTTTGGTCTTTTGATCGGCGCGGCCATCGCTTTTCAGGCGCCGGCCAATATTGTGCAGGCGGCGACCGCGACCACCAGCTTCCTGGTCACGGCGACCGTGTTGAAGTTCTGTACCGTGGTGGCGACGCCGATGGCATTCGGCAACTACACCAGCTCGACGGACGCGATCAGCACCTCCACGATCACCGTCACCTGCACCAACGGCACCGGCTATGACATCGGCCTCGATGCGGGCGGGGCGGCCGGCGCCACGGTGACCACGCGCCAGATGTCGGGCACGACGGTGACCGCCGCCCGGCTGAACTACTTCCTGTACAGCGACAGCAGCCGCACCGTGAATTGGGGCAACACCGTGGGCACCGACACGGTCCACCTCACCGCCGGCGTCGCCCCCATCGTCTCGACCGTCTACGGGCGGGTCCCCTCCGGCCAGTTCGTCTCCCCCGACGCGTATCTGGACACGATCAACGTCACGGTCACCTACTGACCCGGGGCGGCCGATGACGGTGATGCGCGGACGCCTCGTCCTGATCGCGGCGGCCCTGGCTGCCTTGTGCCTCGGCGCCGGGGGCGCCCGGGCCGGGGGGCTCGAGGTCGCCCCCCTCGGGGTCGACTTCCCGGCGGGCCAGATGGCCCAGACCATCACCGTCGCCAACCGGGCCACCGCCCCGGCGACGGTGCAGGTGCGGACCTTCGAATGGTCGCAGCCCGGCGGGGTCGACCGGCTGGTCCCGACCGACGCGGTGGTGGCCAGCCCGCCGATCGTCACCATCCCGCCGGGGCGGGAGCAGGTGATCCGCGTGCTGCTGCGCCGGCCGTCCGCCGGGGCGGCGGAAAAGAGCTACCGGCTGATGGTCGACGAGATTCCGGTGCCCGTGCCGGGCCAGATCAACCTGGCGTTGCACCTGTCGCTGCCGATCTTCGTCCTGCCGGCCGCGCCCGGCCAGGCCAGCGTCGCCTGGTCGGCCCGGCCGGCGGGGGGCGGGGCGGTCGAGCTGGCGGCCCGCAATGGCGGCACCCGGCATGCCAAGTTCGACAGCCTGACCGTCGCCACCCGCAGCGGGGCGGCCAGTGCGGCCTTCGGCGGCTATGTCCTGCCCGGCCAGGAAAAGCGGTGGCGGATCCCGCTGCGCGGGCTGGACCGGGCCGGGCAGGTCACGCTCCGCGGCAACGGCAGCCAGGGCGGGGTGGATGTCACGATCGCCCTGGACGGCCGCCCTTAAGGCCGGCGCGGCGGTGCTGGCGGCCATCGGCTGGCTGGCGGCGCTGCCCGCGGCGGCGGAGGACCGCAGCCTCTATCTCGACGTCACCGTCAACGGGCAGAGGCAGGAGCTGATCGGCAGCTTCGTCGAGCGGGACGGCACCCTCTACGCGACGCCGGAGGAGCTGGAGGCGGTGGGCGTGCGGCGGCCGGAGGGCGCCGCGCCGACCGCCGATGGGCTGCTGCGCCTGACCGATGTCCCCGGCCTGCGCTACGACTACGACGAACCGGGCCAGGCGCTGCGCCTCGACCTGCCGGAGGAGGCGCGCCGGCCGGTGGCGATCGGGGCGCGCACCCCCCGGGTCGTCCAGGCCGACAGCGACTACGGCCTGCTGCTGAACTACGATTTGATCGGCACCCGCAGCGCGGGCGAGACCTCCGGCTCCGGCGTGGTGGAGGGGCGCGTGTTCGGGCCGCTCGGCGTGCTCGACACCAGCTTCCTCGGCAATATCGGCGCCGCGGCCGGCCAGGATGAGCGGCTGGTCCGGCTGGACACGACCTGGACCTGGTCCGACCCCGACGCGCTGCGCCGGGTCCGGCTGGGCGACTTCATCAGCGGCGGCCTGGCCTGGACCCGGCCGGTGCGGATGATCGGCGGCCAGGTCGACCGCGACTTCACCATGCGGCCGGACCTGGTGACCTTTCCGGTGCCGGCCTTCGGCGGCGATGCGGCGGTGCCGTCCACCGTCGACGTCTATGTCAACAACGTGAAGCAGTTCTCGACCGAGGTGAAGCCGGGCCCGTTCGAGATCACCAGCCTGCCGGTGCTGACCGGGGCCGGCGACGCCCGGGTGGTGGTGCGCGACGCGCTGGGCCGCGAGACGGTGCAGACCCTGCCCTTCTACGCCAGCCGCAGCCTGCTGCGCGAAGGCTTCGTCGACTATTCCCTCGAGGCCGGCTCGATCCGCCGGCGCTATGGCGAGGCCAGCAACGACTATTCCGGCTTCGCCGGCATCGGCTCGCTGCGCTACGGCCTCGACGACACGCTGACGCTGGAAGGCCATGTCGAGGGCAGCCGCGACCTGGTCCTGGGCGGCGCCGGCGCCGTCTATGGCGTCGGCACGCTCGGCACCGTCAACGCCGCGGTGGCCGCCAGCCGCGGCGGCGGCGAGTCCGGGCTGCAATACGCGGTGGGGTTCGAGCATCTCGATCCGCGCTGGAGCGCCAGCCTGCAGCGCACCGGCACGATCGGGGTCTACAAGGACCTGGCGGCGGTGGAGGATCGCAGCCGGCTGCGCGGCAGCACCCGGGTCAGCGCCAGCCTGAACCTCGACCGCTGGGGGTCGATCGGCCTGGCCTATGTCGACCTCGACCGGACCCGATTCGGGCGGACGCAGATCGCCTCGGGCAACTACACCGTGACGCTGTTCGACGACATCCAGCTGGTGGCCAGCAGCTTCCTCGACCTCGACGACACCTCGAATGCCGGGGTGCTGCTGTCGCTGACCGTGCCCCTCGGCCGCGAGACCAGCGTCGGCCTCGACGCCAATGCGCAGAACGGCCGGCGCTGGCTGACCCAGCGCGCCAGCTATGTGCAGGACACCGGCGTCACCGATCGCGGCCTGGTGGTCAACGCCCAGGTCAGCGAGGGCGACCTGCGCCGTTACTACGGCCAGGTCGACTACCGCACGGCGCTGGCCGACTTCACCGTGTCGGCCGACCAGATCGACGACCGTGCGAGTTTCCGCGGCGAGGTCCGCGGCTCGCTCGCCTATGCCGGGGGCGGGGTCTTCGTCGGCCAGCGCATCGACGACAGCTTCGCCGTGGTCGACACCGGCGTGCCGGATGTCGGCGTGACGCTGGAGAACCGACCGGTCGGCCGCACCGACGGCGCCGGCCAGCTGCTGGTGCACGGGCTTCGGGCCTATGAGGCCAACCAGATGGCGATCGACGTGGCCGACCTGCCGGGCGACGCCGCCTTCGACGACACCCGCCGGTCGGTGGTGCCGGCCGACCGTAGCGGCATCGTCGTGCGGTTCCCGGTCCATGTCGGCGATGCCGCGACCGTCGTCATCCATCGGCCCGACGGCAGCGCCGTGCCGCCCGGCTCCACCCTGGTGCTCGACACCGCCGGGCCGGAGCCGCTGCCGGTCGGCTATGACGGGCTGGCCTATGCCACCGGGCTGCAGCCGGAGAATGCCGGGACGGTCACCCTGCCGGACGGCAGCCGCTGCCGCATCGCCTTCGCCTTCGCCCCGACGCCGGGCGATATTCCCCGGATCGGTCCCGTCACCTGCGGAGGACCGCCATGAGACGATCCCTGCTGTGCGGCCTGCTCGTGACGCTGGCCTTCATCCTGGCCGGCCGCCCGGCCTTGGCTGCCGGGGAAAGCTGCACGGTCACCGCCACCCCGCTGGCCTTCGGCAATTTCGCGCCGCTGTCGGGCACGGTGCTGGACGTGACATCGACGATCACGGTGACCTGCGTCTGTCCTGTGCTGTGCCTCGGCATCAACTACACCGTCGCGGTCAGCACCGGCGGGTCGGGCACCTTCTCGCCGCGGCGGATGAGTGCCGGGATGCCGACCCTGGCCTATAACGGCTACACCACGTCCGGGCGGACCACGATCTGGGGCGACGGCACGGGGAGCACCGCGGTGCAGACGCGCTGCCGACTGGTCGGCGCCATCGGCAGCAGCTGGGTCGAGCCGATCACCTTCTATGGGCGGATCCCGGTCAACACGGCAGCGGCCCCCGGCAGCTATTCGGACACGCTCAACGTGACCGTCACCTATACGGGCATCTCCCTCTGCCTTTAGCCGCCGGGCCGGCTAAGCTGGAGGCAACGCAGCCAGGGAGAGACGCATGATCGCTGTTATCTTCGAGGTCGAGCCGGCGGAGGGCCGGTTCGACGACTACCTCGACCACGCCGCGCGGCTGCGCCCGGTGCTGGAGCAGATGCCCGGCTTCATCTCGGTGGAGCGCTTCCGCAGCCTGACCAATCCGGACAAGCTGCTGTCGCTGTCGTTCTGGGAGGATGAGCAGGCCGTCGCCGCCTGGCGCAACCGGGCCGAGCACCGCACTGCCCAGGCCGCCGGCCGCACCGGGATCTTCGCCGGCTACCGGCTGCGCATCGCTGGAGTGATCCGCGACTACGACATGGCTGAGCATCGCGAGCAGGCGCCGGCCGATTCGCCGTTCTAGGGAGCGGTCGTCAGATCCGTCTGGCTGAAGTCGTTCCCCTTGAACAGGAGTGGCTCTCCCCTCGTCGCGGCGAGGGCATAGGAAAAGCAGTCGCCATAGTTCAGCCCGGCGGGATGCCGGCCCTTGCCGAAGCGACGCCACGCCCGCCGCGCCATGGCGGCCTGCTCCGCGTCGACCGGCACGGTCTCGGCATCGAGCCGATGGAGCCACAGGTCGAGTTCCCGGCCGCCTGTGTCGCCCAGCCGTGCTTCGATCACGATCCCGGCCTCCAGCACGATCGCGGCCGAGATCAGCCGGACCGGATCCGCCGCGATCCGCCGTTCAAGATCAGCCGCCTCCGGCTCGTCGAGGAAGATCGCGAGGATCGCTGATGTGTCGATCACCATCAGCGCGGCAGCCCGTCTTCGTCATAGCCCATGATCTCGTCCGGACTCCGGCGGTCCAGAACGGGCAGGGCGGCGACCCGCTTGCGGATGGCGGCCAGATCCTCGAGCAATATCGGCGCCTTCCGGGCGCCAGCCACTCGGCGCAGCCGGTCCTCCAGGGCGCGGCGGGTGGCTTCGGTGATCGACTCACCGGTTCGTCGGGCCAGCTCGCGCGCCAGCGTCTCGGTCTCGGGATCCTTGATGCTGAGTGCCATGGTTGGTTCCTAGGTATCTTCCTAGGTAGATTATACCTGCAGCATCAGCAATACCACTGCAGACAGCTCTCACCCCAGTCCCGGCACCTGCGGATAGGCGGGGTCGTCCCAGTCCGGATGCTCCTCCCACTGCGGCGCGCCATCGGCGATGGCGTAGTAGTCGCCCTTGCCGACGGTGTAGAGATGGCCGCTCATTTCGAGCCCGGTGGCGCCGTCCAGCGTGCCGGCGGCGATGCTGATGGCGCGGCACTCCGCCAGCTTCCAGAACAGGCTCGAACCGCAGTCGCCGCAGAAGCCGCGCTGGGCCTCGGGTGACGACCGGTACCAGCGCAGCGTGCGGTCGCTCTCCAGTGCCAGGTCGCCGGCGGCGCAGGCGGTGAAGGCGGCGAAATGGCCGGAGGTGCGGCGGCACTGGCCGCAATGGCAGGCCACCACTTGCCGCAGCGGTCCCGTCACACGATAGCGCACCCCGCCGCACAGGCAGCCGCCGGTCCGGTCCGTCATCGCTCGCCTCCCTCGATGGTCCAGCCGCCAGGGTGCTGCCCCCGGGCCTGCGTCATTGTGCCGAAGCCGTCCAAGGATGTCGCAGCCGCGCCACCGCCATGTCGCGTCTGGCCTTGCCAAGCCCCTGCGGCCTCCCGATATTCGACGAAGCCGTCCGGATCCCCCGGGCGGCGGACGTTCTCAGGGCGGGGTGGAAGTCCCCACCGGCGGTGATGGCGCATTCCTCTCGGGGAGGCGCATGAGCCCGCGAGCGCCTGCCGGGTCAACCTGCAGGGTCAGCAGATTCGGTGCGATCCCGAAGCCGACGGTCACAGTCCGGATGAAAGAGAACGGGGACGGCAGGCCGGGCACGAGTCCCGGTGGTCGGTCCCGTATGCCCTGATTCTGGTCCGTTGCATGAGGATGACCATGAATCAGCCCCTGTCTTCTTCCTCCCGTACCGATACGCCCCGCATCGCCTTCATCCAGGCCTGCTGGCACCGCGACATCGTCGACCAGTGCAAGACCGCTTTCCTGGCTGAGATCGCCCAGGCCGGCAGTGCGGCTCCTGAGGTCGACCTGTTCGAGGTGCCGGGCGTGTTCGAGATCCCGCTGCACGCCCAGCTTCTCGCCAAGTCCGGCCGCTACGATGCCATCGTCGCCACCGGCTTCATCGTCGATGGCGGCATCTACCGGCATGAATTCGTGTCGACCGCGGTGATCGACGCGCTGATGCGGGTGCAGCTCGACACCGAAGTGCCGGTGCTGTCCGCCGTGCTGACGCCGCAGCGCTTCCACGAGCACGAGGCCCACACCGCCTTCTTCCGCGACCATTTCCTGGTCAAGGGCAAGGAGGCGGCGGAGGCCGCGCTGAAGACCATCGCCGCGGTGGCCAAGCTGCGCGGCCAGGGCCTGCGCGCCGCCGCCTGATCCGGATCCGCGCGGGTCTTACCTCCCGTAGCGGGTGGTGAGGCTCGCGCGGCCGATCTCGCTGCCGTGCAGGGCGAAGCCGACCATGGCGGCGGAGGCCTGCGGGTCGGCCGGCAGCCGGTCGACCGACAGCGCATGCACCGTGAAGATGTAGCGGTGCGGCTTGTCGCCCTGCGGCGGGCACGGGCCGCCATAGGCCGAGCTGCCGTAATCGGTGCGGCCCTGCACCGCTCCGGCGGGCAGCCCCTGTCCCGACACTGCGCCCGCGCCCTGCGGCAGCGCCGTGACCCCGGCCGGGATGTCGGCCACCACCCAATGCCACCAGCCGCTGCCGGACGGCGCGTCCGGGTCATAGGCGGTGACGACGAAGCTCTTGGTCCCGGCCGGCGCGCCGGACCAGGCCAGGGCCGGGGACACGTTGCCGCCGGTGCAGCCGAAGCCGTTGAAGACGAAGCGGTCGGCGATCGTGCCGCCGGGCGTGAGGTCGGGGCTGGTCAGGCGGAACTGGGCGGCATGGCCGGGACTGCTGGACAGCAGGGCGGCCAGCGCCAGGCCGGCAGCGACGGAAAACAGACGCATGGAACTCTCCTCGGGATCGGGTGAGGAGAGGCTAGGGCGACGACGCCCCCGGCATCGTCCCGTTCCGATCGGAGACGGTCCCGATCCGATCAATCGCGGCCGCCGGGCGGGTGGCGGAGGGGATCAGCCCGAACCGCGCCCGGAACAGCCCGGCGAAGCGGGAGGGCGAGCGGTAGCCGCAGGCCTGCGCCACCTGGGCGATCGGGCCGGCGCCGCCATAGAGCAGCGTCAGCGCATGGTCCAGCCGGGTGTCGCTCAGCACCCGGGTGAAGCCGGTGCCCTCGGCCCGCAGGCGGCGGCGCAGCGTCGGCTCGCTCAGCCCCAGGCGGCGGGCGGCATCGGCGGCGGACCAGGGCGCGGCCGGCTGGGCCGCGATCAGCAGCCGCAGCCGTTCGGCCACGCGCTCCTCCGCCTCCGGCCGCCAGGCGATGCCATGCTCGGCCAGCAGGATCAGGAGCTCGGTCATCCGGTGCCGGGTGGCCTCGACCGACAGCTTCGGCCCGGCGGCGAAGGCCGACAGCGCATGGTCGGCTGCCTCGGCGAGACGGTCGGAGCGCAGCAGGGCGAAGGGCCGCGGCGGCCGGCCGCTTTCGGCGAGATGGGGGAAGGACAGGCGGAAGGCGCGCAGCAGCGACGGCGCGAAGCTGATCAGCACCGACCGGTACAGCCCGCCCTCCGGCGGGATGTTGACCACGTCCACCGCCTCGACCGGCGACAGGGCGATGGCGTCCCCGGCGCGGGCGGCGATCAAGCGGCCGTCGAGATGGAACTCCTTGCCGCCGCTGGCGACCAGGATCAGCCCGGGCTCGGGGAAGCGGACGTTGCGGATATGGTCGCGGGCGTGGCAGCCGAAGACGCAGGCGGTGCCCACGGCCTCGTCGCGCAGGGTGCCGCCCTCTTCCCCGAAATGGCGGATCAGCGCGGTGGCGGCCTTGTGCCCCATGGCCTACTCCGCCACCCGGCCGAAGCCGATGCGGGCGATGCCGTAGCGGCGCTCGTCCAGCAGGGCCAGGCCGGGCACCGCCGGCTCGTCCGCCGCGGTCTCGGCCACCACCAGGCAGCCGGGCGCCAGCCAGCCGGCGGCCGCCAGCGCCGCGATCGCCGGACCGATCAGCCCCTGGCGGTAAGGCGGGTCCAGGAACAGCAGCGTCGCCTGCGCCCGGGCCGGCGGCGGCTTCAGCGCGTCGGCGCGCAGCAGATGGGCGCGGCCCGTCTCGCCCAGCGTCTCGGCATTCTTCCGGGCGAAGCCCAGCGCTACCGCGGAGCTGTCGAACAGCCAGGCCTCGGCGGCGCCGCGCGACAGCGCCTCGAAGGCCAAGGCCCCGGTGCCGGCGAAGGCGTCCAGCACCACGGCGCCGGTGACGGCGTCGCCCTCGTCGGGGCCGTAGCCGGCATGGGCCAGGATGTTGAACACGGCCTCACGCACCCGCTCGCCGGTCGGCCGGGTGGCGCGATCCGGCGGGGCGGCGAGCGCCCGGCCCCTATGCCGGCCGGCGACGAGGTGCAGGGGCATGGCCGGGCTTCGGGCCGGAAGACTTTGCGGCGGCGGGCTTTCCGCCTGCGGGCTTGGCCGCCGGCTTGCGCGTCGGCCGCTCCTCCTCATGGGCCTGCAGCCAGCGGCCCAGCTGGTCGCGCAGCACCGAGGCCTTGATCTCCTCGGCCTCGCCCTTCTCCAGGATGCCCAGCTGGAACGGGCCGTAGGAGACGCGGATCAGCCGGTTCACGTTCAGGCCGATCGCCTCCATCACCTTGCGCACCTCGCGGTTCTTGCCTTCGCGCAGGGTGACGGTCAGCCAGGCATTGGCGCCCTGCACCTTGTCCAGCGCCGCCTCGATCGGGCCGTAATGGACGCCGGAGACGGTGATGCCCTTGGCCAGCCCGGCCAGCTTCGCCGGGTCCGGCGCGCCGTGCACCCGCACGCGATAGCGCCGCGGCCAGCCGGTCGACGGCAGCTCCAGCCGGCGCGACAGCTCGCCGTCATTGGTCAGCAGCAGCAGGCCCTCGCTGTTCAGGTCCAGCCGGCCGATCGAGACCACGCGCGGCAGCTCTGCCGGCAGGTTGTCGAACACGGTCTGGCGGCCCTGCGGGTCGGACCGGGTGGTGACCAGCCCGGCCGGCTTGTGATAGCGCCACAGCCGGGTGCGCTCGGCCTCCGGCACCGGCACGCCGTCGACGCTGAGGACGGCGCCGGGCGGCACCACCACGGCCGGGGTGTCCAGCACCTTGCCGTCCAGCGCCACGCGGCCCTCGGCGATCCAGCGCTCGGCCTCGCGGCGCGAGCACATCCCGGCCCGGGCCAGCACCTTGGCGACGCGCTCGCCGTCCTTCTCGCCGCCATCCTTGAAGGTGGCTTTCGGTTTCCCGGCGGGCATCGCGGCGCCTGTCGCGGCCGGGTCGCCCGCCGTCTTCCCGACGGTGGTCTTGGGGTCACTCTTGCTCATCACCCTTGTCTACCGCGAAGCGCCCGGCCAGGGTTAGCGCGAAACGTGAGGATCTGACTTGCCCGCCGACCTGCCCGCTGCCGATCCGGCCGACCCCTATATCCGCCTGGCCCTCGACGAGGCCGCCGCCGCCGCCGCGCGCGGCGAGGTGCCGGTCGGGGCGGTGCTGGTCGAGGCCGCGACCGGCCAGGTGCTGGCGAAGGCCGGCAACCGGGTGGAGGAGCTGGCGGATCCGACCGCCCATGCCGAGGTGCTGGCGATCCGCGAGGCCGGGCGGCTGCGCGGCCGGCCGCGGCTGCCGGATTGCGACCTCTACGTCACGCTCGAGCCCTGCGCGCTGTGCGCCGGCGCCATCTCCTTCGCCCGCATCCGCCGGCTGGTCTTCGCCGCGACCGACCCGAAGGGCGGCGCCGTGCTGCATGGCCCGCGCTTCTTCGAGCAGAAGACCTGCCACCACCGCCCCGAGGTGGCGCAGGCCCCGGGCGCGGAGGAGGCCGGCGAGCTGCTGCGCGCCTTCTTCCGGGCGCGGCGGTAGGGCGCCGGGCTGGCCGCGGATCCGGCGATCTGACAAGATCGAACGGCCCTGGGGAGGGGCGGTTTCAGAGATGCCATATCATGCTCGGATTGCGGGACGGATGGCCGCAGCCATCCTGGCTTTCGGTGTCCTCCCGGGATGCCAGGCGCCGTTTCCCAAGGTGTCGGAGGCGAGCAAGGTCCGTATCCAGCTGGAGCGCAGCTGGTGCTACGGCGGGTGCCCGGCCTATGTCGTCGATGTCACCGAGGACGGATCGGTGACCTACGAGGGGACCAGTTTGGTGGCCGTCAGCGGCCGGTTCCAGGACCGGATCGCGCCGACAGCGGTGGCTGCGCTAGTCGGCCTGTTCGATCGTGCAGATTTCTTCTCGCTCCGGGATGAATACTCAGCGTCATTCCCTGATGGCGTGGCCTACACGATATCACTGACCGTCGACGGACGAACGAAGACCGTCAGAGACTATGAAGGACAGACGGTTGGCATGCCCGTAATCGTCACGGAACTCGAAGACGCGATCGACCGGACTGCGGGAACAGCAAAGTTCGTCAAAGGCACGCCCGAGACCATTGAGGTGCTCCGGAAGGCAGGCTTTAACTTCTCCTCTCCACAGGCCGGGGTGTATCTGGCCGACGCGCTGGAGATCGGCAGCTACGGCTACGCGCGCGAGCTTATCGAAGCGGGCGCCCCTCTCGACGGCCGGACGACGCGGCAACAACTGCCATTCCCGCAACTGATCGGCACGGGCTTGCCAGAAACGGACGCGACTGCAAGGCTGCTCGTCGAAACGGCCATCGCGCGGGGCTCCTATCAGGACAGAACCAATGCGCTTTGGCTGGCGGTGGATCTCGACGATGCTGATCTGCTGCGCCGGCTCATTGCCAAGGGCGCCGACCTCAGGATTACTTTTGGGGACATTCCCTGGATCACGCTTCTGAGCAATGCCCGGTCGGCTTCGGTGGCTCGCGTCCTGCTCGCTGCGGGTCTCGATCCGAGGCAGATGAGGCCTTCGCCTCTCTTGGTGACCGAATCCGAGGACGTGGCGCTGCTGCTGGCCGGCAGGGGCTTGAGCGACGAGACCAGGACCGCGCTGATCGCCCGCGCCCGCGAGAAGGGTTGGAGCCGTATCCTCGCCAAACTGCGGGCCTAGCCGCTCCGGCCACAGGATTGCTGCAAAGCCCGGCAGTCCGCCACCGGACGGCCACAGAGGGCGGGCGGAATGGCGGCAGGTTCAGCTTGTACCGATGATGGAAGACCCGATGCGCCGATCTCTCCTGCCGCTCCTCGCCGCTGCCCTGCTGCTGCCGGGCGCTGCGGCCATGGCCGCGCCGAAGGACTGGTCCGGCGTCCGCATCGGCCTCAGCCGCGACGCCTGCTACGGCAGCTGCCCGGTCTACACGGTCGAGATCGCCGGCGACGGGACGGTGACCTATGAGGGCGGACCGTTCACGGTGATCCAGGGCCGGCATCAGGCGACGGTGCCGCGCGCGGCGCTGGAGCGGCTGGTCGCGCAGATCGAGGCGGCGGATTTCTTCGCGCTGCAGCCGGCCTATCAGGCCGGCGTCACCGACATGCCCGCCTATACCATCACCGTGTCGATCGACGGGCGACAGCACATGGTGCTGGACTATCTCGGCCGCGAGGTCGGGATGCCGGCCGCGGTCACGGCGCTGGAGGACGAGATCGACCGTGTCGCCGGCACCGGGCGCTGGGTGGCGGGGACCGAGGAGACGATTCCGCTCCTCAAGACCGCCGGCTTCGACTTCCGGTCGGAGGCCGCGGCCGACCTGCTGGCCGACGCGGCCCGTGGCGAGCGCATGGCGTTCCTGCAGGGGCTGCTGGCCGAAGGCGCGCCGCTGGACGGCCGGGGCGGCGGTCGCGGGTCATCGGCGCTCTTGCATGCCGCCCGGGGCAAGGCCGCGATCGAAGCCGCGTTGATCGAGGCGGGGCTCAGGCGCGGCACCAAAGTGGACCTGACCCAGGCGCTCGGCATCGCCGCGCAGGCCGGCGACGCGCCGCATGTCCGCGAGCTTCTGGCCCATGGCGGCGCGGTCGACGGCCGGCTCGTCGCCGGCCTGACCCCGATCATGGTGGCTTCGACCGCCGAGACCGTCCGCCTGCTGGCCGCATCCGGCGCGGATGTGAACGCCCGGGCCGAGAACGGCGCCACCGCCCTGCGCATGGCCTCCACCGAGGATGTCGCCCTGGCGCTGCTGGACGCGAAGGCCGATCCCGCCATCGGCACCGATCCCTTCGGCGGCAAGACCCCGTTCCACGACCAGGCCCGCGACGCCGGCTGGACCCGGGTGCTGGCGAAGCTGGGGAAGTCCTAGACTTCCGCCTCGCCCTTCAGCACCGGGATGCAGCCGCCGCCGACGGTGGAGCGGATGCCATCCGCGGCGCGGCGGGCGGCGACGCGCAGCAGGCTCGGGCGGCCCATCTCCACGCCCTGGACGATCTCGGCCTGCCCGGCCTCGGCGCCGGACAGCGACAGCAGCAGGGCGCCCAGCGTGGCGTTGGCGCTGCCGGTCGCCGGGTCCTCATAGGTGCCGGACAGCGGCGCGAACATCCGGGCGCGGATGCGGGCGCCGCCCGGCGCGGAAACATCGGGCGCGGCCGGGTCGCGGGCGTAGAGATGCAGCGACAGGCGGCGCTCCACCTTCGGGAACTGCTCCTGGGTGCGGCGGAAGGCGGCGATGTCCGGGGTGGCGCGGGTCAGCGCCTCGCCCGTCACCTCCACCAGCACGAAGGGGATGCCGACCGAGGCCAGCACCGGTAGGTGCGCCGTGGTGACGATGTCGGACGGGGCCAGGCCGGCGCAGGCGGCGATCGCCTCGGCCGGCAGCTCCATCAGGGTCGACAGCGGCTGCGGCGCCGCGATCACGGCGCCGGTCACGGCCCCGGCCGCGTCGCGCTCGACCCGCACCTCGACTAGGCCCGACAGCTCCTCGAACAGCAGCACGCCGTCGCGGTCCAGCCCATGCCGGGCCAGGACGCAGCCGGTGCCGACATTGGGGTGGCCGGCGAAGGGCATCTCGTAGCTTCGGTTGAAGATCCGCACCCGCGCCGTGTGCGCCGGGTCCTCCGGCGGCAGCACGAAGGTCGTCTCGCTCAGGTTGAACTCTGCCGCCAGCGACTGCATCTCGCCGTCCGACAGGCCGCGCGCATCCGGGAACACCGCCAGCTGGTTGCCGCCGAAGCGGCGGTCGGTGAACACGTCCACGGTCTCGAAGGCGAAGCGGCGCATCACGGCCTCCCGGGCGGGGTTGAGAGGCCCCGAGTCTTGACAGGAGTTTGCCCTTTGGCAAAGTGCCGAAATGTACCCAGCCAATCTCTTCCGCGCTTTGGCCAATGAGCGCCGCCTGCAGATCCTGGACTGGCTGAAGGATCCGCGGGCGCATTTTCCGCCCCAGGCCGATGGCGACCTGGTCGAGGACGGGGTCTGCGGCGTGTTCATCGCCGACAAGCTCGGCATCAGCCAGCCGACGCTGAGCGAGCATATGCGCGTGCTGGTCCAGTCCGGCCTGGTGGTGCCGAAGCGGATCAGGCAATGGACCTTCTACAGGCGCGACGAGGACCAGATCCGCGCCGCCCGGGCGATGGTCGAAACTCTCTGAGGCTTTCCGCCGGGCGTTCCCGTGCCTATCTTCCAGGCAACCCGACACCAAGGCCCGACCGATGTTCCAGACCGCACGCCCCGACCCCGCTTTGCCGAAGGCCGAGGCCTATCACGACCTGCTGTCCCAGGCGGAGGGGCTGTTCCACGGCGAGACCGACGCCATCGCCAACGCCGCCAACCTCTCGGCGCTGATCTATCACGGCCTGCCCGACCTGAACTGGGCCGGCTTCTATCTGCTGCGCGGCGAGGACGAGCTGGTGCTCGGGCCGTTCCAGGGCAAGCCGGCCTGCATCCGCATCCCGCTCGGCCGCGGCGTCTGCGGCACGGCGGCGGTGCGGCGCGAAGCGGTGCTGGTGCCGGATGTGCACGCCTTCCCCGACCATATCGCCTGCGACGCCGCCTCGCGGTCGGAGCTGGTGGTGCCACTGGTGTGCGATGGCCGGGTGCTGGGGGTGATCGACCTCGACAGCCCGCTGCCCAACCGCTTCGACGCCGAGGACCAGGCCGGGATCGAGGCGCTGGCGGCGCTGTGGGTGACGGCGAGCGCCGCCTGACGCTCAGCCCTTGTCGTAGCGGATCTCGACCACCTCGGCGGTCTCGACCCCGCCCGGGGCGCGGACCTCGACCACGTCGCCCTCCTGCGCCCGCATCAGGGCGCGGGCGAGGGGGGAGATCCAGCTGATCTCGCCCTCCTCCGGCCGGGTCTCGTCGATGCCGACGATGCGCACGGTGCGCTCGCGGTCCTGGCCGTCGACATAGGTGACGGTGGCGCCGAAATACACCCGGTCGCGGCTGGTCTGGCGCGCCGGGTCGACCACCTCGGCGATCTCCAGCCGCTTGGTCAGGAACCGCACCCGGCGGTCGATCTCGCGCAGCCGCTTCTTGCCGTAGATGTAGTCGCCATTCTCCGACCGGTCGCCGTTGCCGGCGGCCCAGGACACCACCTCGACCACCTTCGGCCGCTCGACCCGCCACAGCTGCTTCAGCTCGTCCTGCAGCCGCTGGAAACCCTCGGGCGTGATGTAGTTCTTCGACCCCGCGGGCAAGGGCGCCGGCGCATCGTCCAGCTCCTCCTCGGTGTCGGTCTCTTTGGTGAAGGCTTTGCTCATCCGGGCAGTCTACGCCGATCGGGCCGTAGGTTTCAAAATTAGGTCACACCGCGATGTCCCTGCGGCAGAACCCCTCGGGCCAGTCGATGCGGTCGACCGCTTGGTAAGCACGGGACCGGGCCTCGGCGATGTCGGCGCCCAGGGCGGTCACCGCCAGCACCCGGCCGCCATGGGCCGTGACCGTGCCGTCGGCCTCGGCCCTGGTGCCGGCATGGAAGACGATGGTGCCCGGCACCTGACCGGCCGCTTCGAGCGCCCGGATCGGGCTGCCCTTCCGGTAGCTGCCGGGATAGCCGTTCGCCGCCATCACCACCGTCACCGCCGCCTCCGGCCGCCAGCGCAGGGTCAGGTGGCGCAGCGTGCCGTCGGCCGCCGCGATCAGGGCGGTGAGCAGGTCGGAGTTCAGCCGCGGCAGCAGCGTCTCGCATTCCGGGTCGCCGAAGCGGACATTGTGCTCGATCAGCTGCGGCCCGCGCTCGGTCAGCATCAGCCCGGCGAACAGGATGCCGCGGAACGGCGTGCCCTCGGCCTCCATGGCCTTCAGCGTCGGCTGCACGACCTCGGCCATGATCCGGGCCTCGAGCTCCGGCGTCGCCAGCGGGTGCGGAGACACCGCGCCCATGCCGCCAGTGTTCGGGCCTTCGTCATTGTCGAAGGCCCGCTTGTGGTCGCGGGCGGTGGCCAGCGGCAGCGCGGTCTCGCCGTCGCACAAGGCGAAGAAGCTCAGCTCCGGCCCGACCAGGCACTCCTCGACCACGATCGAGGCCCCGGCGGCGCCGAAGCCGCCCTCGGTCAGCATGGCGTCGACGGCGTCCTGCGCCTCCTCGACCGTCTGCGCCACCACCACGCCCTTGCCGGCGGCCAAGCCGTCGGCCTTGACCACGATCGGCGCGCCCTCGATGGCGACATAGGCCTTGGCCTCGGTCGCGTCGGTGAAGCGGCGATAGCGCGCGGTCGGGATGTCGTATTTGGCGCAGAGGTCCTTGGTGAAGCCCTTCGACCCCTCCAGCGCCGCGGCCGCGGCAGTCGGGCCGAAGGCTTTGATCCCGGCCGCGGTCAGCCGGTCCACCAGCCCCGCCACCAGCGGCGCCTCGGGCCCGACCACGACGAAGTCGATCGCGTTCTCCTGCGCGAATGTCACCAGCCCGTCGACATCCTCGGCCACGATCGGCACGCAGGTCGCCTCCTTGGCGATGCCGGCATTGCCGGGCGCGCAATAGAGGGTGGTGCAGAGGGGGGAGGCGGCGATCGCCCAGGCCAGGGCATGTTCGCGGCCGCCGCCGCCGACCAGAAGGATGCGCATCGCAGGACCCAGTCTCACTTGCTCGAACGGCAGGGGTTTAGCATGGTGGCCGCAGCATGACCGAGCAAAACGACACCCCCCCGGCCCCCGCCGGCCGCCCCGGCTCCAACCTGCCGGAATTCACCATCGCCGAGCTGACCGGCGCGCTGAAGCGCACGATCGAGGGCGAGTTCGGCCTGGTGCGCGTGCGCGCCGAGATCGGCAAGGTCACCGTGCCGCGCTCCGGCCATGTCTACCTGACGCTCAAGGACGACAGTGTCACCCTCGAATCGGTGATCTGGAAGGGCCAGGTGCCGCGCCTGATGGTGCGGCCGGAGCAGGGGATGGAGGTCGTCTGCACCGGCCGGCTGACCATCTACGGCTCGCGCTCGCAGTACCAGATGGTGATCGAGCAGATGGAGCTGGCGGGCGAGGGCGCCATCCTCAAGATGCTGGAGGAGCGCCGCCGCCGCCTCGCCGCCGAAGGGCTGTTCGAGGCCGGGCGCAAGCGGCCGCTGCCCTTCCTGCCGCGGGTGATCGGCGTCGTCACCTCGCCGACCGGCGCCGTGATCCGCGACATCCTGCACCGCCTGTCCGACCGCTTCCCGCGCCATGTCCTGGTCTGGCCGGTGGCGGTGCAGGGCGAGAGCGCGGCGGGCCAGGTGGCGGCGGCGATCGAGGGCTTCAACGCCCTGCCGGCCGGCGGGCCGGTGCCGCGGCCGGACCTGCTGATCGTCGCCCGCGGCGGCGGCAGCCTGGAAGATCTGATGCCGTTCAACGAGGAGATCGTGGTGCGCGCGGCCGCGGCCAGCGCCATCCCGCTGATCTCCGCCGTCGGGCACGAGACCGATACGACGCTGATCGACTTCGCCTCGGACCGCCGCGCGCCCACTCCCACCGCGGCGGCGGAGATGGCGGTACCGGTGCGGGCCGAGCTGCTGGGCCGGGTGCTGGACTGCGCCCGTCGCCTCGAATCCGGCACCGCCCGGCTGTTCGGCGAGCATCGCACCCGGCTGGACGCGCTGCGCCGCGGCCTCGGCGACCCGGCGCGGCTGATCGAGACGGCGATGCAGCGGCTGGACGACCGCGGCGAGCGGCTGGACCGCGCCGCGCTCGGCACGGTCGACCGCCGGCGCGCCCGGCTGGCCGAGCTCGGCGCCCGGCTGCCGCATCCGCGCCGCCAGGTGGCGGAGACGGCGCGGCACCTGGCCCAGCTCGGCGACCGGCTGACCGCCTGCGGCAGCCGCCTGACCCACCGCCCGGCCGAGCGCTTCCACACCCTGTCCGGCCGCTTCCGGCCGGAGCCGGTGCAGCGCGCTTTGGCCGACCGCACGGCGCGGCTGGCGGCGGCCGGACGGCTGCTGGAGAGCTACTCCTATGTCGACGTGCTGCGCCGCGGCTACGCCCTGGTGCTGGATCCGGCGACCGGTCACGCCCTGGGGTCGGCGCAGGAGGCGACGCCCGGCCGTGCCGTGTCGATCCGCTTCCAGGACGGCGAGGCCCCGGCCGTGATCGGTGGCGGCAAGCCGCACCGGCCCGCCCGCGCGCCGGACCCGAAGCCCGAGCAGGGATCGCTGCTCTAGCCACCCTTCCTCCACCTCAGACTGCCGAGGCCCGATTGAGCGGTACATCCTCCAGCCCTGGTCCGGCCCGCCAGCCGGTGCGCGCCGCGGCCGCCGCCTTCATCGGCACCGCGGTCGAGTTCTACGATTTCTACGTCTACGGCCTGGCCGTGCCGCTGGCGCTGGGGCCGCTGTTCTTCCCCAGCGACGACCCGTTCCTCAGCACGCTGGCCGCCTTCGGCACCTTCGCGGTCGGCTTCATCGCCCGGCCGATCGGCGGCGTGGTGTTCGGCCATCTCGGCGACCGGTTGGGCCGCAAGAAGCTGCTGGTCTTCACCATGCTGCTGATGGGCTTCGCCACCATCGCCATCGGCTGCCTGCCGACCTATGCCCAGATCGGCATCTGGGCGCCGGTCCTGCTGATCGTGCTGCGCATCCTGCAGGGCCTCGCCACCTCGGGCGAATGGGGCGGCGCGGTGCTGATGGCGGGTGAGCACGCGCCGCCGAAGCGGGTCACCTTCTTCGCCTCCTTCGCCCAGCTCGGCAGCCCGGCCGGGCTGCTGCTGGCGCTCCTGATGTTCCGGGCGATGACCCAGCTGGACCACGCCGATTTCATGGCCTGGGGCTGGCGCGTGCCGTTCCTGGCCGGGGTGGTGCTGCTCGGCGTCGGCTTCGCCATCCGCGCCAGCGTCAAGGAGACCCCGGCCTTCGAGGCGGTGGTGAAGCAGGACGAGAGGGCGCGGATGCCGGTGGTCGAGGCGCTGCGCACCGCCTGGTACCCGATCCTGCTGGCGGCCGGCGTGTCGGTGCTGGGCACCGGCGGCTTCTTCTTCACCAACGTGTTCATGATCTCCTACACGACCAAGTATGTCGGCATCCCGGAGCAGCTGATCCTCGACTGCCTGCTCTGGGTCACGGTGATCCAGTTCCTGTCGCAGCCGGTCTCGGCGCTGCTGGCCGAGCGCATCGGCGAGGTCCGTTTCCTCAAGCTGGCGGCATTCCTGGCCATCCTGTCGCCCTACCCGATGTTCCTCCTGGTCGGCACCGGCCAGCCGGCGGCGATCGTGCTCGGCATCTCGCTGGCCATCGTCACCCTGTCCGGCGTCTATGCGGTGATGGCGGGTTTCCTCGCCACCGCCTTCCCGGCCCGGCTGCGCTATTCCTGCATCTCGATGGGCTATCAGCTCGGCGTCACCGTCTCGGCCGGCGGCGCGCCGCTGCTGGGGGCGGTGATCGCGCAGAGATACGCCGGGCAATGGCTGCCGCTGGCGCTGTTCTTCAGCCTGCTGGCGCTGGTGACGCTGGTCAGCGTCCATGTCTTCATGCTGTGGCGCCGCGGCTACGAGGTGCGGCAGGCGCAAACGCAGCCGGCCTGAGCGGGCGTCAGGCCGGGACGGCGAGTCCCCAGGTCCGTCGCGGATCCAGCCAGCGGTCCAGCCGCAGCCCGGCGGCGGCCAGCTCCGCCGCCATCCGCTCGTCGTCGATCACCTCCTGGGTGAAGCTCTGGGTCCAGGTCGCATCTGCGGCCTCCGAGCGCAGGGTCGCCTGGATCAGCCGGCCCTCATGCCGAACCGATTCGATGACGTGGCGGATGCCGGCCTCCTCACCGACCGGACCGGGCCGCAGCGTCGCGAAGGTGTCGGGGTTGCGCCGCTCGATCAGCACCACGCCGCCGGGCCGGACGTGCCGCCGGGAGGCGGTGAGCAGCGCGGCGCGCGTCTCCGCCTCCGGGAAGTTGATCAGCGTGCTGGCCAGCAGCACCGCGTCGAAGCGGCGATCGAGGTCGAGATCCTCGATGTCGGCCAGCACGGTCTCCGCGCCCCGCACATGGGCCAGCATCTCGGCGGAGTTGTCGACCGCGGTCACGGCATAGCCGAGGGCGACCAGGGCGTGGGTGACCCGGCCCGGCCCGCTGCCCAGCTCCAGGATCGTGCCGCCGGCCGCCACCACGCCGGCGACGATCTCCGCCTCGCCGTCGGCCGGCATGCGCCGGTACAGCTCGACGGAGCAGCCATCCTGCGTGTGCGCGCCCGGCCCGGTGCCGGTGAAGCGGATCGCGGAGACCATGCGATGTCCTCCCTTTTGCTCTGCCGGAGATGGCGACGAGGCGAAGCCGCCGCCAGGGGGGCTTGAGAAGCGCCCGGGGCGTGGCTAGATAGCGAATGGGCCGTCCTTCCGGCGGTCCTGAATTGCACAGGAGGTTGCCTATGTCCCCGCGGGACGCCTGACCCACCGGTTCCGCCTGTTCTGTGAGAACAGGGGGATCGGTTTCGACACGAACCCTTCGGTTCGGCCCTTCGACAGCACGACGCTGTTCTGTACGGCGGGCATGCAGCAGTTCAAGCCGCTGTTCATCGACCCGTCCGTCACCGCCACCTTCGCCAATCTCCAGTCCTGCCTGCGCCTGGGCGATCTCGACGAGATCGGCGACGGCACGCATCTGCTCCGCTTCGGCATGCTCGGCCTGTTCTCGTTCCGGCAGTGGACGGTCGGGCAGGCGATCGACTTCTGGCTCGATTTCCTCGGGGAGATCGGGGCCTCGCCGCATCACGTCACCATCCATCCCGACCGGATGGCGGAGTGGGCGCCGCTGTATCGCGGCCGGGTGCCGGTCCGGCCGGACCCGGAGTGCACCTGGAGCGACGGCAACGTCACCGGCTTCTGCACCGAGTTCTACCGGGACGGGGTCGAGATCGGGAACATCGTCAATCCGCTCGGCACCTGCATCGATGCCGGCTTCGGCCTCGACCGGCTCGACGCGCTGGTCAACGGCACCCCGCCGATGAGCCCGGTCGAAAGCCTGGCCGACGCGATCGGGCGGATCATCGCCGACGGCACCCGCCCCGGCGGCAAGCAGCAGGGCTATGTGCTGCGTAAGCTGCTGCGCCGGCTGTGGGCGCTGCGCGGCACGCTCGACCATCCGTATTTCCGGGCGGAGGTGGCGCGGCAGCAGAGGTTGCGCGACCGTTACGCCCGGCTGCAGCCCCGCCATCCGGACAAGCCGCCGGAATGGTGGTTCGACACCCATGGCATCGATCTGGACGAGATCGAGGAGCCTTCCGCATGACACCGAAGACCGAGGATCCGGGGATGTTCGAGGAAGATCTGGCGCGCTGGGACCTGGTGCCGGACGGCGCGCCGATCGTCACCCATGGCAGCCGGCTGCTGGCGGTGCGCGCCGGCGACCTGCCGGCGATGATCAAGCAGCCGGTGAACGAGGACGAGAAGCTGGGCTGCCTGCTGATGCAGCACTGGACCGGGGAGGGGGCGGCGATGGTGCTGGCCCAGCACGGCGACACGCTGCTGCTGGAACGCGCCACCGGCCCGCTGTCGCTCGTCGCGATGTCGCGGCAGGGGCAGGATGACGAAGCCTGCCGCATCCTGTGCGACGCCGCGACCCGGCTGCACGCGCCGCGCGGCCGGCCGCTGCCGGACGGGCTGCTGCCGCTGGAGCGGTGGTACGACCCGTTGACCCTGGGCGGCGACCGTTATGGCGGCGTCGTCGCCCGCGCCGCCGCCATCGCCCGTGACTTGCTGGCCGAGCGGCGGGACATCGTCACCCTGCATGGCGACCTGCACCACGACAACGTGCTGGATTTCGGGCCGCGGGGCTGGCTGGCGATCGATCCGCGGCACCTGGTCGGCGACCGCGGCCACGACTTCGGCAGCCTGTTCACCAACCCCGACATGGGCCTTCCCGGCGCGCCGGCCCTGGCCGCGCCCGACCTGGCGGTGGCGACCCAGCCCGGCCGCCTGGCCCGGCGGGCGGCGGTGGTGGCCGAGGCGGCGAGGATGGAGCGCGACCGCCTGCTGCGCTGGGTGCTGGCCTCGTCCTCCCTCTCCGCTGTCTGGAGCCTGGACGACGGCGACCACCCGGCGATCGACCTGACGGTGGCCGAGATGGCGCTGGCGGAGCTGGGCTGAGGCCGCTGTCTTTCACCCCTTTGTTCCTCGTCATCCCGGGCGCGGCGCAGCATGAAGTGATGCGCCGCGCCTCCGCTCCGTCGTTGCGAGGAGGCGAAGCCGACGAAGCAATCCAGGGGCCGGTTCGCACTGGCCCCTGGATTGCTTCGCTGCGCTCGCAATGACGGTTTTGGGTATTCTGAAGGACCTCAGGACTACGCGAGACCCGTGTCACTCCGCGCAGCAGTGCGCGGGGGATGACGATGTCCCCCGAAGCATCGCCGCATTTTTTGCGGCCCGTGTCGGCGCCGGGCATACTCCTTCGTCCTCGGGAGGAAGAAGGAACACCCGGATGCTGTACGCCGTCCTCTGCTACCACAACGAAGCCGTGACCGAAGCCTGGACCCAGGCCGAAGACGACGCGGTCATCGGCAAGTTGACCGCGGTGCTGGAGCCGGTGGCGAAGCAGGGCAAGGTCGGGCCCGTCGCTAGGCTGATGCCGACCACCGCCGCCACCATCGTGCGCCAGAGCGGGGGCGAGCCGCTGGTGCTCGACGGCCCCTTCGCCGAGACCAAGGAGCAGCTTCTCGGCTTCTACACCTTCGAATGCGCGTCGCTGGAGGAGGTGCTCGCCATCGTGCGCGACCTCTCCGACGCCAACCCCGGGGCGACCTATGAGGTCCGCCCGATCCGCCGCTTCAAGCCGGGACCCGCTGGATCATGAACGACATCGCCTGGATCGACACGGCCTTCGCCTCCGCCCGCCCTCAGGCTCTCGGCGCGCTCTTGCGCTATTTCCGGGACCTGGACACGGCGGAGGAGGCGTTCCAGGAGGCCTGTCTCCGGGCGCTGAAGACCTGGCCGCAGAAGGGGCCGCCGCGCGACCCGGCGGCCTGGCTGATCTTCGTCGGCCGCAACGCCGCCCTCGACGGCGTGCGCCGCGGAAGGAAGCAGGAGCCGCTGCCGCCGGACGAGATGCTGTCCGACCTCGAGGACGCCGAGGCCGACATGGCCGAGCGGCTGGACGGCGCCGAGTATCGCGACGACATCCTGCGGCTCCTGTTCATCTGCTGCCATCCCGACCTGCCGGCGACGCAGCAGATCGCGCTGGCGCTGCGCATCGTCTCCGGCCTCTCGGTCCGGCAGATCGCCCGCGCCTTCCTGGTGGGGGAGAGCGCGATGGAGCAGCGCATCACCCGGGCCAAGGGCAAGGTCGCCAATGCCGGCGTGCCGTTCGAGGCGCCGGGCGCGCCGGAGCGGGCGCAGCGTCTGGCCATCGTCGCCGCGATGATCTACCTGGTGTTCAACGAGGGCTATTCCGCCGCCAACAGCGAGGAGGCGCCGCTGCGCGCCCCCTTATGCGACGAGGCGATCCGCCTGGCCCGGCTGCTGCTGCGGCTGTTCCCGGCGGAGCCGGAGATCATGGGCCTGACCGCGCTGATGCTGCTGCAGCACTCCCGGACCGCGGCGCGGTTCGACGCCGGGGGCAGCATCGTGCTGCTGGAGGACCAGGACCGCGGCCGGTGGAACCAGGGGATGATCGCCGAGGGGCTGGCGCTGATCGACAAGGCGATCCGCCACCGCAGCCCCGGCCCGTACCAGGTGCAGGCGGCGATCGCGGCGCTGCACGCGCGGGCGGCCGAGGCCAAGGACACCGACTGGGCCCAGATCGACCTGCTCTACGCCACGCTGGAGCGGCTGCAGCCCTCGCCGGTGGTGACGCTGAACCGTGCCGTCGCCGTGGCCAAGCTGCTCGGCCCCCAGGCGGCGCTGGAGCTGATCGAGCCGCTGGCGCCGCGCCTGTCCGGCTATTTCTACTTCTTCGGGGTGCGCGGGGCGCTGCTGCAGCAGCTCGGCCGTGCCGCCGAGGCGCGGGAGGCCTTCAACCAGGCCATCGCCCTGGCCAACACCGCGGCCGAGGCCGCCCATATCCGGATGCATCTCGACCGTCTCCAGCAGGACGGCGCGGCCTCCGCGTAAAACCGGTGGTTTCTGAGATCCGTCCAGCTCTCCGCCCTCTTCCGTCATGGCGAGGAGGCGAAGCCGACGTGGCCATCCAGCGGCTCGATCTCTGGATGGCCACGCCCCTTCGGGGCTCGCCATGACGGTTTGGTGGTTTCCGACCGTCGGGAACGTCCGGCGCGAACCAAATTTTTTCCGGGAGCGATGTCGAAAACGCCCCGGGCCGTTCGTCCTAGGGGCAGGCCCGCGGTTCCGCGCGGCTGGAACGCAGGAGAGACCGGATGACCGAGTTCAACGAGGCCGCGATGCAGGCGCGGGCCGAGGTCCGCGGCGTGGCCCCCTATCTCAATGTCGGCGGGGCGGTGAAGGCCTCGGAATTCTACCAGAAGGCGTTCGGCGCCGAGGAGGTCGGCCGCGTTCCGGTGGACGACCAGGGCCGCACCATGCACATCCACCTCTACATCAACGGCGGCTCGGTGATGCTGGGCGACCCGTATCCGGAGCATGGCTACCCGCTGGAGGCGCCGCAGGCCTTCTCGCTGCATCTCCAGGTCGACGATGCCGATGCCTGGTGGAACCGGGCGGTCGCGGCCGGAGCCGAGATCGTCACGCCGCTGCAGCCGATGTTCTGGGGCGATCGCTGGGGCCAGCTGCGCGACCCGTTCGGCGTGCTGTGGTCGATCGGCGCGCCGATCCGCTGAGCGGCCTGCCGGCGGGAGGCTGGTCCTGCCGCCGGCCTTTCATGTCAGGAGGAGCGAGATGACCAGCCAGCACGACGGCGAGATCCGTGCCGTGATCGAACAGCGCGCGGCGGCGCTGCGCCGCAAGGACGCCAAGGGCTTCGTCGCCCGCCAGGCCGCGGACTATGCCCTCTACTCCCTCTATTCCATGGGGTCGCCGCTGGCGGCCGACCAGGCGGAGCTCGAGGCGGTGGACGCCTGGTTCGCCGGCTGGCGGGGGCCGATCGGCTACGAGCTCCGCGACCTCGACATCACGGCCGGTGAGGATGTCGCCTTCTGCCACGGCTTCGCCCGGATGAGCGGCACCAGGACCGACGGCGAGACGGTCGATCTCTGGTTCCGTCTCACCCTCGGCCTGCGCCGGGCGGCCGATGGCTGGACCATCGTGCATGAGCACGAATCCGTGCCCTTCTATATGGGCGGCAGCCTGCGGGCGGCGGTGGACCTGACGCCGGCCCCTCGTTGAAGCAGCCGGTCCGGACATCGGACCCATGACAGAGGAGAACCTCATGACCGACACCACCGAAGCCCGGATCCACGCCCTGGTCGAAGAGCATGCGGCGGCGCTGCGCCGCAAGGATGCCCGCGGCGTCGTCGCCTGCCATGCCGCCGACCCCGTGCTGTTCTCGCTGGCGCCGCCGCTGCGGGTCGACCAGCCGGGGACGGAGGGGCTGGACGCCTGGTTCGCCACCTGGGACGGGCCGATCGGCTACGAGATGCACGACCTGCGCATCGCGGCGGATGGCGATGTCGGCTTCTGCCACGGCTTCGCCCGGATGACCGGCACCAAGACCGATGGTGCGAGGGTCGACCTCTGGTTCCGCATCACCCTGGGCCTGCGCCGGACGGAAGAGGGCTGGCTGATCGTGCACGAGCACGAATCGGTGCCCTTCTATATGGATGGCAGCCTGCGCGCGGCAGTGGATTTGAAGCCCTGAGGCGCCGGGTCAGGCGATCCGCGCCAGCAGCCGGACGCCGACCCAGCCCCAATAGACCCGGTGATGGGCGATCAGCCCGCCCACGAGGTCCATCACCTCGACCAGGTCGACCTGGTCACCCTCCGGCGTCTCGCGCGGGTATTCCCACACCAGCTGCCGGCCATTCGCGTAGAAGGTGCCGGTGCGGTACCAGCGGCTGAGGTCGCTTTGCAGCGTGCGCAGGCCGGCCGCGAAGAAGGACCGGATCGGCTCCTGCCCGCGCAGCACGCCCGAGCCGAGTTCCGGCAGGGTCGCCAGGATCAGCGGCGTCTCCAGCACCGCGTCCTCGGCATAGAGGGCCATGAGCCCGTCGAGGTCGCGGCCGCGCACGGTCTCGTGCCAGCGCTCATAGATCCGGCGGATATCGGCATCGGTGGTCATCGCGCTCTCCATCGGTTCGGCGGGAAGCCTGCACCGATGGTGGGCTGGCCGGGTGCGCGAACGCTTCGGCCGCGGTCGAACCATCCGGTCCGCGCCCGGGCCGGCCGGGCTTGACGGTCCCTCCGGGCGCGATCATCGTTCCACGGCTTCGCAGGGCGCGTCGGCAGGGGCCGGAGGGGCAATGCCCGCCTGCAGGTTCCACCATCCCGGATGCGCCCCATGCCGAATCCCGAGAATCTCCGCAAGCAGGCCAAGACCGTCCTGCGCTGGCACCGCGACCGGCACCACCCGGTGGCCGAGCAGATCCGGGCCTGGCTGCCCCGCTTCGCGCAGCTGACCGACGCCGAGGTGCTGGCCCGGCCCTTCACCCTGGCCGACGCGCAGGAGCTGGTGGCGCGGCGCGAGGGCTTCGACAGCTGGCAGGCCCTGGTCCGGGGCCTCGACGCTACGCCCGGCCCCGCGCTGGGGTCGCAGGGGCGGCCGGTGCTGGGCCCGGCCGAGCCGCAGCTGCTGGTCGCCGACATCCGGGCGGCCTGCGACTTCTACGTCGGAACGTTCGGCTTCACGGTGGTCTTCGCCTATGGCGAGCCGCCCTTCTATGCCCAGGTGGCGCGCGACCGGGCACGGCTGAATCTGCGATGGGTCCAGGGGCCGGTCTTCGCCCCCGGCTTCCGCGAGCGCGAGGCCGATGTCCTGGCCGCGACGGTCACGGTTGACGACCCAAAGGCGCTGTTCCTGGAGCTGCAGGCCGCCGGCGCGCCGTTCCACCAGCCGCTGCGGACCGAGCCCTGGGGCGCCCGCACCTTCATCATCCGCGACCCGGACGGCAACCTGGTCGCCTTCGCCGGGTGAGGGGCGGGGTCAGGCCAGCCCTTCCAGCCGGCGCCGCTCGAGCAGGAAGGCGTCGCCGAAGGACAGCTTCGCCGTGGTCGGCGACCGCCGGTCCAGCACCCGCCAGAACGGGGTGATCCCGACCGGGTCCGCGCCCTGCCGGTGCGCCTCCCACGCCGCCTCGGCGACGATGCGCAGGTGGAAGCCGGTGGTGATCGGGCAGGTCACCTGCGCCCCGTGCCGCCGGGCCAATTCGCGGCGCAGCGCCGGCACGTCCATGGCGCTGCCCGTCGGGATGACGCGGATGAAGGCGTCGATCAGCCGCGGCGTCGGCACCAGCATGATCTCGCCGGCCTTCATCCCGGCGATGTCGACCAGGACCGGCTTGACCTGGTGCGGCCGCGGGTCGTTCAGCTTCTCGGTCCAGGATGTCGCCATCGGTGCCTCCTTCCGTTGACGCCAGGATAGCCCGTGCGGATTGACAGATCCTGCGAAGCTGCCGGTCGAACGCTACTTCATCAGCGAGATCCGGCCTTGCTCGACGCTCCAGATCCGTCTGTCCATGGTGCCGACAGTCAAAGGCAGCCCGTACAGCAGCGTCACGAACACATGGGTTTCGGTCGGCGTCGGAGACAGCAATTCGGTCACGACGTCGGCAACGGGTACACTTCCGGGAGGGAGCTCGAAGCGGGGCGCCAGGCACGTCTTCGTCAGGTTCGCCGACGACAGGATCCGCTTGCCGTCCGCGCTGACCAGGGTGCGGTGATGGCCGCCATACATCCTCACCTGTGGATCCGTGGTCGCGGCCAGGAGATAGACAAGCCAGTTCCGGCTGCCGGGATCGCGGAAGACCACCGTGTTGTAGGTAAGAGGCGGCGCGCACAGCGGAGCGAAGCCGGAGATCGCCAGGTTCCTGGCGGCGAACTGGATGGCCTGCTCCGGCGTCAAGGCCGAATTCGCCGGCCGCGTCATGGCGACGGCCCGGCCATCCCGGTCGACGGTCACGTCATAGGCCGCCTCGAACCGGTCGCCCCTCTGCCGGATAAAGCGCACCAGAATGCCCGGACCCGATGTATCCGTGACCCAGCCGCGCATATCCGCTGCCCGCAGATTGGCTCCCTGAGCGAAAGCGAGATCCGTCGCCCGGGCGGCGGCGTTGTCGAGGACGTAGATGGTGCGGCCCAGGGCCTCGATCCGCTGGATCTCCGGCGACGCCTGCGGAACCAGGCGGGAGCCGGCGATCTCCGACGCCGTGGCCGGGCCGCGGGCGCCGGGCGGCGTCGCGCTGTTGCAGCCGGCCAGGACGGCCAGCAGGACGAGCGGCAGCGTCGCGCGCCGCAACACGCGGGCCGCGCCGGACCGGCGCAGCAAAGCGGTGGTGTCGATCATATGGTCCCCCCTGTGCCGCCAGCATGCCGCGTCGCGCGGCGGCGGCCAAGGGCGGACCTTACTGCTGCATCGTGGCGATGGTGCCGTGGGCCACCAGCCAGCGCTTGCCGTCCGCCGCCACGACGATCAGCGGCAGGTTCTGGCGCAGGCTCAGGAAGACATGGACCTCCGTCGGGATCTTCGAGACCGGCTCCGCCACCATGAAGGCCACGGCCGGGTGGCCCTCGGCCGTCTTCTGGCCGGCCAGGCAGGAAGGCGGCGGCAGCCGGCCGCCGGACAGGATGCGGCCGCCATCCGGGCTGACCAGGAAGCGGAAATGGCCGCCGACCATGAACACGCCGGGATCCTCCGACGTCGCCAGGGCGTAGACCCGCCAGTTGCGGGTGCCGGGGTCGCGGAACGCCACCGGCCGGTAGGTCTTGGAACAGGGCTGCTCCAGCCGGCCCAGGGCGGTCTGCGCCGCGGCGAACTGGGCGGCCTGGTCCGGCGTCAGCGGCGCGCCGTCGCGGCGGGTCAGCACCGGGGCGGCGCCGCCGGCATCGACCGTGACGTCATAGGCCGCCTCCGGCCCCTGGCTGCCGCGGCGGACGAAACGGACCAGGATGCCGTTCGCCGCCGGCTCGGTCACCCAGCCGACGACGCCGCCGGATTGCGGGTCGACGCCGTTGCGGCGCAGCGTGGCGCTGGCCAGGGCGGCGGCGCCGTCGATGGCGAAGATCTGCCGGCCCAGGGTCGTGGCCTGGCGGAAGGCCGGCCCGGTCTCCGGCACCGCGTTGGACGGCGCGCCGGCATCGGCGGGCGGGATGGTCTGGCCGGGCGGCGCGCTCTGCTGGGCCAGGGCGCCGGAGGCGGGCAGGGCTATCGCCGCCAGCAGCAGCCCGGCCGGCGCGAGGCGGCGGCGAAACGCGAAGGATTCCGGTCGCATGCTGTCTCCGCTGTGATCGGCGGCCACCATGCCCCGGCTCGCCGGCCGGGCCAACCCCGGCTGTCAGGAATCAACGGGGCCCCAGTCCAATCGTGCCTTGTCGGCCTTGGCCTTCGCCTCTTCCGCCGTGGCCCCGGCGCGAAGATGCGTGTCGTAGACGATCTTTCGCCAGCTCCGCTCCGCCTGCAGCCGCCAATGCATGGTCAGGACGAACAGCGTCCCGATCACGGCGACGCCCAGGATGGCGCCGACCTGCCAGGGCAGCACGATCAGCAGGACGGTGAACAGCAGCAGCGCGCCGGGAATGACGAAGGCCATCGCGCCCTCCGGATCCGTGGGGCCGTCACCCCGAGGGTCGGCCGGAGATGTGGCGCGATCAAGGCCGGCCCCGGCGCGGGTGCGGCGAGCGCATCGCAGCGGCACTAAACATTTGACGTACTCGGATTCGACCTTCGGGTTTAAGTCCATGGCCGTCCGGAGCGACTCGCCGGTTGATGAGGAGAGCGATCGATGGCTGCGACTCCCTGCGCCACCTGCCCGCTGCGCAGCCAGCCGCTGTTCAAGACGAACACGGCGGAGGAGATCGAGTTCATCGCCGGCATGCGCCGCGGCAACCTGAAATACCCGGCCGGGGCGCAGATCCTGTCCCAGGGCGACGACGACAGCGACCTGTACACCCTGTTCTCCGGCTGGGCCTTCCGGTTCAAGGAGCTGGAGGATGGGCGGCGGCAGATCCTGAACATCCTGATGCCGGGCGACTTCATGGGCTTCCACATCGCGCCGCAGACCGGCGCGCCCTACGGCATCGAATGCCTGACCGATGTCGAGGTCTGCGTCTTCCCGCGGCGGCGGTTGTGGGACCTGTTCCGCAACCATCCGAGCCTGGCCTACGACATCACCTGGCTGACCGCGCATGAGGAAGGCATCGTCGACGACAACCTGCTGTCGGTTGGCCAGCGCTCGGGGGTGGAGCGGGTGGCGACCATCGTGCTCGCCGTCTACAAGCGGGCGCGGCAGCTGGACTTGGTCAGGGACAACAGGCTCGACTTCCCGCTGACCCAGAGCCACATCGCCGACATGCTGGGCATGTCGCTGATCCACACCAACCGGGTGCTGCGCCGGCTGCATCGCGACGGCGTCTTCACCCTGGCGCGCAAGAAGCTGCAGGTGCACGACACCCGCGCCCTGCGGTCGCTCGCCGCATGGGCCGAGGCGCCCGTGCCGAAACGGCCACTGATCTGAGTTTCCGCTGTTTGTCCCCGTATAGGCCCGGTGCGCGGCGTCGCCGCGACGCCCGCCCCGTGCCGTTCGTTGCAACCCAGAGGAGAGTATGACCATGGCGACCCGCAACCTCGAACAGGATGTCGACGCCCTGACCCAGACGCTGGCGGAGCTGCGGGCCGAGATCGGCAGCCTGGCCGGCCGTGCCGGCGGTGCCGCGGAGGAGGCGATCGGCGCCGGGCGGCGGGGCGCGCGCCGCGTCGGCCGCGCGGCCGACGCGATGGCCGAGGAGCTGCAGGGCCATGTCGCCGAGCGGCCGCTGACCGCGCTGGGCCTGGCCTTCGTCGCCGGCCTGGCGATCGGCCGCTTCCTCTGCCGCTGATCCCTGCGGCACCTGGGAACTCCCAGCGAAGCGGTGCCGTTACCTCACCGGTCCGTCCCGGATCGGTTTCCTAACCACGGAGGAAATCCAATGGACAAGGATCGCATCAAGGGCGCGGTCGACCAGGCGGTCGGCAAGGGCAAGACGGCGGCCGGCAAGGTGACCGGCGACCGCAAGCTCGAGGCCGAGGGCCGGGCGCAGGCCGCGTCGGGCAAGGTCCAGTCCGCCGCCGGCAAGGTGAAGGACGCCGTCCGGGACGTTCTGAAGACGTAAGGAGCAGACCATGATCACACGCATCGTTCTCATCGCCGGCCTGCTGGCCGCCGGCCTTGGCATGGCCGCCTGCGACAACACCGTCCGCGGCTTCGGCCAGGACACACAGAAGGCCGGGCAGGGCATCGAGCAGTCAACCAAGCCGAACCCGCCCTGACCGGCCGGCCCGGGCGGATGGGCCCACCATCCGCCCGGGCGTCCCGATCTCCCTGATCTCCGCGCCGCAGCCTGAAGGACCCCGCCCCGCATGGATCTGATCCGGATCATCATCGCCATCCTGCTGCCGCCGCTGGGGGTATTCCTCCAGGTCGGCTTCGGCGGGGCGTTCTGGCTCAACATCCTGCTGACCCTGCTGGGTTACATCCCGGGCATCGTCCACGCGGTCTGGGTGATCGCGAAGAAATAGCGCGGCACTGGAATCCGGGCCGCCGATCGGAGAGGCTGGCGCGGTCGCCCACCGACCGGAGTCGCAGCCATGCCCAGCACCAGGATCGCCCCCTACGGCTTCTGGAGGTCGCCGATCACCTCCGACCTGATCGTGGCGCAGTCGATCGGCCTGTCCGAGGTCCGGCTGGACGGCGATGCGATCTGGTGGCTGGAGGGCCGGCCGCAGGAAGGCGGGCGCAGCGTGCTGATGCGCCGCGCGCCCGATGGCGCGGTGGCCGAGATCAGCCCGCCTGACTTCAACATCCGCACCCGGGTGCATGAATATGGCGGCGGCGCCTGGACCGTCGCCGACGGCACCGTCTTCTTCTCGAACGACCGCCCCGGCCCGGCCGGCGCGCGGCCCGACCGCCGGCTGTACCGCCAGGCGCCCGGCGCCGCCCCGGTCGCGGTGACCGCCGCCACCGGCGAGGCCGGCGAGGAATGGCGCTTCGCCGACGGCCTGGTCGATCCGCGCCGGCGCCTGTGGATCGGCGTCGGCGAGCGGCACCAGCCCGGCCGGGCCCATCCCGACAACATGATCGTCGCCGTGCCGCTGGAGGGCGAGGGCGCCGGCAGCATCCGCATCCTGGCGCAGGGCCACGACTTCTTCGCCTCGCCCCGGCTGTCGCCGGATGGCGGGCGGCTGGCCTGGCTGGCCTGGGACCATCCGAACATGCCCTGGGTCGAGACCACGCTGTTCGTCGCCGACCTCGACGCCGCAGGCGCGCCGGCCGGGACGCCGCGGGCGGTGGCCGGCGGGTCGGGCGAATCCGTGTTCCAGCCGGAATGGTCGCCCGACGGGCAATGGCTGGTCTTCGCCGCTGACCGCTCCGGCTGGTGGAACCTGTATCGCTGCGACGGCAATGGCGGCCCGGTCGAGCCGGTGCTGGCGATGGCGGCGGAGTTCGGCCAGCCGCAATGGGTGTTCGGCCTGTCCGCCTATGCCTTCTCCGGCCCTGGTCGCCTGCTGTGCAGCTATATCGAAGGCGGCCTGGGCAAGCTGGCCCTGGTCGATCTCCTCACCGGTGCGCTGACGCCGGTCGACATCCCCTTCACCGATATCAGCTCGGTCCGCGCCGATGAGCGGATCGCGGTGTTTCGCGCCGGCTCGCCGCGCGACCCGGCCCAGATCGTCCGCCTCGACCTCGCCACCGGGCGGTGGGAGGTGCTGAAGCGGGCGACCGGGATCGGCCAGGACCCGGCGCTGCGCGGCTTCTTCGCCCCGGCCCAGCCGGTCGAGTTCCCGACCGCCGGCGGCCGCACCGCCCATGGCCTCTACTATCCGCCGACCAGCGCGGACCATGCGGCGCCGGATGGCGACGTGCCGCCGCTGGTGGTGAAGATCCATGGCGGCCCGACCTCCGCCGCCTCCTCGACGCTCAATCTCGGCATCCAGTACTGGACCAGCCGCGGCATCGCCGTGCTCGACGTCAACTATGGCGGCAGCACCGGCTATGGCCGGGCCTATCGCGACCGGCTGAACCTGACCTGGGGCGTGGTCGACGTGCAGGACGCGGTGGCCGGGGCGAAGTATCTGGCGTCGCAGGGCCTGGCCGACGCCGCCCGCTCGGTGATCACCGGCGGCAGCGCCGGCGGCTACACCGCCCTGGCGGCGCTGGCCTTCGACAGCTATTTCGCCGGCGGCGCCAGCCATTTCGGCGTCAGCGACGCGGCAGCGCTGGCGCGCGACACGCACAAATTCGAGTCGCGCTATCTCGATTGGCTGATCGGCCCGTATCCGGCGGAGGCGGAACGGTACCGCGAGCGGTCGCCGCTGTTCCACGCCGACAAGCTGTCCAAGCCGGTGATCTTCTTCCAGGGCGACGAGGACGAGGTGGTGCCGCCGAACCAGACCGAGGCGATGGTCGACGCGCTGCGGGCCAAGGGCCAGCCGGTCGGCTATGTCCTGTTCGCGGGCGAGCAGCACGGCTTCCGCAAGGCCGCCAACATCCAGCGCGCCCTGGACGGCGAGCTGGCCTTCTACGCCGTGGAGATCTTCAAGACCGGGCTGGCCTTCTAGGCATCGCCGCGGCCGGGCCAACCGGTCCGGCCGCGGTGGCCGGCTTACTTGTGGATCGGCGTCGTCAGCTGGGTCTCGCTGGTGTCGACGACGAAGACGGCCAGCAGCTTGGCCGGCTCGGTCTTGCTGCCGTTCGAGCTGACGGCGTGGCGGTCGCCCGGCAGCTCGGTGAAGCTCTGCCCGGCGGTGTAGGTCGTGACCGGCCCGTCATTGACCTGGCTGGTGATCGAGCCTTCCAGCACCGTCGCATAGATGAAGGCCGACTTGGCGTGGGTGTGGGCGTCGGACGACCCGCCCGGGGCGTATTCTACCAGGAAGGCCTTCAGGCTCTTGCCCGGGATATTGGGGATCACATGGTCGTAGACCAGCGTCACCTTCGAGCCGACATCGGCGGCCAAGGCGGGGGCCGCCAGGGCCGGGACCGAGACCAGGGCGGTGAGCGCGAGGGCGCCGAGGATGTGTTTCATGGCTGTGTCCTTCAGGTTGGGATGAAACAGGGACGGAGGATCAGGCCCTTGCCCGGGCCCGGTGGAACCACGCCTCGAACCGGGTCATGCCGAGGCGCGGGGCGCTGTTGGGAACCGGCGGGCGGTCGTCGGACGCTGTGCCCGGCCAGCGGGCGTGGATGTCGCTGACGACCGCGCGCGGGTCCTCCGTCGCCCGCAGGTAGCGGGCGACCAGCTCGCTCAGCCGCAGCCGTTCCGGCCCGGCGATCTCGATGGTGTCGTTGAGCGGGGCGCCCAGCGCGATCCGGGCCACGAAGGCGGCCACGTCGTCGGGGGCGATCGGCTGCACGGCCGCCGGCGGCAGGCGGAGGATGGCGCCGGCCGCCGCCGACCGGGCGATGCCGCCCAGGAACTCGAACAGCTGGGTCGAATGGATGAGGGTGTAGGGCAGGCCGGAGGCGTGGATCAGCCGCTCCTGCGTCATCCGGCCGCGGGTACCGCTGCCCTGTCGCGGCCGCTCCGTCCCGGCCACCGACAGCGCCACATGATGTCCGATGCCGGCAGCCGCCTCGGCGGCGAGCAGGGCGCGCTGCGCGGCCGCGAAGGCCTCCAGCGCCGCGGCGTCGCGGCAGGAGGCCGCGTCCGTCATGTCGACCACCACCTGCGCGCCGGCCAGGGCCGGCCCCGGGGCGTTGCCGGTGGATGCGACCTCATGGCCCGCCTGCCGGAGGAGCCGGGTGGTCCTGGCGCCGATCGGGCCGGAGCCGCCGATGATCACGACCTTCATGTTCCGCCTCGTGTTGCCGAGGCGCCGCCGCCCGTTTGTCCTGCCGGACCCGGCGCCTCGACCCCAAGACGAGGCAGGGGCCGCGGATGTGACAGGGCGGCGTCCGGCCCCGCGCCGCCGGCCGGCGCCAGTCAGGCCAGGCGCAGGAGGGCCCGGAGCGGCCGGGGCTGGCGGTCGAGGTCCAGTGCGCGAACGAACAGGCCGGCATAGCGCAGCTTCCGGCGTGCCCCCGCGCCCAGGAAGCGGCGGAGCTGATCGACGAAGCCGGCCTGCCGCCACGCGGCCTGGTGCTGGAGGGTGCGGAACGATGCGAGGTCCCCCGCCTGCGCCAGGATCGCCTCGATGGCGTCCGGCCCGACCGCGCGGATCAGCTCATCCTCCAGGTCGCGGTCACAGACGAAGAAGCCCGCTTCCTCCAGCTCGCCGCGCGTCTCTGGCCGGGCATAGCCGGCCCGGGCCAGCTCGCGGCGGAAGTGCCGCTCCTCGGCGGCATCGCACAGGCCGCTGACGCGCAGCCCGGCGCCGGCCGGTCCGAAGCGGGCGAGGAACTTCGACACCGACCGGGCGCCGCCGATCGGCACCACGGCCACGCCGTCCTCTGTCAGGTCCCGTCCCTGCAGGCTCGCCAGGGTCTCGACCGCGATCTGGTCGCTGATGCCCTCGACCAGCACGACGGACCGGGCGTGCCGGGCGCGGTCCAGCGCAGCGGCGGTGGCCCGCAGCGGCGCATCGGCCCCGCTCGCATATCCTGGAACGGAACGCTCCCGCCACCGGCGCCGCGCGCCGTCGGGGCGGTCCCCCGATCGCGGCGGCGTCCTATCCTCGGCTTTGCTGGGCAACCCGGCCATCCATGCGGTCCGACAGGCCCCGTGATCGTACACATCCCCGGCGGCCGCTGGCGAGCCCGCGGCGGACCTGCTAGCGGCCCGCCTCCGCCTTCGGGGCCTCCCTGGCGAAGAAGGCATAGGTGGCGGTGTAGGGAACGCCGATCCGGGTGCCGGGCCGGACGGGCGGCGTCGCGGGGGCGGCCCCGCCATGCGCGGCCAGGCGCTCGACATAGGACACCCCGGCCAGGACGCCGGAGGCCGGATCCGCCGCCACCGTGATCAGCAGCGCCGGGATGTCCGCGGGGTCGGCCGACGGCGCGGAGACCATCGGCACCGCCGGGTCGCGCGCCACCTTGCTGCCGTCGGCCGCCTCCCAGGACGGGCCGGCATAGTGATAGATCGTGACCCGGCCGTCCTGGCCGCTCAGGCGGGGACCGGTCAGCCGGGCCAGCGGCGCCTCCAGCTCCCAATGCAGCGCGCCGCCGGTGTCGGCGCTGCGGTAGATCTGGACGCCGGAGGCCTTGGCGATGAACAGCAGCCGCGCATCGGCCGGGCTCTGCAGGGCCGGGGCGGGCGCCGCCGCGGCCGGCAGGGCGGCCAGCAGCAGGCAGGCGCACAGGGCATATCGAGACATCGCAATCACCCGGGCGGAGAATGATGGAGGGAAGGACATGGCCAATTCCGTGCCGGGTCCGATGCTGGCCTGCCGCCGCTACGGAAGCGTGTCGCCATCATTGCATTCGCAACGGGACCGGTGTCCGCGCCGCCTCAGCCGCCCCCGGCGAAATAGCGGCCGGGCGTGACGCCGAAGGCCTTGCGGAAGCCGGCGACGAAGGCGCTCGGTCCCTCATAGCCCAGCCGGTCGGAGACATCGCCGACCGAGGCGCCGAGCGACAGCCATTCCACCGCCTTGAGCAGCCGGGCCTGGCGCCGCCAGGCGCGGAAGCTCAGGCCGGTCTCGGCCCGGAAATGCCGCTCGAAGGAGCGCTCGGACAGGGCCGCCCGCCCGGCCACCTCGGCCAGGCCGTCGGCCCGCGCCGGGTCGGCGGCGAGATCGGCCACGGCGCGCCGCAGCCGGGCTGATTCCGGCATCGGCAGGTGCAGCGGCGCGATCGGCTCGGTCACCAGCTGGTCGAGGATCACGCCGACGATCCGTCCCGCAGGGCCGTCGGCCGCGGCCCCGTCGCGGGGATGGCCCAGCAGCGCCAGCACCAGCTCGCGCAGCAGCGGCGACAGCCGGATCACCGACGGCTCGGGCGGCAGTCGGCGTGCCGCCTCCGGCCGCAGGAACAGGTAGCGCAGCGCCGAGCGCTGCAGATAGGTGACGGCGTGCGGCACGTCCGGCGGGATCCACAGCGCGCGCTCGGGCGGCACCACGAAGCTGCCGCGCGCGGTCTCCACCGTCACCGAGCCGGAGACGATGTGGAACAGCTGCGCCCAGCGGTGGCTGTGCGACCGGAAATGCAGCCCGGCCTCGGCCTCGCCGGCATAGACCAGCGCCGGGGCGGGATAGTCCTGCGCCGCCGGCCGGTCGAGATCGGGATGGACCAGATTCTCCGGATGAACCATGGCGACTCAGATACAGAAATCGGGCAGATGGCGCCAGATATGTGGCGGCTCACAGATATAAGTGGGCGTAGTCGCGCTAACCCGAAAAGCGGAGACGAGCTTAGGGTGCTCGCCATCGACGCCGGCCCGATGGGCATCGCGGCCGGGCGTCGGCATCCAGCAAGGGAGTCCGATGATGGACAGCGCAACGGCCGTTTCGTGCCGCGAGCCCCGCACCGCGGCGATCCGCCGGACACCGCCGGCCCTGGACCGCATCGCGGCCTGGATCCGGCGGCAGGTGAAGATGTCGCGGGACACCGCGAGGCTGACGGCGCTCGACGACCATCTGCTCGCGGATATGGGGCTGACCCGCGGCGAGATCCGCGGCCTGGTGCGCCGCGGCCGTCTGCCGGCCGGATGGACCGGGCGGTAGCGGCGAGAGCCGGAATGGCGGGCGTCCTGGCCGGCCATGGTGCCCGCCTCCCGCGTTCGGAACGCATTCCGTCCTGCCCCATGATGGCTACAGGCCCTTGACCCGCCGGCCTTCGACCTCCGTAGAATCGGCCATGCCACCGTCGAGACTCGCCAGGGAAGCGGGGCGCCAGGCCTTCGGGGCCGACCCGGCCAACTATCACGATGCCCGCCCGGACTATCCGGACTGGGTGTTCGGAACGCTCCGGTCCCGCTGCGCCCTCGGGGCGGGGACCACGACGTTCGAGATTGGCGCCGGCACGGGCAAGGCGACCCGCCGGCTCCTCGATCTCGGCGCCCGCCCGCTGGTCGCGGTCGAGCCGGATCCCCGCCTCGCCGAATTCCTGCGGATGGCAAACCTGGACCCGGCGCTGACGGTACAGGTGTCCGCCTTCGAGGACGCGGCGCTGGACGCGGGGGCCTTCGACCTCGGCGTCAGCGCCACCGCCTTCCATTGGCTCGACGAGGAGGCCGCGCTGGCCAAGATCGCGCGCCTGCTGTGCCCCGGCGGCTGGTGGGCGGCGTTCTGGAACGTGTTCGGCGACGACAGCCGGCCCGACCCGTTCCATCTCGCGACCCGGGATCTTCTGCAGGGGTCGGCCAACCCCTCGACCGGCGAGCGGGGCATCCCGTTCGGCCTGGACCGCGAGGCCCGCCTGGCGGCGCTGAAGCGGACCGGCGCCTTCGACATCGTCGACACGGCGACGAGCGTGTGGTCCCTGGTGCTGGACGAGGACCGGACGGCGGCGCTCTATGCGACCTATTCGACCGTCAGCCTCCGCCCCGACCGCGATTCCGTGCTGGCCGGGCTGCGCCGCATCGCCCGCGACGAATTCGGCGGCCGTGTCGTCCGCAACATGACGACCAGCCTGTATATTGCCCGCCGGGCGGCCTGATGGTCCGCACCGCCGGCCACCAGCGGAGGCCCCATGCACCGTCCCGGGCGGATCGCCACCAACCAACCGGAGCGCCGGGCCACGGCATCGGCCTTCGCCGATGCCGGCGTGGCCCGCTGCTACGCGGCCCGGCCGCCCTATGCCCCGGCGCTGTATGAGTTCCTGCTCAACCAGGTGGCGGGGCGGCGTCGGGTGCTGGACCTGGGCTGCGGGCCGGGCAAGATCGCCATCGTCCTGGCCGGGCATTTCGCCGAGGTGGTCGCGCTTGACCTGTCCACGGCGATGATCGAGGCCGGGCGGGCGGCGGATGCCGGCCGGCATGGCGGCATCGCCTGGACCGTCGGGACGGCCGAGGCCTACCGGACACATCGCGGCTTCGACCTTGCCACGGCCGGCACCTCGATCCATTGGCTCGATCACGCCGTGGTGTTCCCGAAGCTTGCAAAATGGACCGGGACCCTGGCGGTGATCAGCGGCGACGAGCCGGCTGCTGCCCCCTGCGGCGGCGAGGCCTGGACGGCGTTCCTGGCGCGCTGGATCGCCCGGGTCGGCGGCCGGTACGATCCGGCGGCGGCCGCGGCGGAGGCGAATCGCCACGAGGCCTGGATGGACATCGCCGGCCGGAAGACGTTTCCGTTCACAGCCCGGCAGAGCGTCGCCGAGTTCATCCGGGGCCAGCATTCGCGCGCGACCTGGAGCCTTGCGGTGATGGGCGAGACCCTGGCCGCCGAGTTCGACCGCGAGCTCGAGGCACTGATGCGGCCCTTCGCGACCGACGGGCAGCTGTCGCTCGACATGGTCTCGACCCTGACCTGGGGCGCGCCACGCCGGACGCCGCAGGGCGCGGCGACAGGGGGTTAGGCGCGCAGTGCCCGCCGCACCACCGGCTCCAGCACCGCGTCGACCGCGGCAGGGTCGTCCCACGCCAGCTCGACGCGCAGCGCCTCGACCATCGGCCGGGCCTCGGGCGGCAGGCGGACCAGGTCCTTCTCCGTGGTCACCGGCACGGCCTGCCGCTCCTGCGCCGTCTCGACCAGCCGCATCACCTCGTCCGGCGTGTAGGCGTGGTGGTCGGGGAAGGGGACCGCGCCGACGATCTCGGCCCCCAGCTCGGCCAGGGTGGCGAAGAATTTCTCGGGCCGGCCGATGCCGGCGAAGGCCAGGACCTTGCGGCCGCGCAGCCGGGCGACATCCTCCGCTGCCGGCACCAGCCGGGCCCCCAGGGCCGGCAGGCCGTGGCGGGCGGCGAGATCCCCGATCCCGGCGCGATCCGGGCCCATCACCACCAGGGCATCGGCCCGCTTCAGCCCGTTCGCCGGCCGTTCGCGCAGCGGCCCCGCCGGCAGGATCAGGCCGTTGCCGAAGCCGCTGCCGCCATCGACCACCAGCAGCGACAGATCCTTCGCCAGGCTCGGATTCTGGAAGCCGTCATCCATCAGGATCAGCCGCGCCCCCGCGGCGGCCGCGGCACGGGCACCGGCCGGCCGGTCGCGCGAGATCCAGGCCGGCGCGGCCCGGGCCAGCAGCAGCGGCTCGTCCCCGACCTCGGCGGCCGAATGCCGGTCGACCCGCACCGGCCCGGCCAGCGACCCGCCATGGCCGCGGCTGAGGAAGTGGACGGTGATGCCGATCTCGGCCAGCCGCCGCCCCAGCGCCAGCGCCACCGGCGTCTTGCCGGCGCCGCCCGCCACCAGGTTGCCGATGCAGACCACCGGCACCGGCGCGCGCTGCGGCGAGACCCAGGCCCGGCGCAGCCGGGAGGCGGCGTCGTAGAGCGCGCCGGCCGAGGCCAGCAGCCAGGCCGCCGGCGTCGCCCGCGGGCGATACCAGAAGCCGGGGGTCTTCATGATCTCTTGTCCCCCCTCCCCCCGCGGGAGGGGGGTAGGGGGAGGG
>NZ_NHON01000015.1 GCF_002195995.1 Inquilinus limosus
GGCCCGACCCCGCCCCGGTGACCACCGCCGCCAGACCCTCGACCTTCATCCCGTCCTCCACCCGGATTGGCACCCGAAACTCGTGCCCCTGGGTAGCAGATCGCCGGCCCGGTTGCGACCGACCCGAACGCCGCTATGCTCGCCGGATCGACGAGGGAGGAGAGCCATGCAGTTCCTGGTGATCGCGAAGGACGGGACGGATGCCGAGGCCCCGGCCCGGCGCCAGGCGGTGCGCGAGCAGCACCTGGTCGGCGCCCGCCGGATGGCCGAGGAGGCCGTGATCATCGCCGGCGGCGCGATCCTGGACGATGAGGGCCGGATGGTCGGCTCCACCGTCATCTACGAGGTGCCGGACCGGGCCACGCTGGACGCGGTGATCGCCGCCGACCCCTATGTCACCGGCGAGGTATGGAAGGACATCGAGATCCGGCCGTTCCGGGTGGCCGTGCGCTCGAAGACCTAGGCCGCCGCGGACGGCCGGACCAGGAAGCGGAACGCCGCCAGGGCGCCGAGCGTGGTCGCCAGCACCGACAGCGCCATCGGCAGCCCGTCGGTGCCGGTGGCGTGGCCGATGGCGATGCCGACCAGCGCCGCCAGCGTCATCTGCAGGAAGCCCATCAGCGCCGAGGCGGTGCCGGCCATGGCCGGGAACGGCCCGATCGCCCCGGCGATGGCGTTGGGCAGGGTCAGGCCGACGCCGATCATCACCACGAAGAACGGGCCGACCACCGCCCAGACGGTGAACACGCCGGACGCGGCCAGCCCGGCCATCGCCGCGGCGCCGGCCAGCATCACCAGGGTCCCGGCCGCGATCATGCGGTCGATGCCCAGCCGCAGCGTCAGCCGGCCGGAGCCGAAGGTGCCGCAGATATAGCCGACGCAGACGATGCCGAAGCAGGCGCCGTAGACCGGCGGCGACAGGCCCAGCATGCCGGACAGCACGAAGGACGAGCCGGAGATGAAGGTGAAGATCGCGCTGTAGCTGCAGGCGACGATCGCGACATAGCCGATATAGCGGCGGTGCCGCAGCAGGCTGGCGTAGTTGCGGACGAGGCGGGTCGGGCTGGTGGCCAGCGGGTCGCGGTGGCGGTTGCTCTCGCCGAGCAGGCCGAGGACCGAGGCCAGCATCAGCACGCCGAAGCCGACCAGCAGCCAGAAGGTCGCCTGCCAGCCGAATTCCTGCTGCAGCACGCCGCCGATCATCGGCCCGATCGCGGGCGCCAGGGCCATCGCCATCGACATATAGGCCAGGATGCGGGCCGAGCGTTCGGGCCCGTACAGGTCGCGCACCACGGCCCGGCCCAGCACCGGCCCGCAGCAGGCGCCGAGCGCCTGCAGGAACCGGCACAGGATCAGCATCTCGATCGAGGTGGCGAGCGCGCAGGCGATGCTGGCGGCGGTGAAGATCGCCACGCCGGCCAGGATCGCCGGGCGCCGGCCGAAGCGGTCGGAGACGGGCCCGTAGACCAGCTGGGCCACGGCAAAGCCGACCAGGAAGACGCTGAGCGTCAGCTGCACCGTGGCGACATCGGTGCCGAAGGCGGTGACCAGCGCCGGCAGCGACGGCAGGTAGACATCCGTCGACATCGGCCCGAAGCCGGTCAGCAGGGTCAGGACGACGGCGATGAGGACCGAGGGCTGCATGGTTCCGACGGCCCGGTCAGCCATAGAGGTGCAGGTCCTGTCCCTTGGCCTTCAGCCAGGCGCGGCAGCGGTCGGCATCCGGATGCAGCCGATCGACCACCGCCCAGAAGCGCGCGGAGTGGTTCATCTCGACCAGATGCGCGACCTCATGCGCCACCACGTAGTCCAGCACCGGCTCGGGCGCCAGCAGCAGGCGCCAGGAATAGCTGAGCCGGCCGCTGGAGGCGCAGCTGCCCCAGCGGCTGCGGGTGTCGCGCACCGTCACCGCGGCGACGGTGACGCCCAGCTTCAGCGCGGCCGCGCGGCTGCGGGCCAGCAGCTGGCGCCGCGCCTCGGCCCGCAGCCAGGCGGCCAGGCGGGCACCGACATGCTCGGCCGGGCCGCCGATCCGCAGCTCGCCGCCCCCGAGTCGCACCGTGCGGCCGGCGGCGGGGTCGTGTATGATTTTATGCAGGGCGCCGAGGATCGGGACCTCGGCGCCGGGCAGGAACGGGGTTCGCCCCGGCATGGCGGCACGGCGGCGGCGCACCCATTCGGCATGGCGGTTGACGAAATCCGCGATCACCTGCGCCGACACCCGGGGCGGCGCCACCACGATCACCTCGCCCAGCGCGGGGTCGAGTCGCAGCGACAGGCGCCGCGCCCGCGCGTTGCGGCGCAGCGCCACCGGCCGGTCGAGTCCGGTCACGGCGAGAAGGGCGGGGGGAGCTTCGGTCCGGCTGGGCATGACCGGACCATAGACGGGCCAGGGCCGCAGGGGAATCGCGCTCGCGATAAGCACCATGAAGTTATGTTATTTATTCAACAAACAACCTTTGTTGATAGTTAATTGTGTTGACTTCGCTCCACGAGCTGTGAAAACCTCACTCTCGTCGGTCCTGTCATGGATCGCGCCGCGGCAATTTCCGGTGAAGCTTGCGCCGCGTCACCAAACGCTAAGCGCCACGACCGGGTTCGTGGTCTCGAGGAGTCGAAGTCCATGTCTCTCTTCTGCCATCCCGGCTGTTGCGGCCAGGCCTGAGCCCCGCCCCTTCCCCCACTCCATAACGGCGCCCCGGCCGACTGATCCGCGCTCCCTGACCGGGTTCGATGCGCGACCGGCCCAGCGTGTGCGCCTGTTCGTTCGAGGACTTCCCCGAATGCTCGTCCAGATCCTGCGATGGTCCCTGTTGGCCGGTGCGGCCACCATCGTCATCAGCAACTACGCCCGGGCCGCGGAGCCGCTGACTATCGGCTACCAGAGCACGGTCGAGCCGGCCAAGGTGGCCCAGGCCGACGGCCTGTACGAGAAGGCGATCGGCCGCCCGATCGAGTGGCGGAAGTTCGACAGCGGCGCCGAGGTGATCGCCGCCATCGCCTCCGGCGGCGTCCAGATCGGCTATGTCGGGTCCAGCCCGCTGGCCGCCGGGGCCAGCCGCGAGCTGCCGATCCGCACCATCCTGGTCGCCATCGGCATCGGCGACGCCGAGGCGCTGGTGGTGCGCAACGGCGCCGGCATCGACAAGCCGGCCGACCTGGCCGGCAAGACCGTGGCGGTGCCCTTCGTCTCGACCACCCATTACAGCCTGCTGGCGGCGCTGAAGCATTGGGGCATCGACCCCGCCTCACTGCGCATCCTGAACCTGCGGGCGCCGGAGATCGCGGCCGCCTGGCAGCGCGGCGACATCGACGCCGCCTATGTCTGGGACCCGGCGCTGGGCAGGATCAAGGAGAGCGGCAAGGTCCTGGTCACCTCGACCGAGGTGGCGTCCTGGGGCGCGCCGACCTTCGACGCCTGGATCGCCCGCGCCGACCTGATCGCAGAGGATCCTGCGGCGGTTCAGGCCTTCACCGACGTCACGCTGAAGGAATACGCGGCCTACCGCGCCGATCCGAAGGCCTGGAGCGCGGAATCGGCGGAGGTCGCCAAGATCGCCAAGCTGACCGGGGCGAAGCCGGAGGACATCCCGGCCCTGCTGCAGGGCAGCGTCTTCCCGGTGAAGGCGGAGCAGGCCGGCCCGGCCCTGCTGGGCGGCGGCACGGCCAAGGCCATCGCGGACACAGCGACTTTTCTGAAGGAGCAGGGCAAGATCGACCAGGCGCTGGAGAGCTACGGCGCTTACGTCGACGCCCGTTTCGTCGCTACGGCTACAGCGACGAACTGAACCGGGCGCAGGAGAGGCCCATGTCGGTTCTGGCGGTGAAGGCCGTATCCGTGACCTATCCCGCGGCGGATGGCGACGTCCGCGCGCTGGACCGGGTCACCCTCGCGATCGAGCCGGGCGAGTTCGTCGTCGCCCTCGGCCGGTCGGGATGCGGCAAGACCACGCTGTTGAACCTGATGGCGGGCTTCCTGGCGCCGGAGGCAGGGACGGTCACACTCGGCGGCGTTCGTGTGACCGGCCCTGGGGTGGAGCGGGGCGTCGTCTTCCAGGACGACGCCCTGTTCCCCTGGCTTGACGTGCTGGGCAATGTCGGCTTTGCACTACGGCTGCGCGGCACTGCGCCGGCCGAGCGCGACGACCGGGCCCGGCGCATCCTGAGGCTGGTCGGGCTGGAAGGCTTCGAGCGGCAGAGGCTGTGGGAGCTGTCGGGCGGCATGAAGCAGCGGGTCGGCCTGGCCCGCGCTTTGGCCGCCGACCCCGAGGTGCTGTTGCTGGACGAGCCTCTCGGCGCGCTCGACGCGCTGACGCGGGAGCGGATGCAGGAGCTGCTGCTGGACCTGTGGCACCGCACCGGCAAGAGCCTGTTCCTGATCACCCACAGCATCGAGGAAGCGCTGTTCCTGGCGACCCGGCTGGTGGTGATGTCGCCGCGGCCCGGCCGCATCGTCGAGGAGCTGCGGCTGGATTTCGGCCGCCGCTACTGTACCGGCGAGCCGGCGCGTCGGATCAAATCCGACCCCGGCTTCATCGCCCTGCGCGAGCGGGTGATGGATTTGATCTTCGAGCGCGAGGCGGCCTAGGTGGCGGATATCGTGCTCCAGAAACCGGCGCCTTCCCCCGTTCGCGGGGGGCCGATCCCGCGGCGGCGCCGGCACGGGACGAGGCTGATCAGCCTCGCCACGGTGGCGGGCCTCCTCATCCTGTGGGGGCTCGTCTCCAATCTCGGCCTCGTCCCGTCCCTCTTCCTGCCGACGCCCCAGGCGGTGTGGGCCAAGCTGGTCAGCGTCGCCGTCAACGGCTTCGCCGACGCGACGCTGCTGCAGCACCTGGCCGCCAGCCTGGGCCGCGTCTTCGCCGCTTTGGCCCTGGCGCTGGTGATCGCGATCCCGGTCGGCATCGCCATCGGCACCAGCCGGATCGTGCGCGGCGTCCTGGACCCGCTGATCGAGTTCTACCGGCCGATCCCGCCCTTGGCCTATCTGCCGCTGATCGTGATCTGGTTCGGCATCGGCGAGGTGTCGAAGGTCCTGGTGATCTTCCTGGCCATCTTCGCGCCGATCGCGATCTCGACCGCGGCCGGCGTGCGCGCCGTGCCGTCCGACCGGCTGCGCGCCGCCCGGTCGCTCGGCGCCACCCGGGCCCAGCTGCTGCGCCACGTCATCCTGCCGAACGCACTGCCGGAGATCCTGACCGGGGTGCGCATCGGCCTGGGCGTCGGCTGGTCCACCCTCGTGGCGGCCGAGCTGGTCGCCGCCACCAGCGGCCTGGGCTTCATGATCCAGAGCGCGGCGCAGTTCCTGGTGACCGACGTGGTGGTGCTGGGCATCCTGGTGATCGCCGTCGTCGCCTTCCTGCTGGAAGTTCTGCTGCGCCTGCTGCAGCGCCGGCTGACGCCCTGGCACGGGCGCGGCTGAGGCCCAATCCACCAAAACCAACCGACAACAGAGAGGTCCCGCCATGCCCGACAGCCTGTCGACCCTCCTCTCCGTCCAGCCGCTGAACCCGGCCATCGGCGCCGTGGTGCGTGGCGTCAGCCTGGCGCAGCCGCTGGGCGACGCCACCATCGCCGCGATCAACCGCGCCTTGCTGCAGCACCATGTGCTGTTCTTCGAGGGGCAGGAGTTGAACCCGGCGGCGCAGCGCGATTTCGCCGCCCGCTTCGGCGCGCTGCATGTCCATCCGGTGTATCCGCATGTGAAGGAGGTGCCGGAGATCATCATCCTCGACACCCATCCGGACAACCAGCCGGACAACGACAACTGGCACACCGACGTCACCTTCATCGAGACGCCGCCGCTGGGCGCGATGCTGGCGGCGAAGGAGCTGCCGCCCTCCGGCGGCGACACCAGCTGGTCCAGCAGCACCGCGGCGTTCGAGGCGCTGTCGGCCCCCTGGCAGGCCTTCCTGACCGGGCTGACCGCCCTGCACGATTTCGCCAAATCCTTCCCGCCGGAGCGGTTCAGCGCGCCCGAGGACCGCGAGCGCTGGCAGATAGCCCGCGACAAGAACCCGCCGGTGATCCACCCGGTGGTGCGCACCCATCCGGTGACCGGCCGCAAGGGCCTGTTCGTCAACGAGGGCTTCACCACCCGCATCCTCGGCTTCTCGGCCAAGGAGAGCGATACGGTGCTGCGCTTCCTGTTCGACCATGTGGCCAAGCCGGAATTCACCGTGCGCTGGCGCTGGAAGGCGGGCGACGTCGCCTTCTGGGACAATCGCTGCACCCAGCACTACGCCCTGGCCGACTACCTGCCGAACCGCCGGGTGATGCATCGGGCGACCATTCTCGGTGATCGTCCGGTTTGATCGGGACAGGGGACCCACTCACATCGCCTTTCCCGTAAGCGGGACCCTTTCACGACGCTCTCTCGCCGTCATTGCGAGGAGGCGAAGCCGACGAAGCAATCCAGGAGCCGGTGCGCACCGGCCCCTGGATTGCTTCGCTGCGCTCGCAATGACGGTGTCGGGAATTCTGAAAGATCTTATCCGCCCCTACCCCTTCACCGCGCCGCCGGCCAGGCCGGCGACGATGTGGCGCTGGGCGATGAGGAAGAAGGCGATCGCCGGCGCCAGGGTCAGGGTGACGAAGGCCAGGATCTTGTTCCACTCGGTCGAATACTCGCCCTGGTAGTTCATGATCCCGAGCGGCCAGGGATACATCTCCGGCGCGTTGAACATGATCAGCGGCAGCATGTAGCTGTTCCAGCTGGCGACCAGGGCGAACACCGCGACGGTCGCCAGGATCGGCCGCGACAGCGGCAGGGTGATGCGCAGGTAGAACTGGAAATAGCCGCAGCCATCGACCCGCGCCGCCTCCCACAGCTCGTGCGGCAGCTGGCGGAAGAAGCCGCGCAGCATCAGGATCGCCATGCCGAGGCCGAAGGCCACCTGCGGCAGCACCACGCCCCAATAGGTGTCGAGCAGGCCAAGGTCCCGCACCCGGATGAACAGCGGCAGCATCGCCGTCGCCGCCGGGAACATCAGCCCCAGCAGCAGGTAGTTCAGCAGCATGCCGCTGCCGAAGAACACCACATGGGCGAAGATGAAGGCCGCCATCGACCCGACGATCAGCACCAGCGCGACGGTGAGGCCGGCGATGACGGCGGAGTTCAGCAGCATGCGCCACAGCCGGGCCGAGCTGAGGATCTCCCAATAGACCGTCCCGTCCCAGCTGGCCGGGGGGCCGAGCGGGTTGACCCGCAACTCGCCCAGCGACTTGAAGCCGCCCAGCGCCGCCGCGGCCAGCGGCACCAGCACCAGGGCGGCGACGGCCAGCAGGACCGCGTATTGCGGCAGGGTGGAGGGGCGCAGCGTGGGTGCGGCCATGGCCTTCAATCCCCCCGCATCAGGGTACGGCGATAGACGATCGAGAAGACGACGCAGATCAGGAACAGCACCACCCCGACGGCGCTGCCGAAGCCGACCTCCATCCGCATCACCCCGAAGGTGAAGAGGTAGGTGACCAGCGAATGGGTGGCGTTGGACGGGCCGCCGCGGGTCAGCGCCATCACCAGGTCGAACAGCTGCAGCGCCCCGACCACGGAGAAGAACACCGACAGGCGGATGGTCGGGAACAGCAGCGGGATCTTGATCCGGCGCACGATCTGCCAGCGCGAGGCGCCGTCGATCCGGGCGGCGTCGATCACCTCCGGCGGGATGTTCTGCAGCCCGGCGATGTAGATCATCATGTGGAAGCCGAAATATTTCCACACCACCAGCAGCAACACCGCCCCCATCGCCAGGGTGCGGTCGGCCAGGATGAAGGGCGCGTCGGTGCCGGCGCCGAACCAGCTCCAGATCAGCGCCACGGCGCCGTAACGGCCATCGTAGAGGAACTGCCAGATCAGCCCGGTCGCGACCTCGGCCAGGATGTAGGGCAGGAAGAACACCATCCGGAACGCCACCCGGCCGCGCAGCTTTTCGGCCAGCAGCAGCGCCATGGCCAGCGCCAGCGGCAGCTGGACCGCCAGCGACACCGCGATGATCAGCCCGGTGTTGGTCAGGGCCGACCAGAAGGTTCGGTTGCGCAGCAGCAGCTCGAAGTTCTTGAGGCCGACGAAATCCTGCGGGGTGCCATAGCCGTTCCATTTGAACAGGCTGTAGAAGCCGGCCTCGCCCATCGGCAGGATCACGAAGATGGTGAACAGGGCCAGCGCCGGCACCAGCATCAGCACCACCGGCGCCACCTGCGTCCGCAGCGCCGTGCGGCGGCGACGGCGGATGGTGGAGCGGTCGAAGGCCGGGGCAGTCGCGGCGACACTCATCAGCCTGCCCTCCAGAGGGCCGCCGCCAAACGAGTCCCCCCTCCCCTCGCGGGAGGGGGGTAGGGGGAGGGGGTTTCCTCAGCCCGAGCCGGGCGTGAAATCCGGCAGGTCAGCCTCGATGGCGAATGCGCTCCCAACCATTCGCGCGCAGACGCGCGCAGACCCCTCCCCCTATCCCCCTCCCGCAAGGGGAGGGGGGACAAGAAAAAGCTGAGTCTGTCTGGATATTGAGAAGCCAGCGTCGCCTCCATCCCGCTCACCGCATCTCCCAGGCTTCCTGGACCTGGTCGGCGGCGTCCTTCGGGTCGGTCCCGCCGGAGGCGATGTCGGTGGTGACGTCGTTCACCACCCGGCCGACATTGGCGCCCAGCATCTGGTCGTAGAACACCTGGAAATAGCCGGCCTTGGCGATGTTCTCCGCCATCTGCCGGAAATACGGGTTCTTCAGCTTCTCGGCCGTGCCCTTGTTCACCGGAATGTAGACGCCGAGCTCCGCCGCCTTCTCCTGGTTCTCCTTGTTGGTCAGGAACTTCAGGAAATCGACCGCCTCCGGCGGCGACCCCTTGGTCACCAGCCAGCCATTGACGCCGCCCAGCACATCGGTCGGCGCGCCGGTGCCGCCGGCCACGGTCGGGAACGGGAACCAGCCGAGATCGGCATCCGGGATGCCCTTGCCCGAGGCGCTGTTCTTCTTGGCGTTCAGATAGTCCCAGTTGCCCATCAGGTGCATCGCCGCCTTGCCGTCGCCGAAATAGCCGGCGGCCTGCGGGTTGGTGAGGCCGAGATAGCCGGGCTCGAACGGATCCAGCGCCGCCAGGGCCTTCAGATCCTCGCCGGCCTTGACGAAGACGGGGCCGTCGAAGCCGTCGCCGGACTGGTTGTAGGCGGCCTGGAACGCGTCCTTGCCGCCGATGCGCATGGCCAGCAGCGTCCAGTAGAAATGGATCGGCCATTTGTCGGCGCCGCCGGTCGCCAGCGGCACGATGCCGGCGGCCTTGATCGTCTTCACCGCCGCCAGCAGGTCGTCCCAGCTCTTGATGTCCTCGGCCTTGACCCCGGCCTTGGCCAGGAGCGGCTTGTTGACCCAGAAGCCGACCTGGGAGGCCAGCACCGGCACGCCCCAGACATGGCCGTCGACGGTGAAGGCCTCGAGCGCGGCCGGGCTGATCCGGTCGGCCCACTCGCCCTTCACCGGCTCCGTCAGGTCCTCGATCACCCCGGCCTTGACCTGGTCGCGCAGCACGCCGCCGCCCCAGCTGTAGATGATGTTCGGGCGGTCCGGCGACTGCAGCGTGGTCGGCAGCTTGGCCTTGTAGGCCTCGTTCTCGAGATACTGCATCTGGATGGTGACGCCGGGATGCGCCGCCTCGTAAGCCTTGGCGACGCTCTCCATCCAGGCCACCGTGTCCGGCGTGTTCTCGATGTGCAGCCATTTGACCGTGACGTCGGCCATGGCGCCGCCGGACACGAGGCCGGCGGTGGCGAGGGCCGCGAGGCCCGTCAGCACAAATCTCATCCTGGTGTCCTCCCTGTTCTGGTTGGTTGCCGCGCCGGTGGTCAGCCTTCCAGCCAGCGCACCTCCTCGGGCGTCAGCGCGATGTCCAGCGCCTGCAGCGAATCCTCCAACTCCTCCAGCGTCAGCGGGCCGATCAGCGGCAGCACCGGGAAGTCCTGGTGCAGGCAATAGGCCAGGGCCACCTGGTTGGCAGACTTGCCACGCTTGGCGCCGAGCTCGGCCGCCCGGTCGCGGCGGCGGAAATTCGCCTCGCCATACCAGCAGCGCTCAAGCTCCGGGTCCTGATGCTTGTCGCGGCCGCCGCGGTCGGTGAAGAAGCCACGCGCCTGGCTGGACCAGGCCAGCAGCGGCATCCGCCGCTGCCGCAGCCAGGCCTTCCACTCCGCATCCGCCGCGGCGATGCAGCCGGGCCAGACCGGCTGGATCATCTCCGCCAGGCTGAAATTGTTGCTGACCGTGGCGGGCGTCGCCTTGCCGTTGGCCTGGGCATAGGCGGTCGCCTCATCCAGCCTTTCCCGCGTCCAGTTCGACCCGCCCCAGGAGCCGATGCGGCCGGCCCGGATCTCGGCATCCAGCACGTCGACGAACTCGCCGACCGGGATGTCCGGGTTGTCGCGGTGCATCAGATAGAGGTCGAGCCGCCCGGTCTGCAGCCGGTCGAGCGATTCCGTCAGCTGGCGCGGGATCACGTCGGGGTAGCACAGCGGGGCATGGGCGCCCTTGCCGATCAGCACGATCTCGTCACGCACGCCGCGGCTGGCCAGCCACTGGCCGAGCACGCGGTCGGAGCCGCCGGCACGATAGATCCAGGCAGTGTCGAAGGTGTTGCCGCCGCGCTCGAAGAAGCGGTCGAACAAGAGGCCGGCCTGGCTGATATTCTCCACCCCGACCGCGCCGAGGGCGAGGGCCGAGGCCGGGCGGGCGGCGCCGGGCAGGTCGATCCGGCGCATCGCCCCGGCCTTGAGCGGCCGGCCGTCGACCGGGGCGGTGCGGCGGGCCGGCGTCTCCAGCGCGTATTCCAGGCCGATCGCGGCGCGCCAGGCATCCATGGTCTTCAGGTTGCCGAGGCTGTCGGCCGGGGTCATGAAGGCGGCCTCGCGCTGCCCGGCCGCCACCGCGTCGCCGACCGCGTCGGCCTCGAAGCTGTAGAGCCAGCCCGGCTCCTCGATCGCCACGCTCTCGGCCGTGCCGTCGGGGCGGATGATGACGATGGCGCTGCTGCCGCCCTCCTTGCCGCTGCAGAACCAGGGCGAGGCGACCTCGATCCGGCCCTCGGTGCCGAAGATCCGCACCGTGTTGTCGAGCGCCAGCGTCACGCCGGTCGCGACCTGGGCGACGATGCCGCCCGGGAATTCCAGCACCGCCGCGGTCCATTCGTCGACGCCGCTGCGGCCGAGATGGCCGGCGCCGGTGACCTTCACCGGATCCAGGAACGGCTTGCCCGAGGCGGCGCCGGCGATCAGCCGCGCGATCGACACCGGATAGCCGCCGACATCGAGGATGCCGCCGCCGGCCAGGTCATTGGCGAACAGCCGGTGGTCCGGGTTGAACTTGGCGGCGAAGCCGAAGCTGGCCTGGATCATCCGCACCTCGCCGATGGCGCCGCCCGCCACCAGCTCGGCCAGCTTCCGGGTCTGCGGATGGGCGCGGTACATATAGGCCTCGGCCAGGAACACGCCGGCGCGGCGGGCCGCGTCGACCAGCGCCATGGCATCGTAGGCGTTCACCGCAATCGGCTTCTCGCACAGCACGTGCTTGCCGGCCTCGGCGGCGCGGATGCCCCAATGCACATGCCCCGGATGCGGCGTGGCGATGTAGATGGCGTCGACCTCGGGGTCGGCCAGCAGCGCCTCGTAGCCGGCATGGATGCGGGCGCCGGGGAAGGCCTCGGCCAGCCCCGGCTTCGCCGCATCGCGCGTGCCGATCGCCACCAGCCGCCCTGTGCGCGACCGGGCGACGCCGCCGGCGAAGGCCTGGGCGATCCGCCCCGGCCCGAGAATGCCCCAACGCAGCTTCGCTTCCGTACCCATGCCCGTCTTTCCGTCTGTCGAGAGTGTCATCAGCCCTTCACCGCCCCCATGGTCAGGCCGGCGATGAAGTGGCGCTGCATCAGGAAGAACATCACCACCGGGGGGATCGCCACAACCACCGTCGCGGCGGAGATCAGGTTCCAGACCGAGACATACTGGCCGCGCAGCGTGGCGAGGCCGAAGGTCACCGGCTTGACCGCGTCGCTCTGGGCCAGCACCAGCGCCCAGAAATAGTCGTTCCAGACGAAGGTGAAGGTCAGGATCGCCAGCGCCGCCAGGGCCGGCCGCAGCAGCGGCACCACGACATGGGCCAGGATCTGCGCCGGCGACGCCCCCTCCGCCCGCGCCGCCTCGAACAGCTCATGCGGCAGCCGGGCGATGAAGTTGCGCATGAACAGGGTGGCGAAGCCGGTCTGGAAGGCGATGTGGAACACGATCAGCGCGGCGAAGGTGTCGTAGAGGCCGAGCTGCACCATCAGGTCGCGCACCGGGATCATCAGGATCTGGTGCGGCACGAAATTGCCGCCGACGAAGATGGCGAAGACCAGCATGTGGCCGGGGAAGCGGTGCCGCGACAGCACATAGCCGGCAAAGGTGCTGAGGATCAGCACGCCGATCACCGAGGGCACGGTGATGATCAGGCTGTTCAGCATGAAGCGCAGGATCGGCGTGTCGGTGAACACCGCCCGGTAATTCTCGAGCAGGTCGATGCGGCTGGGCCAGCCCCAGTAGTTGCCGGCCGACAGATCATCGAGGCTGCGCACCGAGGTGAGGAGGATCGCCAGCAGCGGCAGCAGCCACAGCAGCAGCACCACGCCGATGGAGCCGCGATAGGCGATGCGGGCGCCGGGGCCGGCGCGGTCGATTGGCAGCGGATACATCAGCCGCCCCCCGCCTCGGCCCGCACCATCCGGCGCAGATACCAGGCGATAAACACCGACATGATCAGGAACAGCACCGAGGCGATGGCCGCGCCGTAGCCGAAGCGGTAGCTGAAGATCGCCTGCTCATACATCTGGTAGGCGAGGACGGAGGAGGAGCCGAAGGGACCGCCCTGGGTCATCACTGCCACCAGGTCGAAGCTGCGCAGCGCGCCGATCACGGTGACGGCGATGGCGATGAAGGAGACCTGGCGCAGCTGCGGCAGCACCACGTTCCAGAACATCGGCCAGCCGCGGGCGCCGTCGACCCGGCCGGCGCCGAGGATGTCGTCATCCAGGTTGTTCAGCCCGGCCAGGAACAGCACCATGCAGAAGGTGATCTGCGGCCACAGCGCGGCGGCGACCACGGCGAAGGTGACGAAGCGCTCGTCCGACAGCAGCGCCGGGGCGGTCGCCCCCACCGCCTGGAAGATCAGGGCCAAGAGGCCGAAGGTCGGGTCGTAAAACCAAGTGAAGACCACGCCGACCGTGACCGGCGCCAGCACCAGCGGCACGAAGAACAGCGACTTGACCAGCCGCATGCCGCCGATCTTCTGGTTCAGCAGCAGGGCCAGGCCCAGCCCGGCGGCCGGGGCCAGCAGGAACAGCACCAGCCAGATCAGGTTGTTCTGCAGCGAGGTGTAGAACTGCGGGTCGTCGAGCAGCTCGGCGTAGTTCGCCAGGCCGATCCAGACCTTGTCGCCCATCCCGTCCCAGTCATGCAGGCTGATCCACAGGCTCTCGACCGTGGACTGCACGATCACCAGGCCGAACAGCACGCCGCCGGGCAGCAGGAACAGCACCGGCCAGACCCAGTCGCGATGGCGCCGCCAGCGCCGCCGCAACCCGGCATGGCCCGCACTCCGCGCGGCGATGGGCGCGGCCAGGCTCATGCCTTGAACACCCGCTTGCGGGTGGTCTCGAGCCGCTGGAGGATCGCCTGGCGGCGCTGCGGCGCGACCATGAACTCCTGGAACGCATTCAGCCCGGCCTGGGCCATGTCCGGGTCGGTGTCGCGGTCGTAGAACTGCGAGGTGCCCTTGGCCGCCTGCACCGTGTCGATCACCGACTGCATCAGCGGGTCGACCTGCATCTTGACGTCCTTGCGCGCCGGGATGTTGCCGTCCGGCTGCAGATAGGCGCCGAGATTCTCCGGCCGGTAGAAATAGGCCAGGAAGTCGCGCGCCAGCTCCTTGTTCTTGGCCCGCGCCGGGATGTGGACCGAGTTGACCGAGAACTCCTCGAACGGCCCGACCCCCGGCTGGATCTGCGGGAACGGGATGAAGGCCAGCTGCCCCACCTGGTCGTCCGGGAACACCCGGCGCGCGAAGTTGCCGAGGAAGAACATCGCCGCCTTGCCCTGGACCAGGAAGGCCGCCGCCTGCTGCCAGGAATAGGAGGTGTGGTTCGGCAGGTAATAGTTGCGCTTGATCAGGTCTTCCCACCGGTCGAACACGGCGGTCAGCTCCGGGTCCAGGTAGCTGGCCTGCCCGTCCATCAGCCGCATGTGGTAGTCGAGACCGTTGATCCGCAGGTTGAGGTAGTCGAACCAGCCGGCCGCCGGCCACAGCTCCTTGGTGCCGATGCCCAGCGGCACCAGACCGGCGGCGGCGGCCTTGTCGCAGGTCGCGATCAGCTCGTCCCAGGTCTTCGGCGGCGTCAGCCCGTGCTGGGCGAAGACGTCCTTGCGGTACAGCATCCCCCAGGCGGAGCCGCCGGTCGGCAGGCCGTATTGCCGGCCGTCGACGGTGACGGTCTGGGCCATCACCCCGAGCACGTCGTAGAACTTCTCGCGCTGGAACAGGTCGGTGATGTCGTCGAACAGCCCGCGCTTGACGAAGGCGCGCATGCGGTTGCCGCTGAACCAGAAGCAGACATCGGGCGGGCTGGTGACCAGGTAGTTGCGGATCGCGGTCTTGTTCGATTCGTGGTCGATGCCGTTGATCGTGACCTTGACGCCGGTGTCGCGCTCGAAATCGGCGGCGATGCGGTCGACCACCGGGCGGTTGTTGCTGGCGTCGCTGATCATCGTGATCTCGCGCGCCTGGGCGATGGCGGGGCGTGCCAGCAGCGGGCCGGCGGCCAGGGCGCCCGCCCCCGCCGCCATGGATTTCAGGAGGGTTCGGCGATCGCTGCGGATGATGGAGCGCGACAGGTCCATGCGTCTTCTCCCTCGCCAGCTAATTTTTTTGGTTTACGAATTTATCAGACCGGCTAGGGTGGAGCCTGTCAAGACCGAAAAAATCGGATGATTGCCGGGAATTCGAAACGAAATGGCCGGACGGACGGGATGGAAGCGCTGAATCGAGACCAGGCGAGGCCTTTCGCCCCAGGCTGTTCCGGCCATCCGGCCATGGTGCGTCGCACCATAAAATTCGGATCCTGACGGAATGAAGACCGCCGACCCGGAGCTGATGCGGGCGATCAACCGCTTCCACGTGCTGGATGTGGTGCGGCGCTTCGGCCCGATCTCCCGCGTCGAGATCGTGCAGCGCACCGAGCTGGCGCCGGCCACCATCTCGGCCATCACCGGCGGGCTGATCGAGGAGAACCTGATCCTGGCCCGCGCGGTCGAGGGCGTCGGCACCGCCGCGCGCGGCCGGCCGCGGGTGATGCTGGAGCTGAACCGCCAGGCCGCCTTCGTCTGCGGCGTCAAGCTGGCGCCGCACCAGATCAGCATCGCCGTCACCGACTACATGGCTGATGTGGTGCAGACCCTGTCCCTCCCCATCCGCCTGGCCCGCCAGGCGCCGGAGGTGGTGGCCGACATCCTGGAGGACGGCATCCGCCGCTGCGTCGGCGACGCCGACCTGGCGCTGGACCGGCTGGGCGGCATCGGCATCGGCCTGCCGGGATTCATCGACGGCCGCAGCGGCCTGTGCGTCTGGACCCCGATCCTGGGCGCGCCGGACGTGCCGCTGGCCGAGATGGTGCGTCAGAGGCTGGGCGTGCCGACCACGGTCGAGAACGACGTCCATCTGGTCACCCTGGCCGAGCACTGGTTCGGCCATGGCCGCGACAGCGACAGCTTCGCCGTGGTCGCGGTCGAGGATTCGGTCGGGCTCGGCCTGTTCCTGAACGGCGACGTGCATCGCGGCGCCGCCGGGATGGGGACCGAGTTCGGCCACACCAAGATCGCGCCCGAGGACGGGCTGCCCTGCCGCTGCGGCCAGCGCGGCTGCCTGGACGCCTATGTCTCCGACCACGGCATCGTCACCCGCGCCCGCGCTTTGCTGGGCGCCGAGGCCGGGGCGATCGCCCCCGACGACCCGCGCGCCATCGGCCGGCTGCGCGACATGGCGCGGGCCGGCCGGGCCGAGATCCGGGCGCTGTTCGAGCAAGCAGGCGCGATTCTGGGCTTCGCGATCGGCAACCTGATCACGCTGCTGGGCCCGCCCAAGGTGATCGTCGCCGGCAGCGCCATCCAGGCGCGCGACCTGATGGAGCCGGCGCTGCTGGCCGCCATCGACCGCGTGGTGCCGGTGCCGATCCGGCGCGGCACCGAGATCATCCTGCATGAATGGAGCGACGACGCCTGGGCCCGCGGTGCGGCCAGCCTGGTGCTGCGGCAGCTCTACGAAGCGCCCTGGAACGGCCAGGGCATGCCCCGATAGCGGAGAGGACCATGAGCGACAGACCGGTCGGAATCGGCATCATCGGCTGCGGCTTCATCAGCGGCGCCTATCTGAAGGCCGCCCCCAACTTCCCGATCTTGCGGGTGAAGTCCTGCGCCGATTTGAACCTGGAGGCGGCGCAGGCCAAGGCGGCGGAGTTCGGCCTGGTGGCGCAGAGCATCGAGCAGCTGCTGGCCGACCCCGAGATCGAGATCGTGCTGAACCTGACCACGCCGCAGGCGCATGTGCCGGTGGGGCTGCAGGCGATCGCCGCCGGCAAGCATGTTCATGCGGAGAAGCCGCTGGCGGTCGGCGTCGCCGAGGGCCGCACGCTGCTGGAGGCGGCGAAGGCCAGGGGGCTGCGCGTCGGCAGCGCGCCCGACACCTTCCTCGGCGCCGGGCAGCAGACGGCGCGCGCCCTGATCGATGCGGGGCGGATCGGCCGGCCGGTCGCCGGCACCGCCTTCATGATGGTGCCGGGGCATGAGCGCTGGCATCCCAACCCGGATTTCTACTACGCCAAGGGCGGCGGCCCGCTGTTCGACATGGGCCCCTACTACCTGACCACGCTGGTCAACATGCTGGGCCCGGTGGCGCGGGTGACCGGGACGGTGTCCGCCGCCTACACCGAGCGCCGCATCGCCAGCGGCCCGCGCGCCGGCCAGGCGGTGCCGGTCGGCACCCCAACCCACATCACCGGCACGCTGGCCTTCGCCTCCGGCGCCGTGGTGACCATGGTGATGAGCTTCGACATCCCGGCCCACCGCCACGCCCCGATCGAGATCTATGGCGAGACCGCGTCGCTGAGCGTGCCCGACCCGAACACCTTCGGCGGCGAGGTGCTGGTGTCGGTCGACCGGACGGAGTGGAAGGCCGAGGCCACGGGCCACGCCTATGGCGACGGCAACTACCGCATCATCGGCGTGGCCGATTTGGCCCATGCCATCCGCGAGAACCGCCCGCACCGCGCCAATGCGGAGCTGGCCTTCCATGTGCTGGAGGTGATGGAGGCGGTGGAGCGGTCGGGCCATGACGGCCGCACGATCGAGATCGAGAGCCGCTGCGCGCGGCCGGAACCGATGCCGGTGGAGCCCGCCTTCGGCCGGGCCGCCTGAGAGAAGCGAAGGAGAGGAAGCGATGACCAGGCAGGCGCTGATCGTCTGGGGCGGCTGGAACGGCCACACCCCGAAGGAATGCGCGGATGTGGTGTCCGAAATGCTGCGCGGCGACGGCTTCGAGGTGTTCATCGAGGACACCACCGAGGCCTTCGCCGACCCGGCCCTGAAGGACATGCACCTGATCGTGCCGATCTACACCATGTCGACCATGGAGAAAGAGGAGGTCACCAACCTGACCGCCGCGGTCGAGGGCGGGGTCGGCCTCGCCGGCTTCCATGGCGGCATGTGCGATGCCTTCCGCAACGAGGTGGCCTACCAGTTCATGACCGGCGGCCAATGGGTGGCCCATCCCGGCAACATCATCGACTACCGGGTGCGGGTGACCCGGCCGGACGACCCGGTGATGCAGGGGATCGGGGATTTCGACTACCGGTCCGAGCAGTACTACATGCATGTCGACCCGAACAACGAGGTGCTGGCCGAGACCACCTTCACCGGCGACCACGCGCCCTGGATCGCCGGCCACACCATGCCGGTGGTGTGGAAGCGCCGGCACGGCGCCGGCCGGGTGTTCTACAGCTCGCTCGGCCACCGGGTGGAGGAGTTCGAGAACAAGGCCATGAACACCATCCTGCACCGCGGCCTGCTGTGGGCGGCGCGGGAGGGCTGAACACTGGCGCGTGTTGCCTCTCCCGCTTGCGGGACCTTTTCGAAATGCCATCCCTCGCCGTCATTGCGAGGAGGCGAAGCCGACGAAGCAATCCAGGGGCCGGTTCGCACCGGCCCCTGGATTGCTTCGCTGCGCTCGCAATGACGGTGTTTAGGATTCCAAGAAGGGTCTCGCTTGCGGGAGAGGCAACATGAAGGAGCCTGATCTCGGACAGGCCTGAGACAACCGCGCGCTTGCGCCTGTCACCACGGACTCGGTAACACCGGAGGCTGGATCCTTCACGACGCCGGACGAGCCGCTTGCCCGACGCCTGCCAGACCGAGACCCGGCATGACCCCGGCGCGCCCGTGCCCGCCGGGGCGGAACGCCGACGGCGCTTCTCCGAGGTGCTGCGGGACCTGGCGGCGGAGGACCGCGAGCGCATCGCCATCGGCGACATCCTGACCGCCTTCGGAGACCGGGCCTTCGGCGCGCTGATGCTGGTCTTCGCCGCGCCGAACGTGCTGCCGACGCCGCCGGGCACCTCCTCGGTCCTCGGCGCGCCGCTGCTGTTCATCACCTTCCAGCTGATGATCGGCCGCCCGGTGCTGTGGCTGCCGCGGCTGATCACCCAGCGATCGGTGGCGCGGGCCGATTTCGCCCGGCTGGTCGACCGCATGGTGCCCTGGCTGGCCAAGGCCGAGCGGCTGCTGCGGCCGCGGCTGTCGCTGCTGATCGGCCCGGTGCAGGACCGCTTCATCGGCGCCGCCTGCCTGCTGCTGGCCGTCATCCTGTTCCTGCCGATCCCGCTCGGCAACATCGTGCCGGCGCTGGCGATCTCGGCCTTTGCCATCGGCCTGGTCGAGCGCGACGGCATCGCCGTCTCGGCCGGCTGGGCGGTCAGCGCCGGGGCGGTCGCGATCCTCGCCGCCGTCTCCGCCGCCCTCTGGGCCGCCCTGCGCGCCTTCCTGCAGACGCTGCTGGGCGTGACGATCTGAGACGAGGCGACGCCCTGCCCCATCCCAACTGTCATCCTCGGGCTTGACCCGAGGATCCAGTGGCAGCCAGAGCCGTTCTTGGTGGCCCCTGGATTGCCGGGTCAAGCCCGGCAATGACAATCAAGGAAGCCTCTGAGCGGGTGCAGCCGTTATCCCGGCAGCTCGGCGATCTTGCCGACCACCCGGATGCGCAGCTGGTCACGCCGGCCGCGGATCACCACATGCTCGGCCCGGAAGGCGGAGAGGTCGGCGCCGGCCTGGTCGAGCAGGTCCTGCGACACCACCAGCTCCGCCGCATAACCCTTGCACAGCCCTTCCAGCCGGCTGGCGGTGTTGACCGTGTCGCCCACCGCGGTCAGGCCCTTGACCCCGCCATAGCCCATCTCGCCGACGATCGCCGGGCCGACATGCAGGCCGATGCCCATGCGCAGCGGCTCCTTCAGGTCCGACGCCAGCGCCTCGTTGAGCTCGGCCAGCCGCGCCGCCATCCGCCGGGCGGCGTCCAGCGCCTGGCGGCTGCCGGCGGCGTGCCCGGCCTCGACCCCGAACAGCGCCATCACCCCGTCGCCGATGAACTTGTCGACCTGGCCGCCCGCCCCTTCGATCGCCTGGCCCATGGCGGCGAAGTACCGGTTCAGCAGGAACACCACGTCATAGGGCAGGCGGTGCTCCGACAGCCGGGTGAAGCCGCGCAGATCGGCGAACATCACCGCGATCTCGCGCTCCTGGCCATGGCGATGGCCGGGGCCCTGGAAGCCGTCGCGGGCGGTCGCGGTCGGCGGCAGCAGCGGCGTCACCTCGAGGTCCTTGACCGGCCGGATCTGGCAGGCCAGCCGCACGCCCTCCGGCGCGCCGATGCGCTGCAGCACCCGCGCCTCGTCGGCCGCCGGCGGCGGCAGGTGCTCGGCGCCCAGCCCGACCCGCATCCGGCAGGTCGAGCAGCGGCCGCGGCCGCCGCAGACCATGGCCTGGGGGATGCCGGCGGCGGCGATGATCTCGAGCGCCGTGGCCCCCGGGATGATGTCGAGCACGCGGGTGTCGCGATAGTACAGCTTCGGCCCGCCGCGGCGGGCCCGGATCGCACGCAGAAGCGGCCCGGCGAAGGCGGCGAGGACCAGGGCCAGGATCGTGATCCGGGTCCACAGCGCACCCGCGGCGGCGAAGGCCTGCGCCTCCGGCGTCAGCTTGATCGAGCGGTGGAGATCCTCGAGCCAGCCGGGCTGGGCCGCGAGGTCCCGCACCTGCAGCCCGGCCGAGACGAAGCCGGCCAGGCCGAGCGCCGGGATCAGCAGGGCGGCGGCGTAGAGATAGGGCACCGCCTTCGGGTACCAGGGCCTGAGCCGCAGCCAGTAGTGCACGCCGATGCAGCCATGGCCCCAGGCGACCAGCACCACCACCGCCTGCTGCAGCGCGACCAGGCCGTTGCCCGCCCACATCGCCGACAGCACGTAGCGATAGGGCGTGCCGACGCCGAACCGCTCGAAGGCGATGACGGTGCCGAAGACATGGGCCGCCAGCAGCAACGGCACCGCGAGGCCGAGCCCGAGCTGCACCGCCTGCCAGCGCTTCAGCCGGAAGTTGTGCCGCTGCCAGATCGAGACCAGCGCATTGGCGATGTGGACCAGGAAGGCGGCCGCCAGGATGGCCAGGCCCGGCAGCCTCTCCCACACCAGGATGAACAGCCCGAGGCCGCGCTCCATCGCATCCAGCGAGATGAGCCCGGCCGCATGGTTGATCAGATGGGTCGCCAGGAAGGCGAAAAGGACCAGCCCGCTGGGCAACCGCAGCCGCTGCAGCCACGCCCCGGCCCGCGATCCCGGGCTGTCCGAGGCGCGAAGGCCGCTCAGTTCAGCGGACCGGAATAGACCCAGGTCTCCACGGTGTCATGGGCGCGGAACGCCGGGACCTCGGGATGGTGGTAGACGAAGACGCGGATCGCCGCCTCCATGGCCACGGAGCGCGGCGCGCCCCGGGCCACCAGCTCGCTGTAGGCGCGGGTCACGGCCTGCTGGCAGCGGCAATCCGCCGAGCCTTCGGCGAAGGGCTGGTCGCCGAAGCCGCAGCCTTCAGGACTTCTTTTTCCGGCCATAGAGTTCGAGCCTGTGATCGACGAGTTCGAAGCCGAGCCGCTTGGCGATCTTCTCTTTCAGCTGCTCCAGCTCCTGGTCCTTGAACTCGATGACCTCACCGGTTTCAAGATCGATCAGGTGGTGGTGATGCTCGAGATTGACCTCGAAGCGGGAGTAGTTCTCGTTGAAGTCGTGCCGCTGCACCAGGTTAAGCTCGTCGAGCAGGTGCAGGGTGCGGTATACGGTCGCGATGCTGATCGACGGATCGATCTCGCGCGCCCGGTGATAGACGGTTTCGACCGATGGATGGTCGAGAGACTCGGTCAGCACCTGCAGAATGACACGACGCTGATCGGTCATCTTCAGGCCGGCGGAGACACATCTCTCCTCGAGCGTCATGGCTCAAACCCTCTTTAAGCCGCGGAACCATTGGCGGATTTAGAGAGATTACAGATCGCAACGGCGCTTGGCACCCGAAAATGCGCCGCAGGGCACCGGGAGGACGGCCACGATGGATCTCTTCGGACTGGAGATGAGCATCCACGGCTGGATCGCGCTCGCGATCGCCGTGATCGGCATCGTCGCGCTCAATCTCGGGCTGATGCACCTGGCCCGCAAGAAGCACGACTCCCATTACGACCCGAACCGTCACGATCCCGACGACGCCCCCTGAGCGGCGGCCGTGGCGGCGTCCTCCGGCCGGTCGAGGCTGCGGGTCAGCACCATGCGGTGCGGGAACGGGATGTCGATGCCCAGCTCGTCGAAGCGCCGCTTCATCCGGCGGTTGAACTCGCGCATCACGCCCCATTGCTTGGCCGGCGGGGTCTTGATCCGCGCCTTGATGGTCACGGCGCTGTCGCCGAACTTGTCGAGGCCGATGATCTCGATCGGCGCCAGGATGGCGGGCGCCCAGCCGGGGTCGAGCTGCATCTCGCGCCCCAACTCGCGCAGCACGTCGAGCACGCGGTCGACATCCTGGTCGTAGCCGATGCCGATATTGAACACGGCGAAGGAGAAGTCCTTGGTCATGTTGATGATCGAGGTGACCGAGCTGAACGGCAGCGTGTGCACCGCCCCGGTCTCGTCGCGCAGGCGGATGGTGCGGATGGTGATGGTCTCGACCACCCCGCTGTCGGAGCCGAGCTGGACCACGTCGCCGACCGACAGCGTGTCCTCGAACAGGATGAAGACGCCGGTGATGACGTCCTTGACCAGCGTCTGGGCGCCGAAGCCGATCGCCAGGCCGACCACGCCGGCGCCGGCCAGGAGCGGCGCGATGTTCAGCCCGACCTCGGACAGCACCATCAGCACCACGACGGTGATCAGCAGGATCAGGAAGGCGTTGCGCAGCAGCGGCAGCAGGGTGCGGGCCCGGGCGCTGCGCTGCACCAGATTGCCCGAGGCATCGTGCCGGTTGAGGTGGAACTCGATCAGCTGGCTGACCGCCTCCCATGCCACCAGCGAGGCGACGATCATGAACAGGATGGCGCCGCCGCTGGACAGGATGGCGCGCCCGGTCTCGGTCTCCATCCAGGCGATGCCGCCGAGCTGCCAGACCTCGAGCAGCACCAGGACGGTGCAGATCAGCACGATCACCTTGAGCGCGGTGTCGAGCACCGGCAGGTAGCGGTTGGCGCGATGCTCGAGGCCGGGATAGCGGGCCTTCAGCTCCGGCCCGATCGAGAAGGCGCGGTGGATCAGCCGCGGCCCGTAGGTGGACATCAGGCGCCCCAGCACCAGCGTCGCCACGGTCAGGACCGTGGCGCGCAGCACGAAGACGAAGCCGCCATTGATGCCCAGCGCCCAGATCGCGAAGGTGACGGCGACATAGGCGATGGCCACGAGATGCCAGACATCGGCGGAGCGCCGGCGGAGGGAGCCGACCGCCCGCGTCACCGCCGCATCCTCACCCTCGGCCCCGTGCCGGCGGCGGCCGCGCAGCCAGTCGGCCACCGGCACGCGGTTCTGCAGGATCAGCACGATCACCATCGCCGCGACGGCCAGGCCGACGATGTAGGTCAGCGCCGTCAGGGCCCCGTACGGCGTCTGCAGCACCGAGGCGGTGACGATGGTCAGGTAGCCGAAGACGGTCAGCCGGATCAGCCGCTTCGCCCAGATATAGAGGTAGCCGGCGGTCTCGTCGCCGACCCGCACCAGCCGCAGCCGCGGATGCTCCGGCGTCAGCACGATGCGGATGACCATCAGGGCGACGCCGCTGATGATCACGGCATAGACCAGCGCGGTGACGACGATGGCGACGAATTGCGGCGGGTCCAGCACCGTGGTCATGCCGTAGGCGCCGAACACGAAGCCGAGCAGCGGCAGGAAGTCCAGCACCGCCTGGCCCAGGATCAGCGGCAGCTTGCCCCAGAGCGTGGCCGGCGGATGGCGGTCGAGCGCCGCCCGGGCCCCGCGCAGCAGCCCGGACACCAGGAAGCCGACGGCGAGCCCCACCGCGAAGACGGCGAGCACGTTGAGGAACACCGCGATCCACCGCGCCCGCGCCGCCGGATCGGCCAGCTGGTCGCGCGCCCAGACCAGCAGCTGCGGCGACTGCGCCAGGGTGCTGCCGATCACGGCGACGCCGCTGGTGACGTCGCGCACCTTCTCCGACACCGCGACCAGGGCCTGGCTGCCGACCGCCTCCAGCGCGGTCTTCCTGTCCTCCTCCGCCGCCTGGGCCTGCAGCAGCAGCTGCAGCTGGGCGACCAGCGCGGCCCGGGCCTTGTCGTCCTGCAGCGTGGCGATCAGCGCCTTGACGCGCTCGGGGTCGGCCTGCTGGTCGGCGGCGGGAGGCGCGGCGGCCGGCGTGGCGCCCGGTACCTGGGCGGCGGCGAGGCCGGGGGCGAGCAGCAGGAGGAGAAGCAGCAGCGGGCGGATCAGGCGGATCATCGGCTCGGGCGGGCTGTGGGCGGGCGGCGTTCCGGATCGGCGCCCCGGCAGGGGGCTGATTCCATCCTTCCCCGCCCGGCCCTCTGGATCAACCGGTCCGTCGAGGCCATGTTGGAGACGTCCTCACGAATGGCGCCGGCACCGCGGCCGGCGAGGGAAGGCGACGATGGCGGATGACGGCGATCTCGGTTCGGTCCGGCCGAAGCTGGTCGAGAGCAAGAAGCGCTGGGCGCGCGAAGGCCGGCTGCTGACCGGCGGCACCTCCGACCCGGAACGGGACCGGCTGCCGCCGGGCCAGCGCCTGGTGGAGACCTGGCCGGTGCTCGACCTCGGCGTGCAGCCGGAGATCCCGCTCGACAAGTGGCGGCTGACCATCGACGGGCTGGTCGAGGCCCCGGCGGTGTGGCGCTGGGCCGACATCCTGGCCCAGCCCGAATTCGAGGACGTGTCGGACATCCATTGCGTCACGTCGTGGTCGCGCTACGACAACCGCTGGCGCGGCGTCTCGGCCCGGCACCTGCTGTCGCTGGTGCGGCCGAAGCCCGAGGCGCGGCACGTCGTGTTCCACAGCTACGACACCTACACCACCAACGTCGCCCTCGACGCCTTCGCCGAGGAGGACGTGCTGCTGGCGACCCATCACGATGGCGAGCCGATTTCGGTCGAGCATGGCGGGCCGCTGCGGGTGATCATGCCGCGCTGGTACTTCTGGAAGAGCGCGAAATGGGTGAAGCGGATCGAGTTCGTCGCCGCCGACCGCCCGGGCTTCTGGGAGGAGCGCGGCTATCACAATGAGGGCGATCCCTGGCAGGAGCAGCGCTACGGGTGAGACGCCCGGGCCACCCCTTCCCTTGTCATTGCCGGGCTTGACCCGGCAATCCAGAGGGTGTCGACGCTCTCTGGATGCCCGGGTCAAGCCCGGGCATGACAGGTGAGGGAGCAGGCCAAGCCTTACCTCGGCATCAGGTTGCGCAGCTGGTCCGCGCCCGGGTTGCTCTTCTGGCCGAGGAAGATCGTCCGGGCGGCGGTGCCGAAGCCGTAATAGGCATCGTTCCGGCCCTGGTCCTCGCTGATCACCGTGCCGTCCAGCGTGCCGCCGGCGAACAGCCCCTTGTTCTGCGAGAAGGCGTACATGTCGGCATTGGTGTTCAGCCCGGTCGAGGCGCCGACGCCGGCGCCGAGGGTGAACAGCGCGCCGGTCAGGTCGGCGCCGACGGTGAAGCTGCTCTGCTCCACCGCCCGCAGGCCCTTGTCGGTCATGATGGTCAGGACCAGCTGCGAGACCTGGCCGCCGATCTGCAGGCCGAAGGAGCCGCCGCCGACGCCGTAGAAGGCCGGATAGCTCCAGTTGCCGTCCGCCAGCCGGACCAGCATCAGCGCGTTGCCGCCGCGACCGCCGAAGATGAAGCCGCCGCGCAGCAGCTCCGGCGCGATCAGCACCGCCTTGGCGCCGCGGATGTAGCGCGGCAGCTGCGTCAGCTCCGGCGAGGAGAGCAGCGTCTGCAGCGCGCCGCGGCTCTCATCGACCAGGAGCTGCGCATCGCTCGGCGTCGAGGTGTTCGAGCCGCAGGCGGCGAGGGTGCCCGACAGGGCCAGCCCTGCGGTCGACGCACCTGTCAGGCGAAGGAACTTGCGGCGGTCGATCATGCTCGGGCTCTCCTCAGATTCTACATGAAGAATCGCGATGTAGCGCAAAACGATCAATACATCTTTTCCGTTCCAAATGGCAGATTCAGGGCAACGACTCGCCAGCTTTCGGCGGCGGAGCGCGAGCGGATGCGGTCGATCCGGGTCAGCGACAGCGTGTCGACCGCCAGGCGCAGCGCCCGCTCGCCGTCGAGATCCAGCGCCTGGGCGGCCGCGGCGCGGATGGTGCCGGCATGGGCGACGGCGACGATGTCGCGGCCGGCATGGGCGTCGGACAGGGCCAGGACCGCGGGCTGCACCCGGCGCAGCACGGCGTCGAAGCTCTCCCCGCCCGGCGCTGCATGGGCGGCCGGCTTCGACCAGAACGGATCGCCCTGCGGCAGCGCGCCGTAGACCTCGCGGCTCGGCCGGCCCTGCCAGGCACCGAAATCCTGCTCGATCAGCGCCGGCTCGACCGTCGGCACCGCCGCCTCGCCCATCGCCCCCAGCAGCGCCGCCGCGGTCTCGGCGGTGCGGCGCAGCGGCGAGTGCAGCCAGGCGGCGCCGCGCGGCAGCCGGGCGGCGAGGGCCGTGACCGCCGCCGCGTCGGAGGTGTCGGCGGCGAGGTCAAGCCGGCCGTAGAGCAGCTTGTCCGGATTGACCACGGGAGCGTGGCGGATCCACCACCAGCGGGTCGTGCTCATGCCGCCGCCGCGGCGCACAGCACCGCGACCTCCGCCAGCTGCTGGGCGGCTCCGAGCACATCGCCGGTCTGCCCGCCGATGCGTCGCCGCGCCACTCCGGCCAAAGCCCAGGACACGAGCACCGCCAGGGCCAGCGCCGCCAGCCCGTGCCGCAGCCCGAGCAGCAGCAGGGCGAAGCAGAGGGCGAGGCCGAGGGCGGTTAACACGGCCTCCGATGGCGGCCGGCCGGCGCCGGCGCCCAGCCCGTCGGGCCGCGCGGGACGCAGCCAGGCCAGCAGCGCCGGGCAGGTCGCCCGCGACACCGCCCCGGCCGCGGCCAGCGCGGCAACCCCTCCCCACGGATCCCGGGCCAACGCCGCCAGGGCCGCGGCGCGCAGCCCGACCGACAGCACCAGGGCCAGGGTGCCGTAGCTGCCGATGCGGCTGTCGCGCATGATCTCCAGCGCCCGCTCGCGGCTGCGGCCGCCGCCGAAGCCGTCGGCGACATCGGCCAGCCCGTCCTCGTGCAGCGCCCCGGTCAGCAGCGCCAGCGCCGTCAGCGCCAGCAGCGCCGCGACCAGGGCCGGGGCGCCGAGCCAGAGCGCCAGCGCCCACACCAGCCCGGCGGCAAGGCCGATGCCGGCCCCGGCCAGCGGGAACAGCCGCATCGACCGCGCCAGCGCGTCGGCCGGCGCGCCCGGCGGCCAGGGCACCGGCAGCCGGGTCAGGAAGCAGGCGGCGACGCGCAGATCGCGCAGCAGGTCGTCCATGGTCAGATCATCCGGCGGATCGCCCGCTTGCTCCAGACCAGCTGGTAGAAGGCAATCTGGCCCAGCGCCATGACGATGAAGGCGACCGGATAGGCGATCCAGACGCCGTCGATGCCGATCTGCCGGCTGAGCAGCCAGGCCACCGGCACCTCGACGCAGAGGATGGCGAAGAGCGAGATCGCGGTCGGCGCCAGCACCGTGCCGCTGGCCCGCATCACCGCGGCGACCACGCCGGCGATGCCGAAGACGATGTAGCTCCACAGCGTGATGTGCAGCAGGTCCTGCGCCAGCTCGATCACCGGCTCGCTGGTCAGGAACAGGCCCATCAGCGTGCGCGACAGCAGGTAGCAGATCGCCACCAGCCCGCCGGTGACGACGAGGTTGAGCAGCAGGCCGGTGCGGGTGATGGCGCCGAGCCGGTCGACATGCCCGGCGCCGATCGCCTGGGCGCCGAAGATCGAGGCGGTGATGGCGATCGAGATCGCCGGGAACTGGACGTAGCTGATCACCTGGTTCACCGCGCCATAGGCGGCGGTGGCATCCGAGCCGAAGCCGTTGACGAAGGACAGCACCGCCACCTCGGCCAGCGACACCAGGACGAGCTGGACGCCGGAGGGCAGGCCGATGCGCAGCACGGCGCGGAGGATCTTCGGGTCGATCCAGAGATGCCGCAGCAGCACGGCATCCGGCGCCAGAGCGTGGCCACGGCGGCGCAGATGGAAGGCCAGCCAGGCCAGGGCGGCGAGGAAGGACACGATCGCGGCATAGGCGCCGCTGAGCACGCCCAGTTGCGGCAGCCCGCCCCAGCCGCGGATCAGCGCCGGGGTCAGCACCAGACCAATCACGATCTGCAGCGCCAGCACCAGGAGCGGCGTCACCGTGTCGCCGACGCCGCGCATCATCGAGGTGTACAGGATGAAGACGAACAGCCCCGGCATGGCGATCAGCATGATCCGGGCGTATTCGGTGGAATCGGCGAGGATGTCGGGGGGCGTGCCGACCGCGGCCAGCAGCGGCCGGGTGAAGGCCCCGCCGAACAGGGCGACGACGATGCCGGCGAGGATGGTGACCGTCAGCGCGGTGCCGGCCACCGCCTTGACCTTGTCCGGTTCCCGCGCGCCCCAGGCCTGGCCGATCAGCACCGAAGCACCGGCGCCGAGGCCGATGATGAAGGAGATGAAGAAGAACAGGATCGGGAAGAAGGCGGAGACGGCGGCCACCGCCCCGACGCCGATCATCTGCCCGAGATAGATGTTGTTGACCGTGCCGGACAGCGCCTGCAGCACGTTGCTGAGCATCATCGGCCCGAGGAACAGCAGGAACGCCTTCCACAACGCCGGCGCCGATCCCGCGGTGGCCGGGGACGCGGCCGCGTCCCGGTCGATCGCGTTCGACATGGTGGTCCTCCCCCTCTGGCGGTCGGCAGGGACGTTATCCTAGACGCCCCGGCCCGTCCGCCCCCGATTTCTCGGGGTCGGCGCTGCGCCGGAGGCACGCAACCCCGGGGCCTCCCGCGTGTTATATAAACGGCTGTTCGTTTACAGCCGATGGCCGATCCCCGTGCCGAGACCGCGCACCATCCCCGACGAAGCCCTGCTGGACGGCGCCCTGGCGGTGATGCGCCGCGCCGGGCCGGAGGGCATCACCTTCGCCGCGGTGGCGGCCGAGACCGGGCTGTCGGCGGCGACGCTGGTGCAGCGCTTCGGCGGCAAGGCGGCGCTGATGCAGGCGGCGCTGCTGCGCGCCTGGGACCTGCTGGACGCGCGCACGGCCGAGGCCGACGCCGCGGCGCCGCCGGGCCCGGCCGGAGCCGTCGCGCTGCTGCTGGCGCTGTCCGGCGACTACGACGCCGGCGCGGATTATGCCGAGGGGCTGCTGGTGCTGCGCGAGGACATGCGCGATCCGGCGCTGCGCGCCCGCGGCGCCGCCTGGGGCGAGGCGCTGGCCGCGGCGCTGGGCCGGCGCCTGGCCGATGCCGACGGCCCCCGGCCCGATCTCGGCCGGCTGATGGCGGCGCAATGGCAGGGCGCCGTGCTGTGGTGGGGCTTCGAGCGCGGCCGCCCGCTGCGCGACGCCGTGGCGGCCGGGCTGGAGGAATTCTGCCGGGCGGTCGGGACGACCGCGGATGCCGAGCCGGATGGGCCGGAGCCGCCCCCTCACCCGAAATCGCTGACGCGATTTCGACCTCTCCCCAAGGAGAGGTGAAGGGGCCGCGGCTCGGATTCCCCTCTCCTCGGGGAGAGGGAGGGGCCCGCCGCTTGCGGCGGGAGGGTGAGGGGGAACCCTGACCGGGCCGTCGAGCAGAAGCCCGGCCATGGCGTCAGCCCTCCTGCTCGCCGTCGGTGACCCGGCTGGGCAGCAGCTCGCCCGAACGCTCCAGCACCGGATAGGCCGCGGCCGCGACGATGTGGCCGTTCACCCGCTTCATGTCGCGCAGCAGGTCGAGATGCAGGGCGCTGGTCTCGGCCGTGTCGCGGCGGCCGGCGCGCAGCCGGTCGAAATGCGACTGGGTGGCCGCCGCCTCGAGGTCGCGGAACGTCACCTTCTCGTCGACCAGCAGCCGCGCCGCGCGGCGGTCGTCGGTCATGAACAGCGAGGCGGCGGTGCGCAGGTTGATGGCCAGCCGGTCCATCATCGCCAGCAGCTCGGCCTCGCCCTCCTTCGAGAATTCCAGCCCGCGCTTCATCCGCTTGGCGCAATGCGGCAGCAGGTTGCGGTCCACGACGTCGCCCGCCTGCTCCATGTTCATGGCGAAGTTCAGGATCTCGCCCAGCCGGCGGTGGTCCGCCTCGCTGAGCGACTCCGGGTCGAGCGAGGTCAGGTAGGTCTTGATCGCGGTGTTGAGGTGGTCGAGCACGTCGTCCATCCGCCGCGTCTCGGCGATCACCTTGCGGTCGCCCTTCACCAGCGCGTCGCGGGCGCCGTGCAGCATCGTCTCCAGCACATCGGCCAGGCGCATCGCCTCGCGCGCGGCGCCGCCGAGGGCGACGATCGGCGTCTCCCGCGCCGCGGCGTCGAGATAGAGCGGCCGGGACGGATCCGCCGGGTCCACCCGGCGCGGCATCAGCCGCTGCAGCAGCTTGGAATAGGGCGTCAGCAGCGGGAAGAAGACCACCGCCAGCACGACGTTGAACAGGGTGTGGAAATCGGCCACCGCGCGGGCATTGTCGGGGTCGATCGTCACCATCCACTCGCCGATCGGCTCGAGCGCCGCCAGCACCGCGACCACGCCGAGGCCGCGGGCCAGCAGGTTGCCGACCGGCAGGCGCCGGTTGGCGGGGTCGTCGCCCGACGCGCCCTCGAGCACCGGGTTGATCGCGGTGCCGAGATTGGCGCCCAGCACCAGGGCGAAGGCGCTTTCCGGCGGCACCACGCCGTTGGCGGCCAGCGACATCACCAGCAGCACCACGGCGACGCTGGAATGCACCGCCCAGGTGAAGGCCGCGGCCAGGATCGCCGCCAGCACCGGCGTGGTGGCGACGGCGCCCAGCATCAGGCGCAGGCTGGGCGCGTCCTCATAGGGCACCATCAGCTGCAGCAGCTGGTGCAGCGCCATCAGCATCAGGCCGAGGCCGATGAAGACCCGGCCGAGGTCATGCGTCTGGGTGGTGCTGTCGCGCCGGAACAGCACGAAGCCGATCAGGATCAGCGCCGGCGCCGCGGCCGCCACGTCGAAGGACAGCACCTGGACGATCAGCGTGGTGCCGATATTGGCGCCCAGCATCACCGCCAGGGCCGGCACCAGCTCGACCAGCCCGCCGGCGGCGAATCCCGCCACCATCAGCCCGGTGGCCGTGCTGCTCTGCAGCACCGCGGTGACGCCGATGCCGGCCAGCACGGCCAGGAACCGGTTCCTCAGCGCCCCGCCCAGCACGGCGCGCAGCTTCGGCCCGAAGGTGCGCTGGATGCCGGTCTGCACCATATGCGTGCCCCACAGCAGCAGGGCGACATAGCCGGCCAGGTCGATCAGGGTGATGGAAAAGCTCATCCGCGGGTCTCGAAAGCCGTTCGCCTCCGTTCGTGTCTTCCCATAGGGTTGGGGTCCGGTCGGCTCGGGACGGCCGGAACGACGGGGATGCCGCGATCGTTCCCGAAATACCCCGGCCGATCAAGGCCGGGCGCGACGGAGGATGGGGATGCCGGGCAAGACCAAGGCCGTCCGGGTGCAGCACGGCGCCCTGCCCTACCGCGTCCGGCCGGATGGCGGGATCGAGGTCCTGCTCGTCACCACGCGCGGGACGCGGCGCTGGATCATGCCCAAGGGCTGGCCGATCAAGGGGCTGAAGCCGGGGAAATCGGCAGCGCGCGAGGCCTATGAGGAGGCCGGGGTACGCGGCGTCGTCGGGTCGAAATCGATCGGCAGCTACATCTACGACAAATGGCTGGAGGAGGGCGTCAGCGTGCCCTGCGAGGTCGGCGTCTTCCCGCTGAAGGTCGAGCGGCAGCACAGGACCTGGCCCGAGGCGCATGAGCGCGAGACCCGCTGGGCCGGCCCGGAGGAGGCGCTGGACCTGCTGGACGATGCGGGCCTGCGCGACGTGGTCGCCGCCTTCGTCCGCCGGCTGGAGGGCCGCAAGGCGGCGGAGTGAGGGGCGGGTCTCGCCGGATTGCAGCAGCGCTTCCACCTTGGACCTGCCCCAGGTCATCCTCCCCCTCCGCTCGCGGGAGAGGTTGAGGCGAGGGTCGTCACGGTCATCGATTGCCTCTCCCGCCTGTCCCCGGGTCAAGCCCGAGGAGGAGAGGCCGGGCTCGCGTCAGCGAGACCGGGTGAGGGCGGGCCCCGGCCTCGACAAAACCCCCTCACCCGGAGGTGCCGAGCGCCTCCGACCTCTCCCGCAAGCGGGAGAGGCAAAACCATCCGTTCCGACCGTGTTTGCTGCTCTTTTCAGACCGTCATCGCGAGCGTAGCGAAGCGATCCATGCAGCAGCTTGCACGGGACGATGGATTGCTTCGTCGGCTTCGCCTCCTCGCAATGACGGTGACGAAATGCGTCGGGACGGTCAGCTGCTGTCGGGTGTGGACGGTCGCGGCATGGGCCGGCTTGTGCCGGACTCATCCGGTACCGGTGCCCAACCCTCCGCAGGCTCGCGATCGGCAGCCTCAGCGGGCTCCGCCTGCGGAGCGTCCTCGGCCCCCTCATCGCAACCCTGCGGCAGCGGGATCGAGGGTGGCGGGCGGCCGAGCTTGCGGCAGACCGCCTGCACGAACGCCTCCTCCGACAGCGTGTCCAGCTGCGCGTCCAGGATCTCGTCCTCGACCAGCGTCTCCCACACCACCGACCGCAGATGCTCGGCACCCTCGCCATCCGCGGGCGTCGCGATCGCCTTGGTCACGGTCTCGGTGACCTGCTCCCGGCGTTGGCGCCGGCGCTGCTGCTCGCCCGAGGCCTCGCGCTCGCCCCGCCGCATCAGGTAGTCGACGCGGATCCGCTCGACCATCGCCACCGACAGCCGCAGCGACCGCGACAGCCGCGACTGGATCAGACCGAAATCGAGCGGCGAGTCCCTGTCCGCCCTCTCCTGCTGCCGCTCGGTCATCCGCTTGCTGCGCATGTCGATCTCGGCCGCCTCGCGCACCAGGTGCAGCGCCCATCCCGTCCACTGCATGTCGGGATCGGTCGGCCGGATCGGTTCGGAGGGCGCTTCATGCATAGAACATATCATGAACTAGATCGGCAATTAATGCCAGCGCGATCGCACCGCCCGCGGATTTTGACGCCGCCCCGCTTTGGTGGCAGGGTCCGCGCTTCCGCAACCGGACGCCCTTGCCATGGCCCAGACGCCCCTGCCCGACACCCTCGACGAGATCCGCGCCCTGTTGCGCCACCTGCCAGGCCCCGATTTGGAGGCCGGCACGGCGGTGCGCGAGCGCGACCGGCAGCTGACCAAGCCGCCCGGGTCGCTGGGCCGGCTGGAGGAGCTGGCGGAGTGGATGGCGGTGTGGCAGGGCCGACATCCGCCGCAGCTGCGCCGGCCGCGCGTCGCGGTGTTCGCCGGCAATCACGGCGTCGCCGTGGCCCAGGGCGTCTCGGCCTATCCCGTCGCGGTGACGGCGCAGATGGTGAAGAACTTCGTCGCCGGCGGCGCCGCGGTGAACCAGCTGGCCCAAGCCGCCGACAGCGACCTGCGGGTCTATGAGCTGGATTTGGAGCACCCGACCGCCGACTTCACCATCGCCCCGGCGATGACCGAGGCCGAATGCGTCCGCGCCATGGCCTACGGCATGATGGCGGTGGAGCCGGGCATCGACCTGCTGTGCCTGGGCGAGATGGGCATCGGCAACACCACCTCCGGCGCGGCGCTGGCGACGGCGCTGTTCGGCGGCGAGGCGACGGACTGGGTCGGCCCCGGCACCGGCGTCGACGCCGCCGGGGTGCGGCGCAAGGCCGAGGTGGTGGCCAAGGGCATCGCCGCCCACAAGGCCGCGATGACCGACCCGCTGGAGGTGCTGCGCCATCTCGGCGGGCTGGAGCTGGCGGCGATCGTCGGCGCGGTGCTGGCGGCGCGGATGGCGCGCATCCCGGTGCTGCTGGACGGCTACACCTGCACCGCCGCAGCCGCGGTGCTGTGGGCCGTGGACCGCCACGCGCTGGACCATTGCCAGGTGGCCCATGTCTCGGCCGAGCCGGGGCACCGCCGGCTGCTGGACAAGCTCGGCCGCGCGGCGCTGCTGGATCTCGGCATGCGGCTCGGCGAGGGCTCCGGCGCGGCGCTGGCGATCGGCCTGGTCCGCGGCGCCCTGGCCTGCCATGAGGGCATGGCCACCTTCGCCCAGGCCGGGGTCAGCGACAAGGATTGAGACGGCGCGGCACAGTCCCCGACCGCCGGGGACCGTGACGGCCGACGACTTGATCTGTAGTGACGAAGCGGCCGTCTATGCCGATCAGGCGGACGGGCCGCCCGCGAAGTCGGGCATCGCGTCGCGCGGCACCACGGCGCCGCGATGGCCGATCACGACCGCGGCCAGGCGGTGGCCGCGCAGCGCCGCGGCCGCCGGGTCCAGCCCGGCGAAGCGGCCGGCCAGGTAGCCGGCGTTGAAGCTGTCGCCGGCCGCGGTGGTGTCGACCGGGGTCACCACGCGAGGCACCGGCACCGTGGTCACGCCCTCGGCCGTGGCGATGTGGCAGCCCTCGCCGCCGCACTTCACCACGATCTCGCCGACGCCATAGCCGCGCAGCCGGGCGATGGTGGCTTGCGGGTCGGCGTCGCCGAACAGCGCCTGCTCGTCGTCGAAGGTCGGCAAGGCATGGGTGGCCAGCGCCAGGAACCGCGCGAACACCGCCTGCGCCCTGGCCTTGTCGGGCCAGCCGCGCGGCCGGTAATTGCCGTCGAAGGCGATGCGCGCGCCGCGGGCCTTGGCCGCCGACAGCGCCGCGTGGAAGGCGTCGCGGCCGGCGTCGCTGTACAGCGACAGGGTGATGCCGGAGAAGTAGAGCAGGCCGTAGCCGGCCAGCGTCCCGGCCAGGTCCGCCGCGCCCGGCAGTTCGAACACCTCGCGCGCCGGCGCCCGGTCGCGCCAGTAGTGGAAGGTGCGCTCGCCCCTGTCGTCGGTGCGGATCATGTACAGGCCGGGCACCCGGCCGGGCAGGCGCGGCACCAGCCCCGTCCCCACCCCTTCGGCCTGCCAGCGGGCCAGCATCTCGTCGCTGTACGGGTCGTCGCCCAGCGCGGTGACATAGTCGACCGCGACGCCCTGGCGGGCCAGGTACACCGCGGTGTTCAACGTGTCCCCGCCGCTGGCCAGCTGGGCGTCGCCGCCCGGCTTCACCGCGATCTCGATCATGCACTCGCCGATCGATGCCACCCGCATTGACACAATCCCTTCCCGGCTTACGGCCGGGGCCCGCTCACGGGGTCGGCGCGTCTGCGCGAATCAAGCTTTCGGATTTCAGATCCGACCACAGCCCGGCCGGGATCGGGTAGCGGAAATTCTCGACGTTGCGCGTCACCTGCTCCGGCGACAGCGCGCCGGGGATGACCGAGGCGACGCTGGGATGGCCCAGCGGGAACTGCAGCGCCGCGGCGGCCAACGGCACGCCATGGGCGGCGCAGACCCGCTCGATCCGGCGGCAGCGCTCCAGCTCCTCCGGCGTCGCGTCGCGGTAGTTGTACTTGGCGCCCTCGACCGGGCCGGTGGCGAGGAGGCCGGAGGCGAAGACACCGCCGATGACGATGCCGGCGCCATGCCGCTGGCACAGCGGGAACTCCTCCGCCAGCGGTTCCTGGTCCATCAGCGTGTAGGGCATCGCCACCAGGAAGGCGTCGAGGTCGGCGGCGTCGAGCAGCTTCGGGATCATGCCGGTGACATTGATGCCGGCGCCCACCGCGCCGACCACGCCGGAGGATTTCAGCTGCTCCAGCGCCCGCCAGCCGGAGCCGGAGATCTGGTCGAGATGGGCGCGCACCCGGGCATCGGTCTTGTGGTGCGGCAGGTCGAGGTCGTGGATCAGCAGCAGGTCGATGCGCGGCACGGCCAGCCGCATCCAGATCTGCTCCACCGCCCGCATGATGCCGTCATAGCCGTAGTCGAAGACGACATCGAAGGGCAGGCCGCCGGCCCATTTGTCGGAATGGAAATTCGCCGGGTCGGGCGACGGCTTGAGCCAGCGCCCGACCTTGCTGGAGACGCGGAACTCGCCGCGCTTCTGGCCGTGCAGGAAGCTGCCCAGCCGGTGCTCGGCCAGGCCCAGCCCGTACCAGGGCGCGGTGTCGAAATAGCGGATGCCGGCATCCCAGGCCGCCTGCAGCGTGGCATGGGCCTGCGGCTCCGGCACCTTGACGAAGAGCTCGCCGAGCGCGGCCGAGCCGAAGCCGAGCGTGGTCACCTCGAGGTCGGTGCGCCCCAGGCGGCGGGTGTCGATCGGCATCGGCGGGCTCCTGCGTCTTGGCTATTGAGAGTCGGCGGCGCCGGAGGCTTCCACGATCGGGGCCCATTTCGCCAGCTCGGCGGTCACATGCTTGGCCAGCTCGTCCGGGGTCGAGCCGACGACGGTGGCGCTGAGTTCGGCCAGGCGCGGCTGCGTTGCCGGGTCCTTCACCGCCTTCATCGCCGCGGCGTTCAGCCGGTCGATCACCGCCTGCGGCGTGCCGGCCGGGGCGAACAGCGCGTTCCAGGTGTAGGTCTCGTAGCCCGGCACCCCCGCCTCCTCCATCGTCGGCAGGTCGGGGAAGCTGGCCGAGCGGGTCTTGGTGGTGACCGCCAGCGGCCGCAGCGTCCCCGCCTTGATGAAGGCGGTGGAGGACGGCAGGTTGTCGAACATGATCGGCACCTGGTTCGCCACCACGTCGTTCAGCGCCGGCCCGGCGCCGCGATACGGGACATGGATCATGTCGACGCCGGCCAGGCTCTTGAACAGCTCGCCGGACAGGTGCAGCGGCGTGCCGATGCCGGAGGAGGCGTAGCTGTACTCGCCGGGCTTCGACTTCAGCAGCGCGATCAGCTCCTGCACCGACTTCACTGGCAGCTCGGGATTGACCTCCAGCACGTTGGGCACCAGCACCAGCAGCGACACCGGCGCGAAATCCTTCACCGGGTCATAGGGCATCTGCTTCATGACCGCCGGGTTCAGCGCATGGGTCGCGATCGTGCCCATCAGGATGGTGTAGCCGTCCGGATCGGCCTTGGCGACGGCGTCGGCGCCGATATTGCCGCCGGCGCCGGCCTTGTTCTCGACGATCACGGTCTGGCCGAGATCCTCGGTCATCTTCTCGGCGATCAGGCGGGCGATCAGGTCGGTCGAGCCTCCGGCCGCGAACGGCACCACCAGCGTCACGGTGCGGGACGGAAACGCGTCGGCGGCTGCGGCCAGGCCGGCCGGCAGCGCAACGCAGGCCGTCAGGCCCGCGAGCAGGACGGATCGTCGGAACAGGCCATGCAGCATGATGGTGCGTCTCCCCCTGGGTCGATCAGCGATGTGATTGTTTTGAGTCGGGCATGGCCTGGACACCGCCCGTTGGGCCGCGATTGTCGCGGAGGCCGGCGGCGCTGGCAACCCGCGCCGCTGCCGACCGGAGATAGGAACGAAAAGACGGTGAACTGCTCCGCGTTGCCTCTCCCGCTTGCGGGAGAGGTCGGAGACGCGCAGCGGCTCCGGGTGAGGGGAGTTTGTCGAGGCCGGGACCAGCCCTCACCCGGTCGCCCTGCGGGCGCCCGACCTCTCCCGCCAGGCGGGAGAGGCAATTCGCGAAGACACCCGCCATCCCGTCAGCCATCGCCGAACGCAACGGCTTGGCCCGCCCTCAATGCATTCCGCCCTAAGCCGGCACGTCCGCGGCGATCGCCGCCTCCGGGCTCGCGGCTTCGAGCTCGCGGGCGCTCTGGTTCATGATGAACTGCATCGCCTTGCGCGCCGCCCGGGCGTCGCCGGCGGCGATGCCCTCATAGACCGCGCGATGGTCGCCGACCGCCAGCGGGAAGGCGCGGTTGCGCCGCGCCTGGGCCTGGAAGCTCATGGTCAGCAGCGGGCCGAGGATGGTGCTGAGCCGCTCGATCAGCGCGTTGCGGCTGGCGGCGAACACCGCCAGGTGGAAGCGGACATCGGCGCTGTAGAAGGCGCGCGGGTCCTCGCCCGCCTTCTCCATCTCGTCCAGCGCCTCCTGGATCAGCGCCCGGTCCTCGGGCTGCGACCGCCTTGCCGCCAGCTCGGCCGCCGCCGGCTCGATCGCCCAGCGCAGCTCGACCAGGTCGCGCCGGAAGCTGGGGATCAGCGCCTCGGGCGAATGCCAGCCCAGGATGTCGGGGTCCAGCAGGTTCCACGCCTCGCGCGGCTTGACCCGGGTGCCGGAGCGGCGCCGCGGCTCCACCAGCCCCTTGGCCGCCAGCACCTTCACCGCCTCGCGGATCGCCGAGCGGCTGGCGCCGTAGGTCTCGGCCAGCTCGCCTTCGCTCGGCAATGTGTCTCCCGGGGGAATTTGGCCGGATACGATCCGGGCTCCGATATCGTGGACCACCCGGCCATGCAGGCCGGCGGAAGGATACCCGTTTTTCTTCATGCCGCGGTCTTCGACCTTCTTTGGATCCTGGGCCATTGTCGCCGAAATCTCCCGCGTTGCAATGATTTGACAAAAAACCGGGGTGTCAGCGCCCCCCCGACACGTCGATCGTGGTCGCCGTCATGTAGGAGGCGGCGTCGGACAGCAGGAACAGCGCCGCCTCGGCGATCTCCTCCGGCCGGCCGATCCGGCCGATCGGGATGCTCGGCGCCACTGCGTCCAGCACCGATTTGCCGCCGATATGGTCGTCGTTGATGTCGGTGTCGGTCAGGCCGGGGCGCAGGCCGACGACGCGGATGCCGTCGGGCGCGACCTCGCGCGCCAGGCCGGTGGTGAAGGAATCGACCGCGCCCTTGGACGAGGCATAGGCCACCTCCTGCGGCAGCCCGCCATGCCGGGCCGCGACCGAGGAGATGTTGACGATCACGCCGCCCGGCCCGCCGCGCCGCCGCGACATCCGGCGGATCGCCTCGCGGCTGCAGTAGAACATGCCGAAGACGTTGACGGCGTAGAGCGCGGCCAGGGCCTGCGGGTCGTCCATCGCCTCGGTCCGGGTCACCGGCCCGATCACCCCGGCATTGTTGATCAGGGCGGTGACGGGCCCGAGCGCCCGGTCGACCTCTGTGAACATCGCCGTCACCGCGGCGCTGTCGCCGACATCGGCGGCGAAGGCGGCGGCCTCGCCGCCCGCGGCCTTGATCCCGGCCACCAGGGCCTCGGCCGCGTCGCGCGACCGGCCGTAATTGACCGCCACGCGCCAGCCGCGGGCCGAGCCCAGCCGGGCGATGGCGGCGCCGATTCCACGGCCCGCGCCGGTGACGAGCAGCACCCCGGCCATGACGTCCTCCCTCTTGTCCGACGAATGAGCGTAGCATGAGGATAAAAGCCCTACCAATGGAGCGCGCGATGGCAATCGATCTCCATGCGGCCGCCGGCATCCTGGCCGCCCACCGGCTGCGCCCCGGCGCCTTTCCCGGCCTGCCGGAAGGGCTGCGGCCGGCCGATCTCGCCGAAGCGCGCCGGCTGCAGGACGCGGCGCACGACATCCTGTCCGACCGCTTCGGACCGCGCATCGGCTGGAAGATCGGCTGCACCACGCCGGTGATGCAGCGCTTCCTCGGAATCCCGGAGCCCTGCGAGGGCGGCCTCTTCCAGGCGAATGTCCAGCAGAGCCCCGGCCGCTTCCCGGCGGCGGCGCATCACCGCATCGGCGTGGAGTGCGAGATCGCGGTCCGCCTGAGCTGCGACCTGCCGCCCGGCGAGCACGGCCGCGACGCCCTGGCGGCGGCGGTGGAGGCGGTGCTGCCGGCGATCGAGGTGGTCGACGACCGCTATGCCGATTTCGCCGGGCTGGGCGCCCCGACCCTGCTGGCCGACGACTTCTTCCAGGTCGGCTGCGTGCTGGGCGCGCCGGTCGCCGGCTGGCGCGGCCTGGACCTGGCAGCGCTGTCCGGCCGGATGCTGATCGACGGCGCCGAGGCGGGGCGCGGCCACGGCCGCGACGTGCTGGGCCATCCGCTGAACGCGCTGGCCTGGCTGGCCGGCACGCTGGCCCGTCGCGGCAGGAGCCTGAAGGCCGGCGAGATCGTGCTGCTGGGCAGCCTGGTACAGACCCAATGGCCCGCCCCCGGCGCGCACGTGGCCATCGAGATCGAGGCGCTGGGCCGGGTGGAGATGGAGGCGTAGGTCCGCCTTTGGGTCCTCAAGCGTTCCCGCTGGACTTTTCGCCCCGCCGGCCGTCGAGTCGTGGGAGGTGCCGAGAGAAGGGGAGGCTGACGACATGGAAGCCGATCGGATCTTCCAGGGACCCATCCCTGCCTTGTACGACCAGCATCTGGGGCCGATGATCTTCGCGCCCTATGCCAGCGACCTGGCCTCCCGGCTGACCGGCCTGCGGCGCGGCCGGGTGCTGGAGACGGCGGCCGGAACCGGCATCGTCACCCGGGCGCTGCTCTCCGCCCTGCCGGACGAGGTGTCGATCGACGCGACCGACATCAACCAGGCGATGCTCGACCGGGCGTCGAGCCTGATCTCCTCGCCCCGGGTGACCTGGCGTCCGGCGGATGCCCAGTCCCTGCCCTTCCCGGACGGAGCGTTCGACGCCGTGGTCTGCCAGTTCGGCGCGATGTTCTTTCCCGACAAGGTGCGGGCCTTCGCCGAGGCGCATCGCGTCCTGAAGCCGGGCGGGCGCTTCCTGTTCAACGTCTGGGACCGGATCGAGGCGAACGAATTCGCCGATGTGGTGGTGGCCGCGGTGGCGCGCCTGTTCCCCGACGACCCGCCGCTGTTCCTGGCGCGCACGCCGCATGGCCATCACGACGTCGCGGCGCTGGAGGCCCAGCTGCGCGCCGCGGGGTTCGGGTCGGTCACGTCCGAGACGGTCACGCGGCAGAGCGCGGCGCCGGATGCGATGACCGTCGCCATCGGCTATTGCCAGGGCACGCCGATGCGGAAGGAGATCGAGGACCGCGCCGCCGACCGGCTGTTGGAGGCGACCGAAGCTGCGGCCACCGCGATCGCCGCCCGCTTCGGCCCCGGCCCGGTCACCGGCCAGATCCAGGCCCATGTGATCACCGCCGAGCGCTGAGAGTCCGGCGGTTCACCCGCGATCCCGGTCGTCCGTCACCGCCCCAGCAAGGCCGCGGCGCAGGCGTCGAGGATGGCGTCGGCGTCCAGCCCGTACTTCTTGTAGAGCTGCGGGATGGTGCCGGACTGGCCGAAATGCTCGACGCCCAGCGGCTTGACCCGGTGGCCGTGCACCCCGCCGAGCCAGGACAAGGTCGCCGGATGGCCGTCCAGCACCGTGACCAGCGCCGCGTCGGGCGCCAGCGGCGCCAAGAGCCGGCGGGCCAGGCAGGGCTCGACCGCATGGCCGGCGCGCACCGCCGCCAGCTCGGCATGCCAGCCGGCGTTAAGGCGGTCGGCCGAGGTCACGGCCAGCAGGCCGGCGCCGGGGATGTCCTCCAGCACCTGCTCGAAGGCGGCGATCGCCTCCGGCGCCACGGCGCCGGTGTAGGCGATCGCCAGCGACGCGCCGGGCGCCGGCTCGCGCAGCCAGTAGCCGCCGGCGATCACCGCCTGGCGCAACGAGTCGGTCATGTCACGCCGCGGCTGCTCCAGCGGCCGGGTCGACAGGCGGAGATAGACCGAGCCGCCATCATGGTCGCGCACCCAGTCGCCCGTCGCCGGGTCCGCCCCCCCTTTTACTTTCACGGGGCGCTGCATGTAGTCGAAGCCCCAGGCCATGATCGCCGCCAGCTCGTCGACATACGCCGGCTCGAAGCTGGCCAGGCCGTCCTGGGCCATGCCGATCAGCGGCGAGCCGATCGACTGGTGCGCCCCACCCTCCGGCGCCAGGGTCAGGCCGGACGGCGTCGCCACCAGCATGAAGCGGGCATCCTGGTAGCAGGCGTAGTTCAGCGCATCCAGGCCGCGGGCGATGAACGGGTCGTAGAGGGTGCCCACCGGCAGCAGCCGCTCGCCGAACAGCGAATGGGTCAGGCCCAAAGCCGCGAGGTTGATGAACAGGTTGTTCTCGGCGATGCCCAGCTCAACATGCTGGCCGTCCGGCGACATGCCCCAGCGCTGGGCCGAGACCACCTTCTGCTCCTTGAACACGTCGGCGCGGCCGTGGCGGTCGAAGATGCCGCGGCGGTTCACCCAGCCGCCGAGATTGGTCGAGACCGTGACGTCGGGCGAGGTGGTGACCACGCGCTCGGCCAGCATGTCCTCGCGCTTGGCCAGCTCGCCCATGATCCGGCCGAAGCCCTCCTGGGTCGACATGGTCTCGGCCAAAGCGACGTCCAGCGCGGCCGGCACCGGGATCCGCGCCGCCTCGTAGCGGCGCCGGCCCTCGGCGGCGAAGGGCACGTCGGCCAGGAAGCCGCGCAGCTCGTCGGCCAGGTCGTCGATGCCGGCGAAGGGCTCCCACTCCCGCCCCTCGGGCACGCCCTGGCTGGCCTGGAAGGCGGCCATCTGCTCCGGGTTCATCAGCCCGGCATGATTGTCCTTGTGGCCGGCGAAGGGCAGGCCGAAGCCCTTGATGGTGTAGGCGATGAACACCGTCGGCACGTCGTCGGCGATGCCGCGGAACGCCGCCAGCACCGTCTCCATGTCGTGGCCGGCCAGGTTGGTCATCAGCGCCGCCAGCGCCGCATCGTCATGGTCGGCCAGGATCTCGGCGATGCCGGCCGTGCCGCCGATATCGGCCTGCAGCTGCCGGCGCCAGGCCGCGCCGCCCTGGTACACCAGCGCCGAGTAGAGCGGGTTCGGGCATTCGTCGATCCAGCGCCGCAGCGCGTCGCCGCCCGGACGCTTGAACGCCGCCTCCAGCAGCCCGCCATACTTCAGCGTGACCACGCGCCAGCCCATGTTCTCGAACAGCTTGTCGATGCGGGCGAACAGGCGCTCGGTGACGATCGAATCCAGGCTCTGGCGGTTGTAGTCGATCACCCACCAGACATTGCGGACATCGTGCTTCCAGCCCTCCAGCAGGGCCTCGTAGATGTTGCCCTCGTCCAGCTCGGCATCGCCCATCAGGGCGACCATACGGCCGCCGGCCTTGGCGTCGCGGCCCCACTCCTTCAGCGCGACGTAGTCCTGGGCGATCGAGGCGAACAGCGTCATGGCGACGCCGAGCCCGACCGAGCCGGTGGAGAAGTCGACGTCGTCGGCGTCCTTGGTGCGCGACGGATACGACTGGGCTCCGCCGAGCGAGCGGAAGGCCTCGAGATTCTCGCGGCTCTGCTGGCCCAGCAGGTACTGGATGGCGTGGAACACCGGGCTGGCATGCGGCTTCACCGCCACCCGGTCCCGCGGGCGCAGCACGTCGAGATACAGCGCCGTCATCACCGTGACCAGCGAGGCGGAGGAGGCCTGGTGGCCGCCGACCTTCAGCCCGTCCGGGTTCGGCCGGACGTGGTTGGCGTTGTGGATCGTCCAGGCGGAGAGCCAGAGGATCTTCTTCTCCAGCGCCTTGAGCAGGCGCAGCCGGTCCGCCGCCGCTGCCGCCGCGCCATCCGTCTCGATGCGCGCCTCACGCACCCTGCGACCAACCGTCCCCATCGCCCGACACCCTCGCCCTGCTGCGGATCAGCCCTTACCTTAATCAGCACGTCAGTGAACCGGACGCAACGGCGGCGCGCTCCCACCGGAACGACGCCGGCCGACGGAATCCCGCCGCCCTGCCGTGCAGGGACCGGAGGGGGAGCCGATCGTTCGAAAGCGGGGACGGAGAACCATGTCTCTCGTCGAGGCGGCGATCGCCGCGAATCGCTTCGGGTTCGGCGCCCGGCCCGGGCAGCTCGAGACCCTCGCCGACAACCCCTGGGACTGGCTGCGGGCGCAGGTGCGCCAGCCGGCCGCCCCGGCCGGCGACCTGCCGCTGACCAGGGCCGGGATGGAGATCCTGATCGCGGTGCAGACGGCGGCGGACGAGGACAGCCGCAAGCCGCACCAGGAGGAGGCGCGCGCCCTGCGCGACCGCGACCGCGTGGCGCATGTCCAGGCGGCGGTGGCCAGCGACACGCCGTTCCGCGAGCGGCTGGTCAAGTTCTGGACCAACCACTTCACCGTCGCCTATGTGCAGAGCTATGTCGTCCCCTTCGGCGGCGCCTATGAGAACGAGGCGATCCGCCCCCATGTCACCGGCAGGTTCCGCGACCTGCTGGGCGCGGTGGTGAAGCACCCGGCGATGCTGTTCTATCTCGACAATGCCCGCTCGGTCGGGCCGAACTCGAAATACGGCCGGAAGGCCGGGGTCGGGCTGAACGAGAATCTGGGGCGGGAGCTGATGGAGCTGCACACGCTGGGCGTCGACGGCGGCTACACCCAGGCCGATGTGCGAACACTGGCGATGATCCTGACCGGCTGGACGCCCGGCCGGGCCAAGGACCCGCCCGGCACCGTCTTCGCCTTCCGCCCCGCCGGCCACGAGCCCGGAGCGAAGACCTTCCTGGGCAGGACCTATCCGGAGGCCGGGCAGGACGAGGGCGAGGCGGCGCTGGACGCGCTGGCGGCGCATCCGGCCACCGCCCGGCACCTCGCCACCCAGCTGGCCCGCCACTTCATCGCCGACGACCCGCCGAAGACCGCGGTCGACCGGCTGGCGAAGACCTATCTCGACACCGGCGGCGACCTGGCCGCGGTGTCCGAGGCGCTGATCGACAGCCCCGAGGCCTGGCAGCACGAACGGCGCAAGTTCAAGTCGCCGCTGGACTATGTGGTCTCGGTGGCGCGGGCCTTCGATCTGGGCGAGGTTGGCCAGCCTGCGGTGGCCTGGGTGCGCCGCCTGGGCCAGCAGATCCTGAACGCACCGTCGCCGCAGGGCTGGCCGGACCGGGAATCGGACTGGCTGGCGCCGGAGCTGGTGATGGAGCGGCTGGAATGGAGCTACCAGGTGATCCCGCGCCTCGTCGCCGACCAGTCGCCCCTGCCCTTCGCCGAGGCGCTGGTCGGCCCGACCTTGTCGGAGCAGACCAAGGGCGTGCTGCGCGGCGCGCCGAGCCAGCGGGAGGGCATCGCCCTGGCGCTGCTGAGCCCGGAATTCCAGAGGAGGTGAGAGGATGGATCTGACCCGACGCCATCTTCTCGGCGGCCTCGCCGCCACCGCCGCGGCCACGGTGCTGCCGGCCCGGCTGCTGCTGGCCAAGGCGCCGATCGAGCAGCGCTTCGTCCTGATCATCATGCGCGGGGCGCTGGACGGGCTGGCGGCGATGCCGCCCTATGCCGACCCGGACCTGCGCGCGCTGCGCGCCGCGCTGGTGCCGCCCGACCTCGGCCGGGACGGCGGCATGGTCGACCTGGACGGCCGCTTCGCCCTCCATCCCGCCCTGGCGCCGCTGAAGGACTGGTACACCGAGGGCAGCTTCCTGCCACTGCACGCCGTGGCCTCGCCCTATCGCGACCGGTCACATTTCGATGGCCAGGACCTGCTGGAGACAGGATCCGCGCGGCTGGACGGCACCCGCGACGGCTGGCTGAACCGCACGCTGGGCCTGATCGGCGCCACCGACCGGCGCTTCGGCATCGCCTTCGCCGAGGAGATCCCGCTGGTGCTGCGCGGCGCCACGCCCGTCACCTCCTGGCTGCCGGACAAGCCGACCGGCCTGCCGCCGGGCTTCCCCGACTTGGTCGCCCGGCTGTACGACCAGGACCCGGCGCTGCACGCGGCCTATGCCTCGGGCCTCGACACCACCGCCTTCGGCCGGCAGATCCAGGGGCTGGTGCAGACCGCCTCCGCGGGCTCCTCCGGCCAGGGCGCGATGGCCGCCCCCGCGGCCGGCGCCGACCTCAAGCTGGCCGAGGCCGCCGGCCGGTTCCTGGCCGACCCCGCCGGCTCGCGCATCGCGGTGATGGAGCTGTATGGCTGGGACACGCATGTGCAGCAGGTGAAACGGCTGGACCGGCTGCTGGCCGCCTATGCCGCGACGCTGCAGGCGCTGCGCACCGGGCTGGGCGAATCCTGGAGGCAGACCGCGATCCTGACGGTGACGGAGTTCGGCCGCACCGCCGCGGCCAACGGCTCGGGCGGCACCGACCACGGCACCGGCTCGGTCGCCTTTCTGGCCGGCGGCGCGGTGCATGGCGGACGGGTGCTGGCCGACTGGCCGGGCCTCGCGTCAAGCAAGCTGTACCAGGGCCGCGACCTGGCCCCGACCACCGACCTGCGCGCCGTGGTCAAGGGCGTGTTCCGCGACCATCTGCGCCTGCCGGAGGACGCGCTGAATCGCGTCGTCTTCCCCGACAGCACCGAGGCGCCGCCGATGCGGGAGCTGGTGCGGAAGGCGTGAGCGCCCGTCAGGTGTCGAGCTTGCCCAGCCCGATGGTGGCGAGGAGGACGCTGCCGTCATTGGTCAGCGCCCATTTGCCCTGCCGCTCCTCGACCAGCCCCCGGGCCTGCAGGCCCAGGCGCACGGCATCGGCGACGCCGGGCTCGTGGCGGTGGATGCGCCCCAGCGCGTCCTTTTCCTCGGCGGACAGGTCCTCGGGTCGAAGCTGCGGCATGGTCCCCTCCTCCGGTCGCCGCGCCGGCGGGCTGCCGTCGCGCCTTCCACAACGCCCGGCGACCCGATCCGGGTCCGCCTGGATAGCGGACCCGGCCGGCCCGGGCCTCAGACGGCGCCCTTGCGGGCCCCGCGATTGACGGCGCCGGCCACGGCCTTGAGCGAGGCCATGACGATGTTGCTGTCGATGCCGACGCCGAACAGCGTCCTGCCGCCGACCCGGGCCTCGACATAGGTCGCGGCGCTGGAATCGGAGCCGCTGCGCAGCGCGTGCTCGCGATAGTCGACGATGTCGACATCGGCCCCGATCTCCTGATGGAGCGCGTCGACGAAGGCGTTGAGCGGGCCGTTGCCCTCGCCCCGGATCGTCTTCTCCACCCCGTCGATCTTCACCTGCGCCTCGATGTGGCGCTCGCCGCGGCCGGTCGGCAGCGTGGTGTGGCCGACGACCTCGACCCGGCCGGGGGCGAGGTATTCCTGCTCGAACTCCTGCCAGATCACCTTGGAGGAGATCTCCTTGCCGGTCTCGTCGGCCAGCTTCTGGATCACCTGGCTGAACTCCACCTGCAGCTTGCGCGGCAGATCGAGCCCATGGTCGGTCAGCAGGAGGTAGGCGACGCCGCCCTTTCCGGACTGGCTGTTGACCCGGATCACCGCCTCGTAGCTGCAGCCGATGTCCTGCGGGTCGATCGGCAAATACGGCACCTCCCACAGCCCGCTGTTGCTCTTCTCCATGGCCGCGAAGCCCTTCTTGATCGCGTCCTGGTGCGAGCCGGAGAAGGCGGTGAACACCAGCTCGCCGCCATAGGGGTGGCGCGGATGCACCGGCAGCTGGTTGCAGTATTCGACGGTGCGGACGATCTCGCCGACATCATGCAGGTCGAGCCCGGGGTCGACGCCCTGGGTGAACATGTTCAGCCCCAGCGTGACGATGTCGACATTGCCGGTGCGCTCGCCATTGCCGAACAGCGTGCCCTCGACGCGGTCGGCGCCGGCCATCAGGGCCAGCTCGGTCGCGGCGATGCCGGTGCCGCGGTCATTGTGCGGATGCACCGACAGCACGAAGCTGTCGCGCCGGGCGAAGTTGCGGTGGCACCACTCGATCTGGTCGGCATAGACGTTCGGCGTCGCCATCTCCACCGTCGCCGGCAGGTTCAGGATCGCCTTCTTCTCCGGCGTCGGCTGCCAGGCGTCGAGCACGGCGCCGCAGATGTCGCGGGCATAGTCCAGCTCGGTGCCGGTGAAGCTTTCCGGCGAGTACTGGAACACGATCTCGGTCTCCGGCACCGTCGGCACCAGCTCCTTGATCAGCTTGGTGCCGCGCACCGCGATCTCGGTGATGCCGTCGCGGTCGAGGCCGAACACCACCCGGCGCTGCAGCGTCGAGGTCGAGTTGTAGAGATGGACGATCGCCCGTTTCGCGCCGCGGATGGCGTCGAAGGTGCGGCGGATCAGCTCCTCGCGCGACTGGGTCAGCACCTGGATGGTGACGCCGTCGGGGATCAGGCCGTTGTCGATCAGGTGGCGGACGAAGTCGAAATCGGTCTGCGAGGCGGCGGGGAAGCCGACCTCGATCTCCCTGAAGCCCAGGCCGACCAGCAGGTCCCACATGCGCTGCTTGCGGTCGGTGCCCATCGGCTCGATCAGGGCCTGGTTGCCGTCGCGGAGGTCGACCGAGCACCAGATCGGGGCGCGATCGATGACGCGGTTCGGCCATTGCCGGTCGGTGAGCGCCACGGTCTGCACCGGGCGGTACTTGTCGATCGGCATTCCGGGTTTAGAGGGGCCGGGTTTGGATTGGATCGCGGACATCGGATTTCTCTCTCGCACCGGCCGGCGGGGGCCGGAAATATCAGGATAGGGCGAATTGACGACGGGCGCATGACATGGATGCGCCAAGGGGCCGCCGGGCGCGCGATGCGCCGCTCAGCGGCCGGTGATAAGTCGCAGCAGGTCCCGATGCGTGCGGGAAGAAACCTGTCGGTACGATCGGTCGGGAGTCATGGAGAGGATCCGGAGAAGAGGTCGCAACAGCTTCGGTGTCGACGCCCCCCACCCTGTACGGGCGGGGCGCCGATCAGATAAGTCGAAGCGTGCTTAGCCGGATCACCATGCCCCCACCTAAGGGGCGGGCGGCCGCTCTGTCAACTGAATCCGCTGGTCGGTGACGCGGTCGAAGAAGCCGATGATGGTCGGGCCGGTGCCGTCCGGCCAGCCATGGGAATAGGGGCGCTTGCGGTTGAAGGTCGACGGCAGGTCGCAGAACACCACCGGGTCGGCGATGCCGGTCTTGCCCCAGCGCTTGCAGCGGAAGGCGGCGTCGGCCTCGACCGGCGTGGCGGCCAGCCGGTTCTGGGCGATGCGCTTGTCGCGCTCGGTGATGCCCTGGCTGTAGGGCACCATGTTGTCCTTCGGGTTGTGCAGCAGGATCGCCGCCACCTCGCCCTGGCAGGGCCGGACGCTGCCGATGCCGCCGGCCACCACGGCGGTGGCGCGGAACACCCCGGCGCGGCCGCAGGACAGGTCGTTGACGAAGCTGCCGCCCATCGAATGGCCGGCGGCGAAGATCTGGTTCTGGTCGACGCACAGCGTCGCCTTCAGCCGGGCCAGCAGGGTGTCGACATAGGCCATGTCGCGATCGGCCCTGCCGCCCCAGCCGCCCTGCGCCTGCGGATAGACCACGATCGCCGGGCGTGCCGTGGAGCCCTCGAGGTCGAAATAGGTCTTCACCTTTTCGGCTGTGCCGGTGCGGCCGTGGAAGGCCAGGATCAGCCGGGTGGGCCGGGATTTGTCGTAGCCGCTCGGCAGGTCGACGATGTAGCGCCAGGACGCGCCCTGGAACTTCAGTGTCTGGGTGCCCTCCGCGGCGGGGATGCCGCAGCCGCTGGTCGGAAGCGGCGGCAGCTGGGCCACATTGGCGCCCGGCGCGGTGGTGGAGCGGGAGCCGCCGCCCGGCGCGGCACAGGCGGCCACGGCGAGCAGGCAGGCGAGGGCGGCCAGCCGGCCGGCGCGGAGAAGGACGTTCATGGCGGTCATCTCTCGAGGAGGCGCGGCATCAGCTCGACGAAGTTGCAGGGCCGGAACCGGTTGTCGAGCTGGTCCTTCAGGATCAGGTCCCAGGCGTCGCGGCAGGCGGAGGGCGAGCCCGGCAGCGCGAACAGATAGGTGCCGCCGGCGACGCCCGCGGTCGCCCGGCTCTGGATCGTCGAGGTGCCGATCTTGTCGTAGGACAGCCAGCGGAACAGCTCGCCGAAGCCGGGGATGTGCTTCTCATAGACCGCGTGGAATGCCTCGGGCGTCACATCGCGGCCGGTGACGCCGGTGCCGCCGGTGGCGATCACCGTGTCGATCTCGGGGTCGGCGATCCACGCCCGCAGCTGCGCCTCGATCGCGGCCTGGTCGTCCTTGACGATGCGCCGGTCGCGCACGGCATGGCCGGCCGCGGCGATGCGCTCGGCCAGCGTGTCGCCGGACTTGTCGTCGGCCGCCGTCCGCGTGTCGGACACGGTCAGCAGCGCGATGTTGACGGCGATGAACGGGCGTGAGTCGTCGATCCGGCCCGGCATGCGTCCCCCCAAGCGGTGGTCGAACGAAGCGGCCAAGCTAGCCGACGGAATGCGCCGGGAAAAGTGAAACGACGGTCAGGTCACGGACGCGAAGCCGCAGCCCAGCTCCTGCATCCGGCGCTTCAGCACCAAGAGGTCGCGCCAGACGTCGCGTTTCATGCCCGGCTGCCGCAGGATGAAGGCCGGGTGGTAGATCGGCATGGTCGGCACCGGCGCCGGCAGGTCCGGGAAGGAGCGGTCGTACCAGCGGCCATGGATGCGGGTGATGCCCTCGCGCGTCGCCAGCAGCGCCGCGGCCGAGGTGCCGCCGGCGCAGAGCAGGATCTTCGGCTGCATCAGGGCGATGTGCCGCTCGATGAAGGGCAGCGAGATCGCGATCTCCGACGCGTTCGGCTGGCGGTTGCCGGGCGGGCGCCAGTTGACGATGTTGGAGATGTAGACCGTGGTCCGGTCGAGGCCGATCGCCGCCAGCATGCGGTCCAGGAGCTTGCCGGACTGGCCGACGAAGGGCTTGCCCAGCCGGTCCTCCTCCGCCCCCGGCGCCTCGCCGACGATCATGATGTCGGCCTCGGGATTGCCGTCGGCGAACACCATCTGGGTGGCGGTGGCCTTCAGCCCGCAGCCATCGAAGGCGGCCAGCGCGGCCGCCAGCTCCTCCAGCGTATTGCAGCCGGCGGCGATGCGGCGGGCGTCGCCGGTGGCGGCGTCGCTGCCCGGCAGCACCGTGGCGGCGACCGCGCGGACAGGGGCAGCAGCGGGAGTGGACTGGACTGGTTGCGGCGGTGCCGCCTGGACGGGAGCCATCGCCATCGGCGCCGGCCCGGCCGTGCGCGGCCGGCCGAGCGCGCCCGGATCGTCGCCGATCGACTCGTCGACGCCGGCGTCCTGGTACCATCTCAGCAGGGCGATGATCTCGGCGGGCTGCACGGCTGATTCGCTGATCCTGTCCATGCGCTAGAAGCCGCCGGGCCGGCCGGCCTGTCAACCCTGGCCGGCCTGCCGCAGCGTCACCGGGGCCTGGGCGTCGCAACCGGAGCCAAAGCCGGCGCGACATGATCGGCCATTCGATTCCGGGGATGCATTTCTGTAGCATGCCGCCAACCGAACGACAGGGACGCGCGATGGAACGCGAATCGATGGAATACGACGTCGTGATCGTGGGCGCGGGGCCGGCGGGCCTCGCGGCGGCGATCCGGCTGAAGCAGAAGGCGGCGGAGACGGGGCGCGAGGTCAGTGTCTGCGTGCTGGAGAAGGGGTCCGAGGTCGGCGCCCACATCCTGTCGGGTGCGGTCTTGGACCCGCGCGCGCTGAACGAGCTGATCCCCGACTGGAAGGACAAGGGCGCGCCGCTGGACACCCCGGTGACGCAGGACGAGTTCCACTACTACACCGGCGTCAGCAGCTTCCGCTTCCCCAATTTCGGGCTGCCGAAGGAGCTGCACAACCACGGCAACTACATCGTCAGCATGGGGCTGGTGACGCGCTGGATGGCGCAGCAGGCCGAGGCGCTGGGGGTGGAGATCTATCCCGGCTTCGCCGCGGCCGAGGTGCTGTACCACGAGGACGGGTCGGTCAAGGGCGTGGCCACCGGCGACATGGGCATCGGCAAGGACGGGCAGCCGACCGGCAACCACACGCCGGGCATGGAGCTGCACGCCAAATACACGCTGATCGGCGAGGGCGTGCGCGGCTCCCTGGCCAAGATGCTGATGGAGCGCTTCACCCTGCGCGCCCACTGCGACCCGCAGACCTTCGGCCTGGGCGTGAAGGAAGTGTGGGAGGTGAAGCCGGAGAACCACCGGCGCGGCCTGGTGCAGCACGGCTTCGGCTGGCCGCTGGACAACGAGACCTATGGCGGCAGCTGGATCTACCATTTCGGCGAGAACCTGGTCTCGATCGGCTATGTCGTCGCGCTGGACTACAAGAACCCGTATCTGTCGCCGTTCGAGGAGTTCCAGCGCTTCAAGACCCACCCGCTGATCCGGCCGACGCTGGAGGGCGGCAAGCGCCTGGCCTATGGCGGCCGCGCCATCAACGAGGGCGGGCTGCAGTCGATCCCGAAGCTGACCTTCCCGGGCGGCTGCCTGATCGGCTGCTCCGCCGGCTTCGTCAACGTGCCGCGGATCAAGGGCAACCACACCGCGATGAAGAGCGGCATGGTCTGCGCCGAGGCGGTGTTCGACGCCCTGGCCGAGGGCCGCGAGGGCCATGACGAGGTCACCGCCTATCCGGATCGGCTGAAGGCGAGCTGGCTGTGGCAGGAGCTGACGGTGGTGCGCAACTGCCGCCCGGCCTTCCGCTGGGGCACCCTCCTGGGCACGCTCTATTCCGGCCTGGAGCTGTGGACCCGCGGCAAGCTGCCCTGGACCCTGCGCCACAAGCATGCCGACAACGAGACGCTGCGCCCGGCCGCGCAGTCGAAGAAGATCGACTATCCGAAGCCGGACGGGGTGATCACCTTCGACCGCCTCTCCTCGGTGTTCCTGTCGAACACCAACCATGAGGAGAACCAGCCGTCGCATCTGAAGCTGAAGGACCCGTCGATCCCGATCGCCTATACCCTGAAGGTGTTCGACGAGCCGGCGCAGCGCTACTGCCCGGCCGGGGTGTACGAGGTGGTGCGCAACGAGGACGGCAGCGACCCGCGCTTCGTGATCAACGCGCAGAACTGCGTGCACTGCAAGACCTGCGACATCAAGGATCCGAAGCAGAACATCGTCTGGACCGTGCCGGAGGGCGGCGGCGGCCCGAATTACCAGATGATGTGAGGCGAACCACCGCTACCGCGGGGGTGTTGTTCCATCGGCACGCACAGATTATTGTGCGGATGGATCATTGCAGGATCAGAATGACGGACGCCCCTACCAACGCCCCCGTCGACCGGCTGATCGAGGCCGGGCTGCGGCCGACCCGCCAGCGCGTGGCGCTGGCGCAGCTGCTGTTCGACGGCTGCGACCGCCACGTCACCGCCGAAGCGCTGCACGGCGCGGCGCTGGCGGCCGGCCAGGCCATGGCGCTGGCGACCGTCTACAACACCCTGCACCAGTTCACCGAGGCCGGCCTGCTGCGCGAGGTGGTGGTCGAGGCCGGGCGGTCCTACTTCGACACCAACATCCACGACCACCATCATTTCTACCACGAATCGACCGGCGAGCTGCGCGACGTCCATGGCGACGCCGTGGTGGTCTCGGCCCTGCCGGACGCCCCGGCCGGCACCCGCATCGCCCGGGTGGATGTGGTGATCCGCCTCACCGACAAGTGAGGCCGTCCGGAAATGCTACTGGTGCGGCCGTCTGACGGCGGTTTCTCCGCTTCCGGTGCTCACGCACCCAATGTGCGCTGCGCTCCGGTTCTCGAAACCACCGCCAGCCGACTCACACCAGCGCATTTCCGGACGGCCTCAAAAGAGGGTCACCTCCCATGACCGCCGCGCCGCGCATCGACGGCCTGCTCGAGACCGCGCTCTATGTCGCCGATCTGGACCGGTCCGCCGCCTTCTACGAGCAGGTGCTGGGCCTGCCCGTGATGCTGCGCAGCCCGCGGCTGGTGGCGCTGGATGCCGGCCGCCAGGGCGTGCTGCTGCTGTTCCTGGCCGGCGCCACCTCCGAGGACGTGGTCGATGCCCCCGGCACCATCCCGGGGCATGAGGGCACGGGGCGGCTGCACATGGCCTTCGCCGTGCCGGCCGGCAGCCTCGACGCCTGGCGCCAGCGCCTGGCCGAGGCCGGCGTGGCCCTGACGGGAGAGATGGGCTGGTCGCGCGGCGGCGCCAGCCTCTACTTCTCCGACCCCGATGGCCATGTCATCGAGCTGGCGACCCCGGGGCTGTGGCCGAACTACTGAGGCTTCAAACCGCCGATGCGCGGCGCGGCCAGCGGAAGCGCGCGACGGTCCCGGCGACAAGAACGGAGATGCCGCCCAGCGCCAGGCCCACCACGACGTCGCCGACGGTGTGGCCGCCAACCGTCATGACCGCGCCGACGGCCAGGATCAACGCCGCCGCGACCGTGACGCGGGCCCGCGTCCAACGTGGCCAGACCAGCGCCGCCAGCGTCGTCACCGCCACCACGACCAGTGCCGAGTGGCCGCTGGGCAGCACCACCCCGACCTGGCCGAATCCTTCCGGATGCCAGTCGACGGCGGCCCGCGCGGCCCGGACCGTGACGACGGCCATGGCCAGCGCCGCCAGGCTGAACACGGCCAGCCGCCGACGGCCGTGCGCCAGGGCGACGGCCGCGACGATCACCTGCAGCGGCACCACGACGTACCACCAGCCCAGCAGGCCGATCGACATCAGGAGAACGATCGGTTTCATGCCGATATCATCCCATGCGCGGGGCCGCGGATGAAGCGGCATGGCAGCGCAGGTGATATCGCCCTATCTCACTTTCCACAGCCTCCGCATGGCTTCATCGAGCAGAAGGCGTTTCCGATTCGCCGGCCGAACGTTTAGTAAGAGACGCCCTGGGACCAGTGAACCGCCCGCATGTCCGCCAGCTTTTCCGTCGCCGCCGTCCTGCTGAAGCTCCTGGCCACCGCCGCCGGACCGGAGCTGCACCTGCCCGATGCCAGCCAGCTCGCCGCCTATCAGCCGCCCGAGACTACCCGGATCTACGCCGCCGACGGGTCGCTGCTGCGCGAGTATTACGTCGAGAACCGGGTGGTGGTGCCGCTGTCGAGCCTGCCGCCCTATCTGGTGCAGGCCTTCATCTCGGCCGAGGACCAGAATTTCCGGCACCATCACGGCGTCGATCCCGCCGGCCTGGCCCGCGCCGTGGTCGCCAATGTCAAGAACCTGCGCAGCGGCCGGCGGCTCGAGGGCGGCTCGACCATCACCCAGCAGGTGGCCAAGAACCTACTGCTGACCAACGAGGTCAGCGCCCTCCGCAAGATCCGTGAGCTGATCCTCGCCTTCGAGATCGAGCACAATTTCTCCAAGGACCAGATCCTGGAGATGTACCTCAACGAGATCTATCTCGGCCGCGGCGCCTATGGCGTCGGCGCGGCCTCGGCCCGCTATTTCGGCAAGCCGCCGGTCGAGCTGTCGCTGTCCGAGGCGGCGTATCTGGCGGCGTTGCCAAAGGCGCCGAACAACTACAACCCGGTCACCCGGCCGGACGCCGCCCGCGCCCGCCGCGACTACGTGCTGGACCGCATGGCCCAGGACGGCGCCATCACCGCCGAACAGGCGGCCGCCGCCAAGGCCGAGCCGCTGGCGGTGCGCGCGCAAGCGCCGCTGGAGACCGTGCACGCCCCCTATTTCGCCGAGGAGGTGCGCCGGTCGCTGCGCCGCTCCTTCGGCAACGACCAGCTCTATCGCGGCGGGCTGGCGGTGCGCACCACGCTGGATCCGCGGCTGCAGGTCTTCGCCGACCGGGCGCTGCGCGCCGGGCTGGAGCGGTTCGACCGCAACCGCGGCTGGCGCGGGCCGATCACCAACATCTCGGCGATGCTGGACCTGCCGGCCTCGGCCCAGGCCGTGGCGCAGGCCGAGGCCGCCCAGGCGCCGGCCCAGCAGGCCTCCCCGCCCCCGGCGCAGCAGGGCCGGCTGCTCGGCGCGCTGTCGGCCATGGGCGTGCACGTGCCGGAGCAGCAGGAGCCGAAGCCCGCGGTGGCGCCGACCGCCCCGCCGAAGGATGAGCGTCCGGTGTGGCAGCGCTTCCTGACCGGCATCGACCGCCCGGCCGACATCGACGGCTGGGACCTGGCCGTGGTGCTGGAGGTCGACCGCCAGGCCGCGGTGATCGGGCTGGAGGACGGCAGCCAGGGCCGCATCGACCGCAGCGACATGACCTGGGCCCGCCGGGTCGAGAACGGCCGCATGGGCCGCCAGGTCGGCGGCGCCGACGACGTGCTGGCCAAGGGCGACGTGATCTGGGTGCAGCCGGCGACGGCCAAGGCCTCGGCGCCGCAGCTGGCCGCCTATTCGCTGCGCCAGGTGCCGGAGGTGTCGGGCGCGCTGGTCGCGATCGAGCCCTTCACCGGCAAGGTGCTGGCCATGTCGGGCGGCTTCGACTTCTCGCTCAGCGAGTTCAATCGCGCCACCCAGGCGCAGCGCCAGCCGGGCTCGGCCTTCAAGCCCTTCGTCTACCTGTCGGCGCTGGAGCATGGCTACACCCCGTCCAGCCTGATCTACGACACGCCGATCTCGGTCGACCAGGGCCAGGGCGCCGGCCGCTACCGGCCGCGCAACTACGGCGGCGGCTTCATCGGCCTGGCCACGCTGCGTTCCGGCGTCGAGCGGTCGCGCAACGTCATGACCATCCGCCTGCTGGTCGAGATGGGGCTGCAGCCGGTGAAGCAGACGGCGGAGGCCTTCGGTATCTACCAGAACATGCCGCTGTACCCGGCGATGGGCCTGGGCGCCGGCGAGACCACGCCGCTGAAGCTGACCACCGGCTACGCCACCATCGCCAATGGCGGCTACCAGATCAGCCCCTATCTGATCGAGCGGGTGCAGGACCGCGACGGCCGCAGCCTGCGGCAGCCGGGCGTGACCGGCCCGGACCGGGCCGACTGCATCCCCTGCGCCGCCCCGGCCTGGACCGGCCAGGCGGCGCCGCAGCGGCCGCGCGGGCAGGAGCTGGACGACCCGATCGCCAACTACCAGATGATCTCGATCCTGCAGGGCGTCACCCAGCGCGGCACCGCCGCCCGCCTCGCCGGGCTGGGTCTGCCGCTGGCAGGCAAGACCGGCACCACCAACGATTCGAACGACGCCTGGTTCGTCGGTTTCTCGCCGAAGCTCGCGGTCGGCATCTATGTCGGCTACGATAAGCCGCGCAGCCTGGGCGCCGGCGCCACCGGCGGCTCGATCGCGGTGCCGATCTTCAGCGACTTCATCAAGGACGCGCTGGCCGGCAGCGATCCGGGCGCCTTCGCGGTGCCGCCGGGCGTCAGCTTCGCCTATGTCGACCGCCGCAACGGCTATGCCGCCGAGGCGGGCGGGTCGGACGTGATCATGGAGGCGTTCCGCCCCGGCACCGAGCCCGGCCCGCCGCCGGTCGCCGACACCTTCGGCGAGACCACGCAGGATGCGCTGACGGGAACGGGCGGCCTTTACTAGGCGTCCGGCCTCACGCCGCGTCCAAGGCAGCCGGTCTGGGACCGCCGGTGGCCCAGTCCAAGAGCTCGACCGTGTGCACCACCGGCAGGGCGGTGCCCAGGCCGATCTGGGTGATGCAGCCGATGTTGCCGGCGGCGACCATCGCCGCCCCGGTGCTTTCCACCGCCCGCACCTTGCGCGCCCGCAACTCGTCCGCGATCTCCGGCTGCAGCAGGTTGTAGGTGCCGGCCGAGCCGCAGCAGAGATGCCCGTCCGGCACCTCGCGCAGCTCGAACCCCGCGGCGGCCAGCAGGCGGCGCGGCGGCGCCGCGATGCGCTGGCCGTGCTGCATCGAGCAGGCGGAGTGGTAGGCCACGGCCTGCCCCGTCGGCCGCGCCGGCGGCTGCAGCCCGACCTCGTCCATCAGCTCGGTGACGTCCTTGGCCAGGGCCGAGACCCTGGCGGCACGCCCGGCCCAGGCCGGGTCGGCGCGGAACATGTGGCCGTAATCCTTGACCGTGGTGCCACAGCCGGAGGTGTTGACGACGATGGCGTCGAGGCCGCCCTCCTCCACCACCCGGCCCCAGGCTTCGATATTGGCCCGGGCCGAGGCCAGCGCCGCCTCCTCCCGTCCCATATGGTGGGTCAGCGACCCGCAGCAGCCGGCGCCTGGCGCCACCACCACCTCGACCCCGTGGCGGGTCAGCAGGCGGATCGTGGATTCGTTGATGCCCGGGTCCAGCACCGTCTGGGCGCAGCCGGACAAGAGCGCCACCCGACGCTTCCGCACTCCCTCGGCGGCGAAGACCTGCGGCCGGTCGACCGGGCTGGGCGGCGGCAGCCGGCGCGGCGCCAGCGCCAGCATGGCGCGCAGCCGCTTCGGCAGCAGCCCCGCCACCGGCCGTGCCGCCATCGCCCCGATCAGCGCCAGGCGGAACAGCCGCGGCCGAGGCAGCACCGCCGCCAGCAGCGCCCGGATCGCCCGATCCTGCAGCGGCCGGCGATAGGTCTTCTCCACCACCGCGCGGCCGTGGTCGACCAGGTGCATGTAGTGCACGCCCGATGGGCAGGTGGTCATGCAGGACAGGCAGGACAGGCAGCGGTCGAGATGCCTGGCGACGCTGGCCGGCGCCGGGCCGCCGCCCTCCAGCATCGACTTGATCTGGTAGATGCGGCCGCGCGGGCTGTCGAGCTCGTCGCCCAGCACCGTGTAGGTCGGGCAGGTGGCGAGGCAGAAGCCGCAATGCACGCAGCTGCGCAGGATCTGCTCCGACACCGCATTGTCCGGATCGGCCAGCTGCGCCAGCGAGAAATGAGTCTGCACCCGCACCCTCCCGTCGTTGCGCCGACACTAGCCTGCGGCGCGGAGGAATGGGAACCCGGCGGATGCTGCGCGCGCATCCGCCGGGATCGGTGCGGCAGGACGGCCGGCCCGAGGGCGGGCGGCCGGCTGCTTCAGCCGGCGCTGCTGCTGCGGCCGGCGATGACGCGGTAGATGATCAGCAGGATGACCGCGCCGATCACCCCCAGCACGAATTTCAGAAAGCCCTCTGGCTCGGCGATCCCAAATTGCTGGCCGAGCCAAGTGCCAACGAAAGAGCCGGCGATGCCCAGCAAGATGGTGATGATGAAGCCACCCGGGTCGCGCCCGGGCATCAGGAACTTCGCAACCAAGCCGATCACGAAACCGATGATGATGGTGACGATGATGCCCATGGGCTCTCCCTCCGCGGCGAGTCGACCGTCCAATCATAACCCATGAGCCCCCGGCGAGGTTTCCGGTCCTTTCGGACGCCCCAGGCCCGTCAGGCGATCATCCGTCCCGGCGACAGGATGCCCTTCGGGTCGAAGGCCTCGCGCACCCGGCGCCCCAGCGCCTCCAGCGCCGGCGGTTGCGGCTCGAACACCGGCAGCGCTGCGCGCAGCCCGGCCGGGGCGCGGACCAGCGTCGCATGCCCGCCGCCCGCAGCCGCGACCGCCGCCCGGATCGCGGCGGCCCCGGCGTCGCCGTCGGCCGGGACGGCGATCCAGACCAGCCCCCCGCCCCAGTCGAAATAATGCGCCCCGCCGGCGGCGGCCGCGACCCCGGGACCCGCGGTCGGCGCCACGGAGACCCGCCATACGGCCCGATCATCCGCAACGAAGGCCGCGACGTCGCGGATCCGGCGCCAGAGATCGACCGATTCGTCCGGATCCAGCACCGTCAGCGGCCCGGCATCGCCCAGCAGCTGCGACAGTGCCGCCACCCGGCTGTCGACAGAGGGGCCGAAGCCCTCGATCCGCACCAGGCTGCGCGCGGTGTCGCCGAGGATGCCGGCCGGCAGATGGGCGGCGCCCGAGACCTCGTAGGGGCTGGTCAGCGCCCGGGTCAGCACCGCGACGCCGGCGGCGTCATCCAGCCCGGCGACGGCGAGGGTGCGCACCGTCTCCGGCGCCGGCAGCACCTTGACCGTGATCCGGGTCATGGCGGCCAGCGTGCCGAAGGCCCCGGTCAGCAGCTTCGGCAGGTCGTAGCCGGTGACGTTCTTGACCACCCGGCCGCCCGATTTGAAGGCCTGGCCGCGGCCGGACACCGCCTCGATCCCCAGCACATGGTCGCGCGCGGCCCCGGCCTTCAGCCGGCGCGGGCCCGCGAGATTGCAGCCGACCGCGCCGCCCAGCGTGCCGGCGCCGGCCGGCCCGCCATAGAGCGGGCCGAGATCCGGCGGCTCGAAGGCCAGGGCCTGGCCGCTTGCGGCCAGCGCCGCCTCGATCTCCGCCATTCCCGTGCCGGGCCGGGCGGTCAGCACCAGCTCCTCCGGCTCGTACACCTCGATGCCGGCGAGGCCGGAGAGGTCGAGCGCATGCGCCGCCTGCACCGGCCGGCCGAAGCCGCGCTTGCTGCCGCGACCCGTCAGCTCCAGCGGCACCGCGCCGGCCAGGGCCCAGCGGACGATCTCGAGCACCTGGTCGTCGGTCTCGGGCTTCAGCGTCTCGGTCATCGATCGCACCAGGAATTGCAGGCGGCAGCCCCCTCACCCTCCCGCCGCCTGCGGCGTCGGGCCCCTCCCTCTCCCCAAGGAGAGGGGAGTTTCGCCTCTCCCCCGGGGAGAGGTCGGAACCGCGTCGGCGGTTCCGGGTGAGGGGGTGGCACCGGCCCATCGGCAGCGAGCGCCATCAGAAGCGCGGCAGGTCGGGGAAGCGGGTGGCGCCGTGGTGGATGTGCACCCGGCCGAGCTCGGCGCAGCGGTGCAGGGTCGGGAACACCTTGCCGGGGTTCAGCAGCCCGTCAGGGTCGAAGGCGCATTTCAGCCGCTGCTGCTGCGCCAGGTCCTCCGGCCCGAACTGCACCTCCATCAGGTCGCGCTTCTCGACCCCGACCCCATGCTCGCCGGTCAGCACCCCGCCGACCTCGACGCACAGCCGCAGGATGTCCGACCCGAATTCCTCGGCCTTCTCCAGCTCGCCCGGCACATTGGCATCGTACAGGATCAGCGGGTGCAGGTTGCCGTCGCCGGCGTGGAAGACATTGGCGACGCGCAGCCCATGACGGCGCGACATCTCCTGCATCCGGGCCAGCACCTCGGGCAGGCGCTTCCGCGGGATGGTGCCGTCCATGCAGTAATAGTCGGGGCTGATCCGGCCCACCGCCGGGAAGGCGGCCTTGCGCCCGGCCCAGAAGCGCAGCCGCTCCTCCTCGCTGGCGCTGACCACGCAGACGCTGGCGCCGCAGTCGCGGCCGATCGCTTCGACCCGCTCGATCAGGTGGTCGACCTCGGCCTCCGGGCCGTCCAGCTCGCAGATCAGCAGCGCCTCGACATCCAGCGGGTAGCCGGCCTTGACGAAGGCCTCGGCCGCATGGATGGCGGGCTTGTCCATCATCTCCAGCCCGCCGGGAATGATGCCGGCGCCGATGATGCGGGCGACGCAGTCGCCGCCGGCCTCCGACGACGGGAAGCCCATCAGCACCGCGCGCTGGGTGGCCGGGCGGCGCAGCAGCCGCACCGTCACCTCGGTGACCACGGCCAGCAGCCCCTCCGAGCCGGTGAGCACGCCGAGCAGGTCGTATCCGGGCGAATCGAGATGCTTGCCGCCGAGGCGCAGCACGGTGCCGTCGATCAGCACCACCTCCAGCCCCAGCACGTTGTTGGTGGTCAGCCCGTATTTCAGGCAGTGCACGCCGCCGGAATTCTCCGCGATGTTGCCGCCGATGGTGCAGGCGATCTGGCTGGACGGGTCGGGCGCGTAATAGAAGCCGGCATGGGCGACGGCGTTGGTGATGCCGAGATTGGTGACCCCCGGCTGCACCCGGGCGCAACGGTTGTCGAAGTCGATCTCGAGCACGCGGTTGAACTTGCCGAGGCCGAGCAGCACGCCGTCCTCCAGCGGCAAAGCGCCGCCGGACAGCGAGGTGCCGGCGCCGCGCGGCACCACCTTCACCCCCATCTCGTGGCAGGTGCGCAGCACCGCCGAGACCTGGGCGGTGGTCGAGGGCAGCACCACGATCATCGGCAGGGTGCGATAGGCGGTCAGCCCGTCCGACTCGTAGGCCCGGCGCTCGGTCTCCGCCGTGATCACGCCCTCGCCCGGCACGATGGCGCGCAGCGCCGCGGCGATCTCCTCGCGGCGCGCCAGGATGGCGGCATCGGGGGCTGGCATCTTCATCGGCGGAACCTCCGCCGCGACGATAGGAAGGCCGGGCCGATCCGGCAAGCCAGGGCAGCCCGCCGGCAACGAAAAAGGCCGCGTCCGGGGACGCGGCCTTCGATCGTCTCAAGGAGCGGCTGAGATCAGCCCTGGCGCGCCTTGAAGCGCGGATTCTCCTTGTTGATGACGTAGACACGGCCCTTGCGGCGGACGACGCGGCAGGCGCGGTGACGGCTCTTCAGGGTCTTCAGCGAGTTCGCGACTTTCATAATCCATATCCCATGCGGCAGCGCCGGCGCCGCCGGGAGCAGGAGCTCGCGGGCCGGAATTCGAGGCGCGGACCATAGTGGCCACCCCGCATCCTGTCAACCGGGCGCGTAACGATTTCCCGCGTAACCCTGCGACACGTCGCAGCGAAAGGAACCGCGGAGCGCGAACGGGCTGGAGATCGCCACAACTCCTCCAGCATACTCGCGCCCGTCAATCGCCGGACCGGCACCCACCCCAGGGGAGGCACCATGCGTTCGTTGAAGTTCGCCGTCATCACCGCCGCCATCGTCAGCTGCGGCGCCGCCATCGCCTGGGCGGCCACGCCCGAGGAGACGGTGGCCCAGCGCGAGGACGCGATGAAGACCTACGGCGCCAGCGTCAAGACCCTGACCGGCTTCGTGCGCGACAACCAGGGCTCGATCGACGACGTCAAGGCGGCGACGGCGAAGATGGCGGGGGTGAGCGCCGAGCTGCTGTCCCTGTTCCCGGAAGGCACGGCGGTCGGCGTCGGCAAGAGCGCCGCCAAGCCGGAGATCTGGGCCAACTGGGCCGATTTCCAGACCAAGGTGAAGGCCAACCACGACGCCATCGTGGCGCTGGACGCGGCCGCCCAGTCCGGCGACGCGGCCAAGGTCAAGGCCGCCTTCCCGGCCGTCGGCCAGTCCTGCGGCGCCTGCCACGAGACCTATCGCGTCAAGAAGAGCTGACGATCCTCGTCGGCGGGCCGACGAGGATCGTCATTGCGAGGAGGCGAAGCCGACGAAGCAATCCAGGGGCCGGTTCGAGCCACCCTGGATCGCTTCGCTGCGCTCGCGATGACGGTCCGTTTGCCGGCTTGTCCTACCCCACCGCCCCCGCGACCGCCCGGAAGCCGGCCAGCAGCCGGTGGTCGAGCGCGTCGTCCACCGCCGCGGGCTGCGACGACATCTTGGCGATGACCAGCTCGGCGGCGCGGTCGACATAGATCCACTGGCCGTGGATGCCGATGCCGCAGACCACGTCGCGGCCCGGTCCCGGCACGTACCACTGGCTGCGGTAGCGTCCCTGCGGCGCCAGGTCGGCCAGGTCGCCCCGGGCCCAGGCCTGGGGGTCGCCGTTGTCGAGAATGTCGTCGATCCAGCCCTGGGGCACCACCTGGGTGCCGCCGACACGGCCGTCCCGCCGCACCAGCTCGCCGATCCGGGCCAGGTCGCGCAGGGTCATGCCGATGCCGCCGGCGGTGCGCGCAGCACCCCGCCCGTCGAGCGTGATGTACGCATCCGCCTCCGCCCACATCGGCCGCCACAGCAGCTCGGTCATCAGGGGCGCGAAGCGCATGCCCGAGGCGCGCTCGCAGATCCAGCCCAGCATGTCGGAGTTGGGCGAGACGTAGTGGAAGGTCTCGCCATGCCGGCTGCCATCGGCCGGCAGGCGGGCGATGAAGCCGTGCAGGTCGTTGTCCCGCGCCACCGCGCTGGGCGGGTTCCAGCCCATGGCGACGCGGTAGCGGGCGACGTCGCCGGCCGGGTCGACATAGTCCTCGACGAAGCGGATGCCGACCGTCATGTCCAGCACGTGGCGGACGGTGGCGCCGTCATAGGCCGACCCCGCCGCCTCCGGCACATAGGCGGTGACCGGTGCCTCCGGGTCGAGCTGGCCGCGCCCGGCCAGGATGCCGGCGACCAGGCCGGTGATCGACTTGCTGATCGAGAAGACGATGTGCTGGGTCTTCGGCCCCTGCCCATGGCCGTAGTGCTCGGCCACCATCGCGCCGCGATGCAGCACCAGGAAGCCGTCGGTGTCGCTGCCCGCCAGCAGCCCGGCGACCGAGACGCCCTGCCCCGGCACCGCGATCCGGTCCAGATCCAGACCCGGCCCGGACCTGAAGCAGGCGGCGAACTCGCCGCGCGGGATCTCCGCCGCCGGCACCAGCCGCCGGACATTCTGGAAGCCCCAGCGGCTGTAGGGCGCCTGGCGCCAGTTGGCCAGCGTCGCCTCCGGCGCCGCCCCATTGCTCTGCAGCTCGATCACCATCGCCGTCCCTGCTTCTTTCGCCCTTGAAGGGGCCGCCGCCTTGGGGCGGCGGTCCTACACTAGACGAAGTCGGCGGCGGACCGCAGGGGGGTGATGGCCCCCCCTTTTTTCAGAGGATGAAGTCCGCCGCGGTCAGGACGTGGTCGGAGACCACGTTGATGGCGAAGTCCGGCGCCTTGTCGCCGTTGCTGTCGGCATAGACCACCTGGACCGCCCCGGCGGTGACGATGCGGATCTCGCCCGCATGGCCGGTGAAGGCGCCGGTGCCGAGGGTGAAGTCGATGCGGATGGCCGACAGGTCGATCCTGTCGCCGGTCGAGAAATCCGCGATGGTGTCCTTGCCGCTGCCCGACACGGCACTGTCGGACAGCGCGGCGTAGGCGAAGATGTCGTTGCCGGCCCCGCCCTTCAGCACATCGCCGCCGCCGCCGCCGGTGAGCAGGTCGTCGCCGGCCATGCCCCAGAGGGTGTTGGCATTGGCGTCGCCGGTCAGCGCATCGGAATAGGCCGAGCCGAGCACCTGCTCGATGCCGGTCAGGGAATCGCTCGTGGCATCGCCGCCCGCGAAGGATTCGGTCCCCAGGTCGACCGCCACCGGCGCGCCCGAGCCGGCATAGCTGACCGTGTCGATGCCGGCGCCGCCGATGATGGTGTCGGCCCCGGCGCCGCCATCGATCGTGTCGTTGCCGTCGCCGCCATCGATGGTGTCGTCGCCGGCCCCGCCATAGAGGGTGTCGTGGCCGGCCTCGCCATAGACGAAATCGTCGCCGGTGCCGGCATCGACCGAGTCATTGCCCGTGCCGCCATGGATGGTGTCGAGGCCGTCGCCGCCGACCAGGCGATCGGCGCCGTCGCCGCCGTCGAGGCTGTCATTGCCGCCCTCGCCATAGAGGGCGTCGTCGCCGCCGCGCCCGGCCAGGACGTCGTCGCCGGCCCGGCCGGCCAGGAGGTTGCCGCTGCCATCGCCGCCCAGCGTGTCGGCCAGGCTGGTGGCGTAGATGGTCTCGATCCCGGTCAGGATGTCGCCCGTGGCGTCGCCGCCGGTGGCGGTGTGCGCGAGCAGGTCGATCGTCACCGCCCCGGTCGAGGCATAGAGGACGCTGTCGATCCCGTCGCCGCCGGTCAGGCGGTCCGCCCCTGCCCCACCGATCAGCACATCATCCCCGGCGCCGCCATCGAGCTGGTCCGCGCCCGCGCCGCCATCGAGCGAATCGTTGCCCAGGCCCCCGAGCAGCACATCGTCGCCGCCCAGGCCGCGGACGGTGTCGTTGGCGTCGCCGGCGGTGACCACGTTGCGGTCGTCGCTGCCGACGATCAGCAGGTTCGACTGCACCCCGATCAGCATCAGATGCGCCGGCAGGCCAATCGGCCCGCCCGGGAAGCCGAGGTCGATCTCCTCGATCCCGACCAGCATGTCGCCCTGCAGCACCAGCAGCGTGTCGGCGCCCGGCAGCGGCGTGAAGGCGATGACGTCGTAGCCGTCGCCGCCGTCCATGACCTCGCCGGCCACGACCTCGGACGCATCCATGATGCCGATCAGGTCGTTGCCGTCGCCGCCCTCCAGCAAATCGGCGGCGCCGCCGCCATAGAGGATGTCGTCGCCCGCGCCGCCCTGCAGATGGTCGGCGCCGTCGCCGCAGCCGCAGCCGCCGGCACCCGGCTCCGCGTCCCCGGCGAGCATGTCGTTGCCGTCGCCGCCGATCAGCGTGTCCGCGCCCTCATACCCGACCAGCAGGTCGTTCCCGGCCAGGCCGGACAGGACGTTGTCGTCGGTGCCGCCGTCGATGGTGTCGTCGCCGGCACTGCCGGTGACGTTCTCGATTCCGGTCAGGGTGTCGCCTTCGGCATCCCCGTCGACGCCGGTGCCGGCGAACAGATCCACGGTTACCGGCTTGACGCTGGTGCTGTAGTCGGCGGTGTCGATGCCGTCACCGCCGGTCAGCGCATCCGGCCCCAGGCCGCCGCGCAGCAGGTCGTCCCCGGCGCCGCCGTCGAGCTGGTCGGCGCCGTCGCCGCCATCGACGACATCGTTGCCCGCACCGGCCAGGACGAAGTCGTCCCCGCCCACCCCGCTCAGCGTGTCGTCGCCCGACAGGTCGAGCTGCACGCCATTGGCGCCAGGCGGCACCACCACGGTGTCGCCGAGGCCGTAGATGGTGTCGGGGTCGACGGTGCCGGTGTAGCTGGTCACGATGAAAAGCCTCCGATGAATGCAGGCCGGCGCACCGGCCGGGCGGGCGGGAACGGCGTCGGTCGTGCCCGATGCCCAGGCGGCATGTCGCGGTTGAAAGCGTGAGGCACCGTTCGAAACCACCGGCGCCGGTCAATACAATGTAAATGTTCCTAAAATTACGAATGCCGCGGCACTATAGGTGATTCCGCGGCTTCCGGCCATCGCCCGTGATGCGGCGGTTACGGCCCGGCCAGCGGCGCCAGGCTCTTCAGATAGGTGGCGATGGCGTCGCGGTCGGCCGGCACCAGCTTGGCGGTGTTGTCCCGGATCACCTCGGCCATGGCGCCGCCGGCGAAGTCGCCGTCGGGCGTCGCGCCGGTCTCCAGGTAATAGGTGATGTCCCGGTCGCTCCAGCCGCCGATGCCGTGGTCGGGGTCCGGGGTGATGTTCGGGATCTTGCCGCCGCCATCCGGCGCCTGGGGGTTGCCGGCGAAGGCGCTGTACCAGTTCAGCCCGCCCAGCATGTCGCGCGGCGTGTGGCATTCGCCGCAATGGCCCAGCACGCGGACGAGATAGGCGCCGCGATACCATGCGGGGGACTGGCCGGCCGCGACCAGGAACGGCCCCTCGCTGAAGTTCAGCAGGCGCCAGCCCGGCAGCAGCGAGCGCCAGGAATAGGGCCAGGACAGGTCATGCGGCGTGTTCGGCTGCTGCACCGGCGGGACGCTGCGCAGATAGGCCCAGAGGTCGGCCAGGTCGCGGTCGGTGATGCCGGTGTAGGAGGTGTAGGGGAAGGCCGGGTAAAGGTCGTCGCCCGCCGGCGACACGCCCTCGCGCAGCGCCCGGCGGAAATCCTCCTCGCTCCACTGGCCGATCCCGGTCTCGGGGTCCGGGGTGATGTTCGGGGTGTGGAAGGTGCCGAAGGCGGTCTTCAGCGCCCGCCCACCGGCCAGCGGCTTGGCGTCGGGGCCCGGCTGGGTGTGGCAGGTGGCGCAGCCGCCGGCGGCGAAGATGTAGGCGCCGCGCGCCACCGGGTCGGCCGAGGCCGGGTCGGGCGCCACCGGATCGGCGGCCCGGGCGGCGCCGGCGAGGCCGAGAGCCAGCATCAGGGCCGTGAGAACCGGGAACGGGCGCATGCTGGCCTCCGGACTGCGAGCGGGCGACTCAGCCCTTATAACCCGATCCGCCGGCCGGGCCCGTTATTCCGGGATCATGCGACTCTTTCGCCTTCGCGCCACACAGCGCGGATCACCGGCACGCCGTCGACCAGCCGGACGCGCAGCAGATCGGCCCGCAGCCCGGGTTCGATCCGGCCGCGATCCTCCAGGCCGGCGGCGCGGGCCGGGTTGATCGTCACCGTCGCCAGCGCCTGCGGCAGGCCGATGCCATGCTCGCCGTCGGCCAGGGTGAAGGCGCCGTGCAGCAGGCTGACCGGCACGTAGTCGGAGGACAGGATGTCGACCAGCCCCTCGCGCGCCAGCTCCCCGGCCGAGACGTTGCCGGAATGGGAGCCGCCGCGGACCAGGTTGGGCGCCCCCATCAGGATCTGCAGCCCGTGCTCGCGCGCGGCGCGGGCGGCGGTCAGGGTGGTCGGGAACTCCGACACCACCATGCCCAGCGCCGCCGCCTCCTCGACATGGGCGACGGTCTCGTCGTCATGGCTGGCGATCGGCAGGCCGCGGCCGCGGCCGATCGCAGCCAGCGCGTCGCGGTTGGTCACGCCATGGGTGCGGGACGCGGCGATCCGCTCCGCCGTCTGGGCGTCGATCTGCTCGTCGGTCATGCCGAGCATGCCCTTGTAGATCTCGCGGTACTTGGCCAGGTCGGCGAACTGGCGGTGGCCGGGGGCGTGGTCCATCACCGACATGAACTGCACCAGCGGGTCGTCGCGGAACGGCTCGAACAGCTGGAGCACGTTCGCCTCGGTCACCTCGCAGCGCAGATGCAGGAAATGCTCGGCCCGCAGCATGCTGCCGGCCTGGGCCTGGCGGATGCCGTCGACCATCGGCCGCAGCGTCTCCAGCCGGTCCTCGCCGTTGCGGCCGCCGACCAGGGCCAGCGCGTCGAACACCGTGGTGATGCCGGCTGCGGCGACCTGGGCGTCATGCGCCATCACCGCCGTCACCGCCGGCCAGCGCACGCCGGGCCGCGGCGTGTAGTGGCGCTCGAGATGGTCGGTGTGCAGCTCGACCAGGCCGGGCAGCAGGTAGTCGCCCTCGAAATCGACGGCGCCGGGCGGGAGGGACTCGTCCCGGTCGAGATCGGCGATCCGCCCGCCGGCGACGGCGAGGCTGCCGGTCAGCACGGCCTCCGCGGTCACGATCCGCGCATGGGCGACGATCAGATCCCCCGGCATACCCAGTCCTTCTCTATCCGCTTCCGCACGATCGGTCCGGCGGGGTGCGCCCGCGCGGCCTTATATGGGCGCTCGACCCGGCATCGCAACGCCGGCCCGCGCGCGGCGCCCTTATGCCCCGAGCTTTGCGACCGTTTGATGACCCGGCGATGACAGCGTCGATTTGCCCTCCGGCCACGTCACCCGCTCGACCCCGGCGAAGCGGCGGATGCGGTCGAGCTGCTTCTCCAGCCGGGCCTGCCGCGCCTTGCTGGACCGCACCTTCGGCTCCCACCACAGCCCGGCGACGGCGAGGTCGCCGCTGTCGCGCCGGGCCCGCATGTCGATGCGGCCGACGAAGCGGTCGCCCTCCAGGATCGGGAAGACGTAGTAGCCCCAGCGCCGCTTCGCCTCCGGCACGAAGGCCTCGAAGCGGTAGTCGAAGCCGAACAGCCGCTCCAGCCGCTGGCGGTTGCGGATCACCGGGTCGAAGGGCGACAGCACCCGCAGCACCTCCGGCGCCGGGGCGGCCGCTTCCAGCCGGTCCTCGATATCGGCGAAGGCGAAGGCCGCGGTGGTCTTGCCGTCCGCGCCCTGGACATGGACGACGCGCAGATCGCCGCGCCGGGCCGCATGGTCGCACCACTGCTCCGCCTCGCGGATGGTGATCAGGTCCCAGAAGCCGGCGATCTCGCCGGGCCGGGCGGCGCCCAGCCGCTCCAGCGCCGAGCGGCAGGCCCAGTCGACCACCGCCTCCGGGTCCGGCGCCGGGCCGCGATGCGGCTCCGGGATCACCCGCTCGGTCAGGTCGTAGACCTTCTGGAAGCCCTCGCGCCGCGCCACCGCCAGCACCCCGGTGCGCCACAGGAACTCCAGCGCCATCTTCGACGGCGTCCAGTCCCACCAGCCGCCGGAGGGGCGCTGGCGCTCCTCCTCGAAGCTGCGGGTCAGGAGCGGGCCTTCCGACGCCACACGGTCGCGCACCTGCTGCAGCACCTTGGGGAAGTCCGGCCCGGCCTCGGTCCACCAGCGGCTGGTGGCGGCGCGTGCCTGGACGTCGGCGAAGCGCCGCGACCAGTACGGGAAGAACCGGGTCGGGATCAGCGAGGCGTCGTGGGTCCAGCCCTCGAACAGGCCGCGGGTCTTCTCCACCAGCCGCGGCAGCTGGGTCTGGGCGTAGCCGTGGCGGCGGCCGAACAGGATCATGTGATGCGCCCGCTCAACCGTGTTGATGCTGTCGACCTGGACGAAGCCGATGCGGTCCACCAGGGCCTGGCAGCCCTCCACCGTCAGCCGGCCCAGCGGCGGGTCCGACAGGGCGTGCAGGTCGAGGAACAGGCGCCGGGCGTCGGCGTTCGGGATCGTGAGCGGAGCGGAGTCGGCCATGAACAATACCAGAACATGGATACCCGTGCCGGGCAAGAGGAAAGCCCTTCGCCCGCCGCCGCGCCCGGCTATAGTCGGGGTGAAAACGACCGAGGTTCCTGCCCGTGACCGCCACCCTGATCGCCCCGGAGCCGCCGCGCCAGGACGCGGTGCTCGACCTGATCCGCCAGTCCGACGCGCTGATGGCCGGCCTGTATCCGGCCGAGAGCAACCACATGCTCGACATCGCCGCGCTGGAGCGGCCGGAGGTGCGGTTCTTCGTGGCCCGGCGCGACGGCCGGGTGGTCGGCTGCGGCGCCCTGGTGGTCGGGGCCGATGGCGAGGCCGAGCTGAAGCGGATGTTCGTCGACCCGGCGACGCGCGGGCTGAAGGTCGGCCGCGACCTGCTGGCCCGGATCGAGGGCGAGGCGCGCGGCCTGGGCATCCGGGTCGTCCGGCTGGAGACCGGGATCCACCAGCCGGAGGCGATCGGCCTGTACCGCCGCTTCGGCTATGAGGATTGCGGGCCGTTCGGCGACTACCAGCCCGACCCGCTGAGCCTGTTCATGGAGAAGGCGCTGGACTGAAGCCCCGGCGGCCGGACCGCCAGGACTTCAGTCCAGCCCAGGATCACTCGGCCGGGGCGCCCGGGATCGTCGGCGCCGCGCTGACCGCGGCTTCGGGCTCGCTCAGGAAGCGGCCGATCAGGCCGCCGATGACGCCGCCGACGATCGGCGCGACCCAGAACAGCCAGAGCTGCCCCAGCGCCAGGCCCTGGGCGATCACCGCCACGCCGGTGCTGCGCGCCGGGTTGACCGAGGTGTTGGTGACCGGGATCGAGATCAGGTGGATCAGCGTCAGCGCCAGGCCGATCGCGATCGGCGCGAAGGGCGCCGTGGCGGGGCTGCTGACGACGCCGACGATGACCACCAGGAAGACCGCGGTCAGCACGACCTCGGAGACCAGGGCGGCCGTCAGGCTGTAGCCGCCCGGCGATCCGGCGTCATAGCCGTTCAGGGCGAAGCCCTTGGTGATGTCGAAGCCCGGCATGCCGGAGGCGATGATGTAGATGACCGCGGCCGCGACGATCGCGCCGACCACCTGGGCGATGATGTAGGGCACCACGTCGGACGCGCTGGTCTTGCCCGCGGTCCACAGCCCCACCGTGACCGCCGGGTTGAAATGGCCGCCGGAGATCCGGCCCAGGGCGAAGGCGCCGGTCAGGACGGTGAGGCCGAAGGCCGCGGCGACGCCGCCGAACCCAACATGCGATCCGGCCAGGACCGCGGTGCCGCAACCGCCGAGGACGAGCCAGAACGTCCCCAGCGCCTCGGCAAGGACTCGTTTGAGCATGTCGTTCCCTCCATACGATCTCCCACCGCCGCTGGTGGCGAGGAGAACCGAAGTTCCAAGATATAGTATTATGTAATAGCGCGCAATAAAGTGACTTTTAGACGATGTCGATCTTTTGTCTCAAGTTCGATTGCAATAGCCGGCGAGCGGATCAGGGACCGGCAGATCCGGCTGACCGGCGCTTCAAAGAGCTCGGTCATAAGCCGCCATCCGCCGTTTTCTTCCGGCGACTTGCTCGGCAAGACACGGCGGCAACACGGTCCACCATGGTCACCGACGTGATCTGTCGATCCCGTCCCGGATCCGGACGATTGCAGGTCTTGCCCAGAAAATTCCGAAGCCGCCCTGCCGGCCGACTGCGCCTGAACTCGATACGGCAAGGCCGGAATTTCAAGCGAAACGGCAGTTCTTCAGTCCCGTCATTTGCCGGCCAAGGCCGCCCGGCGGCATGCCGCCAGGCTCCATAAACGTTATGGAACATTTGCCGCCGCCCGGGGTTGCTGTAGCGGTTCGGGGGAAAATCCGGAATTCAGTCCTGGGCCGGGAGATCGGCGGCGGCCCCGGCCGGCCGCGGCCGCACAGGCGGGAGCCTGCCCGTTGCGTTGCCCCATATCTGGAGGTGTCGATGTCGCTCACGGTCACCTACAAGGACAACAAGCTCTCGCTGGTCGGCAAGGACGGGCGGACCTACGAGGTCAACGCCGCCCAGCAGCAGCAATGGATGCAGACGCTGGACGGCCTGGCGAAGCAGCATCAGCTCAAGGACGCCAAGGAGCTGCTCAGCCAGGGCACCGTCGAGGTGCCCGAGGCCGGCGATTCGCAGTGGCGCATGGCCACGGAGGCCGGCATCGCGCCCAAGGACATCAACGGCAGCGTCGTCGCGCTGAACGACCACATCGGCAACCCGGACCTGATCCAGACCTATCATGAGGGGGATCTGAAGCCCGATTTCATCATGCTGCCGGTTGCGCCGGAGAAGCCGGCTTCGGACACGCCGCAGCCGGCGACCAAGCCCGACACCTCGACGCCCGAGAAGTTCGCAGCCAGCCTGCAAGCCGCGCCGGATCAGAAGACGCGCAACCAGTGGATCAACGACTACGTCAACAGCGCCGAAGATCCGCTCGATGCCGTGACGAAGCTTCTGCCGCAGAATTTCGACACGAAGGACAACGGCCCCTGCCGGCAGCAGATCATCTACGCCTATGTCAACCGGGTCGCCGGCAGCAACAAGGACCAGCAGACGAACGCCCTCAAGCCTCTGGCCGAGAGGAACTGGACCATCGGCGACAAGAACATCGACGGGGATATCGATTACGACATCTGGGCGGTCGGGAAGAAGCTCGGCATCGAGCGTGACAAGCTTCCCATCAACGAGGCCGTGCCGATGGACGTCCGGATCCATATCAACTGAGGCCAGGACTATAGAGAAACGGCCCGGCCGAACGGATCGGCCGGGCCTGGGGTCTTCCAAAGGGTCGGTCTCTCGGTAAAAGGGCCGGACGGTGCGCCCGCGCCGCCCGGCCCGGTCGCGATCAGGGAGCCTTCGAGGTCGTTCCGAAACCCGCTGCGACGAGTCAGCTGGCGTGGTTTTCGAGAACCGGAGCGCAGCGCACGTTTGGTGCGTGAGCACCGGAAGCTTCGAGTCCCGCGTCAGATGGCCGTCGCAGTAGGGTTTCGGGACGACCTCACCGGGCCCCCTCATGCGCGATGGTGTAGCGCTGATGCGCGTTGCTGGTGGTGGCCGCGGCCAGCTGCCGCCAGGCATGCAGCGCCTCGTCGTAATTCTCGAACGGCCCTTGCAGGCTCTCGGTGCCGCCGATCAGCCGGTCGAAGCGGGTGTCGGCATATTCGCCGCCGATGATCCAGAAGCGGTTCGTCATGGTGTCCTCCTCTCGGGCGCAGTGATCAGTGGAACTGGGCGGCTTCGGTCGATTCGCGCAGCGCGGTGGTCGAGGCCTTGCCGCCGGAGATGGCGAGGCTGACGGCGTCGAAATAGCCGGTGCCGACCTCGCGCTGGTGCTTGGTGGCGGTGTAGCCGTTGGCCTCGGCCGCGAACTCCGCCTGCTGCAGCTCGGAATAGGCGGCCATCTGCCGGTCCTTGTAGCCGCGCGCCAGCTCGAAGGTGGCGTAGTTCAGGCTGTGGAAGCCGGCCAGGGTGATGAACTGGAACTTGTAGCCCATCGCCCCCAGCTCGCGCTGGAACTTGGCGATGGTGGCGTCGTCGAGATTGGCCTTCCAGTTGAAGCTGGGCGAGCAGTTGTAGGACAGCAGCTTGCCCGGGAAGTGCCGGTGGATGCCCTCGGCGAAGCGCCTGGCCTGGCCGAGATCCGGCTTCGACGTCTCCATCCACAACAGGTCGGCATAGGGCGCGAAGGCCAGGCCGCGGGCGATGCAGTACTCCATCCGGTTCTCCGGCTTGATCGGATGGAAGCCTTCCTCGGTGCGCTGCGTCCGGTCGATGAAGGGATGGTCGCGCTCATCGACATCGCTGGTGATCAGCTTGGCGCTCTCGGCATCGGTGCGGGCCAGCAGCACGGTCGGCGCGTCCATCACGTCGGCGGCGAGGCGGGCGGCGTTGAGGGTGCGGATGAAGCCGCGCATCGGCACCAGCACCTTGCCGCCGAGATGGCCGCACTTCTTCTCCGACGCCAGCTGGTCCTCGAAATGCACGCCCGCGGCGCCGGCCTCGATCATCGCCTTCATCAGTTCGAAGGCGTTCAGCGGCCCACCGAAGCCGGCCTCGGCATCGGCCACGATCGGCGCGAACCAGTGGCGCTTGGCGCCGCCCTCGGCATGCTCGATCTGGTCGGCGCGCTGCAGCGTGCGGTTGATCTTGCGCACCGCCTCCGGCACCGAATCCGCCGGGTACAGGCTCTGGTCCGGATACATCTGGCCGGCGGTGTTGGCGTCGGCCGCCACCTGCCAGCCGGAGAGGTAGATCGCCTCCAGCCCCGCCCGCACCTGCTGCATCGCCTGGGTGCCGTTGGTGGCGCCGAGCGAGTTGACGAAGTCGCGCTTGTGCATCAGCTCCCACAGCCGCTCGGCGCCCAGCCGGGCCAGCGTGTGCTCGATCCGGACCGATCCGCGCAGCCGGTCGACATCCGCCGGGCTGTAGTCCCGGACGATACCGTCGAACCGGCCGGGCTGGGTTCGGGTCGGGGTCGGGGAGTCGAGGGGAGCCATCTTGTAAATCCTTTTCAGTCCGTTCCGGACAGCGCGTCATGTTGCGCTGCGGTGATAAGACTGATGTTGGGTGCGGCTCTGGGCAGCGTCAACGCGGCGTTGAGCGTGAAAGGGAAATGTTGTAAATCTTGTTGATACAGATTTTGTAAATCGGAGAAGACCGATGGCCGCGCGCAAGCCGATGCTGGGGCACAAGATCCGGCGGCTGCGGCGCGACCGCGAGGTCACCCAGGCGCAGCTGGCGGAGCGGCTGGGCATCTCCGCCTCCTATCTCAACCTGATCGAGAGCAACCAGCGGCCGGTGACGGTCGAGATCCTGCTGAAGCTGGGCCAAATCTTCGACCTCGACCTCGCCAGCTTCGCCGAGGATGAGGGCGAGCGGCTGGTCGGCGGCCTCAGCGAGGTGTTCGGCGACCCGCTCTTCGCCACGCCGCGGCCGGGCACGGCCGGGCTGAAGCGGCAGGACATCATCGACCTGGCGGCCCAGGCCCCGGCGGCGGCCGAGGCGGTGCTGGCCCTGTACCAGGCCTATCGCGAGGGGCGCGAGACGCTGCGCCTGCTGGCCGAGCAGCAATCGGCGCCGGACATCGCCGAGGGCTCGTCGCCGCTGGACGAGGTGCGCGACTGGGTGCAGGCGCATGGCCACCATTTCCCGGAGCTGGAGACGGCGGCGGAGGAGATCTGGCAGGCCGGGGCGATCGAGCCCGGCGCCCTGTTCCCCGGCCTGATCCGCTATCTCGACGAGGAGCTGGCGCTGCGGGTCAAGGTGATGCCGGTCGAGGTGATGGGGCCGGTGCGCCGCCGCTACGACCGGCACGGCCGCCGCATCCTCCTGTCCGAGATGCTTCCCCTGCCCAGCCGCAGTTTCCACCTGGCGGTGCAGATCGCGCTGATCAAGTACCGCGCGCTCTTGGACGAGATGGTGGCGCCGGTCGGCTTCTCCGGCCCCGAGGGGTCGCGCCTCGGCCGCATCGTCCTGGCCAACTACCTGGCCGGGGCGGTGATGATGCCCTACGACCGGTTCTGGCGGGCGGCGACGGCGCTGCGCTACGACATCGAGGTGCTGCAGAGCCGCTTCGAGGCGTCGTTCGAGCAGGTCGCGGTGCGCCTGACCACGCTGCAGCGCCAGGGCGCCAAGGGCGTGCCCTTCTTCCTAATCCGCAGCGACAAGGCCGGCAACGTGTCCAAGCGCCTGGGCGCCACCAACTCCGCCTTCGCCCGGATGGGCGGCGCCTGCCCTTTGTGGATCCTGCCCGACGCCTTCCGCTCCCCCGGCCGGATCCAGACCCAGGTGGCGGAGCTGCCGGACGGCAGCCGCTGGTTCACCATCGCCCGGACCGTGTCGAAGCCCGGCGCCGGCTTCCGCGCGCCGGGGCAGAGCTTCGCCCTGGCGCTGGGCTGCGAGATCGCCCAGGCGGCGCAGCTGGTCTATGCCGACGGCATCGACCTCGCCTCCGACGAGGCGGCGGCGCCGATCGGGCTGCATTGCCGCCTGTGCGAGCGGCCGGATTGCGACCAGCGCGCCTTCCCGCCGCTGAACCACGTGCTGTCGGTGGACGAGAACCTGCGCGGCGCCACGCCCTACCAGTTCACCCCGGCGGCCTAGAGCGAGATGATTTCGGGCCTGACCACGTTGGAGGGATCACACTGTGCGTTGCCTCTCCCGCTTGCGGGAGAGGCCGGAGACGCGAAGCGGCTCCGGGTGAGGGCCCTTTGTCGAGGCCGGGACCAGCCCTCACCCGGTCGCCCTGCGGGCGCCCGACCTCTCCCGCGTCCGGCGGGAGAGGCAATGCGAGAAGACGCTCGACATCTCTGTTGTTCTTCGGCCGGTTGATTCAACCTGAATCAGTCATGCTCTAACCATCCTCAGCCCTTCAGCCCCCAGAACCCGATCGACGCCACCTTGCGGTAGCCGATGCGCTCATAGACCGGGGCACCGACCAGGGTGGCGTGCAGCACGGTGCGGGTCAGGCCGGTGGCGCGGGCGCCTTCGTGCAGGGCCTTGCGCACGGTCGCCTCGCCATAGCCGCGGCGCTGCGCCTCCGGCGCAGTGGCGACCAGGGCCAGGAACAGGCAGTCGCCGGTGGCCACCGTCGCCGCGGCCGAGACCGGCACGCCGTCCGAGAGCCCGAGATAGGTGTACATGCCGGTCTTCCACAGCGCCGAACCGGCCAGCCCGTGACGCCCGGCCTCCAGCGGCATGCCGTAGGCGCGGGAGTTCAGGTCGGCATAGGCGGTCAGCTGCTCCTCCGTGGTGACGCGCACGAACTCCAGCTCCGGATGATGCGGCTCGGCGATCGGCAGGATGTCGCCCGCCATGCCGAAGCCGGTCAGCGACAGGGCCAGACCGGCCTGGTCCGCGACCTGCGGCAGCGCCTTGCGGCAGGCGGGGTGCAGCAGCTCCTCGAACAGCCAGATCAGCCCGGGCTGGCGGCGGCGGCGCATATAGTCGGCGGCCTGGGCGAAGCGTTCCTCCAGCAGCCGGGCGTCGCAGTCCCGGTCGGTGAAGGTGATGCAGTTCCAGAACGGAAACCGGCTGTCGGCCCAACGGATGGCCATGCCCGGCGGGTCCGCCACGTCGCCGGTGCCACGGTCGTGCACCACCGCCCGCCAGGTGTCCGCGAGCTGCTGAACCGATTCGATGGCTTCCGGGGAAACACCGCCCATGACGCGCTCCGAGATGTCCGATGCGGCGACGATCGGTCCGCTCGGTTTCGGTTCGGCTACGGCGATCTGGGGAAGGGGTTGCAGGCGTAACCGGCAGCATCGCTAGCATCGTCGAGCGGCAATCCGGAAAGAACGGCAGGCAGGCCTTGCCGTTTTTCAACGAAGCGGCTTGCGAATATTGGGATATCGCGATCAAACTGCCGGGCGAACGTCAATCAATCCCGGAGGGAAACCCCCATGGCGCACAAGTTCGAGATCTACAAGGACAAGGCCGGCGAGTTCCGGGTGCGGTTCAAGTACAACTCCGAGACGATCTTCTCGACCGAGGGCTACACCAGCAAGGCCTCGGCCAAGAACGCGATCGAGTCGATCAAGAAGAACGGCCCGGCCGCGCCGACCGAGGATACCACCGAGTCCTGACCGGCGGCCGGCCGGGCGCGGGCGGCCCACGCCCCGCCCGGCACGGCCCCGGCGATCAGGCCCAGGGCGTCCCCGCCGGCTGCCGCACCGCCGTGTTGAGCCGGTTCCAGACATTCTCCAGCGCGATCTGCAGGATCAGCGCCGCGAGCGTCTTCTCGTCATAGTGCCGGGCGGCCTCCGCCCAGACGTCGTCGGGAACGCCGTCGCCCCGCTCGCCGACCCGCGTCACCGCCTCGGCCAGCGCCAGCGCGGCGCGCTCGGCCTCGCTGAAATGCGGCATGTCGCGCCAGGCGGTGACGGCGTAGAGCCGCGGATCGGCCTTGTCCTTCTTCATGGTGAAGGCGGCCTCGACGCAGACGCTGCAGCCGTTAATCTGGCTGGTGCGCAGATTGACCAGGTCGAGCGTCGCCGGCGGCACGCCGGCCGCCTCGACCGCCTTCCATAAAGCCGTCAGCGCCTGCAGGGCTTCGGGCAGCACCAGCGCCGGGTTCTTCATTCGGGCCTGCATGATCGGTTCCTTCCTTGCTGTTCGTCGTCTCGACGGCACCGACCGGTCACATCGGCCCGGTCTCCGCTCGTCATGGCCATGACGGAGCCGGCAGCGGAAAGTGTGACCGATGGACGAGACGAAACTTCTGGCGCAGCAGTTCGAGGCCAGCCGCCCGCATCTGCGCGCGGTCGCCTACCGCATGCTGGGGTCGCTGAGCGAGGCCGAGGATGCGGTGCAGGAGAGCTGGCTGAAGCTGAGCCGCGCCGAGGTCGGGGACGTCGCCAATCTCGGCGGCTGGCTGACCACGGTGGTGGCGCGGGTGTGCCTGGACCATCTGCGCCGTCGCCGGTCGCGCCGCGAGGAGCCGCTGGAGGCGGACGATAGGCCCGAGCCGCCGGCCGGGCCGGGGGCCGACCCGGAGCACGAGGCGGCGATGGCCGATTCGGTCGGCCTCGCCTTGCTGGTGGTGCTGCAGACCCTGGCACCGGCCGAGCGCGTGGCCTTCGTGCTGCACGACCTGTTCGACCTGACCTTCGACGAGATCGCGCCGATCCTCGGCCGCACCCCGGCCACCACCCGGCAGCTGGCCAGCCGGGCGCGGCGCCGGGTGCAGGGCGCGCCGCGCATGCCCGACCCCGACCTGGCCGGCCGGCGCCGGGTGGTCGACGCCTTCCTGGCGGCGTCGCGCGGCGGCCGCTTCGAGGATCTCCTGGCGGTGCTCGACCCCGGCATCGTGGTACGCCCTGACACCGCCGCGATGCGGGCCGGCGCGCCAAGCGAGATTCGCGGACCGGAGGCCGTCGCCCGGTTCTTCCTGGGTCGTGCCACCGGCGCCCGGCCGGCGCTGATCGACGGCGCCGTCGGTGCTGTGGTGGCGCCGCAGGGCCGGCTGTTCCTGGCGCTGGGCTTCACCATCGAAGGCGGCCGGATCACCGCGATCGAGGCGATCATGGACCCGGAGCGGTTGCGCCGGCTGGACCTCGCGGTGCTCTAGGGCTGTCGTCCGGTTCGGCCCCAACCCGACCGGCGCGGTCAGTAGCCCCAGATGCTCGGCACCCAGCGGTAGCCGTTGCCGACCGCCGCCACCCGGCAGACGGACGGGAACGGCAGATGGGTGCCCAGGATCGGCTCGCCGCTCGCCGCCAGTTCCTGCAGCAGACGAGCCCGGACGCGGACCGCCTCCTCGGGGTCGTGCTCGAAGCCGTTGTGCCATTCGAGGTGGTCGAACCCGTGCGGGAGCACGGCATCGCCGACGAAGGTCAGCCGGTCGCCGCCGGAGGCCAGGCGGACCATGCTGTGCCCGGGGGTGTGGCCGCCCGTGCGGGTGGCGACCACACCCGGCGCCACCTCATAGTCCGTCTCGAAGGTCTGCAGCCTGCCGCCGTACTGGGCCAGGAACCGCTTGGCGGCCGACCGGATCATGTCTGCCAGCGGCCCCGGCATGGCGGTGCGGGAGAAATCGGGCGACTGCCAGAACTCGGCCTCGGCCGCCGACACGTGGATCCGCAGGTCCGGACGCAGCTGGTCCTGCACCCCGTCGACGAGCAGCCCGCCGACGTGATCGAAATGCATATGGGTGAGCACCACGTCGGTCACGGCGGCGAGATCGATGCCGGCGGCCTCCAGCCGTGACGACCACCGCCCGGTGCGCGGGAAGTTCGGCGCCTCCATGCCCAGCCCGGAATCGATCAGGATCGTCCGGTCGCCGCTGCGGACCACGACCTCGTTCAGCGCCCAATCCATCACCTCCGGCTGCAGCCTCTCGCGCAGCCAGGCGGACCGGACGGCCGGGTCGGCATTGGTGGCCATCGCCTCGGCCGATATCGAGATCACCCCGTCGCTGACCACCATGACGTCGATCTCGCCGACCCGCAGCGCATAGCGCGACGGAACCGGCTCGTCAGCCCCCGGTCGACCGGGGTGCAAGATGCTGTCCGGGCTCATCTGTGTCTCCTCCTGATCGCCTTGAACACGGCACCGATGACGCTATGGCCGGGCGCGTTCGCGGTCGATTGGGTCGGGGGCGAGGGCGAGCCATACCGGGAGATAGGTTCGGTCATCCGCGGGGCGAGGCGTCGCCGCGCGCGGGCCTAGGAACCGTCACCGGCTTCGCTCTAGACTGCGCCGATCCATCGCAGGAGCGCCGCATGCCCGACATCACCCGCCGCACCACCCTGAAGGCGGGCGTCGCCGCCGCCGCGATCGGCCTGGCCCCCGCCGCGCTGCGGGCCGCGGCGCCGAAACTCAAGCTGCGGATCCTGGAGACGACGGATCTGCATGTCGCCGTCTTCCCCTATGACTACTATCGCGACAAGGGCGACGACACGATGGGCCTGGCCCGCACCGCCACGGTGCTGGCCGCTGCCCGGGCCGAGGCCGGCAACGTCCTGCTGTTCGACAATGGCGACGTGATCCAGGGCAACCCGATGGGCGACTACGTCGCCTATCAGCAAGGGCTGGACGGCGGCGCGGTGCACCCGATCGTCAAGGCCATGAACCTGCTGGCCTATGACTGCGGCACCATGGGCAACCACGAGTTCAACTACGGGCTCGACTATCTCGGCAAGGCCATGATGCAGGGGGCGAACTTCCCGCTGGTCTGCGCCAACCTGCTGAAGCCGGATGGCAGCCCCTATCTGGCGCCGTACAAGATCCTGGAGCGGACGCTGAAGGACGACAGCGGCGCCGCGGTGCCGGTGAAGATCGGCGTCATCGGCTTCGTGCCGCCGCAGATCATGCAGTGGGACCAGGGCCATCTCGCAGGCCATGTCACCACCACCGACATCGTCGACGCGGCGAAGAAATACGTGCCGGAGCTGCGCCAGGCCGGCGCCGAGCTGGTGGTGGCGCTGTGCCATTCCGGCATCGCCGGCGGCCCGCGCGAGGGCGGCGAGGAGAACGCCGCCCTGTTCCTGGCCGAGGTGCCGGGCATCGACGTGATCCTGACCGGCCACCAGCACCGCGTCTTCCCCGGCCCGGACTTCGCCGGCATCGACGGCGTGGATGCGGAGCGCGGGACGCTGCACGGCATCCCGGCGGTGATGGCCGGCTTCTGGGGCAGCCATCTCGGCATCATCGACCTGGAGCTGCAGCACGACGGCACCGCCTGGACGGTCGCGGCCTTCAAGACCGAGGCGCGGCCGATCTATGAGCGCAAGGACCGCAAGGTGACGCCGCTGGTGGAGTCGAAGCCGGAGGTGCTGGCGGCGGCGCAGCCGGAGCACGACGCCACCCTGGCCTATGTGCGCCAGCCGGTCGGCGAGATCACCGCCCCGATCACCAGCTATTTCGCCCTGGTGGCGGACGACCCGTCGGTGCAGATCGTCAGCCAGGCCCAGCTCTGGTACGTCGCCCCGCTCCTGGCCGGCACGGCGGCGGCCGGGCTGCCGCTCTTGTCCGCCGCCGCGCCGTTCAAGGCCGGCGGCCGCGGCGGGCCGGACTACTACACCAGCGTCCCGGCCGGGCCGATCGCGATCAAGAACGTCGCCGACCTGTACCTCTACCCGAACACGGTGCGGGCGGTGCGCGTCTCCGGCGCCATCGTGCGCGAGTGGCTGGAGCGATCGGCCGGCATCTTCAACCGGATCGACCCGGCGAAGGCGGAGGAACAGCCGCTGATCGACCCGTCCTTCCCGTCCTACAATTTCGACGTGATCGACGGCGTGACCTACCGGATCGACCTCTCCCAGCCCTCGCGCTACGACGGCGACGGCAAGCTGGCGGCGCCGGATTCGCACCGAATCGTCGACCTGTCGTTCGAGGGCAAGCCGATCGACGAAAAGCAGGATTTCGTCGTCGTCACCAACAACTACCGCGCCGGGGGCGGCGGCAGCTTCCCGGGGCTGGACGGCAAGAACATCGTGGTCGAGGCGCCCGACACCAACCGCGACGTGCTGGTGCGCTTCATCCACGAGCAGGGCAAGATCAACCCGACCGCCGACGGCAACTGGGGCTTCGTGCCGCTGCCGAAGACCACGGTCGTGACCTTCGCCAGCGCCCCCGCCGCCGCCCAGGCGGCGATGCCGCCGGGCCTGGGCATCGAACCGATGGGCGACGCGGGGGACGGTTTCGCCAAGTACCGGCTGGTGTTCGCGGGGTAGAGGGCGTTCTCAGTGCCGAAGCCGACCCAGGATCTGCCGCCTGTGGTCGGCGCCCCCGAAGAACACGGCCAGGATTCTGACTTCGGACACCGGCTCGTCGATCTCGAAATAGAAGACGAAGCTCTTGTCGGTCACGGTGCGGATGCCGGGTCGGATGCGAGGGTGCTCGGTGCCCCGATGCGGGTGGGTCTCGAAGGTCCGCATGTAGGCGAGCGCGTCGTCGATCCGAGAAGCGGCGCGTTCGACCGCGTTCGCCACGTCGTCTCCCAGATCCTGGTAGACCCGGACCAGATGGTCCTCGATCAGGTCGAGGTCCCGCGTGACGCCGGGTGCGCGGCGAACCCTATAGCGGCGCACGCGCCTTCCGTTTCCGCTGCAGCATTGCCCGGGTCTCCGCCTCGCCCTCGTCCAGGTCGACAAAGGGTCCCGCCCGGCGTTGATCGATCAGCGTCCGGAGCGCCTGGAGCTCAGCATCTTGCATCTCGTTGTCGCGGCGCAGCATGTCGAGCCCGCGCTGAAGCACCGCGCTGAGGCTCGGGTACTGGCCGCTGTCCACCAAGCCACGGGCATAGGCTTCCTGGTCGTCGGTCAGCGAAATCGAGGTCTTGACGGTCATCGGTGCCTCCTGCCGCACTATACTACTCAGTAGCACCAACGTCCAAGAGCGTCGTCAATCCGCATGCACCGACACCGCCGGCGCGCTGCCGCCGCCCTTGGGCTTGCGCAGCAGGATCAGCAGCGGGATCGCGGCGATCGCCAGCACCATCAGCAGCTTGAAGTCGTCGATATAGGCGATCAGCGAGGCCTGCTGGTTCACCATCTGGTCGACCATGGCGCGGCCGGTCAGCGTGGCCGGCGACATCATGTCCGGCAGCTGCTGCACCGCCGGGCTGAAGGCAGTGACATGCTCGCCCAGCAGCTGGTGGTTGACCTGGGTGTTGCGGGTCAGCAGCGCGGTGACGATCGAGATGCCGATCGAGCTGCCGAGGTTGCGCGACACGCTGTAGATGCCCGCCCCCTCGTCCAGATACAGCCGCGGCAGGGTCGAGAACGCCATGGTCGAGAGCGGCACGAAGACCAGTCCGAGGCCGGCGCCCTGCACCAGGCCGTCGACCATGAACTCGGTCTGCGAGATGTCGAGGTTGTAGCCGCTCATCCGCCACAGCGAGCCGATGATCATGGCCAGCCCGGTCAGCAGCAGGATGCGGGTGTCGACCTTGCCGATCAGGCGGCCCACCACCATCATCGCCGCCATGGTGCCGATGCCGCGCGGGCCCATCACCAGGCCGGCGGTGACCACCGGATAGCCCAGCATGTTCTGCAGGAACGGCGTCGCCAGGGCCATGATCGAGTAGTAGAGCGACCCGACGATCGCCATCACCACCATCGCCACCACGAAGTTGCGGTCGGTGAACAGCGCCGGCCGCACGAAGGGCGCGTCCGCCGTCAGCAGGTGGATGACGAAGAGGTAGAAGCCGAGCACCGCCAGCACCAGCTCGATGATGATCTCGAGCGAGTTGAACCAGTCCTGGTCCTGGCCGCGGTCGAGCATCATCTGCAGCGCGCCGATGCCGAGGCTGAGGAAGGCGAAGCCGAGCCAGTCGAAGCGCTTGGCCGCCTGCTTGCCGCTGTCGGACATGAAGATCCACATCCCGGCCAGCGCCAGGGCGCCGATCGGCACGTTGATGTAGAACACCCAGCGCCAGGAGTAGTGGTCGGTCAGCCAGCCGCCGAGCACGGGGCCGAGGATCGGGCCGACCATGACGCCGACGCCCCAGATCGCCATGGCCTGGCCGCGCCGCTCCGGCGGGTTGATGTCGATCACCGTGGCCTGGGACAGCGGCACCAGCGGCGCGCCGAACACGCCCTGCAGCAGCCGGAAGCCGACGATCTCGGTGACGTTCTGGGCCAGGCCGCACAGCACCGATGCGACGACGAAGCCGATCACCGAGATGATGAACAGGTTCTTGCGGCCGATGCGGCTGACCAGGGCGCCGGTGACCGGCGTCATGATCGCCGCGGCGACGATGTAGGAAGTCAGGACCCAGTTGATCTGGTCCTGGTTGGCGCCGAGATTGCCCTGCATGTAGGGCAGGGCGATGTTGGCGATGGTGGTGTCCAGCGCCTGCATGATGGTCGCCAGCATCACGCAGACCGTGATCATCCCCCGGTAGGGGACGGTTTCGCCTGGGGCTGCCATCACTGTGCTCCGAACGCCGTGCCTCCGAGGAAGGGCAGGCCGCGGGCATGGCCGGTGTCGATCGCGACCTCGGTGCTCATGCCTGCGCGCAGCTGCGGCTTGCCGGCGGTGTCGACCAGGACGCGGACCGGGATGCGCTGGGTCACCTTCACCCAGTTGCCGCTGGAGTTCTGCGGCGGCAGCAGCGAGAACTCGGCACCGCTGGCCGGGCTGAGGCTGTCGACCTTGCCCTGCCAGGTGACGCCCGGATAGGTGTCGACCGTGACCTCGACCGGCTGGCCGGTCTTGACGTTGGTCAGATCGGTCTCGTTCAGGTTGGCGTCGATCCAGACCTTGTCGGAGCGGACGATCGCCAGCACTGGCGACCCGGCGGTGACATAGGCGCCGGGCAGCACCGCATCGGCCTTGGCGGCGATGCCGGGGAACGGCGCCTTGACCTGGGTGTGGTCGAGGTCGAGCTGCGCCTGGTCGCGCCGGGCCTGGGCCTGGCGATAGGGCGGATAGTCGGCCAGCGCCAGGTCGGCGTCGCCGCCCAGCTTGGCCAGGGTCATGCCGATCTGCGACTGGGTGACGTCGACATTGCTCTTGGCCACGTCCAGCGCCTGGCGGGCATCGTCGAGCGACGACTGCGAGGCGTTGCCGTTCCTGGCCAGGGCGGAGATGCGGTCGAAGTCCTTCTGGCGATAGTCCTGGGTGGTGCGGGCCTGGTCCAGCGTCGCCTTCTGCTCCACCAGGTTCGCCTTGATGCCCTGGAAGTCGAAGGCGGACTGGCGCATGTCGGCCTCCGCCTGCTCCAGCGCGTAGCGCGGCGCCCGGTCGTCGATGTGGAACAGCACCTGGCCGGCCTTGACCGGCTGGTTGGTGGCGACGTCGATGGCGACCAGCCGGCCCGAGATCTCGGGCGCGATCGACACCGTGTCGGCATGGACATAGGCGTTGTCGGTGCCGGCGTAGCGGCCGCCCATGGCGTAGAGCGCCAGCCCCACCACCGCCACGACCAGCGGCACGCCGCCCAGCAGCACCAGGCGCAGGCCGCGCCGGCGCCGCTTCGGCGGCGACGCGATCGGCGCGGGCGTCCCGCTGGCCGGCTGCGGCTGGGATTTCAGGGTGGAGTCGTTGCTACCGTCCGGCATGTCTCAGCACCGCTTGGCGGCATCGGCCGCCGGTTCGTCGGAATCACAGGTCAGCCTGGTCTTCATCAGCTGCAGGTCGCCGATCAGCCGGACCATGACCTCGGCCGGCAGCTGGGCGTTGGTGTCCTCCTGCCACTGCGCGATCACGGCCTCGAGCCGGTCGACCACCGGCCGCGCGGGCGGCAGCAGGTGCAGCGAATAGGCGCGCCGGTCGTTCGGGTCCCGCCGCCGCTCGACCCAGCCGCGCTTCTCCATCCGGTCGAGCAGGCCGGTGACGGTCATCTTCTCGACATCCAGCATCTCGGCCAGGCGCGCCTGGGTGATGCCGGGGTTGCGGTCGAGGAAGATCAGCACCCGGTATTGCGGCCGGGACAGGTCGAGGCCGGCCGCGCGCACCCGCTCCTCGAAGCGGCGGCGCAGCACCTGGTCCAGATCCTTGATCAGCGTGTAGAGGCTGACGAGAGGCTTGATCTCGCTCATAGAGACTAAACGACCTGACTGTAAACTGCCTTACTATATGGCCCCTGACCGACGCCGGCAAACTCTGGACCCATCGGTCCAGCGCAGGGCAGCCGACAGGAATTCGCGCAGCGGGGCCGGTTTCTCGCCCTCTCCCATCCGCCCCTCGGCGTCATTGCGAGGAGGCGAAGCCGACGAAGCAATCCAGGGGCCGGTTCGCATTGGCCCCTGGATTGCTTCGCTGCGCTCGCAATGACGGTGGTGGGATTCTGAAAAGGTCTCATCGTCCTCATCCCGTGGCGCAGCGGCGCGCACGGCATGACGATCAATCCGTCAACAGAAGGTCAGCGCAGCCAGACCCGGGCCGTGGCGGTGGCGCCGGTGGCGTCGATCACGGTGATCTGGGCCGCGCCCGGGCCCGGCGGCGTCCAGTCGGCGTCGCGCTTCAGCGGCGAGGACGGGATCGGCCTTCCGTCGACCATCCACAGGAACGGCCGGCGCCCGCCTGTGGCGACCAGGGACAGGGAGCCGAAGCGGTCGCCATCCTGCGGCCGCTCCACCGCCGCGCCATCGGCCGGGAAGGCGATCACCAGCGGTTCCAGCCCGGCCAGCGACGGCAGCGGCGCCAGCGACACCGGGCCGGCGGCCAGCCGCTTCAGCCGCGGCGGCAGGTCCTCCGCCCGCAGCACCGGCGTGCCGGACGGCGCCGGGCCGACCACGTCGCGGGTCGGCGGCGGCAGCAGGGCGAAGGCGCGGAACAGCAGCGGCGCCGCAGTGTTGCGGCCGAAGCGGTCGGGGCTGGGCGACCCGTCCGGCCGGCCGACCCAGACACCGATCGTGTGCTCGGCGTCGAAGCCGATCGCCCAGGCGTCGCGGAAGCCGTAGGAGGTGCCGGTCTTGAAGGCGATGCGGCGGCCGTCGCGCATCAGCCCGGGATCGGCCATGGCCACCGGCGGCGGGGCCGAGGCGAGGATGTCGGTGACATACCAGGCGGCCGAGGGGTCGAGGATGCGCGGGCCGTCGTCGCCGGAGGGCGGGGCATCGGCGCGCCAGACCAGGTCGGGCACGATGCCGCCGCGGGCGATGCCGGCATAGAGGCGGACGAGGTCGAGCAGCGTGGTGCCGCCGCCGCCCAGCGCCACCGCCAGGCTGGGCAGCACCGTCGGGTCGTCGAAGCGCAGCGGCGCGCCGGCCTGGCGCAGCCTTGCGGCGAAGCGGGCCGGGCCGACATGGTCCAGCATCTGCACCGCCGGGATGTTCAGGGATCGCTGCAGCGCCTCGCGCACCGAGACCTCGCCGGAGAAGCCGGGGTCGAAATTGCTCGGCGCGTAGTCGCCGAAGCGCATCGGCAGGTCCAGCACCACCGTCTCCGGCAGGATGATGCGATCCTCGAACCCCATGCCATAGATGAAGGGCTTGAGCGCCGAGCCGGGCGAGCGCACGGCGCGGGCGAGGTCCATCTGGCCGTCGCGCCGCTCCTCGAAGAAGGTGCCGGAGCCGAGATAGCCGACCACCCGGCCAGTCGCGTTCTCCACCACCACCGCGGCCAGGTTGCTGCTGGCGTCGAGGCCGCGCAGCGACCGATCGGCCAGCTCCTCCAGCCCCGCCTGCAGCCGTCCGTCGATGGTGCTGCGCAGCACCTCCTCATCCCGGTTGCCGGCCAGCAGCCGCTCGGCCAGGTGCGGTGCCCGGAACGGCAGCGGCTGCCGGGTGGTCGGGGTCGGCTGCTCGGTCGCCTCGCGCGCCGCCTGCGGGTCCAGCGCCCCGGCGGCGGCGACGCGCATCAGCACCCGGTCGCGCGCCGCCCGCGCCGATTTCGGGAAGCGGTCGGGCCGCAGCCTTGTGGGCGATTGCGGCAGCGCCACCAGGAGCGCCGCCTCGCCCGGCGTCAGCAGCTTCGGCTCCTTGCCGAAATAGGCCAGGGACGCGGCCCGCACGCCTTCGAGATTGCCGCCGAACGGCGCCAGGGTCAGGTAGATGCCGAGGATCTCGTCCTTCGAATAGTGCATCTCCAGTTGCAGCGCCCGCGCCATCTCGATCAGCTTCGAGCCGAGGGTGCGCGGCCGCGGCTCCAGCAGGCGCACGGCCTGCATGGTCAGGGTCGAGGCGCCGGAGACGACGCCGCCATGCCGCACCATCTGGCCGAAGGCGCGGGCGGTGGACAGCGGGTCGATGCCGAGATGCCGGCGGAAGCGCTTGTCCTCATAGGCCTGCAGCAGGGCGAGGTAGAGCGGCGACACGTCGCCGACCATCGCCTTCAGCCGCCAGGTGCCGTCCCGGGCGGTGAAGGCGCGCAGCAGCTGCCCGTCCTTGTCGAGGACGATGGTCGAGCGGTCGAGATAGCGGTCGAGCGCCGGCGGGTAGCGGGCGTCGAGCCAGAACGCCGTGCCGACGACCAGCACGGCGAGGACGGTGAACGCCCCCGCCTCGATCGCGATCCTTCGCCAGATGCCCCGAGTCGCCGCCATGCCGCCAGTCTAGCGCAGCCGATGGCGGATTGATGGCCGAAGCGGGCAGAGGCCGCGGCGGCCGCACCGCGATGCGATGCATGGATTTCCATGAGGTGCGTCCCGGGCCAGGGCGGGGGTAGGATGGGTGCGACCCTGGATGTCGATGACAAGCGTTGGGCGGAGCGTTCACGGTCCCTGGCGTTCAGTGTCCGGCAGGAGCAGCCGATCATGAGAGCAGCACGCCCCGAGCAGGGCCTGTCGGTCGATATCGACGTCCACGAGAAGACCGTGGCGGCGCTGCGCGACCGAGAGCGGGAGCTGTTGCAGCTCGTGGACATGGTCCCGAGCCATGTCTGGCGCCTGGGACCCGATGGCGAGCCGAGCTTCTTCAACCGCCGCATGGTGGAGTTCATCGGCCTGGACGTGGCGGATACGAACAGGCCGGGAATGACCCGGCTGGCGGCGATGATCGAGGCCACGGTCCATCCGGACGACGCGGCGGTGTTTGCGGACACGCTGCGCCATAGCCTCTCCACCGGCGAGCCTTTTTCCATGAGGTATCGCCTGCGCCGGGCCGATGATGTGTATCGCTGGATGTCGAGCCGCGCGGAAGCGATGCGGGATCAGGCCGGATCCATCGTCCACTGGAACGGCCTGTGTCACGACATCGACGACCTGATGCGGGCGGAGGAGGTGCTGCGGCAGAGCCGGCAGCAGCTTCAGGAGACCATCGACGCCGTGCCGATCCGGATCTGGAGCGCGGCGTCGACCGGCGGGCCGGTCTACTTCAACAAGAGATACCGGGATCATCTCCGCTCCGTCGTTCCGCATCTCGAGGAACTCGAGGAGCCGCGCATCGACGTGCTGCTGCAGCAGCTCGTCCATCCCGAGGACGCTCCGGAGGTCATGCGCGCGCTTCAGGGCACGTCCGCCACCGGCGGCACGGCCGTGATGCGGTTCCGCTGGCTCGAACAGGGCGGCGCCTATCGCTGGGCGGAGTGCCGCGTGGAGCCGCGGCGCGATCAGGCCGGGGCAATCGTGCAGTGGTACGGCGTGTCCCTCGATATCGACGAGGAGGTGCGCGCAAGGGAGGCGTTGCGCGAACGGGAGCGGGAGCTCTCCCAGTTCGTCGACATGGTCCCGATCTATCTCTGGCGGCTGACCCCGGAGGGCGAGCCGAACTTCCTCAACAAGCGCCTGATCGATTTCCTCGGCCTGGATCTGGTCAAGGCTGTCACGCCCGGCGCCAGCCGGCTGGCCGCCTTCATCGAGACTGCCGTCCATCCCGACGATGCCGCCGGCCTCAGCCAGGCGCTGAAGCGCTGCCTCGCCACCGGCGAGAGCTTCGCCATGAAGTACCGCATGCGCCGCGCCGACGGCGTCTATCGCTGGATGGAGGGCAGCGCGGAGCCGATGCGCGACCAGGGCGGACGGATCGTCCAGTGGTACGGCCTCTGTCGCGACATCGACGATCAGCTGCACGCCGAGGAGGCGCTGCGCGGCCGCGAGCGGGAGCTGTCGCTGCTCGTCGACATGGTGCCGAGCAATCTCTGGCGCCTGACCCCGGACGGGGAGACCACCCTGGCCAACCGGCACATGGCCGAGTTCCTCGGCATGGATCTGGGGGACAAGAGCCAGCTGGAGGAGGTGTTCGGCACCATCTTCCACCCCGACGACGCCGAGGAGGTGGGAAACGTGCTCGGCCGCTGCCTGGTCACCGGCGAGCGCTTCTCGATGAAGTACCGGCTGCGCCGCGCGGACGGCGTGTATCGCTGGATGTCGGGCCGCGCCGAGCCGATGCGCGACCAGGACGGTCGCATCGTCCAGTGGTTCGGCCTGTGCCACGACATCGACGACCAGGTGCATGCCGAGGAGGCGCTGCGGCGCGCCTCGGACCAGCTGGCGCGGGCGACGCAGGCGGCGAGCCTGGCCGAGCTGTCCGCCTCGATCGCGCATGAGGTGAACCAGCCACTGGCCGCGATCGTCGCCAATTCCCACGCCTGCCACCGTTGGCTGTCCGCCGATCCACCGAATCTCGAGCGCGCCAAGATCACAGCCGAGCGCATCACCCGCGACGCCAACGAGGCCGCGGATGTCGTCAGCCGCATCCGTGCCCTGTTCCGCCGCACGCCGCACGCCAGGTCGGCGGAGGACGTCAACCGGCTGATCGGGGAGGTCTGCCGGCTGGTGGCTGACGAGATCACGATGAAGAGCATCCGCGTCAGGATGGCGCTGGAGCCGGACCTGCCGCCGGTCGCGCTCGATCGCGTCCAGGTGCAGCAGGTCTTCATGAACCTGATCCGGAACGGGATCGAGGCGATGGAGGCCGTGGGCGACGGATCGCGCGCGCTCGAGATCCGCTCCTCCCGCGACGGTCCCGATGCGATCCGCGTCGAGGTCCGCGACGCCGGACCCGGGTTCAAGGACCCCGAGCGCGTCTTCGAGCCGTTCTTCACGACCAAGCCGCAGGGCATGGGCATGGGTCTCGCCATCTGCCGCTCGATCATCGAATCGCATGGCGGCCGCCTCTGGACCGCCAACAACGAGCCGCGGGGGGCCGCCGTCGCCTTCATGCTGCCCTTGTCAGCGCCGGGCGAGGCGTCATGAGCGAGCGCGAGGAGATCGTCTTCGTGGTCGACGACGACGCCAGGGTGCGCGAGGCGGTCGGCGAGTTGCTGGAATCCCTGGGATGGCGGGCCGAGACCTTCGCGGCCGCCGCGGACTATGTCGCCTCCCCGAAGCCCGATGTCCCGGCGTGCCTGATCCTCGATGTCGAGCTGCCCGATATCAACGGCCTGGAGCTCCAGGCGCAGTTGGCCCACGACGCCCATCCCCCGATCGTCTTCATCACCGGGCATGGCGACATTCCATCGTCGGTGCGCGCGATCAAGCACGGCGCCGTGGACTTCCTGACCAAGCCCTTCAGCGACGCCGCCCTGACCGCCGCCGTCCAGGCGGCGATCGCCCAGGATCGGGGCAAGCGGTCGGAGCGCGCCGAGCTCGGCGTGCTGCGGCAACGCTATCTCGACCTGACGCCGCGCGAGCGCGAGGTGCTGCCGCTGGTGGTGAGCGGCCTTCTCAACAAGCAGGCCGCCGCCGAGCTGGGGATCAGCGAGGTGACGCTGCAGATCCACAGACGGAACGTGATGCAGAAAATGGCGGCGGCGTCGCTCGCCGATCTCGTGCGGATCGCGGAGAGGCTGGACATCCCGATCACGCATTCGCGCCGGGCGGGGGGACATTGAGCGTGCGCAAGTCCGTGGTGGCGATCGTCGACGATGATCCGAGGCTTTTGGAATCGCTGGAGGAGCTTCTGGAGTCCGCGGGCTATGGGACGCGCAGCTTCCGATCGGCGGAGTCGCTGCTGATCAGCGGGCTGTCGGGCCTGGACCTGCTGATCACCGATATCGGGATGCCGGGCCTGGACGGCTTCTCGCTTCGCGACCTGGTGATCAAGGCGCGTCCGAACCTGCCGGTCTTCCTGATCACCGGCCGCCACGAGATCGCGGATCAGGACCGGGCCCGCGGCATCAGCGGAGTCTTCCGCAAGCCCTTCGACGCCAAGGCCCTGCTGAAGGCCGTCGGCAATGCCTTGAACAATCAAGACAGGGGAGGTGATCATGCAACTTGACCAGCCGCTCCCGCGGAGATCGGCGCCGCCACAGCTGAGGAGCGAGGCGGACCCTCCGCTCGTCATCATCGTCGACGACCACGCGCCGGTCCGGGAGGCGCTGTCGGAGCTGATCCGGTCGGCGGGGTTCCGGCCGGTGTGCTTCGCCTCGACCCATGAGCTGCTCGACGCCGATGTCATCGACAGCCCCGGCTGCCTGATCCTCGACGTGCGCCTGCCAGGGGCGAGCGGCCTCGACCTGCAGCATCACTTGGCCCGGACCGGCAACCCCAAGCCGATCATCTTCCTCACCGGGCATGGCGACATCCCGATGACGGTCCAGGCCATGAAGGCCGGCGCCGTCGATTTCCTCACCAAGCCGGTCCGCGACCAGACCTTGCTGGACGCCGTCGCGGTCGGCATCGAGCGTGACGCCGCGCAGCGCGCCAGGACCCGGGTCGTCCGGCTGCACGCCGACCGTTACAGGACGCTGACCCGGCGCGAGCGGCAGGTGATGTGCGCCGTGGCGCTGGGCCAGGTCAACAAGCAGATCGCCCATCACCTCGGCATCAGCGAGGTCACCGTCAAGCTCCACCGCAGCAACGTCATGCACAAGATGCAGCTGGCCTCCGTCGGCGAGCTCGTGCGCGCCTGGGAGGCGCTGCCGGCCGGGCTGCGCGAGGCGGCGGAGGACTGACGGCGCCTCGCGACATCACGCCGTGGCGTCGGCGGCGGGCGTGGCGCGGCCCGTTGCCCTGAGGCACCGGTCGACGACCATGGCGAGGCCCCAGGCGGCAGCCGTGACGGCGACGCAGGCCGCGGCGAGGCCGGCATAGCCCGCCGCCGCGATCACGGATCCGGCGGCCAGGGGGCCGGCGGCGAAGCCGAGCAGATAAGCCGAGCCCGCCGCCGCGGCCCAGCGCCCGCTGCGGTCGAGCGCGGCAGCAAGGCCGAAGAGGTAGGGGATCGAGAAGTAGTAGATGACGACCGACGCGACGACGGCGACGGCATAGACGGCCGAGTCGTACGAGAGGCAGAGCGCGAGCGTGGCGAGCGCGAAGACCGTGCAGAACCCGGAGATGGGAACCACCCGCCCCCAGCGCACATTGAGCGCGGTGGCGGCCCCCGCGCCGGCGAGGCCGACCAGCGACGCGATCGTCAGCGCATAGCCAACCGCGCCGGTGTCGAGGCCGGCGCGCTCGCCCAGCGACGCGCTGAAGGCGTAGAGCGCGGCGGAACCCGCGACGTAGAGCGCGGTCGCCGCGAGCGTCATGATGCCGAGCCATGGCGACGTTCGCGCCGCGTCCGCCGCGGCCCCGCTGCCCTTGGCGCGCGCATCCGGGAGCAGGAGCAGCAGCGGCGCCAACGCCAGGGTCACGCCCGCGATCAGGGCCAGGATGCCGCGATGCGCATAGGCGTCGGTCAGCTGGCCGCCGGCGGCGAAGAGCGGGACGCTGCCCAGGGCCCAGGCGACCTGGAAGATGCCGTAGAGCTTGTCCGGATTGCGGGACCGGGAGGCGACGACGGAGAGCGACACCGCCCAGAGCGCGCCCTCGCCGATGCCGGCCAGGCCGCGCAGCAGGGCGAGCGATGCCAGCGAGGCGCTGAAGATCGACATCCCCTGGGCGAGCAGCGCCAACGCGACGGCGGCGAGCGCGACACGTCGGCACGGCAGCCGGGGCAAGGCGGGCGCGATGGCGATCGCGGTGACGGCGAGGGCGAGGAACTCGACGGAGGCGGCGAAGCCGGCTTCGCGCTCCGACAGCGCGAGGCCGGTCATGACCCCGCCGATCATGAAGGGGGACATCTGCGCGACCAGCCCGCCGATCACCTGCGCGGCGATCGCGCCGACCACGAGGGGCATGGGATCGCGGACCGTCGAGCGCGCGTGCGGGATATCAGACATGACGCTGCTGTGCTCCCTGTTCGCCGTTCGGAGCATCCCCTCGTCCTTCCCGGCCGGTGCGGCGGTCCCATCGTCGACGCCTGACGAGGCGAGCCGGTACGCACCGGGCTTATCCTACCGCGAATCCCCTTCCTTCCGGCACTGCCTGCGGAGCGTCTCCCTGAGGCTCCGCCATCCGGCGGCTACTTCTCGGGGATCACCAGCGGGCCGCAATTGTCGTCGGCGACGAACACCGCCAGGATCTGCGCCGGCTCGGTGGCGCTGGCGTTCTCGGCGAACAGGTGCAGCGCCTGCGGCGGCTCGAACCAGCTGGCGCCGGGGCCGTAGACCTGCGGCGGGCCGCCGGCCATCTGCGAGCGCACCGCGCCCTTGATGACATAGGCGGTGACCGAGCCGGGATGGCGGTGCGCCGGGGTGTAGGCGCCCGGCGGAAAGTCGACCGTGACGGTGGTGATCGACTTGCCGGGCGCGTTCGGCAACGCCTCGCAGGACACCGGCCTGACCACCGAGGCCGGCCGGTCGCCCGGCACGGCGCCGGCCGCGGCTTCGGCATGGACATGGCCCGGCATGGCGGACATCGCAGGAGCCGCGGCGGGCGGGCCGGCCGGCCGGGCGACCAGCAGCGCCGCGGCGGCGACCAGGACCACACCGCCGGCCGCCAGGGCCATCAGCCGCGCCGGCAGCGGGCCGGGATGAAAGGCCGACATGAGCATTCTCCCTCTCAACAGCGTCCGGAGGTCTTCTGGAAATGCGCTGGTGTGAGTCGGCTGGCGGTGGTTTCGAGAACCGGAGCGCAGCGCACATTTGGTGCGTGAGCACCGGAAGCGCAGAAACCGCCGTCAGACGGCCTCACCAGTAGCATTTCCAGGAGACCGGAAGCCGGCATCCCAGCCGAGCTCCCGCATTGCCTTCTCGACCAGGGCCGGGCCGCCGGGCTCGGCCACGTTGAACAGGCCGGGGCGGCCGCGATCGACCGCCAGCAGCGCCGCCCGGGCCGCGGCGTCGACATGGACCGAGCCCGGCGCCGGCGCCGCATCCACGCCGGTGCCCGGGCCGTAGAACTGGCCGTAGCGCAGCACCAGCCCTTCCAGCGGCGGGGTGTTCAGCACCTGCGTCTCCAGCGCTGCCACGCCGTCGATGCTGACCCGGCGCGGGCTGTCGGGCGACCGGTCGAGCGGATGGTCCTCGGCATAGGGCGGCGTGCCGGGGGCGTAGACCCAGGCGATGCTCTGGGCGATCAGCCGGCGGGCCCCGGCCTCCCGCGCCGCAGCGACCAGGTTGCGCGTGCCCTCGCTGCGGATGCGGGCGTTGCGCGGCACGCTCTCGGCCATGCGCGCCGGGTCCAGGCCGGGCGGCAGGTCGGTCAACTGGTGGATCACCACCTGCGGCCGCGCCGCGGCGACCGCGTCGGACAGGGCCCGGGTGTCGAACACGTCGACCACCACCGGCTCTGCCCCGAGTCGGTGCAGCACCTCGGCCTTGGCCGGGTCGCGTGTGGTGCCGAAGACCTCGTGCCCGGCGTCGCGCAGCAGCGGCACCAGGCGGCGGCCGACGGCGCCGCCGGCGCCGGCGAGGAAGATCCTGGACGTCATGATGTCCTCCTTGGGAACGGAGCCCGCCTCACTCCAGCGGCAGGCCGAAGCGCAGCGCGGTCGCGAGCAGGCCGCAGCGGTAATAGAAGCGGTGGCCCAGCACGTTGGTCAGCGGGGTGTCCAGCACCAGCCGGGCGCAGCCGAAGGCCTTGCCCTCCTCCGCCAGCCAGGCGATCAGCCGGGCGCCGTGGCCGCCGCCGCGCTCGGCCTCGTCGGTGACCAGGTCGTCGACATAGAGGTGCGGGCCGTAGACCAGGTTCTCCTGGATGCGGAAGCCGGCCAGCGCCACCGGGCGATCGCCGCGCCACAGCGCGGCCAGCCGGTAGCCGGACGCGGCCTGCAGCCGCCAGCGCGCCACGAACTGCTCCGCCGAGGCCAGATGCGGCCGCAGCTGGCGCATCACCGGCCAGCAGGCGGCGACCGCGGCCTCGTCCTCGACGGCTCGGAGATCCAGGGGTTCGGCGTCAGGCACGGCCGACATGGCGATGGCCCTTTCCGGAGAGTCGGGATAGTATCAGAACACGAACAATATATAAGAGCTCTGATAATATGGTCAAGGGCAGTGACGGGCCGGCGATTCCGCGGCCGGGCGAGGGCAAGCGGGGTGAGGCCGGGTATTTCGGCTATCTGCTGCGCCAGGCCGGCGGCGCCTATCGGCTGCGGATGGAGCGCGCCTTGGCCGATCTGGAGGTGACGCCGCCGCAATTCGCGGCGCTGACCATGGTCGCCGCCTATCCCGGCCTGTCGGGCGCCGATCTGGCACGGCTGGCGGTGCTGACGCCGCAGACGGTCAGCGTCATCATCGCCAATCTGGAGCGCGCCGGGTCGGTGCAGCGCCGGCCGCACCCGGTGCATGGCCGCATCCTGACCCTGGAGATCACCGATAGCGGCAAGGCGCTGCTGGCCCGCTGCCGCGAGCGGGTGCTGGTGCTGGAGACGCAACTGGCCGCCGGGCTGACGCCGGAGGAGGAGGCGGTGATCCGCCGCTGGCTCGCGGCGGTGGCGGCGGAGGGTGGAGAGGCCGTGGACGGCGAAGCCGGTTGAAGCAAATGAGTCCCCCCTCCCCTTGCGGGAGGGGGGTAGCAACTGTCTTGGGAGAGAGGTGTCATGCGGCGTGGTTTTGCCACGGTGCGTTGTCCCTGAGCATGGCGTTGAGGATGGTGAGCATCCGGCGCATGACGGCGACGATGGCGACCTT
>NZ_NHON01000016.1 GCF_002195995.1 Inquilinus limosus
CCCCTACCCCCCTCCCGCAGGGGGAGGGGGGACCAGGAGTGAGTCGCCCCGAGACCGCATCGACAGGATCGGGGCACCATGAGCGGTTCGAGTTCCCCCCTCCTCCAGGTCCGCAACCTCAGCACGCAGGTGGCGACGCCGGCGGGGCCGAAGCTGGTGGTCGAGGATCTGAGCTTCGACCTGAACCCCGGCGAGACGCTGTGCATCGCCGGGGAATCGGGCAGCGGCAAGTCGATGACCTCGCTGTCGATCATGGGGCTGCTGCCGCAGCCCATGGCCCGGGTCGCCGGCGGCCGGGTGCTGCTGGAGGGCCGCGACCTGCTGGCGCTGCCCGAGCGGCAGATGCGGCGGGTGCGCGGCGGCGAGATCGCGATGATCTTCCAAGAACCGATGACCAGCCTGAACCCGGTGATGTCGGTCGGGCGCCAGATCGCCGAGGCGATCCGCGCCCATCGCCAGGTCGACGGCGCCGGGGCCCGGCGGCTGGCGCTGGAGGCGCTGGAGGCGGTGCGCATCTCCGAGCCCGAGCGGCGGCTGCGGCAGCATCCGCACGAGCTGTCGGGCGGCATGCGGCAGCGGGTGATGATCGCCATGGCCCTGGCCTGCCGGCCCAAGCTGCTGATCGCCGACGAGCCGACCACGGCGCTGGACGTCACCATCCAGGCCCAGATCCTGGAGCTGATGCGCGACCTGCGGCGCCAGTTCGGCACCGCGCTGATCCTGATCACCCACGACATGGGCGTGGTGGCCGAGATGGCCGACCGGGTGGTGGTGATGAGCCAGGGCAAGGTGGTGGAGAGCGGACCGGTGGTGCCGCTGTTCGAGGCGCCGGCCCGGGACTACACAAGGGCGCTGCTGGCCGCCGTGCCGAAGCTGGGCCAGATGGCCGGCCGCGACGCGCCGCTGCGCGCCGACGCCCCTGCCCTGTCCCCTGCAGCGAATGAACCGGTCGTGGCGGTGAAGGACCTGACCGTCCGCTTCGACATCGCCGGCGGGCTGCTGCAGCGCACGGTCAAGCGCGTGCACGCGGTGGAGAGCCTGTCCTTCGCCCTGGCCGCCGGCGAGACCCTGGCCCTGGTCGGGGAGAGCGGCTGCGGCAAGTCCACCACCGGCAAGGCTCTGATGGGCCTGGTGCCCTGGCGCGGCTCGATCCGCATCGCCGGGGCTGAGGCCGCGGGGCTGGGCCCGGCCGCGCTGAAGCCGCTGCGCCGGAACATCCAGATGGTGTTCCAGGATCCCTACGCCTCGCTCGATCCGCGCATGACCGTGGGCGAGCTGGTGGCCGAGCCGCTGGTGATCCACGGCCTGGCCAAGGGCGGCGAGCTGGCCGACCGGGTCGAATGGCTGTTCCGCCGCGTCGGGCTGGCGCCGGAGCTGCGCCACCGCCACCCGCATGAATTCTCCGGCGGCCAGCGCCAGCGCATCTGCATCGCCCGGGCGCTGAGCCTGTCGCCCAAGGCGATCATCGCCGACGAATCCGTGTCCGCCCTCGACGTCTCGGTCCAGGCCCGGGTGCTGGACCTGCTGCACGAGTTGCAGGCCGATCTCGGCCTCGCCTATCTCTTCATCTCGCACGACATGGCGGTGGTGGAGCAGATCAGCCACCGGGTGGCGGTGATGTATCTCGGCCAGATCGTCGAGACCGGCACCCGCCGCCAGATCTTCGAGGATCCGCGCCACCCCTACACGAAGAAGCTGATGCAGGCGGTGCCGATCGCCGATCCCCGCCGCCGCCGCGACCATTTCCAGCGCCTGTCCGGCGAGGTGCCGAGCCCGGTGCGGCCGGTCGGCTACGCGCCGGTGCTGGTCGACCTGGCCGATATCGGCGGCGGCCACCTGGTGGCGCGGGAGGCGGCCTGACCCCCGGCCCCGGTTTCACAACTTCCGCGCCGCCGCGTCCTGGGATTCGGATTCGGACGTTCGTCCGCCCCATCCCCAGGAGGCGCCCGTGGTCTACACCGTTCCCGCCGCCCAGATCGTCGGCCAGCAGGCCCTGACGGTCACCGGCCTGCTGCAGCTCGTCAGCGGCACCAACCCGCCGCCGAACGTGCCCTTTCCCACGCTCGGCAGCCCGCCGGGCGCGGTCACCAATCTCGGCCCCGGCCAGGGCGTCACGATCCAGGCGGGGCTGGCGCCGGAGGTCGTCCGGTCGTTCGGCCTGATCACCTGCGCCTCGGTCTGCTACGTCACCACGGCCAGCACCACCGGCTATGTCTATCACGCCAATGCCGGCGCCATCCCCAATGGCAGCTTCAATGCGGCGATGGCCGCGATCGGCGCGGCCGGGCCGCCCTACAACGCCGTCTATGTCGCCTATGCCCACCAGAACGCCACGGATCAGGGCTATCAGCAGACGCTCGGCGACCTGGTGAACTGGGGCGTGCCGACCAACAACATCGTCGAGGTCGAATGGCTGTTCCTGCCGCAATTCGGCATGAACAACCTGCTGCAGCTCGGATACTGAGACCGGGCAGGCCGGCCGGCCCCGTCGGACCGGCCGGCCCGACGGTCACTGCTTGCCGCCCTGCCAGAAGAAGTCGTTCTCCGTGCCCGGCCCCCAGACCAGGCCCTGGACATTCTTCCGCGCGGCAACAGCCTCCACCTGCTGGAACATGAAGGCGTAGGGCCCGGTGTCGCGGATCTGGCGCTGCAGGTCCGCATACATCGCCTGGCGCTTGGCCGTGTCGGTCTCCAGCACCGCGGCCTCGGTCTGCTTGGTCAGCTCGGGGATGTCCCAGGAGGTGCGCCAGGCCGTGGTCTTCATCGGCGGGTTCTCGCCGTTGTCGAGATTCATGCCGAAGTTCTGGGCGTTGGTGTGCGGGTCCTGATAGTCCGGCCCCCAGCGCCCGATCGCGGTCTGATACTTGCGGCTGCGGATCTTGCTGGTCTGCTGCTTGTCGTCCGAGGCGATGATCTGCAGTTCCACCCCCGCCTTGGCGAAGGTCGCCTGGATCGACTGCGCCATCTCGAGATAGGGCGACCCGTTCGGCACGTCGATGCTGATCTGGAAGCCGTTGGGATAGCCACCCTGGGCCAGCAGCTGCTTGGCCTTGTCGACGTCGAGCTTGAACGGCATGTCGTCGAGGGCGCCGAGGAAGCCCTTGGGCAGGAAGTTCTCATGCGGGACCGCGAGGCCCTTCATGAAGCTGTCCGCCATGCCCTGATAGTCGATCAGGTTCTTCAGCGCCTGCCGCACCTCGACCTTCTTCAGCGGCTCGGTCTGGGTGTTCATCGACAGGTACCAGAGGGTGCCGCGCGGCACCTCCTGCACCGTCACGTCCGGGTTCGACTTCAGCGAGTCCAGCTGCTCTCCGGTCAGGCCGCGGGCGATGTCGACATCGCCCTTCTGCAGCAGCAGCAGCTGGGAGGTCGGGTCCAGCACATGGCGGAAGAAGATCCGCTTGAAGCCCGGCTTGCCCCGCCAGTAGTCGTCGAACCGGTTCATCACCAGGCTCTCATTCGGCTTCCAGCCGCCGAGCTCGTAGGGGCCGGAGCCGGCGGAATGGGTGTTCAGCCATTCATGGCCGAAATCGCCGTTCTTGGCGTTCGCCTCCACCACCTTGCTGTCGACCACCGAGGAGACGGTGGCGCTGAGGCAGTTGAGGACGAAGCTGGGCGCGTAGGCCTTGTCGGTCCTGAACACCAGCGTCCGCGCGTCCGGCGCCGTGACCATCGTGTCGACATTCTCCGCCGTCAGGCCGAACTGGCCGACGATGAAGGCCGGCGACAGGTTCAGCTTGATGGCGCGGCGGATCGAATAGGCCGCGTCCTCCGCCGTCAGCGGGTTGCCGGAGTGGAACTTGACCCCGTCGCGGATCTTGAAGCTGTAGCTCTTCCCGTCATCGGCGACGGTCCAGCTCTCGGCGATGCCGGGCAGGAAGTTCGCCGGGTCCTGGGCGTTGTAGTAGATCAGCCGGTCATAGACCTGGTTGATGTACTCGGTGGTCGAGAACTCGAACACCTCCGCCGGGTCGAGGCTGATGATGTCGTCGATGCGGTAGGCCTGGACCAGCGTGTCCTTCGGCGTCTCGGCCCGGGCCGGCAATACGGCGCAGCCGAGCAGGATCGCGGCGATGGCGCCGCGGAATATTGTTCTCATTCGATGCACCCCCTGTTTGATGGGCAGGGTGATCCTAGGCCGGCCCGTCAGCGCCGACTAGGCGGATTCGCTCATGCGTTGGCGTATCCGCCTATTTCCACTGCAGGCGCGGGATCCGCGCCGCCGGAGCGAGCCGGATCACGATTCAAGATCAGACTGCAACTATCTGAGTTATCGTATTATTTCTCGATCCGGCGAGGCGTTCTCCGCGACCGGTGCGGGCATGCCGGCCAGGGCCGTGGGATGCGTCCGGGCGAAGGGGCCGAGGGCGAGGCCGGCGAAGGTCTCGACCATCCGGCGGCGCATCCAGGGCAGCCGCGTCGACGGATGGAAGGTCAGGTCGCGCAGCGGCCCGATCCAGCGCCTGTCGGACTGGAAGGCCGGGGTCAGCAACGCGCTCATGCGCTGGTAGAAGCGGATGTGCCGCCGGCGCCGCGCGCCATAGGCGGCCAGGGCGGCGGGAATGTCCGGCGCCGCCGCCAGGGCATCGGTCAGGGCGGCGCCGTCCAGCATCGCCATGGTCACCCCCGCGCCGAGCTGCGGGCTGGTCGAATGGGCGGCGTCGCCGATGAAGGCGATGCGGTCGCCGAACGGCCGGGGCAGCGTCGCCTGGGCGTAGCGGGCCAGCGTCAGCTGCGCCATGTCGGTGATGCCGGCGATCGTCGGCTCGACCTCGGGCCACAGGTCGAGCACGCGGCGCCGCCACGCCGCGATCCCCGCCGCCACCAGGGCCGGATGCTCCGCCACCCGCAGGCTCCAGAACAGGATGGCGCGCGGGACATCGTCGCCCGGCACCCGCCCGACCGGCAGCAGCCCCAGCATCTCCCGCGCCGAACGGAAGCGCTGCTCCAGGCGGTCCAGGCGCAGCCCCGTGGCCGGCACCGTGGCCCAGACCGCGCCATAGGCGTAGGGGCGCGGCCGGACAGGGTCACGGGCGAGCGGGCGCAGCGCCGAGCCGCTGCCGGTCGCGTCGACCACGAGATCGACGGGCTCCAGCCGGTGCCCGGCGGCGGTGACCGGGACCGGCCGGCCCGTCGCATCGGCCGCCAGCGTGGTGATCTCGACCCCGGTCTCCACCGGGATGCGGCGGGACGCGGCGGCCTGCCAGAGCACGTCGAAGATCGCGGCGCGGTGGATCGCCAGGCCATGCAGCGCCGGGTCGACCGCGGCATAGCTGAGGTCGAACACCACCCGGCCCGATGGCTGCGACCGGGCATACAGCCCGTCGATGCGTTGGCCATGGGCTAGGGCGGCATCGAGCGCGCCGATCCGGCCCAGCGCGGCCAGCCCGGCCGGCTGCAGCATCAGCCCGGCGCCGATCGGCCGCGGCTCCGGCACGCGCTCGAGCAGCCGCACCCGGTGACCGGCATCGTGCAGGAAGCAGGCGGCGGCCAGCCCGGCCGGGCCGGCGCCGCAGACGGCGATCGACAGCGGTCCGGCCACGATCGGCTATTCGTTCTCCAGCGCCGCGCGGGCGGCCTGCAGCTTCTCGCTGATCCCGGGCTCGACCTTCGGGTAGGCGAGGTCGAGCCCGTCCATCGCGTCGACCACCGCGGCGGCCACGGCCAGGCGGGTGAACCACTTGTTGTCGGCGGGGATGACGTGCCAGGGCGCATGCGGCGCGGCGGTCGCCCGGATCATCTCCTCATAGGCCTTCATGTAATCAGGCCACAGCTGCCGCTCCGCCACGTCCGAGGGCTGGAACTTCCAGTGCTTCTCCGGCTCGTTCAGCCGGTCGAGGAAACGCTTCTTCTGCTCCTCGCGCGAGACGTTGAGGAAGAACTTCAGGACCAGCGTGCCGTTGCGGGCCAGGTAGCGCTCGAAGGCGCCGATATCCTCGAACCGCTCCTTCCAGATCTTCTTGGTCACCAGCTTCGGCGGGATGCGCTGGTTGCCCAGCACGCCGGAATGGACCCGGACGACCAGCACTTCCTCGTAGTAGGAGCGGTTGAAGATACCGATCCGCCCACGCTCCGGCAAATGGCGGGTGGTGCGCCACATGAAGTCGTGGTCCAGCTCCTCCGCCGAGGGTTGCTTGAAGGCGGTGACCTGGCAGCCCTGCGGGTTGATGCCGGACATGACGTGCTTGATGGTGCTGTCCTTGCCGGCCGCGTCCATCGCCTGGAAGATCAGCAGCACCGACCAGTGGTCCTGGGCGTAGAGCTTGTCCTGCATCTCCGCCAGCCTGGCGACGCTGTCGGCCAGTGCTTCCTGCGCCACCACCTTGTCGTCCAGCCAGGCGGTGTCGCCCGGGTCCCAGTCCTTCAGGCGGAAGCCCTCGCCATCCTCGATCCGGTACCGCTTCGCCAGCTTGCCCATCCGTCCCCCTCCCCGGTCGATGCGCCCACGCGCCGATGAACCACGATCGATGCAGGAATTTCACCGGTCTGGCAAATCGGAGATGATGCCGCATCGTACGGAACGAGGACCGCATGGCCCGGCACGTCTATGTCATCACCCATCCCGATGTGCTGATCGACCCGGCCGTGCCGGTGCCGGACTGGCCGCTGTCACCGCGCGGCCGCGAGCGCATGCGGGCATCCCTCCGGCTGCCGTGGATGGCGGGCGTGCGGGCGTTGTTCAGCAGCACCGAGCGGAAGGCGGTCGACGGCGCGGAGATCCTGGCTGCGGCGCTGGACCTGCCGATCACGCAGATCGCAGATCTGGGTGAAAATGACCGATCCTCAACAGGTTATCTGCCGAAGCTCGAGTTCGAGACGATGGCCGATGCCTTCTTCGCCCGGCCGCAGGAAAGCGTGCGCGGCTGGGAGCGCGCGATCGACGCCCAGCGCCGGATCGTCGCGGCGATGGAGGAGGTGCTGCGCCGCGCGCCGGTCGAGGGCGACGTCGCAGTCGTCTCGCATGGCGGGGTCGGGGCGCTGTATCTCTGCCATCTGCAGGGGCACCCGATCGGCCGCGACGCCGACCAGCCGCCGACCAATGGCGGCAACTACTACGCCTTCTCGGCGACTGACCGGCGGTTGCTGTCGGGATGGACGACCATCGATCAAAACGGCTTTATATCAAAGCATTAGATCGAATTTCTCACATCTTGTCTTCGGCGGCGTGTCGGGCGGGCGGGCCGTGACGAACAGCGCGGCCACGGCAAGGGCCAGCGCGGCAGCCGTTCCGGCCAGCATGGCGACCCAGTTCTGGGCCATCCAATACGCCATGAAGCCGAGGGCGACGGCGGCCGGAAGCGCCATCATCGCAAACGGCAGCAGGAGCAGGATGAGAACCGCCACCAGAGCCGGGCCGGGCAGGTATCCCAACGCGTCCGATGCTGCGAGCGGCCAGCCCGTTCCCTCGGATGACTGTGCGTCGGGGTCGCGCGGCCTGAAGCCGCCGAGGAAAAAGAAAGCCAGGGCGCCGGCCAGGATCGCGATGCCGACACCCCGACCCCACAGCTGGGCGTTGGAGGGCCCTTCGAGAACGCCGAAGCCGAGAAACGCCTCTGCCGGCTCATCTCCGGACAACACTGCGGATTGCAGGAGCCCGAATGCCTCCCGGTACAGCCGCCCCTCCCGCTGCCGCCCGATCGCGGTGACGATCCGGTCACCGCCGCGCGTCCGATAGCTGACCCGCAGATCGCCGATGCGGCGAACCGCAGGGGTGGCCGACAGCACCACCCAGTCTCGGTCCAGACCCGCCGCCAGTTCCGGCAGGCGCCGGGCCAGCGCCGGCAGCGCATCGGCGGAGACCACGCTGCTGTCGAACCCGCCGGCGCGGGCGAGGCCGGCATCGACGGGAACGCCGCCGATTCGCGCCGTCGTATTGGAGAAGACATGGCTGGCGAAGGGGAATTCCGGATTGTCCGGCGCCGGCCGGTTGCTGTCCTCGAGACGCCAGGTCGGGATCCGGATCGCGCTCCAGCGAAGGTCCGGGCCGCTGCGGTCGCCGGGGCTGCGCAACAGCCGAAAGTCCTGCCACATCTCGACCTCGCGCTCGAGCGCCAGGCCGGGAGCGGAGAACCCCGTGTCACCATCCGTGACAGGCCCGTCGGCCGCCAGCCGGCCGACGATGCGGACCATCCGCCCCTCATCGGCCGGGTCGAGCCCCCGGGTGCCTCGATCCACGATGGCCCCCAGCGTGGCATCGATCGCCCGGCGCTGGTTCCGGGCAGTGACCTCGCCCCACGCCATCGCCACCAGGGCCAGCGCGCAGGCGCAGACGCCGACCAGAACCGCTGTCGACAGGCGGCGCGAAGCAAGGGTGATGGGCATCGTCGCCTCCCGGCGACCCACAGCGTTCAGGCCAGCGTCGCGGAGCGATGCGGCAACCTCAGGGCAGCAGGATGGCAGGGTCGCCCCCTGCCCGCATCGCCCGGCGCCGACCAGGCGCGACGGAAGGCGAGACCCTTCCCGTGAAGTGTTCATGCCACCCAGGCATGACTTCGGTTGAAGGTCTCAAATGATTTCGAAGCTTACCCGCACCCTCCTGCTCGCGAGCGCCGTGATCGTCGCCGTGCCGGCGACCTTCGCCTCGGCGCAGGCCTATGACGGCCACCGGCAGCATCATCGCGAGACGCTGCAGCACCGGCAGCAGGCGGCCTGCGGCCATATCCACTCCCACAAGGCGCGCAACAGCTGCGAGGCCCGCATCGCCCATGACTGGCAGCGCGCCCGTCACCGCTGACCGATGATTCCAGGCCCCTGCCGCCCACCCGGCCGGGGCCTGTTTGCTGCGGGCTGGCCCCGCCCCCGGCCGCTGTTGCCTTCCGGCCGCCCCGGTGCGATGACGCCGGAATGATCGCCGCCCCGACACCCGTCTTGACCGACGCCGAGATCCTGGCCCGCCTGCTGTACCGGGATGGGCTGATGCTGATCCTCGACAAGCCGGCCGGGCTGCCGGTGCATGCCGGGCCGAAGGGCGGCCCGGTGCTGGACCACCATCTCGACGCGCTGCGCTTCGGCCTGCCGCACCCGCCCGCCCTCGCGCATCGCCTGGACAAGGACACCAGCGGCTGCCTGGTGCTGGGCCGGCACCGCAAGGCCACGGCGACGCTGGGCGAGCTGTTCGCCTCCGGCAAGGTCTCGAAGACCTATTGGGCGGTGGTCGAGGGCGGCCCCGCCCAGGATGAAGGCCGCATCGACCTGCCGCTGGCCAAGCGGTCGGCGCAGCGCGGCTGGTGGATGAAGGTCGACCCCGCCGGCCAGCCGGCGCAGAGCGAGTTCCGCGTGCTGGGCCGCGCCGGCGGCCTGGCCTGGCTGGAGCTGCGGCCGCTGACCGGGCGCACCCACCAGCTGCGGCTGCACTGCTCCGCCTCCGGCTTCCCGATCCTGGGCGATGCGATCTACGGCACCGCCGGCCGCGGGCCGGAGGCGCCACCGCTGCACCTGCACGCCCATGCCGTGTCGGTGCCGCTCTACCCCAAGAAGCCGCCGGTCGCGGCCGAGGCGGCGGCGCCACCGCATCTCGCTGAGACCCTGCGGCGATTCGATCCGAGGCCCGCCGGCTGAGTCGCCGCTGCGGTTGCGGCCGACACATCGGCGCCCGGCTCCGAGTCGCCCCGCACTCCGTCTCGCTTGCCGTCATCCCGTGGGCCGCAGGCCGTCCGTAGGTCCGTGGCCCCGGCCGCCGGCGCGGGCGGCGAAAGCTCCGCAAACCGGCCGCGACAGGATCCGCCGAGACACAACACATGGCGGCGAACATCCCTGGGAACCACAACCTGTTGCATATCCGGATCGAACCGGGTTCAATGGTCGAGAACCCCTGTGTTGACGGCCGGATCGCGCCCGGCTACGCCCCTGACCGTGACAACAGCAGCCCGCACCCGCCCCGCCATCCGCTTCCGTGGTCGTTCCTTCATGGCGCTCGTCCTGGCGCCGGAACCGCCGATCACGGACTGGCTCACCGAGCTCGACGCCCAGATCCAGCGTTCGCCGGCCTTCTTCCAGGGCCGCCCCGTGGTGGTCGACCTGTCGGCCCTGCCGATGCGCAAGCAGGACCTGACGGCGCTGATCGAGGACCTGCAGCAGCGCGATATCCGTCTGATCGGGATCGAGGGTGCCGACCCGTCCTGGCTCGGCTCCGAGGCCTGGGGCCTGCCGCCGATGATGACCGGCAGCCGCCCCGCCGGGATGATCGAGGTGCCGGACGGGGCCGAGGCCGCGACACCGGCGGCGGCCGAGGCGCGGCCCGCCGCCTCGCTGCTGCTGGACCGGCCGGTGCGCTCCGGCCAGTCGGTGATCTTCCCCGAGGGCGACGTGACGGTCGTCGGCTCGGTCGCCTCGGGTGCCGAGATCATCGCCGGTGGGTCGATCCACGTGTACGGCACGCTGCGCGGCCGGGCGATCGCGGGATCGACCGGCAACGGCCGGGCCCGCATCTTCTGCCGCAAGCTCGAGGCCGAGCTGCTGGCCATCGACGGTCTCTACAAGACCGCGGACGACATGGAGCCGAAGCTGCGCGGCAGGGCGGTGCAGGCTTGGCTCGACGGCGACGCCATGGTTCTGGCAGCCCTGGACTGAGGCATCAGAGGAGAATAGCGAATATGGCCAAGGTCTTGGTCGTGACATCCGGAAAGGGCGGGGTCGGCAAGACGACCTCCACCGCGGCGCTGGGCGCGGCCTTGGCCCAGAGCGGGCAGAACGTCGTCGTCGTCGATTTCGACGTCGGCCTGCGCAACCTCGACCTGGTGATGGGGTCCGAGCGCCGCGTGGTGTTCGACCTGATCAACGTGGTCCAGGGCGACGCCAAGCTGCCGCAGGCGCTGATCCGCGACAAGCGGGTCGACACCCTGTCGCTGCTGGCCGCGTCGCAGACCCGCGACAAGGACGCCCTGACCATGGAGGGCGTGTCCCGCGTCATCGGCGAGCTCAAGGAGAAGTTCGACTGGGTGATCTGCGACAGCCCGGCCGGTATCGAGAAGGGCGCCGTCCTGGCCATGCGCCACGCCGACATGGCCGTGGTGGTGACCAACCCCGAGGTCTCCTCCGTCCGTGACTCCGACCGTATCATCGGCCTGCTCGATTCCAAGACCGAGCGCGCCGAGAAGGGCGAGCGTGTCGAGAAGCACCTGCTGCTGACCCGCTACGACGCCGGCCGGGCCGAGCGCGGCGAGATGCTGAAGACCGAGGACGTGCTGGAGATCCTGTCGATCCCGCTGCTCGGCATCATCCCCGAGAGCGAGGAGGTGCTGCGGGCCTCGAACATGGGCGCGCCGGTCACGCTGAACGCGCCGCAGAGCGCCCCGGCCCGCGCCTATTTCGACGCGGTCAAGCGCCTGAAGGGCGAGACGGTCGAGATGTCGGTGCCCAGCGACAAGAAGGGCATCTTCGCCAAGCTGTTCGGCCGGAGGGTTGCATGAGCCTGTTCAGCTTCTTCACCAAGCGCAACTCCGCCCCGGTGGCGCGGGAGCGGCTGCAGATCCTGCTGGCCCATGAGCGGTCGGTGATCGGCGGACGCTCCGACCTGATCGCCACGCTGCAGGAGGAGATCCTGGCGGTGATCGCCAAGCACATCGCGGTCGACCGCGAGAAGGTGCAGGTCAAGCTCGACCGTGGTGACTCGGTGTCGACGCTCGAGGTCGACATCGAGATCCCGACCCCCTCGGGCCCGGCCCGGATCGCGGCACGGGGCTGATCGCCGCCGGTCTCACCCAGAAGGGGCAATGCGGAAGGCCCCGGTGAGACGCCGCCCGGCCACGGCTCAGCCGATCCGGCCGGTTTCCCTCCCATGCAGCCCGACGGCGCGCCTCAGCCCTTCACCGCCTCGCCCTTCACGGCTTCGATGGTGAGGCTGAGCGGCAGGCTCGGCCGGTCCACCGGCATCCGCCACAGCCCGTCCGGTCCCTGCATCAGGCACGGCCACATCTGCCAGGCGGCGGCGTCATGCTCGGGCAGCGCCGTCAGCCGCATCCCGGCCGCCAGCAGCGCACCGACGATGGCGCCGATCGGATGGGTCCATTCGACCGAGCGGGTGTGGGTGAAGACGGCATCGCGATCGGCGTAGCTGCCCTGCCCCTCGAATTCGAGCGGCGTATCTCGGAAATAGCTGTAGGTGGGCAGGATCTGGGCGTCCGCGCCGGCCTGTTCCAAGGCCATGCCCAGGGGATGGCCGTCGAGGAAATAGAGCCGACCACCGGGCTTCAGCAGCCCGGCCACCACCTGCGCCCAGCGGACGATGTCGGGCAGCCAGATGATCGTGCCCCAGCTGGTGAAGACGAGGTCGTGAAGTCCCTCGCCGAGCAGGTGTGGCGCGTCATAGACGTTACCCTCGACGAATTCGGCGCCGCTGCCGGTCTCGGCCGCCAGAGCCCGGGCCGCGGCGATCGCGGCGGCGGAGAAGTCGAGGCCGGTGACCCGCGCGCCGCGCCGGGCGAGATACATCGTGTCCATGCCGAAATGGCACTGCAGATGGGCCACGCGCAGCCCGGCGATGTCGCCGATCTCAGCCGCCTCGATCGGCCCCAGATCGGTCTCGCCGCGGCGGAAGCCGTCGACATCGTAGAAGGCGGAGCGGAGATGCACCGCCACCCGCTCGTCCCAGTTGGCCCGGTTGACGGCAACGCCCTCGTGCATCGGTTCCTCCCCTTCCCGCTCTTCATATCCGGCCCGGTTTCTACCAAAAGGTGCAATGGGCGGACAGGGCCGGATCAAGCCCGAGGGTGGGGACTCTCCCGGATCGGGGCCTGGAAGCACAGGCCGTAGCCGTCCGGATCGCGGAGATGGAGCTGCCGCATGCCGTAGGGTGCATCGGCCGGCGGCGCCAGATCCGGCAGCCCGGCCCGCAGCTCCTCATAGACCGCATCGATATCGTCGACGCCGATATACAGGCAGGTGTCGGCGTGCCAGCGCTGCCGGGCCTCGACCCGCTCCGCCGGGCGCTGCCCGTCGTCATAGGCGGTGTTCAGCATCAGCTGGGCCGGTCCCAGCGCCAGCCACACCCAATGCGGGAACCGCCCTTCTGGCGTCTCGACCATGGGCGAGGCGTCGATAACCGCGAAGCCCAGCAGTTCCTGGTAGAAGCCCAGCGACCGCGGCATGTCGTGGACCTGCAGCAGCGGCGTCATGCCCCGCACGGCGATGGCCATCCCCCGCCCCTCCTCCCTCAGAACCGCTGCGACGATGTATCTTGCCGCGGCGGAGCCGATGCGGAAACGGGCGATGTCCGGGCGTCGGACGCCATGGCCGATCACGGGTCAGCCTGCCATTCGGCGCGCCGGCATCGCCGACATGCCGTCGACGGCGCGGAGCATCCCGGCATAGAGCATCCGGGTCATCCGGGCCGAGGTCAGGATCGCATCGATCTCCGCCGGGTCGTCGAGGGCGGGCAGCGCCGCGGCCAGCGTCCGCACATGGCCTTCCCGCGACTCGACCCGGTTGCGCAGGAAGCCGAGCGCGCGGCGGATGCCGGCGATCCGCGCCGTCCGCTGCATCCCGTCGACCGTCGGCCCGGCGCAGGTGGCGGCAAGGTATTCGAGCAGATAGGCGACGCCGAGAAAGCCGGCGGGATGGTCGCTGCGGCCGAGGAAGCGGAACCAAGCGATCCAGGCCTGGGTCGGCGGCGCCGGCACCGAGGTGGCGACATCGGCCCGGCTGAAGCCGAGCGCCTCGAGATCGTCCAGCACCCGCTGGTCCAGCCCCGCCACCTCCCGCGCCTTCTCCTGCAGCAGCAGGGCCAGCGGCATGTGGCGGCCGTGGTCCAGCATCCGCTCCGCCGCCAGGGCCAGGGTCGGCTGCAGCGCGTGCTGGTAGTGATAGGCCTCCCGCAGCGTGTTGGCGTAGGTCGCGATCCCCGCCGACCCGTCGAGCAGGCTGCGGGCGCTGCGGATCTGCCGCACCGCCGCGACCATGGCCACCGCCTCGGCATGAAGCGCCTCGAGGAATGCCGCGCCCATCGTCCTCACCACCATTTATGGGATACGAACAAACCATAAGCACTATTTTATATCGAAGGCAATACCATTTTTGGTGGTGTATCCCGCAACCTCTTCCCGTCGCCGCTACGCTTGCCCCGCGGACCGCGCAACGATACGAATGCCGCCCATCAGCGCCTTCGGCGCTTCAAGTTCTCCGGAGTTGTGTTTCATGGAGTTGCACGATCTCATCCGCAGCCTCGGGCTCGATCCCGACGCCCTGACCGGCGGCACGCTGGTCGTCCGGTCGCCGGTCGACGGCACCGAGATCGCCCGCCTGCACGAGAATACCGAGGCCGATGCCGCCGCCGCGATCGAGCGCGCGTCGAACGCCTTCCTGAACTGGCGCACCGTGCCCGGCCCGCGCCGCGGCGAGCTGGTGCGCCTGTTCGGCGAGGAGCTGCGCGCCCACAAGGCCGAGCTGGGGCGGCTGGTCTCGATCGAGGCCGGCAAGATCCTGCAGGAAGGCCTGGGCGAGGTGCAGGAGATGATCGACATCTGCGACTTCGCGGTCGGCCTCTCCCGCCAGCTCTACGGCCTGACCATCGCGTCGGAGCGCCCCGGCCACCGCATGGCCGAGACCTGGCACCCGCTCGGCCCGGTCGGCGTCATCTCGGCCTTCAACTTCCCGGTGGCCGTGTGGTCCTGGAACGCGGCGCTGGCCTTGGTCTGCGGCGACCCGGTGATCTGGAAGCCGTCGGAGAAGACGCCGGTCACGGCGCTGGCCACCATGGCGATCTTCCGCAAGGCGGCCGAGCGCTTCGGCGGCGTGCCGGACGGCCTGGCCGAGATCCTGATCGGCGGCCGCGCCATCGGCGAGACGCTGGTCGACAGCCCGAAGGTGCCGCTGATCTCGGCCACCGGGTCGACCCGGATGGGCCGCGAGGTCGGGCCGCGCGTGGCCCAGCGCCTGGGCCGCTCGCTGCTCGAGCTCGGCGGCAACAACGCCATGATCGTCTGCCCGTCGGCCGATCTCGACATGGCGGTGCGCGCCATCCTGTTCGGCGCCGTCGGCACCGCCGGCCAGCGCTGCACCACGCTGCGCCGGCTGTTCGTGCATGAGAGCGTCTACGACAAGCTGGTCCCGGCCCTGAAACAGGCCTATGGGGCGGTCAGCATCGGCAGCCCGCTGGAGCAGGGCAAGCTGGTCGGGCCGCTGATCGACAAGGCGTCGTTCGACGGCATGCAGACGGCGCTGGCCGCCGCGCGCGACCAGGGCGGCACCGTCACCGGCGGGGTGCAGGTCACGGCGGGCGTCCCGGCCGGCGGCTTCTATGTCAGCCCGGCGATCGTCGAGATGCCGGCGCAGAGCGACATCGTCAAGCACGAGACCTTCGCGCCGATTCTCTACGTCATGAAGTACCGGGAGTTCGGCCAGGCGCTGATGCAGCACAACGACGTGCCGCAGGGCCTGTCCTCCTGCATCTTCACCACCGACATGCGCGAGGCCGAGACCTTCCTGTCGGCGGCGGGCAGCGACTGCGGCATCGCCAATGTCAACATCGGCACCTCCGGCGCCGAGATCGGCGGCGCCTTCGGCGGCGAGAAGGAGACGGGCGGCGGGCGCGAGAGCGGCTCCGACGCCTGGAAGGCCTATATGCGCCGGCAGACCGCGACGGTGAACTACAGCCGCGAGTTGCCGCTGGCCCAGGGCATCGTGTTCGACCTGGGTTAAGCCTCGCTCACGGATCAGCACCGAACCCAGGTCAATTCCCCATTGTCATTGCCGGGCTTGACCCGGCAGTCCAGAAGGTCTCGACAGACTCTGGATGCCCGGGTCAGGCCCGGGCATGACAGTGTTGGGTTCAGCTGTTGTTCAAGACACCCTATGTCGGCCGAAAAATCCGACAAAACGCAGGCGGGCGGCGGTTCCTTGACGGGTCACCGGCCGCCTGCGCTAATGCGCAACAGACGCCCGGCGACGTCAGCCGGGGAGACAAACACGGGGGGTTCCTCATGCAGATCAGCCGTTTGGCACTGGCGGCCGGCGCGGCGCTGGCGCTTCTGTCCTCGGCGGCCGTCGCCGCCGACAAGGTGACCGTGGCGGTCACCCAGATCGTCGAGCATCCGGCGCTGGACGCCGCCCGCGACGGCGTGAAGAAGGCGCTGGAGGAAGCCGGCTACAAGGACGGCGACAACCTCGTCTTCCAGTGGGAATCGGCGCAGGGCAACCCGGCCACCGCCGCCCAGATCGCCCAGAAGTTCATCGGCGAGAACCCGAATGTGATCGTGCCGATCGCCACCCCCTCGGCCCAGGCCGTGGTCGCGGCGACCCAGGACATCCCGGTGGTCTTCACCGCGGTCACCGACCCGGCCGGCGCGCAGCTGGTCAAGAACCTCGACCATCCGGGCGGCAACGTCACCGGCATCTCCGACCTGTCGCCGCTGGCCGATCACCTGAACCTGATCAAGGAGATCGTGCCGAAGGTGAAGACCATCGGCGTGCCCTATAATCCGGGCGAGGCCAACGCGGCGGCACTGATCGCGGCGCTGCAGGAGATGGCGCCGGAGTGGAAGGTCGAGATCGTCACCGCCGCCGCCGCCAAATCGGCCGACGTCCAGGGCGCGGCGCAGAGCCTGGTCGGCAAGGTCGACGTGATCTATGTCCCGACCGACAACACCGTGGTCTCGGCGCTCGAAGCCGTGATCCAGGTCGGCACCGAGAACAAGATCCCGGTCTTCTCCGGCGATACCGACAGCGTCTCGCGCGGCGCCATCGCCTCGGTCGGCTTCGACTATTTCGAGGTCGGCCGCCAGACCGGCGCGGTCGTGGCCCGCATCCTGAAGGGCGAGAAGCCGGGCGACATCCCGGTCAAGAACGCCAGCGGCACCGACCTGTTCGTGAACACCAAATCGGCCGCGGCGATGGGCGTCACCATCCCCGAGGCGGTGCTGAGCCGTGCCAAGAAGGTGATCAAGTAAGCGTCCTGACCCCCTCTCCCGCCCGGGAGAGGGGGTTTCCGCTTCTCCGCCCCGACCGGGCCGACCGGACATGACAGATCCGGCCGCAGCCCGTATACCGGGGCCTTCTCGTGTTCGCGGCCTCCGGCCGCCCCGCAGGATGTGTTGATGAGTCTGATCGCCTTTCTCGGCGCGATCGAAATCGGGCTGATCTTTGCCCTCGTCGCGCTCGGGGTGTTCCTGTCCTTCCGGGTCCTGAACTTTCCCGATCTGACCGTCGACGGCAGCTTCCCGCTGGGCGCCGCCACCACCGCCACCCTGATCGTCGCCGGCATGGACCCGGTGCTGGCGACGCTGGTCGGGGTCGCGGCGGGCGCGCTGGCCGGCCTCGTCACCGCCTGGCTCAACGTCCGCTTCGGCATCCTGCACCTGCTGGCCAGCATCCTGACCATGATCGCGCTGTTCTCGATCAACCTGCGGATCATGGGCAAGCCGAACGTGGCACTGATCAACCAGGACACGGTGATCAACCTGTTCACCTGGCTGATGCCGGCGATCGAGGGCACCGGCCTGCCGGCGCGGGCGACGCTGAAGGTGGTGGTGCTGGCGATCATCGTCGTGATCGTCGGGCTGGCCCTCGGCCGCTTCCTGACCTCGGAGTTCGGCCTGGCCATGCGCGCCACCGGCGCCAATTCGCGGATGGCGCGGGCGCAGGGCATCTCGACCAAGCTGCACATCTATGTCGGCATGGCGCTGTCGAACGCGCTGGTGGCCCTGGCCGGCTCGCTGTTCGCCCAGACCGCCGGCTTCGCCGACGTGACCGTCGGCACCGGCACCATCGTGGTCGGCCTCGCCGCCGTCATCTTGGGCGAGACCATGATCCGCACCCGCAGGATCGTGGTGATGCTGGCCGCCTGCGTGCTGGGCGCCGTGATCTACCGCATCGTCATCGCCCTGGCGCTGAACACCAATTGGCTCGGGCTGCAATCCTCCGACCTCAACCTGGTGACGGCGCTGCTGGTCGGCATCGCCCTGATGCTGCCGGGCATGCGCAACCCCCTGAAATCCCTGTTCCGGCGGAGCGCCTGAGATGATCTCGGTCCAGGACGCCCACGTCACCTTCGGCCGCGGCACGCCGCTGGAGAACAAGGCCCTGCGCGGCCTCACCCTGTCCATCCCGGTCGGCGAGTTCGTCACCGTCATCGGCTCGAACGGCGCCGGCAAGTCGACCCTGCTGAACGTGCTGAGCGGCGACGCCAGCCCCGAGCGCGGTCGGGTCGAGATCGACGGCATCGACGTCACCCGCTGGCCGTCGCCCAAGCGCGCCGGCCTGGTCGCCCGCGTGTTCCAGGACCCGATGGCCGGCACCTGCGAGGGGCTGTCGATCGAGGAGAACATGGCGTTGGCCTATGCCCGCGGCCGGTCGCGCGGCTTCGCCCCGTCGATCGACGGGCCGCGCCGCGCCGTGTTCCGCGACAAGCTGGCGGTGCTGGGGTTGGGGCTGGAGAACCGGCTGGGCGATTCGATGGGCCTGCTCTCCGGCGGCCAGCGCCAGGCGGTCAGCCTGTTGATGGCGACGCTGACCGGCATGAAGATCCTGCTGCTGGACGAGCACACCGCCGCGCTCGACCCCCGTACCGCGGATTTCGTGCTGCAGCTGACCTGCCGGATCATCGAGGAGCAGAAGCTGACGTCGCTGATGGTCACCCATTCGATGCGCCATGCCCTCGACCACGGCACCCGCACGGTGATGCTGCATGAGGGCCAGGTCGCCTTCGACGTCGCCGGCGACGAGCGCAAGGGGCTGGACGTTCCCGACCTGCTGAAGCTGTTCAGCAAGGTCCGCGGCGAGCAGCTGGACGACGACAGCCTGCTACTGGCCTGAGAGGCCTCTGAAGCCGGCTACTTGCCCTCGGCGTCGAGCGGCCGGCCCCAGAGCAGACGGCGGACCAGCGGCAGCAGCGCCGCGATGCCGAGGCCCAGCGCCGGCCACTGCACCCAGAGGTCGCGGGGATTGGTCATCAGGTTGATGACCAGCAGCACGGCGACCACGACCAACGCGCCCAGGAGGCGGCGGCGCAGCTGGTCGAAGACCCCATGCCGGGACCTCGGCGCCGGGGCGGGAGCCGGCGCCATCGCCTCCACGCGATGGGCGTCCGGCCCGACCCGCAGGGCATAGACCCTGACCGGATCGGCGATGTTCTTCATCGCCTGAGGGCCGAGATCAGCGAACCCGATCTCGATCCGCCCGCGCACCTGGTCGTGGACGGCGCCGGACAGGCAGATGCCGCCGGGCTGGGCCAGCGCCTGCAACCGGGCCGCGACATTGACCCCGTCGCCCAGCAGGTCGCCGCCATTCACCACCACATCGCCGAGATTGACGCCGATGCGCAGCCGCATGCGGTCGTCCTCGGGCTGGTCGGAGGCCCAGATGCCGAGCCGGTCCTGGGCCGAGATCGCGGCCTGCACCGCGGCCAGGGCGCTGGGGAACTCGGCCAGCAGGCCGTCGCCGGCGAGGTTGAAGACGCGTCCGCCCTGCCCCTCCGTCACCGTCCGCAGGATGTCACGGGCCTGCTCCAGCCGCGCCAGCGTGCCGGTCTCGTCGCGCCCGACCAGCCGCGAATAGCCGACGACATCGGCGCAGAGGATGGCGGTCAGGCGGCGTTCCGGCTGGGACATGGGTCTCTCGCGGCGAGTCAGGGGCGGATCATACTGCACCGCGCACCTGACCGCGAGACCTCCATGAACATTTCATGAACATAAACCTAGCCGATGAACCGCCCGGCGGTGACGGAGCTGAACCCGGAGGGCGGGCTGGTCGGGACCCAGGCGACCGCCTTCGCGCCGGCGGCCCCCCGCGCGCCCCGTAGCCGGTCAGCCGGCCTCGCCCTGCCGCCACAGCCAGGCGGCGCCGCGGACGCCGCTGCTGTCGCCGTGCTTCGCCTTCAGGATCGGCGTGGCGCATTCCTGGCCGAACACGATCGGCGGCAGGCGCTTCGGCACCTCGTCATAGAGGCGCGCGACATTCGACATGCCGCCACCCAGCACGATGGCGTCCGGGTCCAGCAGGTTGATGACGTGCGCCAGGCCGCGGGTCAGCCGGCTGATGTAGCGCTCGACCGTGGCCGCGGAGTCCGGGTCGCCCGCCTCGGCCCGCTTCACCACCTCATGGGTGGAGATCTCCTGCCCGGTCACCCGGATATGGTCCTTGCCGAAGCCGGTGCCGGAGATCCAGGTCTCCAGGCAGCCCTGCTTGCCGCAATAGCAGTCCGGGCCCGGCAGCTCGTCCGGCGTGGCCCAGGGCAGCTGGTTGTGGCCCCATTCGCCGCCCAGGCCGTTGCCGCCGCGATGGGCGCGGCCGTTGACGGCGATGCCGGCGCCGGTGCCGGTGCCGATGATGACGGCGAAGACCACGCCCTTGCCGGCCGCGGCGCCGTCGGTCGCCTCCGACACCGCCAGGCAGTTGGCGTCGTTCTCGCAGCGCACCTCACGGCCCATGGCGGCGCTGAGGTCCTTGTCGAAGGGCTTGCCGATCAGCCAGGTGGAATTGGCGTTCTTCACCAGGCCGGTCTGCGGCGACAGCACGCCGGGCATGCCGACGCCGACCGTGCCGCGCTCGCCCACGGCGGACTCGACCGCGCCGACGAGGTCGCGGATCGCCTGGACCGTGCCGTCATAGCTGCGCGGCGTCGGGATGCGCTGGCGATGCAGCTCCGTCCCGGCATCATCCAAGGCGATCGCCTCGATCTTCGTGCCCCCGAGATCGATGCCGATCCGCATAGCCGCCTCCGCCCGTCTTCAGGCCCCCGAGGGCCGTCAAGTCACGAAAAAAGTCCCGCACGCTAGGCTGCAGGACCCACACAGGCATCATGCGCGCCCGCGGCTACTTCGCCGCGAGCACCATGATCATCTGCCGGCCTTCCATCTTCGGCATCTGCTCGACCTTCGACAGGTCCTGCAGCTCGTCCCGAACCTTGACCAGCACGTTCATGCCGATTTCCTGGTGCGCCAGCTCGCGCCCGCGGAAGCGCATGGTCACCTTGACCTTGTCGCCTTCCTCGAGGAAGCGCCGCGCGCTGCGCATCTTCACGTTATAGTCATTGTCGTCGATGTTCGGCCGGAGCTTGATCTCCTTGACATCGATGACCTTTTGACGCTTTCGCGCCTCGTTCTTCTTCTTCTGCGCTTCGAATTTGAACTTGCCGTAATCGAGAATCTTGCAGACCGGCGGCACGGCGTTCGGCGAGATCTCGACCAGGTCCAGCCCGGCCTGCTCGGCAGCCCAAAGCGCCTCGCGCAGCGGCACGACCCCGATCATCTCACCATCCGCGCCGACCAGCCGGACCTGTGCCGTATCGATCTCGCGGTTCACCCTCGGCCCGTCGCGGGTCGGCAGGGCATTTGCAGGTAGTCTAGCTATGGATAGCCTCCGTTAATTGCTGCGACCCCGTCTGCACCTCCCCCCTCGCGGATGTCAACGGTGATCGCGCCTCTTCCACAAGTTTATGAAGCGCCTCGCCAAGGGCAAGGACTTCCTGCGCCTCGCCGCCGAGCCGCCGCAGGGCGACGCTGCGGTTCTCGGCCTCGCGCTTTCCGACCACGAGCATGAGCGGCACCTTCGTCAGGCTGTGCTCACGCACCTTGTAGTTGATCTTCTCGTTGCGCAGGTCGATCTCGGCCCGGATGCCGGCCTGCCGCAGGGCGGCATGGACCTCCTGCGCGTAGCCGTCGGCCTCGCTGGTGATGGTGGTGACCACCGCCTGCACCGGCGCCAGCCACAGCGGCAGCTTGCCGGCATAGTTCTCGATCAGGATGGCGATGAAGCGCTCCAGCGAGCCGAGGATCGCCCGATGCAGCATCACCGGCCGGTGCCTGGCCCCGTCCTCGCCGACATAGGTGGCGTCCAGCCGCTCCGGCAGCACGGAATCGAACTGCAGCGTGCCGCACTGCCAGGTCCGGCCGATCGCGTCGGTCAGGTGGAACTCGATCTTCGGGCCGTAGAAGGCGCCCTCGCCCGGCAGTTCCTCGAACTCCAGCCCGGCCGCGACCAGCGCGTCGCGCAGCGCCTGCTCGGCGATGTCCCATTGCTGGTCCGACCCGGCCCGGACGTCGGGGCGCAGGGCCAGCTTCACCGCCACGTCGGGGAAGCCGAGGTCGCGATAGACCTCGTATTGCAGGGCGATGTAGCGCGCCGCCTCCGACACCGACTGCTCCTCGGTGCAGAAGATATGGGCATCGTCCTGGGTGAAGGCGCGCACCCGCATCAGCCCGTGCAGCGCGCCCGACGGCTCGTTGCGGTGGCAGCTGCCGAACTCCGCCATGCGGATCGGCAGGTCGCGGTAGCTGACGATGCCCTGGTTGAAGATCTGCACATGGCAGGGGCAGTTCATCGGCTTGATGCCGGCCAGGCGCTCGGGCGACCCGTCCTCCTTCTGGCCGATCGCCACCTTGAACATGTTGTCGCCATACATGTCCCAGTGGCCGGACGCCTTGAACAGGCTGGAATCGACCAGCTGCGGCGTCTTCACCTCGACATAGTCGGCGCGGGCCAGCTTCTCGCGGATGTAGTTCTCCAGCGTCCGGTACAGGGTCCAGCCCTTCGGATGCCAGAACACGCTGCCGGCCGCCTCCTCCTGCAGATGGAACAGGTCCATCTCGCGGCCCAGCTTGCGGTGGTCGCGGCGCTCCGCCTCCGCCAGTTGGTGCAGATAGGCGTCCAGCTCCTTCTGGTCGCGCCAGGCGGTGCCGTAGATCCGCTGCAGCATGGCGTTGCGGTGGTCGCCACGCCAATAGGCGCCGGCCACCTTGGTCAGCTTGAAGCCCTGCCCCACCCCGCCGGTGGTCGGCATGTGCGGACCGCGGCACAAATCCAGCCAGTCGCCCTGGCGGTAGACCGAGATGCTCTCGCTCTCCGGCAGGTCCTGGATGATCTCGGCCTTGTACTTCTCGCCCTTGGCCTTGAAGAACTCGATCGCCTCGGTCCGGTCCCACACCTCGCGGGTGAAGGCGGCGTTGCGGCCGATGATCTGGCGCATCTTCGCCTCGATCTTCTCCAGATCGTCGGGCGTGAACGGCTCGTCGCGGGCGAAGTCGTAGTAGAAGCCGTTCTCGATCGCCGGGCCGATCGTCACCTGGGTGCCGGGATACAGCTCCTGCACCGCCTCGGCCATGACATGCGCGGCGTCGTGCCGGATCAGCTCCAGCGCCTCGGGCGAGCTGCGGGTGACGATGCCGACCTTGGCGTCGCGGTCGACCAGGGTCGACAGGTCCATCAGCTTGCCGTCCAAGGTCATGGCGATCGCCGCCTTGGCCAGGCTCTTGGAGATGTCGCCGGCGATGTCGGCGCCCGTCATCGGGCGGTCGAAGCGGCGGACCGCGCCGTCGGGCAGGGTGATGGCGATGCCGCCAGGGCTCGACACCTCGGCCATTTGTCTATCCACGTTCAGTCGTCCGGAGAAGGCGAGGCACTGTAAGGGGCAGGCGAGACCTGTCAAGCGGCCCGGAGAGCAGCCGGCTCATGCCGCCTGCGACGGCGGCGCGGGCTGGCGCATCACCCGCGGCGGCTTGATCGGCCGCTTCGGCGTCAGGCGCCAGCGCTTGTGCAGCCACAGCCACTGTTCGGGCCGGGCGCGGATCCAGGCCTCGACCACGCGGTTCAGCCGGACCACCCCCTCCTCCACATCGGCCTTGCGGTCGCCGGTGCGGGGAATGTCGAGCGGCGGGTCGATCACCGCGCGGTAGCGGGCGCCGCGGGTGCGCTCCACCCGCATCGGCAGCAGCGCGCAGTTGAAATGGTAGGCCATCTCGACCGCCGCCGGCGAGGTCAGCGCGTCCTGGCCGATGAACGGCACCTTCAGCCCGCCGGTGTAGCGCTGGTCGACCATGACGCCCAGCACCCCGCCGTTGCGCAGCAGGCCGAGGGCGCGGCGCGCGTCGTTGCCGGCCATCCGCTTCTCCAGGAGGCCGGTGCCCAGCGACAGGCGCACACCGCGGACCAGGCGGTCGACCAGCCGGTTGTTCAGCGGCCGCACGAAGATGGTCAGCGGCGCGCCGTGGCGGGTGGCGACGATCGGCCCGGCCTCCCAATTGCCGAAATGGGCCAGCGCCATGATCACCGGCCGGCCGTCGGCGCGCGCGGCCTCGTAGTTCTCGATCCCGTCGACGGTGATCCGGTCGGCCCGGCGCGCCTCCCGCCGGGCGAGCGACCGCAGATGCGGATACTCGCCGAGCACCCGGCCGAGATTGTCCCACATGCCGGTGAGGATCCTGCGCCGCTCCTTCGCCGTCAGCTCCGGCATCACCAGCTGCAGGTTGCGGTCGCCGTGCCGGGTGGCGCCGATGCGCATGCCGATGGTGCGCGCCACCCAGGAGCCGATGTCCGAGGCGACGTCGATCGGCACGCAGCGCAGCACGCCATAGGCGGTGTAGGCCAGCGCCGCCTGCAGCGGATGCACGACATAGCTCCGCACCAGGCGCGGCCACGCCTTCTGCAGTCGTTTCAGTCTGTTGGGCAGTCCGCTCATCAGCAAGAAATCGGGGAATCGGGAATGGCTCTACGCGAAAATTGGGAATGTTGCCGGACAAAGGCAAGTTCAAGGCAGACCCGAGGATCAGCCATGCGCGGGAGGCCGGCCCGCCGGGCGCGGCGGCACGTCGCTTGAGCCGGACCGGACCTGCATGCTAACTCGGCGGACAAGCAACGGAAATACGCTCCCGATGGTCAACGTCATCTGCGCCAAATGGGGCCCGAAATACGGCCCCGAATACGTCAACCGGCTGAAGGCGATGGTCAGCCGCAACCTGGCGCGGCCGCACCGCTTTGTCTGCTTCACCGACGACCCGACCGGGCTCGACCCCGATGTCGAGCATTTCCCGATGCCGGTGCTGCCGGTGCCGGAGCCGCACTGCAACCTGCCCTGGCGCAAGGTGACGCTGTTCGGCCAGCCGCTGGGCGACCTCGAGGGGCCGACGCTGTTCCTCGACCTCGACATCGTCATCGTCGACAGCCTGGACCCGTTCTTCGATCATCCGGGCCGGTTCTGCGTGATCCACAACTGGACCCATCCGGACCGCCGCGTGGGCAACACCTCGGTGTACCGCTTCGACATCGGGGCGCATCAGGACGTGCTGGACAACCTGGTCGCCAACCACCGCCAGATCTTCGCCCGGTACCGCAACTCGCAGACCTATGTCTCCGACCATATCGGCGAGATCACCTGGTGGCCGGACGCCTGGTGCGTGAGCTTCAAGAAGCACTGCATGCCCGGCGGCCCCCTGGGCCTGTTCAACTGGTTCATGACCCCGCGCCGGCCGGAGGGATCCCGCATCGTGGTGTTCCACGGCGACCCGAAGCCGGAATACGCGATCAGCGGGCACTGGCCGGGACGCTGGTCGAAGCATGTGCGGCCCACCCCCTGGGTGGCCGAGCACTGGGGTTGAGAGACCGTCTGGAAACAGGCCGGCGCGGCCGTCTGATGGCGGCTTCTCCGCTTCCGGTGCTCACGCACCAAATGTGCGCTGCGCTCCGGTTCTCGAAGCCACCACCAGCCGACTCACGCCACCCCGTTTCCAAACGATCTCTCGGACCGCTCCGGCGCCTTCGGCGATGACAGACCCGGCCGACCTGTCCGCGATCCGCTGCTGGATCGTCAGCGAAAGCAAGGCCGGCACCATCGCCCAGTGCCGCGGCGTCGCCGAGAAGCTGGGCGTCGCGGCCGAGACGCGCCTGGTGCAGCGGCCGGACCCGGCGAAGTCCGGGTTGGCGCGCCGGCTGAACCGCCGCTGGACCCATATCCGCAACGTCCATCTCAACCGGATCCGGCCGCCCTGGCCGGAGCTCGCCATCTCCTGCGGCCGCCAGGCGGAGCCTGCGGTGATGGCCGCGACGCGGCGCTCCGGCGGCTCGATCTTCACGGTGCATCTGCAGGTCCCGACCGTCGGCTTCGACCGCTTCGACCTGTGCTTCGTCGGCCGGCACGACTGGCGGCCGGACTTCGACGGCCGCGACGATGTGCTGCCCATGGTCGGCGCGCCGCATCGCGTCGACGCGGCGACGGTTGCCGGCCATCGCGCCGCGGCGGAACAGCGCTTCGGCGCCCTGCCCGGCCGCCGCGCGGCGGTGATGATCGGCGGGCCCAACCCCGGCTACGGCTATTCGCCGGAGCGCATCGACGCCATCATCGCCCAGCTGCGCGGGCTGCAGGCGGAGGGGTGGAGCCTGCTGGTCACGACCTCGCGCCGGTCCGACCCCGCCGTGCTGCCGCGGCTGCAGCAGGCGCTGGCCGGCGACCGCGGCTTCGTCTGGGACCGCACCGGGGAGAGCCCCTATTTCCAGTACCTGGCGATCGCCGATGCCGTGCTGGTGACGGTGGATTCGATCACCATGACCTGCGAGGCCGCCTCGACCGGCCTGCCGGTGTTCTCGATCCCGCTGGACGAGACGCCCGGCCCCTATCTCGAGAAGTTCCACCGCTTCCATCGCGACATGCAGGAGACGCTGGGGCTCACCCGGCCCTTCGCCGGGGTGATCGAGCCCTATGCCTACACGCCGCTGGACGAGGCGGGCCGCATCGCCGGCATCATCCGCGACCGTCTCGCCGCCCGGCCGCGGCGTCCCTAATCAGACCTTCCAACGGGCCACGCGGCGGCGCCAGCGCCGGCGCGCATGGTCCAGTTGCTCGCGCAGCATGCCGCGCGGCGTCACCGCCGCCGGCAGGGTGAAGGGTTCGGCGATCGCCACCGGCACCCGGTCGTGCGGCAGGTCGAGCAGCCGGGCGAAAGGCTCGCCGGTCGCGATCTCCTCCGCCGTCCACTGGCACCAGGCCAGCCGCTCGAACACCGGCTCCCGCTCCGGGTAGGCCGGACGGTCGACATCGGTGCCGCGCCGGCACAGCTCGTGGCAGATCAGGGTCGGGCCGCAATAGAAGGCCGGCACTCCGGCGATCAGCCCCTTCACCGCCGCAGTGCTGGTCCAGGTCACGGTGCACCAGGCTTCGCGCAGCTGGTCGTCGAGCGGCACCGTGGTCTTGCGCGTGCGCCGCAGCACCGGGCGCCGGGTCGGCAGCGTCAGGCTGTGGTCCCAGCCTTCGGGCATCCGCCGGGCGTCCTGGTCGGCACCCTTCAGTTTCTGGCCGATGACCAGGACATGGCGGCCGTCCCGGTTCCAATCCTGCAGAGGCACATCCCAGCCGCGCCAGCGTTCCGGTCCGTCCTGCGGGAAGCGCCCCTCCCCGTTCCAGCCATCGAGCGCCACCTGGAAGAAGCGCCGCGGGCCGATCGGCGACAGCCAGCCATTCTCCATCACGATCGCGCGGCCACCGGCCGCCTTGATCGTGCGCAGCGCCGCCAGGCGGTCGGTGCCCAGGAACGGCGACCAGCAGATCAGAACGTCGTCCGGCCCCGCATCCCGGTCGGGCATGCCGATCGTGACCGGGCCGAGCCGGCGCGCGCCGGCAGCCACCTCGTCATAGGGCTTGACGTTGGCCTGCCCGGGAGACGGCGGGTCGCCGAGGACGATGAAGATGCGCATGCGGGCTGCCCCCCGGCTCAGGACATGCCGAGCCGCCGGCGGACCGGATGGTCCCCGGGCAGGCGGAGGGCGAGGTCGCGGATCCGGCCGAGCAGCGTGTATTGCGGGCGGACCGCGTCGGGGTCCGGCAGCGTCACCGGGGTGACGTCATGCGGCAGGTCGAGCAGCCTCGCCAGCGGTTCGCCCGTTGCGATCTCGGCGGCGCTCCACTGGCACCAGGCCAGGCGCTCGAACACCGGCTGGCGGTCGGGGGTGATCGGCGCCTCGACATCCAGCCCGGGCCTGGACAGCTCCGGGCACAGCGTGTTGGGGCCGCAATGGAAGGCCGGGATGCCGGCGACCAGCCCCTGGATCGCGGCCGTGCTGGTCCAGGTCACGGTGCACCAGGCGCCGCGCAGATCGTCCGCCAGCGGGCGCGCCGCCCCCGGCATCCGGCGCAGCACCGGCCGCCGGGTCGGCAGCCGCAGGCTCTGCGCCCATCCCGGCGGCATGCGCCGGGCATCGCCGATCGACTGCGCTTTCTGCCCCAGGACCAGGACATGCCCACCCTGCCGCTGCCAGTCCTGCAGCGGCACACCCCAGGATGCCCAGCGCGACGGCCCTCCCTCGGGGAAGCGGCCGGTGCCGTTCCAGCCGTCGAGCGCGAACTGGAAGTGGCGGACACCGCCCGGCGGCGACAGCCAGCCATTCTCCAGGATCACCGCCCGGCCGCCGGCCGCCCGCACGTCGCGATACGCCGCCCAGCGCTTGGACAGCCGGAAGGGCGACCAGGTGACCAGCACGTCGCCGGGCCCGAACCGCTCCGGCAGCTCCGTCGCGGTCGGCCCGAAGCGTTCGCAGGCGGCGATGCATTCCCGCCACGGCTTGCGGTCGCCCTGGGGCAGATAGACGAAGAAGCGAGGCGTCACGCCGACTTTACCGGATTGTCATATTGGACCGTCCGGTATCCGACAACTCGCCCGCCGGGGCAAGCCCGGCGGCGCTCAGGTGCCCGGTCCGGACACGGGGCGGCGGCGGAGCCCGACATCGGTGCGCTCGATCGCCGCCATGATCAGCGCCCGATGGATCTCGCTGTATTGCGGCCGGCGCGACGGGATCACATGGTCCTCGGAATCGCCGACATCGAAGCGTGGCATGCAGACGGGCGTTCCGGCCACCGGGATCAGCCCGGCCTCACGCGCCACCTCGGCGACCGCCGCGGCGTAGCCCCGGGACTCCTTGCATTGCGGGTTCAGATACGGGCCGCTGGCATAGAGGCAGGTCAGGCCTTGGCCGCGGCAGAAATCGCCGATGCGGCGCAGCGATGCGGCGGCGTCCCGGCGCACCGCGCGTGGCTCATAGGTCCGCGGGTAGAGCGGGCCGCCGAAGCGGGCCGGGTTCTGCGGCACATAGTCGAGCCGGACGATGGCGGGGTCGATGGCCCCTCCCGTCGCCGCGGCCTGCAGCATGCCGGCCGGGATATCCCAGGTGGCGAGCGAGGACAGCATCTCCTGCGGCGGCACGTCAGCGAGGTCGCCCAGAGTCTCCGCCGTATACAGCGCGCCGGGCCAGGACGGCTTGCGGCGCATCATGTCCAGCGTCTGCATCACCACGACGACGCGCGGCCGGGTCTCGCGCACCGCGCGCCGCAGCATGTTCAGCGTGCCCTCGAAGCCATAGGTGCCGACCAGCGGCACCGACACGACCGAAAGGCCGAGCCGCCGGCTCCAGTCCCGCGCGTCGATCGAATTCCCGAGCGAGCTGTCGCCGACCAGCAGGATGTCGACCTGGGAGATGTCGTCGATCTTGTCGATCTGGTACCGCAGCAGTTCGGATTCCCGCCATTCCGACAGGCCGCGCTGCATGCCCCACAGGGACAGCGCGCAGATCACGGCCACCAGCGCCAGGGCGGCCGCGGCGCCGGTCAGCAGGTAGCGCCGGGCGTCAGAAGCGGAAATAGATGAATTCGGAGACATCGTTCAGCTTCAGGATGCAAGCGGCGAGCAGGAGACCGATGGCGGCCGCGGCGACCGGATGGGGCCGCCAGGCCGCGCCCAGGCGGCCGAGCGCCGGCGGCTCGACCCCGTCGGCATAGCCGCGGGTCGGCAGGCCGACGCCGTAGCGCCGGAACAACGTCTGGACATTGGGCAGGCAGAGACATGCCAGCAGCCCGGCGACCCCGGCGCCCAGCGACAGCCAGACATTCCAGGCGATGCCGGGGCGCAGCGCGCCGAGGATCATCTCCAGCGTCGCCGAGGGGGCATAGTCCAGGGCCGGCATGTGCAGCTCCCCGGCGAGGCCGAACAGGCCGGCATAGATGCGGCCGGCGGTGGCGATGTCGGCGGCGCGGAAGGGCACCCAGGCCAGGATCACCGTCGCGGTGGTCAGGAGCCAGGCCAGGGCGGCCGGCAGCGGCAGGTGGAACCGGCTGGCGCGCCAGGCCTGGCAGGCGACGATCAGCCCGCCGTGCAGCGCCCCCCACAGGATGAAGGTGAAGCCGGCGCCGTGCCAGATCCCGCCCAGCAGCATGGTGGTGAAGACGTTGAGATAGCGCCGCGCCGGGCCGTGCCGGTTGCCGCCGAGGGGGATGTAGAGATAGTCGCGCAGGAAGCGCGACAGGGTGATGTGCCAGCGCCGCCAGAACTCGATGATCGACAGCGACCGGTAGGGCGAGGCGAAGTTGATCGGCATCTGGATGCCGAACATCCGGCCGAGGCCGATCGCCATGTCGGAATAGGCCGAGAAGTCGAAATAGATCTGCAGCGCATAGGCCACCGCCGCCGCCCAGGCGTCGAGCAGCCCGGGCTGCGCGCCCTGCGCCGCGGCATTGAACACCGGCGAGGCGATCAGGGCGAAGCTGTCGGCGACCAGCACCTTCTTGGCCAGGCCGATGGTGAAGATCGACAGGCCGAGGGCCAGGTCGCCGATCCGGGCCGTCCTGGCCCCGCTGGCGAATTGCGGGATCAGCTCGCGGTGATGGACGATCGGGCCGGCGATCAGATGCGGGAAGAAGACGACGAACAGCGCGTAACGCGGCAGCGGCCAGGGCTCGCCCTCGCCGCGGGCCACGTCGACCAGATAGGCGATCTGCTGGAAAGTGTAGAAGGAGATGCCGATCGGCAGGGCGATATGGATCGCCATCGCCGGCCAGCCCAGCATGTCCGCCGCCGTCTGGGTGACGAAGCCGGTGTATTTGAACACGAACAGGAACAGCAGGTTGCCGGCCACGGCCAGCCGCATCCAGCGTCGCCCGGGCGGCGTCAGGCGGTGGCGGTGGATCACCCCGGCAAGATGGTGATTGAGGACGATCGCCGCGACCAGCAGCAGCAACTCGAACCGCGCCGAGGCTCCATAGAACACCAGCGAGGCGGCCAGCAGGGCAGCAATGGCCCAGGAAACCCCGGCAAACCGACGCGCCACCGTCCACAGCGCATAGGTCAGCGGCAGGAAGAGAAGAATGAAGACGTATGAATTGAACAACATGGACGGCAGGAAACCTCGAAGGGCCCTGGCTCATCCAATGCTCGGCGAGACGGGCGGCCTGATAACGCACAGATGGGATGATTGATCCGCCGGGACCGGCGGAATGGCAAGCCCCCTACCCGATCAGGCGCTGCGCCAGGCCGGCCAGCGGACCGCGGCCGGCCATGGCGGCCCGCATCCGCCCGGCCATGGTCCAGGCCGACGGCACCGGATCCGGGTCCAGCAGCAGCTCGGGCCGGCCGTCATGCGGCAGCGACAGCAGCCGCGCGAAAGGCTCGCCGGACCGGATCTCCTCCTCGGTCCACTGCATCCAGGCATAGCGCTGGAACACCGGCTCGCGGTCCGGATAGATCGGGTTGTCGACGTCGAGGCCGCGCCGCATCAGCTCGCCGCAATTGATGTGCGGCCCGCAATAGAAGGCCGGGACGCCGCGGATCAGCGACTTGATCGCGACCGTGCTGGTCCAGGTCAGGGTCGCGAAGGCCTCGTCGAGCTGGCGCTCCAGCGGCGCCTCGGTGAAGCGCGTCCGCCGCACCACCCTGCGGCCGGTCTGCGGCGCGACGCTCTGCGCCCAGCCGGGCGGCATGGCGCGGGGGTCGAGATTGATTCCCTTCGGCCGCTGCTCGACCACCAGGATGCTCTCGCCGTCGCGGCGCCAGTCGCGCAGCGGCACGCCCCAGGCCTGCCAGCGGCTGGCGTCGCCGGCCGGGAAGTCGCCGGTGCCGTTCCAGCCATGCAGCGCCAGCTGGAAGTACTTCCGCCCCTGGATCGGGGACAGCCAGCCATTCTCGCCGATGATGGCCCGCCCGCCCACCGCCCGGATCTGGCGGTAGATGTCGCTGCGGAAGGTGCCGCGGAACGGCGCCCAGAGGATGGCGATGTCGTCCGGCTCGAATCGGGTCGGCGTGCTCATATGGACGGTGCCGAGGCGCGCCGCGCCCTCGGCGAGCGCCGCCCCGGGCTTGCCGATCGAGACGCCCCAGAAGACAAAAATTCTAGCCATTCGTGCCGTCGCCGCGGGCCTCGGCATAGATGGCGTGGCTCTGCTCGAGGTTCAGCGCATAGGTCGCCTCGAGCGCCGAGGTCGCGCGGGAGAAGACGACTCCCTCCTTCAGCGCCCCCTTCGCCGACCAGATGAAGCTGTCGTCGCCGAACGCGACATCGACGACGCCGGCCGGCATGTGCTGCCACCGGATCCGCCGCTTCAGCCGACGGCGGATGACGTAGAGATAGTAGATCACCGGCTGGTCGACATGGTCGGTGGGCCGCATGTGCAGCGCCCGCCAGATGGCGTTCGCCAGCTTCTCGCAGAAACCCAGCGACGCCTTGGAATGGCTGACGCCGACAGCGCCGGCCATCACCCGCCGCCAGACCCTGCGCTCGCCGAGCCGGAAATGCAGCGTCACGTCGGCCCGCTCGATCATCCTGAACACCTCGTCCAGCGGCCGGCGGACGATGCCGTCGATGTCGACGCAGAGGATCGGGGCCTTGCAGGCCAGCAGCAGGTGATGCAGGACCAGGAACCGCGCCGCCGAAAAATAGACCGGCCCGGGGAGCGAAAGCCGGCGGTACGACTCATCCTCCCAGGTGAACGACAATCTCACATGGTCGAGGGACCGGCGCATGCGGTCGATGTGATCGAGCGTCTCCTGGCAGGGCCCATACAGATGGATGTGGATGTGGAGCGGTTCGGCCAGCTTCTCGGCGGACAGCAGGAAGCTCGACGCGAATTTCTTGTAGTAGCCGTCGTCACAACCGCAGAACAGAACTCCCGGCGTCCCCATGTCCGGCGTATTGCCACGAATGCTCAAGCGATAATTCTTGACGGCGGACTTTGCCCGGGTGTCAGCCAAATTCTCTAGAAGAACAGAGTAGGACAGCCGTCTCAAGAACCATCGGGACAATCTCTTGAGTGAATGACCGCTCATGACGTCTTGCCCGGAACCCATTTTCTTTGGCGCAGCTCGGCGATTGTCTGTCATCTCCCGCTGCTGGTCGACCACTCACCGGCAGGTTAGCGGCATGAGAAATACCACACTGTGCCCGGCATCACATCCGCTTTGCGGCTTCCGGCCTTTCAGGGGCCGGACCACCCAGATGTGGCGGAGCAGCAGGGCAATATCATGGCACAGCCGCGGCTGCTCGCGGCATGATCGCGGCAGCCTGCGGATCCGGGATCAGCCGGATTCGTGCCAGTACGTCTCCCGCCGCTCTAGCACCAGATCGGCAACCCGGCTGCGGCCTTCCTCCTTCCGTCCGCCCTTGAGGTGATCCATGAATCTCCCGAGGCGGGAGTTGATCAGGACATGCGGCACCTTGAGGCCGAGCCCGCCGGCGATGTCGTAGGATCGATGGCCCCGGCGCTCGGTCTGCTTGCGGACGATGTCGAACAGGTAGGAATCGTGGAATTCGTATTCGCGGAACATCTCGTCGCGGGTGTAGAGCCGCTCGAACTCCGCCAGCATTCCCCGTGTCGCCGGATGTTTCAGATTGTAAGCGACGAAGCCGCATTCCGAATGAATCCGGCGGCGCAGATAGCCGACGAAGCAGTCGGCCGGGACGAAGCCCTCGATCTCCTCCCACCCGACATCGGCGAAAAAGCGGGTATCGGCGTCGATCCAGATCAGCACGTCCGCATCCGCCATCGCGGCGGCGTGGAAGATGGCGAAGCTCTTATGCGCGAATCGCACCGCGTTCCAGCGATAGCCTTCGCCCCAGCGCTTCTCGCCGAGCTTGAAGCGCATCTTCGCCAGGTCGTAGCTCAGCCGGAAGCGCGGACGCCGCGTCAGCCCATGGGCCAGCGGATTGTCGGCGTGACGGCGCTTGAACGCCGCCAGCTCAGGCGAGCTGTCGATCAGATCGCGGGCGACGATCCGGCCCTCGGGAAGCCGGGGCTCGAAGCCTTCGCAATACAGCAGAAGCGGCACCTCGGCCGGCCAATGCCGATCGAAGCTCTCGACCATGCGCCGCCCATAGGCTTCATATCCTGCAGCGCTGCAGGTCGTGACCACGGCGAACCGACGCGCGGGCCCGGCTGGACGAAAATCCATGCTTTTGTTCTGAACCTCTCCCCGACCGGGGCGGAGCATAGCGGGTTCATGAAGCGTCAGCGATTCCAATCTTGCGGCCGGTTTCTTTCGGGCCCAAGTCGAGATGCGTGGCAATTCAGTATAGCCACCATCATCGCAGCCGATGGCCCGCGCCGCATCGCCAAGAACGGCGTCCTACCGCCGGGGCCGCCCCCCGTCACGCGACGGCCGCGGTGTCGCCAGCACCGCGTCGTAGCCGGCCCGCTCCAGCCCCATAACGGCGCCGCCGCGGCCGACATTGCGCAGGATCCGGCCATCCGCCTCGAAGGCCTGGCGCAGCACGCCGAACTCCCGCGCATAGATCTCGTCCTCGGGGCGGGCATACTGATTCGTTTCGGTCTGCCCGGCCGCGTAGAAATAGGTGGTGTCCTGGGAGTAATCGAGATCGACGCCGAGGATGTAGGCCTCGGCGAACCCCATGTACCAGGCGATCTGGGCGGCGAACAGGATCACCGTCGAATCATTGCCCAACCCCTGCCAGGGGTGACGCCGGAAGCCCTGCTTGCGCAGGCCGCCGCGATAGCTGGGGAATGTCACGACGCGCTCGGCCGGCGGCCGGAACTCCGGCTTCGCGGCGATGGTGTCGCGCACCAGATAGGTCCCGACCGGCAGGGTCGAGACATCGGCCTTGATCCGGTCCCAGCCGCGCAGGTCGCTGAGCACATAATAGGGAATCGGCGCCGGCAGCCCCCGCTCCAGGGCCTTGTAGCCCTTCTTGACCACGAAGAACTGCTCGCCGGCCAGCTTCGACAGGTCGAAATCGAGCAGCGACGGCGCGTTGCCGAGCAGGAAGCAGCGCTCGCCGCGATGGCGGTCCTTCAGCGCCATGATCCGGCGCGTGCGGCCCGGCGCGGCCAAAGCCCCGGCCAGGGCATAGCTCTTGGCAAGCAGCGGCAGCATCCGGATCCCCTAGCCCGCCGGCGTGCCCAGCAGTTCCCGGTACACCACCAGGGTCGAGCCGGTCATCGCCTCCTTGGTGTAATGCGCCGCGACCGTGGCGATCGCGCGCTCCGCCATCCATTCCCGCGCCTCGGGCGTCAGCGACAGCGCCCGGTCGATGGCGGCGGCCAGCGCGTCGGCATCGCCCGGCGGCACCAGCCAGCCGGTCTCGCCCTCGGCCACCACCTCGGGCGGGGCGCCGATATCGGTGGCGATCACCGGCCGCCCCAGCGCCATCGCCTCCACCACCACCCGGCCGAAGCCCTCGGGATCGGTCGAGGCATGCACCACCACATCGGACAGCATGTAGGCGGCCGGCATGTCGTCGCAGTGATCGACCAGATGCACCACCCCGGCCAGCCCCTTGGCCGCGATCCGGTCGATCAGCTCCTGCCGGTAGCCGCTGCGGCCCTGGTCGCTGCCGACGATCAGGCAACACAGATCCTGCCGGCCGAGCCGGGCCAGGGCGTCGATCACCACGGTCTGGCCCTTCCAGCGGGTCAGGCGCCCGGGCATCAGCACCACCGGCCGGTCGTCCGGAACGCGCCAGGCGCGGGCCAGCGCGATCATCCGCTCGGCCGAGACCGCCTCGATCGCGAATTGCCGCAGGTCGACGCCGCGCGGGATGGTGCGGACCCGCGCCGGGTCGGCGCCGCAGCCGTCGATGATATAGCGAGCGACATAGTCTGAGATGGCGATCACCCGGTCGCCGCGCCCCATGATCGAGTTGTACAGCCGCTTGGCAGCATTGTGCTGGTTGTAGGGCGCATGCACGGTGGTGACGAAGGGGATGCCGGCGCGCCGGCAGGCGGCATGCGCGCTCCAGGCCGGGGCGCGGCTGCGGGCGTGTACCAGGTCGATGCTGCGGTCGCGGATCAGCGCCTCGAGCCGGCGCGCATTGCGCCACATCGTGACCGGGTTCTTGCCGGCGAGCGGCAGGGTGACGTGCTCCGCGCCGGTCCGCGCCAGGTCGCGCAGCATGGCGCCCCCGGCCGAGGCGACCAACGCCTTGCCGCCCGCCGCCTCGATCGCCGCGGCGACATCGACGCAGCCGCGCTCCGCCCCGCCGGTGCCGAGGGCCGGCAGCACCTGCAGGATGGTGCGTCCGCGCAGATCGACCAAGTCGATGGGCAGCGCGTCGGTCTCGGGCGGCAGAGGATGCGTGGTCACGAGCAGCGAGTGTACCGGACGGATCGGGGCGCGCACCCTACATCAGCGGCCGGGTGCGCGCCATCGCCCGGATGGTCAGGCAGGGTTGCCCCAGCGCAGCGACATGCAGGACAGCCCGGCATCGAGCTTGCCGGTCTCCGCGACCTGCAGCGGCACGACCCGATAGCCGAGCCGGTCGAGCGCCTCGGCGGTGCGGGGAAAGGCGGCACCGACCAGGACGACGTCGTTGACCCGCAGCGCATTGGCCGCCGCCTCCTCCCCCTCCGGCACCCGCACCACGCGCATGCCGGGGAAGAAGCCGGCCAGGGCCTCGGTAGCCAGCACCGATTCGCTGTCGAGCAGCGAGCAGGCGGTCTTGAAATGCAGCACACCGGGCGGCGGCGTCACGATCTCCGCCTTGCGGCCGAGCTCGGCCAGGAGCGCCGCCAGCGCGCCGGCGCCACGGGCGTCGGTGCGGGCGGACAGGCCGATCATCACGGCGCGCGGCGTCACCAGCACGTCGCCGCCCTCGGCGAATCCGGCCTCCATCGCCAGCACCCGCCCGAAGCGCGCGGCCAGGGCGGGGGCGAGCTCCGCCGCCTCGCCCAGTCGCGACGGCGCCCCGGGGCGCAGCAGGATGGCGCCTTCGGGGAAGGTCAGCGCCGGATCCTCGAGGAAGACGGAATCGGGGAAACCCTCCAGCGGCGGCAGCACCTCGACCGCCACGCCCGCCTGCTCCAGCGCCGCGACATAGGCGGCGTGCTCGGCCCGGAACCGGGCCATGTCCGGCGCACCCCGGTCGACGGCGCGCAACCCGTCCACGGCGGACGCGGCGGGCTGGCGCGCCAAGGCGCGATCGAACCGGAACACCTCGGCCATTCTCGTCTCCGCTCCCTGTCTTCTGCGGTGCCGAGTCTATCCCGCGGCCTGGCCGCCGGCCATGCCGGAAGCGACGTACGAAGCCGCATACAACTCCGCTTGCCGACCCCGACCCTCATCGCTATTGTCGCGCCTCCAGCGGAGGGGTGGCCGAGTGGTTGAAGGCGCTCGCCTGGAAAGCGGGTATACGGTGTTGAGCCGTATCGAGGGTTCGAATCCCTTCCCCTCCGCCAGCAAGTTCTTGCGTAATATAGCGTGCCGGCGGTGACCAGATCGTAGAATTGGCGTTTTCTACGCTGTTTGCTGATGAGAATCTTTGGCAACATTGCGCCGTTATCGCCGTTCTCAGGCAAAGCTCATCGGTTTCAGTGTCGCATTTTGTTGGATCGCCGGACCACCGACCGGCAGATGTTCGTCTGGCTATTCCAGATAGGGCGTCAACACACCTTCGATCCATTTCATGAATGCTCGGACTCGACGAGACAAATTGCTCCGATGCGCCACGACAAAGGACACGGCGATCGCCCGGCGACGAAATTCGGGCATGATCTCCACAAGCGCTCCACTCTCCAAGTATTGGCCAATCCCCAAGAGTGGCGCCTGAATCAGGCCAAGGCCGGCGACGGCAGCCGCGTCGTAGGTCTGTGCGCTGTTGACATGCAACGCACCTGGCAACTGAAGCGTGGCGTAGCTGTCGCCGTCCGGGTATTCCCATCCATAGGGTCTTGCGCCCAGCATTGTCGAAAAATGAATTGTCCGATGTTCCTGACGCTGGAGATCTTCTAGCGATCGAGGGACGCCATGGCGCGCCAGGTAGGCGGGACTGGCAGCGTTGACCATGCGCAACAGGCCCAGCGGGCGGGCAATCAGCGTCTCGTCCCGTATGGGTCCAAGGCGCAATACACAGTCGAACCCCTCTTGAACCAGATCGACCTGCCGATCCGTACTCGACACCTCCAGCTCCAACCCGGGGTAGGTCGCCATGAAATCCGGCAAGGCCGGCACAATCGTTGTGCGCGCCACCTCGGTCGGAAGATCGACCCGTAAACGCCCGCGAAGTGCCACACGATCGTCCGCGAACATTGAGTGTAGGTCATCGACTTCAGCAAGCAGATCGCGGGCACGGGCATGAAATGCGCGTCCGTCCTCCGTCAACTGCACGCTGCGCGTCGTCCGGTGCAGAAGCCTGACACCGACATCCTCTTCCAGCTTCCGGATCGCTGTTGAGGCTCTTCCCTTTTGGGTGCCCAGGCTATCGGCCGCGCGGGTGAAGCTCCCCATTTCCGCGACCGTCACGAAAATGAGGATGGGTTCGAGATTCCGCATTTTCGTGCCTCGGTATTGTTCACAAAAGAGAGAACAGTGCGTTCCCTTTGCCGGCATTTATCATACGCAAGAGACACAGTAAGCCTCCGAATTGGGACCTCATCGGAGGACAACACGTGTCCGAAACTATGAACCTGCATCAGGCGCCTGAAACCATGACCTTACATCGCGCCCTGTGGGCCGGCCGAATAATGAGCGCGTTTGTCGTTATCGCTCTGGTGGTAGACGGCACTGTTCAGCTTTTCGCGCCGGCGCAGATCGCGAGCATGTTGCAGGAAACCGGGTTCGCGATGGAGATGACCCGCGTCGTGGGTCCGACCATCCTCGCCTGCGCCATCCTTTACGCCATTCCAGTCACCTCTGTCCTCGGCGCGATCCTAGTGACGGGCTTTCTGGGAGGCGCCATCTGCGCCCATGTCCGCATTGGTGAGTTGGGGTCGCCGCCGGAAATCGTTTCCCTGCTTCTGGGCGCGATGACATGGGGCGGCCTCTACGCGCGCCATCCCCGAATCCGGGCCATTCTGCCGCTCATCCGTTGAACCAACAGCGGCAGTGCTCTGCCCCTCAAGATCAGGAGAAAACGCATGTTTTTAGTTATGGGAATCACGGGAAATGTTGGCGGCGCTACGGCAAAACATCTGCTGACGCGCGGCAAGGAGGTACGCGCGCTCGTCCGCAATCGCGAGAAGGCGGCCAACTGGTCGAACCAAGGCGTGGAACTGGTAGACGGTGATTGGAATGATTCCGCAGCCATCGAACAAGCGCTCAAAGGCACCGAAGGCGCGTTCGTCATGTTGCCGGCTGTCTGGGCGCCCTCGCCCGACTACAAAGAAGCAAAGGGCCTGATTGCAAACTATGTCGAAGCGCTCACCAAGGCAGAGCCGCCGCGAGTGGTTGCGCTTTCGTCGATGGGTGCGAACAGGACCGGCGGGCTCGGGATGATCACGGCCTTATCGCTTCTGGAGCAAGGTTTTCGCAACCTGACATCCCCAATCGCATTTGTGCGCGCAGGCGGCTTCCTCGAGAACTTCCTCTACGGCCTGCAGGCCGCCCAGGGCGGATCGCTGCCGGTCTACTACAATCCGACAAACCGGAAATCGACCATGGTCGCGACGAACGACATCGGTGCTGAAGTCGCAACCCTTTTGACCGGGCCAGCCTGGTCAGGACAGCGCGTCGTCGAGCTTGGTTCGATGGTCAGCGCGGATGAAGTCGCGGAGCAATTGGGTGAAGTCCTGAATCTCGACGTGAAAGCCTTTGCAGTTCCGCGTGCAGGGTGGGCGGAAGCGTTCGAACAATTCGGCATCCCGAAGGGCCACACCGGACCTGCCGAAGAAATGTTTGAGGCCGTGAACGCAGGATGGATGGACCTCGGAGTCGAAGGTACGGAGCACGTAGCGGGCACGACGTCCGCGCGCGATGTATTCGAGGCTGCACAGAACGCCGCCAAGGCGTAAGGCGGGGACGGCTCTGGCAAAGCCACGGCGTAAGAGAGCTTTTGAGTATCTTAGGTGGCTATGGCGTAGGAATAGTGCCCATCTTCATCGTTCCCGGACCGCCATTTTGCGCCGTCCCGCAGACGTCCGGTGACATGCCATCTGCAACGGGGCTGGCCACAAGATCAGCGCCGTCCGGTCTATGCAGCAGCCGCAGCCCGCACCGTCCGGAGCGCCCTCGACCAGGCGACGGTCTCGCCAATCATGGTGGCCAGCGCCGCCTCCTGCTCGGCCGAGGGCGACCACGCCTCAGGGTCGGTGAAGAGCGCCCGGTCGGTGTATTTCGAGAGCAAAACCTGCGTCCGGACCGTCGCGATCTTCACCTCGGCCAGCACGGGGCGGAGCTGCTCGACCGCCCGGGCCGCGCCGAGCGCACCATAGCCGACGAAGCCCGCCGCCTTGTCGTTCCACTCACGATAGAGGAAGTCGACCGCGTTCTTCAGCGCGGCCGGGAAGGAATGGTTGTATTCCGGCGTGACGAAGACGAAGCCGTCGCAGGCATCGATCGCCGCCGCCCATGCCTGGGTGTGCGGGTGTCGGTAGTCGCCCCGGATGGCCGGCACCGGTTCGTCCAACAGCGGCAGGGCGTGATCCGCGATGTCGATGATTCCGACGCTCGCCTCTCCCGATCCGGCCGCCGCGTGCCGGCCGGCGGCCTCCGCAACCCAGCGGGCCACGACGGGCGCCCGACGGCCCGGCCGGGTGCTGCCGATGACGATCCCCAGCCTGATCATTGAAGGCTCCCGCAAACGATGTCCGGCGGATAGATTACAACGGTCGTTGCATTCAGGTAAAACGATCGTTGCAGACCAAGTGAGAAGCCCGTGACCGTCGCGGACCGGAACCAACCGTCGGGCCGGCTGGAGGAGAAGCGGCAGGCGCTGCTCGACGGCGCGCTGCGCGTTTTCGCCCGGGACGGCTACGCCCGCGCCAGCATCGACGACATCGCCCGCGAGGCCGGCGTGTCCACCCGCACCCTCTACAATCATTTCGGCTCCAAGGCCGGGCTGTTCGAGGCCGTCATCCAGGCCAGCGCAGCCCGCGTTGCCCGATCCCAGATCGCCATGATGGAGCGACAGCTGAGCGCCGTGACCGACCTGGACGCCGACCTCGTCGCCTTCGGCAAGGCACTTCTGGCGTCCCGGGCCGACCATCCGGAGCATTTCGCCCTGATCCGGCAGATCCGGGCGGACCAGCACCACATTCCCCGGCCGGCGATCGAGCGCTGGCAGGAAGCCGGCCCCCTCCGTGTGCGGAGCGCGCTGGCCCGATACCTCTCCCGCCTGGGCGAGCAGGGGTTGCTGCGGTTGGAAGATCCGGATCGAGCGGCCGTGCATCTGCTGGCACTGATCGCAACGGCGGTCGAGCCTTTTGCAGCCACGCCTCTGTCAGAAGAAGACGTCGATGCAGCCATCGCGGCGGCCGTGCGCGTCTTCCTGCGCGGCTATGGCGGCGAGGCTGGAGCCGGCAGCTGAGCTCGATCAGGAACCTCTGACGATCGGCCACGGGCTGGACCAGGCGTACCGCTGATGGTTCGAGGCCTGATACCCTTGTAAGGACAAAGGAACAGCTCGCCCTGCGCGATAGGAGGCTGAGATGACCGACACTCTGGACGGCCGTTGCGCCTGCGGTTCCATTCGCTATCAGCTGCTGTCGCCGCCGATGTTCGTGAATTGCTGCCACTGCCGCGAGTGCCAGCGGCAGACCGGCAGCGCCTTCGTCATCAACGCCCTGATCGAAGCCGACCGGGTCGCGCTGCTGTCGGGCGAGCCGGAGCCGGTCGCCGTGCCCACCGACAGCGGCGCCCCGCATCTCATCCATCGCTGCCCCGCCTGCCGCACGGCGCTGTGGAGCACCTATAACGGCCGCACGCAGGTCCGCTTCATCCGCGTCGGCACGCTGGACGATCCGGCGGCGCTGCCGCCCGACGCGCATATCTACACCCGGTCGAAGCTGCCCTGGGTGGTGCTGCCGGAGGGCACGCCCGCCTTCGAGGTCTTTTACGACCCGCAGGCGCTGTGGCCGAAGGCCAGCCTGGACCGCAGGCGCGCCGCCGAGGGCGGCTGACCAGCCCCCGACAGCGTCAGGCGAAAGCCGGCCGGGCGCCCTCGCCCAACCCGCGCGGCAACGCCGCGACCGGCATCACCGGCGCCGGGGCGAACAGCAGGTCCGGGCGCGCCGCGGCCCAGGCCTTGTCCTTCGCCAGGGTTGCCGGCCGGTTGTCGGTGCGGCACAGCATCAGGGCGCCGGAGGGGTGCTGCCACAGGTCGAAGCCGAGCAGGTCGGGGAACTCCCGCATCGCCGCCTGCAGCATCGGCGCCGAGCCCTCCGCCGCCAGGACCCGCCGCGACAGGGTGTTGCGATAGAGCTTCAGGCCGTCCCGTTCCCGGACCTCGCGCGTGACCGCCATTCCCGGTTCTCCTCTGCCCAGGGCCGCGGCGAGTCCGCGACCCGACATGATCGGAACATAGAGGGAACATTCGCAGGAGTCCAGCAAAAGGAACAATTCAGGAACTGGCCGTTCCGTTCAAGGCTCGGGGCGGAACCTGGCGCAGACTGCGCGGGTTCCGATCATGGAGGTCCGTCATGAGCCGAGCCCTGCCTTCCCGCACCCTCAGCGTCTGGATCGATCGCGAGCCCGACGCCGTTTATGCCTTCCTGTCTGTTCCCGAGAACTTCATGCGATGGGCCAGCGGCCTTGCCGATTCGCTGAAGCGGGACGGCGACGGCTGGATCGCCGACACGCCGGAAGGGACGATGCGGGTGCGCTTCACACCGCCCAACCCGTTCCGCGTCGCCGACCACTGGGTGATCCCGTCGAGCGGGCCGGAGATCTCTCTGCCGATCCGGGTGCTGGCCAATGGCGGCGGCAGCGAGGTGACGTTCCACCTGTTCCGCCAGCCGGAGATGGATGACGCCCGCTTCGCCCGTGATGCCGACTGGGTCGGGCGCGACCTGGCGACGTTGAAACAGGTGCTGGAGACCGGCAGCCCCGGCGCATAGACGAACGTCGAATACGTCCCGCGACGGCGCCGCTGTTAAAGTTGCACGATAGCGCGTCGTACTATAGGGGCGTCCGCCCTCACAAAATCGGCGCGCCGGCAACAATGATCAGGGGGAGGATGCGTCGATGACTGCTGCATCAGGCGCCGAAATTCGAGCACCATTGCGAACGCTCAGCAAAGGCGAGGAGCGCAAGGTCATATTCGCGTCGTCGCTTGGGACGGTGTTCGAGTGGTATGACTTCTATCTTTACGGCGCGCTGACCGCGTCGATCGCCAAGAACTTCTTCTCCGGCGTGAATCCGACCGCGGGCTTCATCTTCGCCCTGCTGGCTTTCGCCGCCGGCTTCTTCGTCCGGCCGTTCGGCGCGCTGGTGTTCGGCCGCCTGGGCGACCTGGTCGGCCGCAAATACACCTTCCTGGTCACCATCGTGATCATGGGCGTGTCGACCTCGGCGGTCGGTTTCCTGCCCAACTATGAGTCGATCGGCATCGCCGCGCCGGCGATCCTGATCCTGCTGCGGTTGGCTCAAGGCCTGGCGCTGGGCGGTGAATACGGCGGCGCCGCGACCTATGTCGCCGAGCATGCGCCGCAGGGCAAGCGCGGGTTCTACACCGCCTGGATCCAGACCACCGCGACGCTGGGCCTGTTCCTGTCGCTGATTGTCATCCTGGCCTGCCGCATGTCGATGGACACGGCGACCTTCGACGCCTGGGGCTGGCGCATCCCGTTCCTGGTCTCGATCATCCTGCTGATCGTCTCGATCTGGATCCGGCTGCAGCTCAACGAATCGCCGCTGTTCCAGCAGATGAAGGCCGAAGGCAAGGGATCCAAGGCGCCGCTGACCGAGGCCTTCGCCCACCGCGGCAACCTGAAGATCGTGGCCCTGGCCTTGTTCGGCCTGACCATGGGCCAGGCCGTGGTCTGGTATGCTGGCCAGTTCTACTCGCTGTTCTTCCTGACCCAGACCCTGAAGGTCGACGCCCAGACCGCCAACCTGCTGGTGGCCGCGGCGCTGCTGGTCGCCACGCCGTTCTTCCTGGTGTTCGGCGCCCTGTCCGACAAGATCGGGCGCAAGCCGATCATCATGGCCGGCTGCCTGCTGGCGGTCCTGACCTACTTCCCGCTGTTCCAGGCCCTGACCCACTACGCCAACCCGGCGCTGGAGGCGGCGCAGGCGTCGTCGCCGGTGACGGTGATCGCCGATCCGGCCGAATGCAGCGTGCAGTTCAACCCGGTCGGCACGTCCAAGTTCACCACCTCCTGCGACATCGCCAAGGGGGCACTGGTCAAGGCCGGCGTGCCGTACAGCAACCAGGCCGGGCCGGCGGGGTCCAAGGCCGAGATCGACGTCGGCAGCACCCGCATCGCCTCCTATGACGGCGCGGCGGCGGATGCCGATAAGGTCCTGAAGCCGCCCTTCGACGCGGCCCTCGGTGATGCCCTGAAGTCCGCCGGCTACCCGCCCAAGGCCGACCCGGCGCAGATCAACCACTTCATGGTCTGGCTGATCCTGTTCGTGCTGGTGCTGTACGTCACCATGGTCTACGGCCCGATCGCGGCGATGCTGGTGGAGCTGTTCCCGACCCGGATCCGCTACACCTCGATGTCGCTGCCCTACCACATCGGCAATGGCTGGTTCGGCGGCTTCCTGCCGGCGATCTCCGTCGCCATCGTCGCCGGCACCGGCAACATCTACAGCGGCCTGTGGTACCCGATCATCATCGCCGGCATCTGCCTGGTGATCGGCACCTTGTTCCTGAAGGACACCCGGCACATCGACATCCAGAAGAACCACTGACGCTGGAGCTTGTATCCACCGCGAGGCCGCGCCCAGAATGGGCGCGGCCTTTGCTTTGGCGGAAGATGACAGACGCCACCCTTGTCCTGATCGCCGACGACCATCCGCTGGTGCGGCGCGCCTTGGCCGAGACCCTGGCCGAGGTGATGTCGCCCGCCCCCGCCGTGATCGAGGCCGGCAGCTTCCCCGAGGTGCTGGCCCTGCTCGGCGACCGCACGGTCGACCTGCTGCTGCTGGACCTGTCGATGCCGGGGATGAACGGCTTCACCGGCCTGGCCGCGCTGCGCGCCGCCTTCCCCGCCGTGCCGGTGATCATGGTCTCGGCCAATGAAGACCCGGCGGTGATGCGCCAGGCGATGGAGTTCGGCGCCTCCGGCTACCTGCCGAAATCGACGCCGCTGGCGGAGATCGGCGACGCCATCGAGAGCGTGCTGGGCGGCAGCGTCTGGTTCCCCGAGGCGGCGACCGGCCCGGCCGCCGACGCGCCGGAGCGCAGCGAGCTGAGCCGCCGCGTGGCCGAGCTGACGCCGCAGCAGCTGCGCGTCCTGGTGCTGCTGACCGAGGGCAAGCTGAGCAAGCAGATCGCCTTCGAGATGTCGATCACCGAGGCGACGGTGAAGGCCCATCTGTCGCAGATCTTCCGCAAGCTCGGGGTGCAGAACCGCACCCAGGCGGTGATCGCGGTGCGGCAGAGCGGCCTGCTCGACCCCGCCAGCCACTAGGCGGCGGGCGCTTGCCGAGCGGCGGCGAGGCGCTGCACCAGCAGTGCCCGCAGAGCCGCCGGCCTCAGCGGCTTGTGCAGCAGCGGCAGGCCGCGGGCGCGGGCCGCCGCCTTGACCGAGTCGGTGCGGTCCGCCGTCACCAGCGCCGCGGGCAGGCGCTGGCCGATCCCAGCCTCCAGCGCGTCAAGGACGTCGAGCCCGGTCTCAGCCCCCGTGAGGTGGTAGTCGAGCAGCACCATGTCCGGCACCCGTCCGGCGACCGACAGCGCCTCCCGCGCGGCCCCGGCCTCCGCGGCGGTCAGGACGGTGCAGCCCCAGCCTTCCAGCAGCAGCCGGGTCGCGGTCAGGATGGCACGATCATTGTCGACGCAGAGCACCAGGCGACCGGCCAGGTCGGTGCCCGGCGACCGCCGCCGGGGCGCCTCGGACGGCCGCGCCGCGGCCTGCCCCCGCGCCCGCGGCAGCACCAGCTCGAACACGCTGCCGCGGCCGAGGCGGGAGCGCACGGACACCCGGTGGCCGAGCCGAGCGGCGATGCGCTCGACGATGGCGAGGCCAAGGCCCAGACCGGCCGGCTCGTCCTCGCCGCCGGAGCCGAGGCGCCGGAACTCCTCGAAGATGGCGGAGATCTGCTCGGGCGGGATGCCGGGCCCGGTGTCCCAGACCTGGATCGCCAGGGCGTCGCCGCGCCGACGGCAGCCGACCAGCACCGTGCCCTCGCGCGTGTAGCGCACGGCGTTGGAGACGAGGTTCTGGACGATGCGCCGGACCAGCGCCGGGTCGGTCAGCGCGGCCGCGCTGGACGGCACGACCTTGAGGCGCAGGCCGCGGCGGCGGGCGATCGGCTCGAAGGGCAGCACCGCCAGCCGCAGGATCTCGGCCACCGGGGCCGCCCGAATCTGCGGCTCGATCGCGCCGGCATCGAGTTTGGAGATCTCCAGGAGCGCCTGCAGCAGCTCCTCCACCGTGGCGAGCGAGCTGTCGATATGGCCGACCAGCGGGGCCTCGGCCTTCCGGCCCAGCCGCTCCGCCAGGGTGGCGGTCAAGAGTCGAGCGGCGTGGAAGGGCTGCAGCAGGTCATGGCTCGCCGCCGCCAGGAAGCGGGTCTTGCCGAGATTGGCCGCCTCGGCCGCCGCCTTGGCCGCCGCCAGCGCCTCGTTCAGCGCCGTCAGCTCGCTGGTGCGTTCGGCCACGCGCCGCTCCAGCGTCTCTGCGGTCTCGCGCAGCACGGCCTCGGCCCGGCGCTGCTCGGTGATGTCCTGGTACAGGGTGAAGAAGCCGACGACCCGCCCCTGCTCGTCGCGGTGCGGGATGTAGGTGCCGCGCGCCAGCTCGGCCCCCGCCGCGGCGAACTCGATCTCGAACACCTGGTGCCGCCCGGCCAGCACCGCGTCGATATAGGGCCTCAGCCGGCCATAGCGCTGCTCGCCCAAAGCGGTGCGGATCGACAGGCCGTCGGTCTCGCCGCGCTCCAGCCCCAGCGCCTGCTCATAGGGCCGGTTGGTGAAGCGGTAGCGCTGCTCGCGATCGACATAGGCGATCAGCACTGGGACGTTGTCGGTGTAGATGCGGATGCGCCGCTCGCTCTCGCGCAGCGCATCCAGCGTCTTCACCCGCTCGGTGACGTCGGTGCAGACCAGGACGAAGCCGCCGTCGGGCATCGGGTTGGTCTGCAGCTCCAGCACCCGCCCGTCGGCGCCCCGCCGCTCATGGCTGTGCGGGCGCCGCCGCCGGTCCGGGTCGCGCTGCTCCTCCAGCAGCACCGACAGGCCGAGGCCGCCGCCCGGTCCGGTCAGCGCCTGCAGCGGCATGCCGATCCCGACCTGCGGCTCGGCCAGGCCCAGGATCTCGACGAAGCGACGATTCCAGCCGGCCAGGCGCAGGTCGCGGTCGAACACGCCGATGCCCTGGCCGATATTGTCCAGCGTGGCGCTCAAGAGGTCGCGGTTGAAGAGGATCGCCTCCGACGCCTGGCGCAGCAGCGTCTGCGACCGGCCTATGGCGGTGCGGTGCCGGCGCATCGTCGCGGCGACCATGATGCGGGCCGAGGCGGTGCCAATCGCGCCGCTCAGCAGCTTTTCGGTGTGGTCGGCCAGGTCGCGGTCGCGCAACGCCGCCGCCGCCCCGCCGAAGGCCAGCTCCGCCCGGTCCGGCCCGATGAAGCGGGCGACCAGCGTCTTCAGGTCGTCGAAGGCGGCGGCGCGATGCGTCGCCTGCGGCTTCTGCCGGGCCTCGGCCACCGGGCCGACGAAGGCCTCCGCCTGCTCCCGGTCGCGCTCGCCCGCCCAGGCCAGCCGCGACACGACGACCAGCAGCGCGGTGTTCAGCACCAGGCTCCAGAAAGCGCCGCGGGTCAGGGTGTCGACATCGTCGCCGATCCCCCACAACGCGCCCTCGACCCCGAACAGCGGCACCGAGGATGCCCAGTTCACCCCGGTCAGGGTCGGCGCCAGGAAGACCACGACCCAGACCAGGAAGCCGCCCGCCATGCCGGCGAAGGCGCCGTGGCGATGGGCGCGGCGCCAGTACAGACCGGCGATCAGGGCGGGCCCCAGCTGGGCCACGGCGCAGAAGGCGATCAGGCCGATCGACGCCAGCGGCAGGCTGCCGCCGATCACGGCATGATAGGCATAGGCCAGCAGCAGGATGCCGAAGATCGCGATCCGCCGGATGCGCAGCACGGTGGGGCCGAGGGCGCCGTCGCCCCGCGCGGCCATGCCGCCGCGCAGCAGCAGCGGCAGCACCAGCTCGTTGCTGATCATGGTGCTGAGCGCGACGGTCTCGACGATCACCATGCCGGTGGCGGCCGACAGCCCGCCCAGGAACACGGCCAGAGACAGCAGTGGGTCGCCCGCCGCCATCGGCAGCGACAGCACGAACAGGTCGGGGTCGGCGGCCGTGCCGAGCAGCAGTAGCCCGGCCACGGCGAAGGCCGGCACGAACACGTTGATGGCGCCGAGATAGGCCGGGAACAGCCAGCGCGCCGTGCGCAGGTCGGCGGGCCGGCCGCTCTCGACCACGCCGACATGGAACTGCCGCGGCAGGCACAGGAAGGCCAGGGCCGACATCACCGTGATCGACACCCATTCGGGCCCGACCGAGAAGCCCTCCAGTCGCGCCTGCAGCGCCGGCACCGACAGCAGCCGCGCCGTCAGGTCGCCCGGCCCGTCGAAGATGCCGAAGGTGACGAAAGCCCCGGCGGCGAGGATCGCCCCCAGCTTGACCAGGGATTCGAAGGCGATTGCCAGGATCATGCCCTGGTGACGTTCGTTCGCCTGGACGTGGCGGACGCCGAACAGGATGGCGAAGACCGCCATGGTCAGGGCGACATGCAGGGCGGTGTCGGTCCACACCGGTGCCCTGCCCCGCCCGTCCAGCCCGGTCGCCAGCGCGCCGAAGCTGAGCGAGACGGCCTGCAGCTGCAGCGCGATGTAGGGCAGCACGCCGACCAGCGCGATCAGGGTCGCCGCCGCGGCGATCACCCGGCTCTTGCCGTAGCGGGCGGCGATGAAGTCGGCGACTGAGGTGATGTTCTGCTCGCGCGCCACCCGGGTGATCTTCCGCATCATCGGGAAGCCCACGGTGATCACCAGGATCGGCCCGACATAGATCAGGGTGAAGTCGAGCCCGTGCGACGCGGCGCGGCCGACGCCGCCATAGAAGGTCCAGGAGGTGCAGTAGACCGCCAGCGACAGGGCATAGACCGCGGGCTCGCGCAGGCCGGAGCGCCAATAGGCCGGGCTGCGGTCGCCGAGGAAGGCGACGGCGAAGAGCAGGCCGAGATAGCCGAGCGCGATCAGCCACAGCAGCCAGTCAGCCACCGCCCGCTCCCGGCGCCACGCGTTCGTTCCTCCCCGTCATGGAGGCAGCATAAGACGGCCGGAGCCGCGCGCCGAGTGTTTCGGAGAAGCTGCTTGCTTACATCTCGGTCCCGCTTCGCGTGGCATCACCCGCTTGCGAGACTCTTTCAGAATTCCCAGAACCGTCATTGCGAGCGCAGCGAAGCAATCCAGGGGCCAATGCGAGCCGGCCCCTGGATTGCTTCGTCGGCTTCGCCTCCTCGCAATGACGGCAAGGGGTTGGCGCTATGAAAAAGTCTCGCGGGCGGGAGAGGCAACGCAACTAAGCGAAGAACCGTGCCGGGCGGAACGTTGCCAGCTCAGGCCGGACGGCGCCGTGCAAGACCTCGTCGGCCACCGCGGCGCCGAGGAAGGCGGCCAGGGTGACGCCGCTATGGGTCACCACGGCGTAGTAGCCCTGAGCCTGCGGCAGCGGCCCGACGGCGGAGTAGCCGTCCTTCGGGATGGCGCGGATGCCCAGGCGCACCGCCTCCGGCTCCACCGGCCCCATGGCGGGAAGAATCGCCTGCGCCTTGCGGACCAGCTCACGCATCTCCGGCAGATCGGGGCTCGGCGCCGGTGCCGTGGCCGGATCGCGTTCGTCATCGTTGCGGCAGACCAGCAGGCGCCCGGCACCGTCCGGCCGGATGTCGCAGCCCGGCGCCTTCAGCAGGCGCTCGAGCCCGACCGCGACCGTTGGGGTGAAGGCCAGCAGCCCCGCGGTCGGCGCCAACGGGATGCGCAGAGCAGGGTCGAGGCCGGCATCATCGGCCCAGCGGCCGGTGCAGTTGACCACGATGTCGGCGCCGTAGGTCCGGCCATCCGCCGTGACCACGCCGCCGACACGGCCGGACCGCAGCGCCACCCGCGCCACCCGGGCGCCGATCTCGACCCGCGCACCGAGCCGGCGGGCGGCGGCGAGCATGGCCTGGGCGTAGACCACGGGATCGACCCAGCCCTCCTCCGGGAACCAGGCCACCGGCGCGTCGCCCACGGCAGCCGGATCGATGTCGGGCGCCAGCTCGCGCAGCCGGGCCGGGGAGATCCATTCGGCAGCGTAGCCCCAGCCGCGCAGCCGCTCGAGCCGCTCCCGCTGCGCCGCCTGTCCCGCCTCATCGGCCCATTCCAGGCTGCCGTTCAGGTGCAGCCAGGGCGTCGCCGCGAACTCCCCGCGCAGCGCCGCATGCGCCTTCATCCCGGCGACGTTGAGGTCGTGATAGGCCCGCGGCGTCTTGCCGTGGGAGTTGACCCAGGCGAAGCTGGTGCCGGAGGTGCCGGCGCCGATCCGCGTCGCCTCCAGCACCGTGACCGACGCGCCGCCCCGTGCCAGGCCGGCCTGCGCCAGACGGTACGCCACCGAGGCGCCGATGACGCCCGCGCCGATCACGATGATGGAAGCCATTCCGACAATCCTCAGTTCTTCTTGACGTCCTCGAGATAGAACCGGCCGAGCGGGGTCTGGCCGAAGCCCTCGATGGTCTTCCGCGAGACCGTCAGATACGGGATGTAATAGAGGTCGATCCAGTTGACGTCGGCCTTGGCCATCTTCTGCAGGTCGACATACATCGCCTCGCGCTTGGCCGGGTCGGTCTCGACCCGGGCCTTGGCCACCAGCGCCACCACCGCGTCGTTCTTGTAGCGGGTCATGTAGTTCAGGTTGGCGTCATAGCCGAGGACGAAGGTGGTCTTCTGGTCCGGGTCGATGATGTCGTTGGTCCAGTAGTTCATCGCCAGGTCGTAGTCGCCCGCGACCTCCATGTCCCAGCTCTGGCTCGGGTCGACCTTCTGCAGGTTGGCGGTGATGCCGACCTTGGCCAGCTGCTGCTGCACCAGCACCGACACCTGCTCGTCCACCGTGTCGCCGGTCTGCACCAGATAGGTCAGGGTGATCGGGCCGACACCGGCCTTCTGCAACAGTTCCTTGGCCTTCTCCGGGTCGTAGGGCCGGGCGCCGTTGTCGTCGGTGTGGAACAGCGCACCCTTGGGGATGTAGGAGTTGGCGACGGTGCCGATGCCGAAGGTCACGGTGTCGACGATCGCCTTCTTGTCGATGGCGTAGTCGATCGCCTCCCGCACCTCCAGCTTGTCCAGCGGCGGGTGCGAATGGTTGATCAGCAGGTGGTCCTCTCGGGTCGAGGGGTCCTTGTGCATGGTCAGGTTCGGGTCCTTCTCCAGCTCCGCGACCTTGGCGAAGGGCACGAAGATGGCGGTGTCGAGCTCGCCCGCCTGGACCTTCAGCATCCGGGTGTTGTCGTCGGGGACGGAGATCCATTCGACGCCGTCGAGGCTGACCTTGTCGGCCTCCCAGAAATTCGGGTTCTTCTTCAGCACCACCTTCTCGCCGCGGCGCCACTCCTCCATGGTGAAGGCGCCGGAGCCGATCGGCTTCTCGGCGAAGGCGTCCTCGCCCATCGAGGTCACGATCTTCTGCGGCAGCACTGCCACGCCCGGCAGCGCCAGGCTGGCCAGGAACGGCGCCGCCGGCTGGTTCAGCGTGATCACCAGCGTGTGGTCGTCCTTGGCCTCCGCCGTCTTGATCACCTTGTAGTTGTCGGCGATCAGCGACCCCGGGTTGTCGCGCGCCCGCAGCAGCGAAAAGGCGGCGTCGGCGGCGGTGACCGGGCTGCCGTCGGAGAATTTCGCGTCGCGCAGCTTGAGCGTGTAGACCGTGCCGTCGTCGGAGACGGTCCAGCTCTCCGCCAGGCCGGGGACCAGCTTGGTGCCGTCCTTGCTGACCCGCACCAGCACGTCATAGACGTTCGAGAACACCCAGTAGTCGACGTTCTGCGAGGTCTTGATCGGGTCGAAGGTGGTGCCATCCTCGCGCCGGCCGATGGTCAGCACGCCCGCCGCCTCCGCCGCGGCGCCGCCGGCCACCAGCGCCGCCAGGAACGCCGCCGTGGCGATACCGAGATGTTTCCGTGTCATCGTGAGCCTCCGGTTGTTGCCCCGCCTCAGCTGCGGGCGGGGATTGCGGGATAGAGATGGCAGGCGGTGAAGCGCCCCTCGACCGGCCGCAGCGCCGGCGGCGCCCCGGCCCGGCACTCCGCCATGGCGAAGGCGCAGCGCGGATGGAAGGCGCAGCCCGGCGGCAGGTCCAGCGGGCTCGGCGGCTCGCCGCCCAGCAGGTCCGCCGGCAGCGCGCGGTCGGGGTCGATCTCCGGGATCGCGCGGATCAGCGCCTGAGTGTAGGGGTGCTGCGGCGCGGCGAACACCGCCTCGGCCGCCCCCTCCTCCACGATCCGGCCGAGATACATCACCGCCACCCGGTCGCAGAGCCGCCGCACCACGGCCAGGTCGTGGGCGATGAAGATCAGGGCCAGGTTCATCCGGGCCTTCAGCTCGATCAGCAGGTTGATGATCTGCGCCTGGATCGAGACGTCGAGTGCCGCGACGCATTCATCGGCGATGATCAGCTTCGGCTCCACGGCCAGGGCGCGGGCGATGCCGACGCGCTGGCACTGGCCGCCGGACAGCTCGGCCGGGCGGCGGGAAGCATGCTCGGGCCCGAGGCCGACCAGCGTCAGCAGCTCCGCCACCCGGGCCGGGACGCGATCGCGCGGCACCTTGCGGTGGACCCGCAGCACCTCGGCGATCGCCTCGCCCGCCGCCATACGCGGATTGAGCGCGTTGTACGGGTCCTGGAAGATCATCGCCGTCTCGCGGCGCAGCCGGGCCAGGCCGGCCCGGCCGCCTTCGGCGATGTCGTCGCCGCCGAAGCGGATGGCGCCGCCGGTGATCTCGCCCAGCCGCAGGATGGCGCGGCCCAGCGTGCTCTTGCCGCAGCCGGATTCGCCGACCAGGCCCAGCGCCTCGCCCGGCGCCAGGGTGAAGGAGATGCCGTTGACCGCCCGCACCAGACGCGGCTGGCGGCCCGGCAGCGGCAGCCCCCCGCCGGCGCGGAAATGCACCTCCAGGTCCTGGACGTCGAGCAGGGTCATGCCGCGTCCCCCAGCGCCCGGTGGCAGGCGGCCATGTGCCCCGGCTCGGGCCAGGACGGCTCCGGCCGCGCCGCCTTGCAGCGGTCGAAGGCGCGATCGCAGCGCGGGTGGAAGCGGCAGCCGGTCGGCAGGTCGGCCAGGGCCGGCGGCTGGCCGGGGATGAAGGGCAGCAGGTGGCCGCCATCGGCATGCGACGCCGGCTGGCAGGCGATCAGCCGCGCCGTGTAGGGGTGGCGCGGCGCCGCCAGCACCGCCCGCTTGCCGCCGGCCTCGCACAGGGTCCCGCCATACATCACGGCGACGCGGTCGCAGCTCTGCGCCACCACGCCGAGATCATGAGTGATCAGGATGATGGCCAGGCCGCGCCGGTCGCGCAGCTCCAGCAGCAGCCGCAGGATCTGGGCCTGCACGGTGACGTCCAGCGCGGTGGTCGGCTCGTCGGCGATCAGCACCTCCGGGTCGCAGGCCAGGGCCGTGGCGATCATCGCCCGCTGCCGCATGCCGCCGGAGAATTCGTGCGGATAGCCGCCGGCCCGCCGCTCCGGATCCGGGATGCCGACCTGGCGCAGCAGCTCCACCGCCGCCGACCGCGCCTCGCGCTTCGAGGCGCCGCGATGCAGGCGGATGCCCTCGGCGATCTGGTCGCCGATGCGCATCACCGGGTCGAGATGGCTGGACGGGTTCTGGAAGATCATGCCGATCTCGCGCCCACGCACCCGGCGCAGCGCCTCCGGCCCGAGCGCCGTGAGGTTGCGGCCCTTCAGCAGCACCGACCCGCCGGCGATGTGCAGGCCGCCGGGCAGCAGGCCGATCAGCGCCCGGCAGGTGACGCTCTTGCCCGACCCGCTCTCGCCCACCAGCCCCATCACCTGCCCGGCCTCCAGGCTGAAGGAGACGCGGTCGACCAGAATCGCCTCCACCCCGTCCCGGGTCGCGGCCACCGACAGGTCGCGGACATCGAGCAGCGGCGCGGTCATTCCTTCACCTCGAGCCATTTTGGCCGAGCCATTCGCCGAGGCCGTCGCCGAGCAGGCTGAAGCCGAGCGCGATCACCGCCAGCGCCATGCCCGGGAAGGCGGCGATCCACCAGGCGCGGATGATGAAGTTCTGGCTTTCCGCCACCATGATGCCCCACTCCGCCGTCGGCGGCTGCACGCCGAGGCCGAGATAGCTGATCGAAGCGCCGAGCAGCATGGTCAGCACCACGTCGGACATCGAGAACACGATCGAGCTGACCATGGCGTTCGGCAGGATGTGCCGGGCCATGATGCGGAGGTGGCTGTAGCCCAGGCTGCGCGCGGCGGTGACGAAGTCGCTGGCCTTCAGCACCAGCACCTGGGCGCGGACCAGCCGGGCGTAGGAGACCCAGCCGACCAGGGCCATGGCGATGAAGAAGCTGCCGAGGCCGGGGCCGAGAATGGCGATGATCGCCAGCATCAGCACCAGGAAGGGGAAGGCGATGACAATGTCGACGATGCGCATCACCACGATGTCGACCCAGCCGCCGAAATAGCCGGAGATGCAGCCCACGGCCGTGCCGAGGATGAAGGGGATCAGCACGCCGAACACGCCCATCATCAGGTCGAATCGGGTGCCCCAGATCAGCCGGGAGAGCACGTCGCGGCCGAAATTGTCGGTGCCGAGCCAATGGCCGGGACCGGGCGGCAGCAGCGCGTTCGCCGTGTCCTGCTGGATCGGGTCGTAGGGCGCGATCACCGGCGCCAGCAGCGCCACCAGCAGGAAGAAGCCGACGATGCCGGCCCCCCACCACAGCGCGCCCGGAACCCGCGGCAGCCTGACCCTGAGCCGCGGCCGGGCGGCGACGGTTCCGGCGACGGCGCTCACAGCTTCACCCGCGGGTCGAGGGCGACGGTCAGGATATCAGCCAGGAAGTTCACCGTGACGCTGGCCACGGCGAAGGCCATGGCCACACCCTGCACCACCATGTAGTCGCGGGTGAAGATGCCGCGCACCAGCAGCTGGCCCATGCCGGGGATGGAGAACACGTTCTCGATGATCACGGTGCCGCCGATCAGCCAGCCGATGTTGACCGCCAGCAGGTTGATGGTCGGCACGATGGCGTTGGGCACGACATGGCGCCAGAACACCATCCCCTCCTGCAGGCCGCGCGCCCGCGCCGCGGTGGCTTGGTCGGAGCGCAGCTCGGTGATCATCGCGGCCCTGAGGGTCCGGGTCAGCACCGCCGACAGGGCCAGGGCGACGGTCAGCCAGGGCAGCACCAGATGGTGCAGCCGGTCGGCCCAGTCGTCGCCATAGCCCGCCACCGGGAACAGCCCCAACGTCACGCTGAACAGGATGATCAGCATGATCCCCAGCCAGAACGGCGGCAGGCCGAGACCGGTGGTGGAGACGATGCGGATGGCGTGGTCGGCCAGCCGGCCGCGGCGGCGCGCGGCGATGGCGGCGAAGGGCACGGCGATCAGTAGCGACAGCAGCACGGCGCCGAACACCAGCAGCAGGGTCGGCTGGACCCGCTCGGCGATCAGGCCCAGCACCGGCACCTTGTACAGGATCGACCGCCCCATCTCGCCATGGGCCAGGTTCTGCAGGAACAGGCCGTATTGCGTCCACAGCGGCTCGTCCAACCCGAACTGGGCCCGGATCCGCGCGATCGCGTCCGGCGTCGCCTTGGTGCCCAGCAGCACCCGCACCGGATCGCCGGGGATCGAGCGGATCAGCACGAAGGTGATGACGCTGATCCCGAACAGCACCGGGATCAGCTGCAGCGGGCGGGTCAGGACGAATCGGAAACGATGCATCACCGGTCAGCCCGGGCGGCGGGCGGGCATCAGGCGCCCCGGTTCTGCTCGAGGAAATCCAGCAGCACCGGGTAGTAGGCGTGCGGCTCCTCGTAGAAGGGCATGTGGCTGGAGTTCGGAAAGACGTGCAGCCGGGCATTCGGCAGCGCCAGCTTCATGCGCAGCGCGCAGGCGGGCGTCAGCTCGTCATGCTCACCGCAGGTGATCAGCACCGGCACGGTGATCCGGTTCATGTCGGGCAGCCGGTTCCAGTCCTTCAGATTGCCGGTGTAGAGGAACTCGTTCGGGCCCTGGATCGTCCCGTAGGGACCCATGTTCCAGTCGTCGAGCGAGCGCTTGACCGGCGCCGGCCAGTGGTCCAGCCGGCAGACATGGCGGTGGTTCAGGATCGTGATCGCCGCCTGGTACACCGGGTGGTCCAGCGTGCCCTCGGCCTCGTGCCGCTGCATCATCGCCACGGTCTCGGGGCCCAGCGCCGCGCGCAGCCGCTCCAGCTCGCCGATCAGATGCGGGATGTCGGCGGCCGTGTCCTCCAGGATCACGGTCTTCAGCGCCTCGGGATGGGTCAACGCGTATTCGACGCTGAGCCAGCCGCCCCAGGAATGGCCCAGCAGATGCACCCGGCCGAGGCCGAGCGCTTGGCGCACCGTCTCCACTTCCGCGACATAGCGGGTGATGGTCCAGAAGGCCGGGTCGGTCGGCCGGTCCGACGCGCCGGTGCCCAGCTGGTCGAAGGCGACGACGCGGTAACCCTTGTCGATCAGGCAGGAATGCGCGTCGCGCAGATAGTCACAGGGCAGCCCCGGCCCGCCATTGAGGCACAGCACCGTCTCCGGCCCCGAGCCGAAGCTGTAGGCCACCACGGTGTGGCCATCCACGCGAATCTCGTCCCGCCGATCCGGCGCGATCTCCCGCCACATTCAGCCGTCCCCATCTGATCATTTTTTGCGTCGCGGAACGCTAGACTGATCGGACAAATCCGGCAAGGCGGCCCGATGGAGATGATCATGACCCGGCGTTGCTGCGCCGCCCGCCGCCTCGGGCATGATGCCGCCCCGATTGCCCGATAGCCTATTTCCGGCGGACCATCGCCGCGTGACGAACGATTCAGCAGCAGGATTGCCCGATGAACGATGCCGGCATCTCGATCCGGGACCGCCTCCTGAAGGACAGGCATGCCCTGCTGGACCTCAGCACCCGCAACCGGCTGGTCAATGTCCCGCTGCGCACCCGCAACGTGCGGACGATCGAGATCGTCGACGAGGTCTCGGCCGAGGTGTACCGGCTGCTGCATGAGGGCAAGGCGCTGGCCTTCACCCCCGGCCGGCAGCTGAGCGAGGAGGAGCGCGCCGCGCTCGACCCGCAGGACACCGAGACCGGTGGCATCCCGCAGCCCGAGGCGGACGAGATCGACGAGAACGGCGTCGCCCGCCGCCACAGCGACCTGCAGTTGCAGACCCGGCTGACCTCGGAGGGCCTGCAGAAGCGCCTGTTCGACATCTGGTACGACGCCCAGACGCTGGAGGAGGAGCAGGGCGTCAACGTCCTGTACCTGGCCATCGGCCTGCTGCGCTGGTTCGATGGCGAGGGCGAGGATGCGCCCGCCCGGCACGCGCCGCTGATCCTGCTGCCGGTGCGGCTGGAGCGCACCAGCGCTGCGGAGAAGTTCAAGCTGCGCGGACGCGGCGAGCCGGCGTCGCCGAACCTGACGCTGCAGGCCAAGATGCGGGCCGAGTTCAGCCTGCTGATCGAGGATGTGCAGAACGAGGACGAGCTCGACCTCGCCGGCTACATGGCCCGGGTGGCGGAGACGGTGTCGAAGCAGAAGCGCTGGGAGGTGCTGCCCGACGCGATGGTGCTGGGCTTCTTCTCCTTCGCCAAGTTCCTGATGTACCGGGACCTCGACCCGGAAAACTGGCCCGCGGCCTCGCCGATCGACCAGCACCCGATCGTCACCGGCCTGCTGCGCGACGGCTTTCCGGAGAGCGAGCCGCTGATCCCCGGCCATGACACCAAGATCGACGCGCTGATCCCGCCGGCGCGGATGAACCATATCGTCGACGCCGACAGCTCGCAGACGGTGGTGATCGAGGAGGCGGCGGGCGGCCGCAACCTGGTGGTCAAGGGCCCGCCGGGCACCGGCAAGTCGCAGACCATCACCAATATCGTCGCGGCTGCCGTGGCCGAGGGCCGCAAGGTTCTGTTCGTCGCCGAGAAGATGGCGGCGCTGGACGTCGTCCACCGCCGGCTGCGCGATGCCGGGCTGGGCCCCCTGACGCTGGAGCTGCACAGCAGCAAGGCGACCAAGCGCGGCCTGCTGGAGGAGCTGAAGCGGACCAAGGAGCTGGCGCCGGCCGCCGCGCCCGACGGCGGCTCGGTGGTCGAGAAGCTGACCGAGTCCCGCGACCGGCTGAACGCCCATGCCGAGGATCTGCACCGGCGCCACGACCCGCACGGGCTGTCGGCCTATCAGGTGATCGGCCGGCTGGCGGCGCTGCGCGAGGGCCCGGCCCGGGCCGGCGTCGTGCTGGAGGCGCCGGAGACCTGGCCGCCGCTGGAGCGGGAGCGGCGCGCTGACATCGTCGAGGAGATCGCCCAGCGGCTGGGCTCGATCGGCGCGCCGCAGGAGCATCCCTGGCGCGGCGTCCGCCGGGAGGCGCTGGACCCCAGCGAGGTCGACTCGCTCACCGTCCGTCTGCGCGACCTCGCCGGCCCGGTGGCGCGGCTGCGGGAGGAAGCGACCGCCGGCGCGCCGATCTTCGGCCTGCCGGCCGGGACCCTGGACGAGCTGGCGCGGCTGCGAACGGTGCTGCGCGCCGCGGCGGCCCTGCCGCCCTGCGACCGCGCGGCCTTGGCGCACCCGGCCTGGGCCAACGACGCCGCCCGCCTCGCCGACCTGCCCGAGCGCGGCCGCCGCGCCACCGAGACCCGCGCGGCGGCGGAGGACGCCTTCGTCGACGCCGCCTGGCAGGTCGACCTGATGCCCTGCTGCATGGCGATCGCCACCAGGGGCGGCTCGCTGTTCCGCTTCCTCGACGGCACCTACCGGGCCCAGATCGGCCTGCTGCGGTCGCTGCTCAAGGCACCGCTGCCGAAGGGGCAGCAGGCCCGGCTCGACCTGGTCGATCGGATGATCGCGGCACAGGCCGCCCGCAAGGCCTATGAAGAGGCGAAGCCGCTCGGCCCCGCCTTCGGCACGCTGTGGCAGGAGGAGCGGAGCGACTGGGACGCGCTGGCGGCCCTCGCCGCCTGGCGCGCCGCCCTGCCCGAGCCGGCGCTGCCCGACGGCTTCCTCAGACGGCTCGCAACCCTGCCCGACCCCGCGGTGATCCCACCGCCGCTCGCGGTGCTGGAAGAGACGCTCGACCCGGCCCGGGCCGGGCTGGACGATCTCGCCGCCTGGCTCGACCTCGACCTGCGGCGCGCCTTCCGCGTCGAGAGCACCGGCGCGATCCCCCTCGACGGGCTGGCCGGGCGGCTGGAGCTGTGGCGCGGGCAGCCGGAGCAGGTGACGAAATGGGTCGCCTTCGCCGAGCGCGGCCGGGCCGCCGCCCGGCTCGGGCTCGGCGCCCTGGTCGACGGCGTGCTGGATGGGACGCTCGACGCCCCTGCCCTGCCCCCGACCTTCGAGCGCGCCGCGCTGGAGGCGATCCGCACCGACATCTTCGCCCGCCTGCCCGATCTGAAGCGCTTCGACGGCGAGCTGCAGCAGCGCGTGGTCGAGGGTTTCCGCGCCCTGGACGTCAACCGCATCGGCCTGGCCCGGTCGGTCATCGGCCAGCGGCATCGGGACGGGCTGCCGCGCGGCAATGCCGGCATCGGGCCGCTCGGCGTGCTGAATGGCGAACTGGCGAAGAAGCGCAACCACCTGCCGATCCGCCAGCTGCTGGAGAAAGCCGGCCCGGCGATCCAGCAGCTGAAGCCGGTGTTCATGATGAGCCCGCTGTCGGTGGCCCAGTTCCTGAAGCCGGGGGCGCTGTCCTTCGACCTGCTGGTGATCGACGAGGCGTCGCAGGTGGAGCCGATCGACGCGCTGGGCGCGATGGCCCGGGTGCGGCAGATCGCGGTGGTGGGCGACGAGCGCCAGCTGCCGCCGACCCGCTTCTTCGCCAAGCTGACCAGCGACATCGAGGAGCGGGACGAGGATGACGAGCAGACCGTCGCCGCGCGGGACGCGGAAAGCATCCTCGACCTGTGCCTCGCCAAGGGCGTGCCGGCGCGGATGCTCAACTGGCACTATCGCAGCCGGCACCAGTCGCTGATCGCCGTCTCCAATCGCGAATTCTACGAGAACCGGCTCTTCATCGTGCCCAGCCCGTATGACGCGGTTGCCGGCATGGGGCTGAAGTTCAACCATCTGCCCGACGCGCATTACGACCGCGGCAACACCCGCACCAACCCGATCGAGGCCCGGACGGTGGCGGAGGCGGTGATCCGCCACGCGCGGGAGACGCCGCAGAAGTCGCTGGGCGTCGCCACCTTCTCGGTCGCCCAGCGCCAGGCGATCCAGAAGGACCTGGAGCTGCTGCGCCGCGCCCATCCGGAGACGGAGGAGTTCTTCCGCAATACGGGCTCCGAGCCGTTCTTCATCAAGAACCTGGAGAACATCCAGGGCGACGAGCGGGACGTGATCTTCATCTCGGTCGGCTATGGCCGCACCGCGTCCGGCTACATGGCGATGAGCTTCGGTCCCCTCAGCGGCGAGGGCGGCGAGCGCCAGCTGAATGTGCTGATCTCCCGCGCCAAGGAGCGGTGCGAGGTGTTCTCCTCGATCACCGGCGACGACATCGACCTGGAGCGCACCCGGTCGCGCGGCGTGACGGCGCTGAAGCTGTTCCTGGGCTACGCCCAGACCGGCCGACTCGACGTCGCCCAGCCCAGCGGCCGCGGCGCGGATTCGGCCTTCGAGGAGCATGTGGCGCGGGCGCTGGCGGCGCGCGGCCATGAGGTGAAGGCTCAGATCGGCACCGCCGGCTTCTTCGTCGACCTGGCCGTGGTCGACCCGGAGAAGCCGGGCCGCTTCGTGCTCGGCATCGAATGCGACGGCGCGCCCTACCACGCCTCGCGCTCGGCCCGCGACCGCGACAGGCTGCGCCAGCGGGTGCTGGAGGATCACGGCTGGATCATCCACCGCATCTGGAGCCTGGACTGGTACATGCGCCCAGCCGAGGAGCTGCGGAGGCTGGAGGACGCCATCGCCGCGGCGCAGGCGGAATGGCGGGAGCGCGACGAGGGCGCCGCCGTGGCGCCCGCGAAGCCGGCACCAATCGAGTTCAGCTTCCAGCCGGTCGACCAGGACACCGAGATCGTCCAGGCCCGGATCGGGGAGAAGCCGCCCGCGCCGCTGGCGCAGCCTTACGAGGAAGCATCCTTCGCCGTTGCCGCGACGCTGGAGCCGCATGAGGTGCCGGTCGGCGAGATGGCGCAGCACGTCCTGCGCATCGTCGAGGCGGAGGGGCCGGTGCATGAGGACGAGATTGTCACCCGCATCCGCACGCTGTGGGGCCTGCAGCGGGCCGGCAGCCGCATCCGCGAGGCGGTGGGCCGCGCCGTCGCGCTGGCCCGGCGACAGCAGTCGATCGCCGGCGAGGGCTTCTGCGACATCCCGGGGCGGGAGGCGCGGATCCGCGACCGGTCCGGCGTCGCCTCGGCCGGGCTGCGCAAGCCGGACATGTTGCCGCCGGCCGAGATCGCGGCGGCGATGCTGGCGGTGATCGACCGCAATTTCGGCGCCGGGCGGGAGGAGCTTGTCACGGCCGTGGCCCGGCTGTTCGGCTTCGCCGCGACCAGCGCGCCGCTGAAGGCGGTGCTGGACGGCGAGATCGGCCGGCTGGTCGCCGGCGGGCAGCTCCGCGACGACCAGGGCCATCTGGTCCGGGCCGCGGCGGCCCCGTCGGCCGTCAGCCCCACGGCGGCGCCACAGCAATAACGGCGAGCGCGCCGGGGCGCTCCGCGGTCCGGATGTCCCGCAGCCCGAACGCCGTGAAAGACGCCTGGATCATCTCGATGATGCGGGCGGCCGGCTCGTCATAGAGGATCCAGACCTCGCCGCCGGGACGCAGGCTGCCGGCGATATGCGGCAGGGCCAGGCCGGGGCGGGTCCAGAAGCTGTTGACGCGGATGGCATAGATCCGGTCGAAGCCGCCCGGCGCGACCGGTCCATGCTCGATGTCGCCTTTGGCGACGGTCACCCGCCCAGCCGCGATCGCCGGCGCATTCACGACCTGAGCCCGCGCCACGGCGGTGTCGGAGCGATCGATGGCGGCAACGGTCGCGGTCGGTGCGCTCTCGATCACGGCCTGGATCGCCTGGCCGGTGCCGCAGCCGATCTCCAGCAGCCTCTCCCCCGCACGCGGCGCCAGCAGGCCGACCGCGGCCCGGATGCGGGGCGAGATCTTCAGGGGTGGATCGGTTCGCATGGGCTCCTGCGTCGCATGACGAAGCGGCCGTGAAGGATCGCCCATTCCCCGGTCGGATGCCGCTGACTATCCTGCCAGCGAAACCTCTGGACCGGACATGGCGAAGACCTCCACTCGGAAAGCGGCACAGCGCTTCGACATCGATGCCATACGGCGTCTCTCCGGCGAGACCACCTTCGCCCGCGGCTCGGCCTATCACGCGGCGGGGCGGGTCGCGATCCTGTCCAGCCATGCCGGCCGGATCACCGCCAAGGTCTTCGGCTCGGAAACCTATGACGCCAGCTTGGCGCAAGGCGTGGACCATCCGGCCGGCGACTGCTCCTGCCCCGCCTTCGCGGGTATCGGCTGGTGCAAGCATCTGGTTGCCGTGGCCCTCGCCGCCAACGACCTCGCGGACGGCGAGACGTCGGGCAGCCGGCCCGACCCCGTCCGCGATCATCTCCGCAGCCTGAGCGCCGAAACGCTGGTCGAGATGGTCCTGGAACAGGCCGGGAAGGATCCGGGATTGCGGCGGCGCCTCGAACTCGCCGCCGCGATGACCCAGGGCGACGACGCCATGATTCACGCTCACCTCAAGAAGGCCATCACGGCGGCGACGCGGACGGACGGCATCGAGTACCGGCGGGTGCGAAGCTGGGTGCGGGGTATCGGCGATTTCCTCGACCGGATCGAGGATCTGCTGGACGGCGGCCGGGCCCAGCTGGGCCTGGATCTGCTCGAACATGTCCTGGACCGGATGGCGCCGGCGCTCGCCGAGATCGACGATTCCGACGGCGACGGCATGGCGCTGTTCGGACGGGCGGAGAAGCTCCACCTGCAGGCCTGCCAGACCGTACGGCCGGATCCGGTCGCCTTGGCGCGCCGGCTGTTCAGGCGGGAAACCGAATCGCTGACGGATGCCTTTTCCGGCTCTACAGGCACCTACGGTGATGTGCTGGGCCGCGAGGGCCTGGCCGAATACAGGCGGCTCGCTGAGGCGGCCTGGGCCCAGCTTCCGTCACGCCGGGCCGATGATCGGCGGGCCTCCCAAGACCATGAATATGCATCGAAGCGCCACGCGCTGTTCTCCATCCTGGACGACCTCGCCGAAACGGATGGTGACTTCGACCGACGGGTCGCGTTGCTGACCAAGGATCTGTCGTCGGTCAGCGGCTATGAGAAGCTCGTCGATCTATGCCTCGCCCATGGCCGGCCGGAGGCAGCGGTGAAATGGGCCGAGGAAGGCCTCTGGCTGTTCCAGGGCGTTTCCGCCGAACTGCTGAGTCGAAAGGCGGTGAGCCTCTATCGCCGGTCCGGCCGGACGGCAGAGGCGGAGGCACTGCTGTGGCGCTGCTTCGACCGCCGACCCTCTTCCCATCTCCTTAATGAACTCAAGGTTCTCGCTGGCGGCGACGCGGGCGGGGCAGTGCTCGACCGCGCCGTTGCCGTCATGCGGCAGCGTCTCGCCGGCCGGCAGAAAACCGGGCAGTGGTGGGGCGGCTTTTCCGATGCCGACTTCTTGGTGGAGATCCTTCTGGCCCAAGGTCGGCTGGCGGAGGCCTGGGCCGTCACTGACGCGCATGATTGCCAGGCACGCACCGTTCTCGCCGTCGCCGCCGCCAGCGAGACGACGGAACCAGCGAAGGTGGTTGCGCTCTATGAGCAGCTGGTCGAACGCCATGTCGGGCACACGACACAGGCTGGCTACGAAGAGGCCTGCCGGCTGATCGACACGATCGGCCGCATCCGCAAGGACAGGACCGAGACGGCAATCCATGCGGCTTATGTGGCGGAGTTGAAGACCCGGCACAAGGCCAAGCGCAACTTCATGAAGCTGCTGGCGTCGCGGGCTTAGGCCCGCCCGTAGACCGGCATGACGGCGCCGCGGGCGACCTGGTTCGCCGGTGACGCCAGATGCAGGATGGTGGCCGCCACCTCTTCCACCTTCGGCCAGGCAGAGTGATCGGCCTTGGGCATGGCGGCGCGGTTGGCCGGCGTGTCCATGGTCGACGGCGCCACGGCGTTGACCAGGATGCCCTGCCCCGCCACCTCCTGCGCCAGGGCCACGGTCAGCGCCGCCAGCGCCGCCTTCGAGACGGTGTAGGCGGTCATGCCGGCGCCCTGGCGCCATTCCAGCCCCGGCCGGGCCGCGACATTGACGATGCGGCCGCCGGCGCCGCCCCGGCCGATCGCCTGTACCGCGCCGCGGCAGCACAGGAAGGCGGTGACCAGATTGGTGTCGAGCTGCTGCTGCAGCATGCCCCGGCCGGTCTCGGCGATCGGCGCCATGGCGAAGCCGCCGGCGACATGGATCGAGGCCCAGAGCCCCGGCAACGCCGCGTAGAACGCGGTCACCGCCGCCTCGTCGGCCAGATCCGGCACCGGCGACAGCACCACCCGGTCGTGGCCGCGATGGGCGAAGCGGCGCGAATCCTTCACGTCGCGGACCGGGACATGGCAGGTGGCCCCGGCCTCAAGCAGCAGCCCGACCACCGCCGCGCCGAGCGCGCCGGTGCCGCCGGTGACGACCACATGACGATCCTGGAACTCCATGCTTCCTCCTCAGCTCCGGCGACGATCCTCCAGGATCATCGCCGAAGCCTTCTCGGCGATCATGATGGTGGGCGAGTTGGTGTTGCCCGAGGTGATGGTCGGCATGATCGAGGCGTCGGCGATGCGCAGCCCCGCGAGGCCGCGCACCCGCAGCCGTTCATCGACCACCGCCAGCGGGTCCTGGCCCATCTTGCAGGTGCCGACCGGGTGAAAGATCGTGGTGGCGATGTCGCCCGCCGCCCGCGCCAGATCGGCCTCGTCCTGCAGCGCCGGGCCGGGCCGCACCTCCTCCGGCGCGTAGCCGGCCAGGGCCGGGGCGGCGGCGATACGGCGGGTCAGCCGGATGGCGTCGACCGCGACCCGGCGGTCCGCCTCCTCCGACAGGTAGTTCGGCCGGATCGCGGGCGCCGCGGTCGGGTCCGGGCTCTTGATCCGCACCGAGCCGCGGCTGTGCGGCCGCAGGTTGCAGACCGAGGCGGTGAAAGCCGGGTAGCGGTGCAGCGGCTCGCCGAAGCGGTCGAGGCTGAGCGGCTGGACGTGGTATTCGAGATTGGCCGTCTCCTGCGCCGGATCGCTGCGGGCGAAGGCGCCGAGCTGGCTCGGCGCCATGCTGAGCGGGCCACGGCGGAACAGCGCGTATTCGACGCCCATGCCGATGCGGCCGATCACGCTGTTCGCCCGCTCGTTCAGCGTCGGCACGCCCTTGACCCTGTAGACCAGGCGGAGCTGCAGATGGTCCTGCAGGTTCTCGCCAACACCGGGCAGGTCGTGCAGCGGCTGCACGTCATGCGCGGCCAGGAGGTCGGCCGAGCCGATGCCGGAATGCTGCAGGATGGCCGGGGACCCGACGGCGCCGGCGGCCAGCACCACCTCGCCCGCCGCGGCATAGGCCTCGGTGCCGTCCGGCCGGCGGAACACCACCCCGGCGACGCGCTTGCCCTCGAGATGCAGCTTCAGCACCTGGGCATGGGTCTCGACGCTGAGGTTCGGCCGGCTCAGCACCGGCTTGAGGAACCCTTTGGCCGCGGTCCAGCGGATGCCGCGGCGCTGGTTTACCTGGAAATAGCCGCAGCCCTCATTGTCGCCGGTGTTGAAGTCGTCGGTCGGCGGGATGCCGGCCTCGCCTGCGGCCTGGCGGAAGGCGTCGAGGATGGCCCAGGACAGGCGCTGCGGCTCGACCCGCCATTCGCCGCCCGCACCATGGAAGGCCGAGCGGCCCTGCCAGTGGTCCTCGGACCGGATGAAATGCGGCAGCACGTCGTCCCAGCCCCAGCCGGCATTGCCGAGCTGCCGCCACTGGTCGTAGTCGCGCGCTTGGCCGCGCATGTAGATCATGCCGTTGATGGCGGAGCAGCCGCCCAGCACCTTGCCGCGCGGGTAGTTGATCGCCCGGCCGCCCAGCCCGGCCTCGTGCTCGGTCTTGAAGCACCAGTCCAGCCGCGGGTCGCCATGGGTGTAGAGATAGCCGACCGGGATGTGGACCCAGATGGTGTTCGGCTTGCCCCCGGCCTCCAGCAGCAGCACCGAGCTTTTCGGATCGGCCGACAGGCGGTTGGCCAGCACACAGCCGGCGGAGCCGGCGCCGACGATGACGGTGTCGAATGTCCCGATCGTCCGCGTCATCGGCCCGCTATCGTCCCAAGCATCATTCCCGCCCCCCGATCCGGTTCCCGGCCGATCTTCCTACAAGGTCCGCGGCCATACAATCATGGCAGCCGCAACGGCCGTGACCCCCAAGGACGTTCCGCAGACGCTCGACGGGTGGGCCTCCCGGCGCTAACCATTCCCGGGTCAGACCTTCGAGAGAGCACCGGCATGGCCAGCGACGTCGAAACCGTGACCGCCACCGCGGACTCGCCGCCGCGCCAGCGCATGGCGGCGCATCTCGCGGCGATCGGCCGCGGCCCCGGCCGGTCGCGGCCGCTGACCGAGGCGGAGGCGGAGGACGCCTTCGGCATCATCCTGTCCGGCGAGGCCGACCCGATGCAGGTCGGCGCCTTCCTGCTGCTGGAGCGCTATCGCGGCGAGACGGCGGCGGAACTGGCCGGCATGATCCGCGCCGGCCGGGCCGTGGTCACCGCCGCCCCGGCCACCCGGCCGGCTCTGGACTGGCCGTCCTACGCCGCCGGCAAGACCCGCGGCGCGCCCTGGTTCCTCCTGTCCGCCCTGCTGGTGGCCCGCGCCGGCCATCCGGTGCTGATACACGGCATCAATGTCCGGGTCACCGAGGGCATCGAGACCGAGGACGCGGTGCGGGCGCTGGGCCTGCCGGTCGGCGAGACCCCGGCCGAGGCGGCACGGACGCTCGACGCCACCCGCTTCGCCTATCTGCCGCTGCGCGCGGTCAGCCGCACCCTGACCGAGCTGATGGAGCTGCGGCCGGTGCTGGGGCTGCGCAGCCCGGTCAACTCAGCCGCGCGGCTGCTGAACCCGTTCGAGGCCAAAGCCAGCTTCGTCGGCGTGTTCCACCCCGCCTATCAGGATCTGCACCGCGATACGGCACGGCTGCTGCAGCAGGGCGACCTGTGCGTGGTCAAGGGCGCCGGCGGCGAGGCCGAGCGCACGCCGCTGAAGGCGCTGTCGCTGCAGCGGCTGGTGGCGGGCGAGGCGCTGGACGAGACGGTGCCGCCGATCCTGGGCGAAGGCCGCGGCGAGCGGCTGGAGCGCCGCGACCTGGAGCATTTCCGCGCCGTCTGGACCGGCGCCGCCGAGGACCCGGCCGCCGAGGCGACGGTGACAGGCACCGCCGCCGTGGCGCTGGCCGTGATCGCCGGTGACAGCGGCGAGGCCGCCCATGCCCGCCACCTGGACCGGGCGGCGGCGCTGTGGCGGGAGCGGAACGGCTAACCTGCCCGTTCGGCCCGGTACGCCCCGATCGCGCTGGTGATCAGCCGGTGATCGTCCTCGTGCGGCAGGCCGGAGACGCCAATGATTCCGACCACCTGGGCGCCGATGCGGATCGGAAAGCCGCCGCCATGGTCGATCATCGGCGTCCGGATCGACGGGCTCTCGGCCAGCGTCCGGCCGCGCGCCCTCAGCCGGTGGTGCAGCCACAGGGTGCTGTGGCCGAACTGGCGGACCGCGGCGGATTTCAGGTCGAGCCACACCTGGTTGTCGGCCGAGGTGCCATCGAGCGCCGAGGCGAACAGCACCCGGTCGGCGACCTGGATGCGGATGGCGACCGGCGCCGGCGCGGCCTCGACCAGCCTGCGCCCGATCGCCCAGGCCTCGGCGAAGTCGAAACGGTCGAAGGCGAGCCGCGCCTCCTCGGCCTCCAGCTCGGCGGTGCGGGCGGCATGGTCGATCCCGGTCATCGGTTCCCTCCTCAGAATCTTCGGGACCGATCCTGCCACAGCCGCGCCGCCGATGTGCCGGGTGCTTCAGTCGTCGTGTAGGGTCAGCGAGCCGTCGGTCAGCCGGCAGCGCAGCGTGGTGACCGGCCCGACCGTCTCATAGGTCGCCGGGTTCAGGTGCTTCAGGGCCAGCTCGGCGCTGTTGTCCGGAAAGATCCGCAGCCGGATGTATTCCAGCGACATCGCGCCGTTCGACGCCTCGAAGGCGTGGGTCTCGGAGGTGGCGATGAATTGCGCCGTCAGGTTGTAGGTGGTGAAGGTCGGCACCGCGACCACCGGCGGGCCGCCGGCGCCGGCCGAATCGAGGCATCGGGCGAGGTCGATCACCACGGTCGGCTTGTCGCCCTGGCGCAGCTTGCGGTAGAGCTTGGCGTAGTCCCAGCTGGTATCCCGGTCAGCATAGGCCGGCGCCGCGGCGGCAAGCAGCACGGCCAGCGCCGGGACCGAAGCGCAGAACAGTCGCGCGCGGAGAGTCATCGGAGCGATTCCTTCCGGTGGATGCGGAGGCCGTCAGCCGGCCATGGGACCGCGATCCTACCCGATTCGCGCCGAGGGCGAGCCGCGAAGGAGGCGGGSGGCCGGGCTGCGGCCCGGCCGCCCGGCGACCTCAGGCCTCCTTGTCCGGATCGATCGGGCCGAGCTCGATCACGACATCGGTCGGCTCCGGCTCGTGCGGCGCCAGCGTTGTCCGCTCGGCATCCGCCCAGCTGGCCAATCTGATCACCTGTCCCGCCGGGGCGCCGGTCGGCGCGAGCTCGACCGCCTCGACGATGTGCAGTCCGTTGCCGTCGAGGAAGAAGGTGTGCTCCCCGAACATGGTGTTGAGCTGGGCCATGGCCGGGTGGTTGTCGGGCACGGCCTGGGCCCCGAACCGGGTCACCGTCCTGTCGACCAGCGCGGTGTTGAGCTTCATCGCATTGCTCCTGTCGATGGAGCCGCCCCTTCGGCGGCCTGTCGATCGGGTCGCGCCGGGCCGCATGCCGCGGCGCGTCGCGGGGCCTCCCACCCTCCGGGTGGTGCGATAACGGCCGTCCGCACGACTTACCTAAGCGATGAACTGCATCCTGCAACCCCGGCGGACCGTTGTTATGATAGGTGCATGATCCGATCGACATGCGACACGACCCGATGAAGCCCGAGGATCTCGACCGGCTGCCGCGCCATCTCGACCCGCGCCGCGACCCCTGGCGGCCCGCGATCCGGCCGCTGCCGCCCGACCGCGCGGTGGCGGCGATCGGCGACGTGCACGGCCAAGCCGACCTGCTGGAGGCGATGCACCGGCTGGTGGCGGACGAGTTCAGCGCCCTGCCCGCCGGCACCGGCCGCACGCTGATCCATCTCGGCGACCTGGTCGACCGGGGGCCGGAGAATCTGCGCGCCCTGGCCCTGGCGCGGCAGGGCGTCGCGGGGGCGGAGACCGTCACCCTGTTCGGCAACCACGACGACCGCATGCTGGCGCTGCTGGACGGCGCCGCCGACCACAACACCCTGCAGTTCTGGCTGACCTATGGCGGCGACCGCGTGCTGGACGAATGCGGCGTCACCGAGTTCGACCCCGACTGGCGCGGCCGGGTCCGCGCGGCGATCGGGCCCGACCTGCTGGGCTGGCTGCGCGGCTGCCCGGTCACCCACCGGATCGGCAACCTGGTCTTCGTCCATGCCGGCATCGACCCGCAGCTGCCGCTGGCGCAGCAGGAGCGCCACACTCTGCTGTGGATCCGCGACCCGTTCCTGACCTGGCCCGGCCCTTTCCCGGAAGGCGTCGCGGTGATCCACGGCCACACCCCGGTCGACCGGCTGGACCTGGACCATCCGCACCGCATCGACGTCGACACCGGCGCCTTCGCCACCGGCTGCCTGTCGGCGGTGCTGATCCATGGCGACCGGATGCGCGGCCTCCGGGTCTGGCGTCTCTAGGTCCCCGGCCTCGTCGGTGGGCTCAGAGGCCGGATCGACCTAGGCGTGGAACAGCTCGCTGACCGATTCGCCGGCATGGATCCGGCGCATCGCCTCCGCCATCGCGGGCGCGATCGACAGGACGGTCAGCTTGGGATGGTGCGCGGCGCCGTTCACCGGGACGGTGTTGGTGCAGACGATCTCCAGGATGTCCTTCTGGCCGCCCAGCCGCTCCAGCGCGCCGCCGGAGAACAGGCCGTGCGTGCAGGCCACGCGGATCGACCGGGCGCCCTGGCGGCGCAGATGGCCCAGCAGCTCCAGGATCGTGCTGCCCTTGGCGATCTCGTCGTCGATGACGATGACGTCCTTGCCGCGCACCTCGCCGATGATGGTGCTGATCTCGACCCGGTCGTTCTCATAGCGCTGCTTGGCGCCCATGGCCACGCCCGCGCCCAGCAGCCGCGCGAAGGCGGCCGCTTCCTTGGCATAGCCGAGATCCGGCGAGACCACGACGGCGTTGGCCATGTCGGTGCGGCGGAAATGGCCGGCCAGCTCGCGCAGGGCATGCAGGTGGTCGACCGGCACGCTGAAGAAGCCGTGCACCTGCGGCGAATGCAGCGCGGTGGTCAGCACCCGGCCGGCGCCCGCCGCGACCAGCAGGTCGGCCACCAGCCGGCCGCCGATCGAGATCCGCGGCGCGTCCTTCTTGTCCGACCGGGCATAGGCGTAGTGCGGCATCACCACGGTGATGCGCGAGGCCGACGCGCCGCGGGCCGCGTCGATCATCAGCAGCAGCTCGACCAGATGCTCCTGCACGGGCGGGCTGAGGGTCTGGACCAGGAAGACGTCACGTTCGCGACAATTCGCCTGGAGCTGGACCCCGAGACAGTCATTGGCGAAGCGCTGGACCCGGGAGGGGCTGAGCGGCACCCCCAGCGCGGCGCAGATCTCGGCCGCCAGGGCGGGATGCGCGGTGCCTGAGAAAACAGCGATCTCCGCCATGCGTCCCCCGGTGTCGAATCGATCCGATCGGCGCCGACCCTAGGGGGGACGGACAGCCTTGTCCATGCTGCCTCTCGCCTCCGACGCCCCTGCCCGGCTAGGCGGCGCCGTCGACCAGCCGCTGCAATAACGGCGCCATCAGTCTCGCCAACTCCTCGGGCTCGGCCTCGGCCAGGGCCGGCAGGCCGATCACCTGGCGCATGATCTGGACGCCGGCGACGAAGGCCAGGATCAGCGCCGCCCGTTGCGGCGCCAGATCGCCCTGCAACGCGTCGGCCAGCGTGCTCTGGTGGCCCTGCTCGATCTGCCCGCGGGCGATCTCTGCCGCCCGCTGGCTGGAGGCCGAGTGGATCATGATCAGGAACCCGTCCAGCGGCGTGTCGCCAGCGCGGGTGATGTCGACCAGCGCGCGGGCGATGGTCTCACCCAGCCGGGGGGAGTGGAGATTCGCCCGGGTCAGGATCGTCGGGTCCGCCATGGTCGTCGCGACCACCTCGGCGAACAGCTGTTCCTTCGAGCCGAAATAGCGGTTCACCAGCATCGCGGTGACCCCCGCCCCGGCCGCGATCTCCCGCACCCCGGCGCCGGCATAGCCCGACCGGGCAAAGGCCTGCCGCGCCGAGTCTAGGATCGCGTCACGCGTCGCCGCAGCGTTCCGCCGCCGGCGAGCGCTCTCCGGATTGTCCGTCTTCGCCATCACTAATCACACACTTGTAGACTTATGCTCTGCCCCAATGTATACGGCCGTAGACTTTCAGCGCAACCGCGTGTGCGCCCCGGGCGATGGAGATGGGATGACCGAGACAGTCCTAGTGACCGGCGGCACGGGCTTCGTCGCCGGCTGGTGCATCGTCGCGCTGCTGAACCGCGGCTACGCCGTGCGCACCACCATCCGCAGCCGCGCCAAGGAGCTGGCGGTCCGCCAGGCCGTGGCCCGCGCCGGCGGGCCGGCGGATCGCCTCGGCTTCGCGATGGCCGACCTGACGGCGGGTGACGGCTGGGACGAGGCGATGGCCGGCTGCGATTATGTCCTGCATGTCGCCTCACCCCTCGGCGGCGCCGACCCGGCCGACCGGAACGCCTTCGTCGCCCCGGCGCGCGACGGCACGCTGCGGGTGCTGCGCGCCGCGGTGCGGGCCGGGGTCAGGCGCGTGGTGATGACCTCCGCCGCCGCCACCGCCCGGCCGCCGCTGCGCCTGGACGTGGTCAGCGACGAGACCATGTGGGCCGATCCGGACGACCCGCAATTCGACGCCTATCGCGTCTCCAAGATCCTGGCCGAGCGCGCGGCGTGGGACTTCATGCGCCAGGAGGGCGGGACGACCGAGTTCGCCACGGTCCTGCCCGGCGCGGTGTTCGGCCCGATCCTGTCGGTGGAGACGCTCGGCTCGGTCCGCATCATCGAGGGGCTGACCCAGGGCCGTCCCCCCATCATCCCACCGCTCGGATTCTGGGTGGTCGATGTCCGCGATCTGGCCGACGCCCATATCCGGGCCATGACCGTGCCGGAGGCGGCCGGCCAGCGCTTCATCGCCGCCGGCGACTTCCTGTGGATGGCCGACATCGCCCGGGCGCTGCGCGCCGGCCTCGGAGCGCGGGGCGGCAAGGTGCCGACCCGGACGCTGCCGGCCTTCCTGCTGCGGCTGCTGCTGCCATTTCTGCCGCAGTTCCGGCCGCTGGCGCCGATGCTGGGGCGGAAGTTCCGGCTGACCTCGGACAAGGCGCGGCGGGTGCTGGGCTTCGCCCCCCGCCCCGGCCCCATCACGGTGGTCGACTGCGCCGAGAGCCTGATGGCTATGACGGGTCCGGCTCGAGCGTGAACAGCTCCTGCGGCAGGCGCACGCCGCGCAGGGCGTAGCGGCCGACGCAGACCAGGCCGGCCGCTTCCCCGCCCGCCGCCGCGGCGAAGGCGGAGGAGACCAGCATCGGCTGGTCCGCCGACCGGCACATCTCGGCGATCCGGCTGGTCTCGTTCACCGCCGGGCCGACCACGGTGAAGTCGAGACGGTGGGCGCTGCCGATATTGCCGAAGAACACCTCGCCGATATGCAGCCCGGCATACATCTCGGTCACCGGCTGGCCAGCCGCCGCGCGCTGCGGGTTGAGCATCGCGATCGCAGCCCGGGCCTCGCGCACCGCCGCCAGCGCCGCGCGGCAGGCCCGGGCGCGGCCCTCGGCGTCGCCCCCCTCCGGCCGGAAGATCGCCAGCACGCCGTCGCCGATCAGCTTCAGCACGTCGCCGCCGGCCTCCTGCACCGCCGAGATCACGGCGTCGGCATAGTCGTTGAGCAGCGGGATGACCTGTTCCGGCGGGGCGTTGTCGGTGATCCGGGTGTAGCCGCGCAGGTCGCTGAACCACAGCACCGCGTCGATGCGGTCGGCGACGCCGCGGGCGATCCGCCCGGACCAGACCGAGTTGCAGGCGTCGCGGCCCAGATAGGTCTCCAGCAGCGTCGAGGCCATCCGCGCCAGGGTGATCGCCTTCATCGCCATCGCCAGGCCGGGCAGGACCTTGAGCAGCCCGGCGATCTCCTCGGCGCTGAAGCCGCCCGGCTGGTCCGTGGTCCAGGCGGAGAACAGCCCGTCCCAGTCGGCGATCGCGCCTTCCGGCTCGAAGCGGTTGAGGACGCCGAGATAGTCGGTCATCCCCTCCTCCGCCGCCGTGGCCACCGCCGGGAACTCGGCGCAGCTGTCTGGCGTCACCCGCCGGCGCATCCAGTCCTCGCCGGTGTCGATCAGGTGGAAGAACGGGCTGGCACGCCATCTGTCCTCGTTCAGGCCCGGCGTGGTGCGGCCATAGCCGGTGAAGCTGGCCTCCGGCTCGCCGCGGCGCCAGCGCACGGCGTTGCCCTCATAGACCGGATGCAGCGTGTCGATCACCAGGAGTCCGCTGGCGATCGGCAGGCCGGCGAACACGGCCCGGGCGCAGAAGCCGGCCAGCAGCTCGGTCTCCAGCAGGCCGAGCAGACCGGCCTCGGTGGTCCATTCGGCAAGGGCGGCGATCTTCGAATCGTCCATCTGTCATCCTGCGGCGCATGGCCGTGGCGTCCCGTGTTGCCGCAGCTTTACACGATCCCGGCCCGCGGCGCAGCGCCGCGACGACGGCGTCGGAGCAGGTCGCGCTTCGCCCAGCCGTGCGACCGTGCCGGCAGCACTTCATCGCGACAGGGCCGCGGCCAGGCCAATGCCGAGGCCGACCATCCCAGCGCCCCCGAGGCCGGCGACCAGCGCCGTTGCGACCGCCTGACCGGATCCCGCGGGGCCGAAGGTCGCGACCAGCCCGAGGATGAGCCCCGCCGCGGACACGGCGCAGACGCAGACCAGGGATGCCCGTTCCTCCGCCGCCTCCGCCCGCCGGCACGGGGTCGCCCTCTCGTCGGCGGCCCGGTCGAGGGGTTGGGACAGGATGACCATCGGACCCTCCATCATGGTGTCGGACCGACGGTATGCCAATGCCAGATCCGGGAGTATCGTGCCATTTCGGATTTCATCCTTCCGAAAACCGCAAGGATGCGTATGGACCGCTTCGAGGCGATGGCCGTCTTCGTCAAGGTGGCCGAGGCCGGCAGCCTGTCGGCGGCGGCGCGGGCGCTGGGCCTGTCGCTGACCTCGGTGAGCCGCCAGCTCGCGGCGCTGGAGGAGCGGCTGGGCACGCGGCTGGTGCTGCGCACCACCCGGCGCCTAGCCCTGACCGAGGCCGGGCGGCTGTATCACGAGCAGGCCCGCCGCATCCTCGGCGAGGTCGAGGAGGCGGAGCAGGCGCTGACCGCACATCACGCCGAGCCTGCCGGCCGGCTGCATGTCGCCGCGCCGACGCTGATCGGCCGGCTGAAGCTGGCACCGCTGCTGCCGGAGTTCCTGGCGCGCCATCCCGGCCTGGCCATCGACCTGACCCTGACCGACCGCCCGGTCGATCTGGTCGAGGACGGCGTCGACCTCGTTCTCCGCATCGGCCGGCTGCCGGATTCGAGCCTGATCGCCCGCCGGCTGGGCGGCATCCGCATGCGGGTCTGCGCCGCGCCCGGCTACCTCGCCCGCCGCGGCGCGCCGGCCGAACCGGCGGATCTGGCCGGGCATGACTGCGTGGTCTTCGCCACCGCCCCGGGCCCGGTGTCCTGGCCATTCCAGACGACGGCGGGGCGGGTGACGGTCCCGGTCGAAGCCCGGCTCCGCGCCAACGACCTGGACGCCGCGGTCGCGGCGGCGCTGGCCGGCGCCGGGCTGGTCCGCGCCCCGTCGTGGCAGGTCGCCGATCTGGTCGCAGCCGGCCGGCTGACGGCGGTGCTGACAGGGTATGAGCGCCCCTCGGCGCCGGTGCAGGCCCTGTTCCTGCCCAGCCGCCTACTGTCGCCGAAGATCCGCCTGTTCGCCGATTTCCTGGCCGGGCGCTGGATCGGCCAGGACTTCGGCCATGACGTGGAACAGAGCGCCGGATAGGCTGGTTTCAAACCTATAGTCTGTCGGAGATCGAGGAGCGGCCGATCTTCGACCATCTGGGACTCGTCTTTCGGGATCTGCGGGGCGCCGGCGTCTTCTATCGGGCGGCGCTGGCGCCGCTAGGCATCACCCTGATGGAGGACCACACCCAGGCGGACGGCACCGGCTGGCTGGTGTTCTCCACCGGCAAGCGGGAATCGCCCTTCTTCGTGGTGGCGGCCGGCCGGCCGAGCTTCTGGGGCGACGGCCATGAGGCTGGCCGCAGCCCCGCGCATCTCGCCTTCCAGGCGCCGTCGCGCGCCGCGGTCGACGCCTTTCACGCCGCGGGCCTGGCGGCGGGCGCCCGGAACAATGGCGATCCGGGCGTCCGGCGAGGGCGCTACTACTGCGCCTTCCTGATCGACCCCGACGGCAACAATATCGAAGCCGGCGTCTACGCCGATGCCTGACCGGGCATCGGCCGTTCAGAAGATCGATTTCCGATGCAGGTTGAAGACGTCGATCTGGTGCTTCTCGAACGCCTTCGAGAGCACGCCGCCGCCATTCTTCTCCGCGAACTCGAATTCCTTTTCCGAGATTGGAACGGCAAACAGCCAGGCCGCCACCTTCGACGAGAATTTATGGGATCGCAACGGCCACAAGAATGGGTCCACGAACATGACATGCTTCATTGCCAGATCCGGCCGATACATCTCGACGACGTCGCGATAAATGGCGTCCGGCTTACACGGCATCTTTAAATTGATGATACTGAAGGCACAGGTTGATAATATATTTGCGGCAAAATCATAATTGGATCGAGCGGATAAGACGATCTCGACACCAAGCGGCACACCTTCGACCACGAGGCCGATCGAAGCGTCCGATAATCCGATTGTCGAATAGGTATTTATGTTTTGATGAGGAACACCTGAAGCTTTTACAATATTCACAATACTATTTTCATATCCATCTTTATATTCCTCTATTTCGAGAAATTTACCAAACATGATCTCAAGATACCTAAAAAGAGTTTTATTTTCTTCTGAAGTGGCCATACTGGATCGCCGCAACCGTCTGTCAAAAGCCTATCACGACACCGGTCAGAGTCTGTCATCGCAGGCTATCCCGCGCCGCCCTGCCCCGGCACCCGGAAGCTGGCGCGGTACTGGGCGGGGGTGACGCCGAGGCGTTTCATGAAGACGATGCGCATGCGGTCGGGGCTGCCGAAGCCGCAATCATAGGCCACGGCCTTCAGCGCCCGGTCGCTGCCCTCCAGCAGGTTGCGCGCAGCGTCGACCCGGGCGCGCTCGACGAATTCATGCGGCGTCACCCCGGTCTCCTGCACGAACAGCCGGGCCAGGTTGCGGCCGCTCATCCCCGCCACCCGGCCCAGATCCTCGACCGTGAAGGTCGCACCGATATGCTGCATGACATGGGCCTGGACCCTGGCGATCGGCGATTCCGGGTCGGCCGGCGCGGTCAGGAACGGGCTGAACTGCGACTGGCCGCCCTGGCGCTGCGCCACAACCACCAGCCGCTTGGCCACCGCGAGCGACACCCGGGCGCCGTGATGCTCCGCCACCAGCGCCAAGGCCAGGTCGATGCCGGCGGTGACGCCGGCCGAGGTCACCAGCGCCCCATCGCGCAGATGGATCCGGTCGAGCTCGACCCGCGCCTTCGGGAACAGCTCGGCCAGCCGCGGCGCGTTCTGCCAATGCGTGGTGACGCGATGGCCGTCCAAGAGCCCGGCATGGCCGAAGGCGAAGGCGCCGGTGCAGATCGACCCGTGCAGCTCCGCCCGACCCGCGGCCGCTCTCAGCCAATCCGACAGCCCGGGATCCGGCGCCGCCGCCGGCAGGCCGGGGCCGCCGGCGACCAGCACCATCGAGAACGGCTCCGCGGCGTCGGCGAAGCTGCGGTCGGCGACCATCTGCATGCCGTTCGAGGCGCGCAACGGCGCGGTGTCGGCCGCGACCAGCAGCGTCTCGTAGCGGTCGGCACCGGCGATGAAGCCGTTGGCCTCGGCGAAGACGTCGACCGGCCCGGCGACATCCAGCGCCTGCACGCCCGGAAAGATGGCGATCGCGACCGTCCGCACCGGCATCCGTCTGCCCCCTCTCTGCACCCGCCGACCGATCCCACGGCCGCCGCCTGGCCGCAATGTCCGATTTGCGCGTGCGCTTGTCCGGAAGCGGCGCCCCCGCCGCGTTGAGGCGGAGGGCCGCCCGGACGCACATAGGAAGGGCCGGCGGCGACCGCCGACGACCTGAACCGAGAGAGGGCCGGACCATGAGCGACACCCAGGACACCCCCACCGCGCCGGCCCCCGACCGGCAGGATCCTTGGCTGGACGAGGCGCTGGAGGAGACCTTCCCCGCCAGCGACCCGATCGCCGCCCGCAGCATCGATTGAGGACAGGACCATGACCGACTCCATCGCCGGCATCCGCATCCCCGACAGCGCCATGGCGCGCGAGATCACCGAGCTGGTGCGCGACACCGAGAGCGACCTGCTGTTCCACCACTCGACCCGGGTCTACCTGTTCGGCGCCCTGACCGGTCAGCGCAAGGGCCTGAAGTTCGACCCCGAGCTGCTGTACGCCGGGGCGATGTTCCACGACATGGGGCTGACGGAGGCCTATGCCAGCCCCGACCTGCGCTTCGAGGTGGACGGCGCCAACGCCGCGCGCGACTTCTTGAAGCGGCACGGCATCGCCGATGCCGACATCGACCTGGTGTGGGATTCGATCGCCCTGCACACCACCCCGGGCATCCCGGAGCACAAGCACCCGGTGGTGGCGCTGGTGACCGCCGGGGTGGAGATGGACGTGCTGGGCCTCGCCTTCCACGACTTCACCCAGGAGCAGCGCCGCCAGGTGGTGCACGCCCATCCGCGCGGCCACGACTTCAAGCACGGCATCATCGAGGCCTTCGCCCAGGGCACCATCCACAAGCCGGACACGACCTTCGGCAATGTGAAGGCCGATGTGCTGGCCCGGATGGACCCGACCTACAAGCGCGTCGACTTCACCGATGTGATCCTGAACTCGGACTGGGAGAGCTGAGGCTCTCCCCTTCCCCACTCCGTCATTGCGACCCCGGCCTTGAGCCGGGGGAAGCAATCCAGGGGCCGGTGCGCACCGGCCCCTGGATTGCTTCGTCGGCTTCGCCTCGTTGCAATGACCGCGAAGAGCGGACCGTCGCCCTGGACAGCCGGCCCCGCCGAGCCCATCTTCAGGGCATCATGACCGCCAGGGGATACAGCATCTGCGCCGCCGACGGCCTCGGCCGGTCGCTGCGGCTGTGGCGCGCGCTGCGGCGGGTCAAGCAGGCGCATGCCGCCGAGCTGCTGCAGGTGTCCCAGGCGATGGTGTCGCGCTGGGAGGCCGGCACGCTGGTCCCCGATGCCGAGGAGCAGGCGCGGCTGCGCCGGCTGATGGCCGCCCGGCTGGACAGCGCCGCGGACCACGCCTTGGCCCGACTGGTCACCGGCTCCGCCGGCAGCGCCCATCTGGTCTGCGACCTGACGCACCGGCTGCTGGCCGCCTCGCGCGGCCGCAGCCAGGACTGGAACTTCCGCACGCCGGAGCTGCTGGGCGTCTCACTCTGGCGCTTCGCCACGCCGGAGATCCAGGCGGCTGAGGCCGCCCTGACCGACGATGGCTGGTTCGAGCCCGACCCGTCCACGGTCGAGATCGCGACCAGCGCCAACGACTCGCCGATCGTGCCGATCCGCCAGGGCCGCATGCGCTGGACCCGGCTGCAGCTGTCGGACGGCGCCTTCGTGCGCCTGGCCGAGACCATCATGTGAATATCTTATTCAGCCGCCCCTCCCCGCTCCGCCGCTAGGATCGCGCCGTCCCTGAACACGGAGTGATCATGTCGTCCCGCGGATCCTGGGCCGCGATCCTGGTGATCTACGCCGCCGGCGTGGCCGCGGCGGCGCAGCTCGGCAAGCTGTCGGCGCTGCTGCCGCCGATGCAGCGCGACCTCGGCCTCGACCTCACCGCCGCCGCGCTGCTGGTGTCGCTGCTGGAGATCGGCGGCGCCACGCTGGGGCTGTTCGCCGGGGTGGTGATCAGCCGCGTCGGCGCCCGCCGCGCCCTCCTGGCCGGCCTGCTGCTGCTGGCCATTGCCGCCGCCGGCATGGCCGCCACCTCGGCCGTGATCGGGATGTTCCTGTGGCGCATCGTCGAGGCCGCGGCCTATCTCGCCGTCGCGGTCGCCGCCCCGACCCTGACCATCGCCACGGCCTCCCCGGCGCAGCGGTCGAGCGCCCTGGCGCTGTGGAGCACCTTCTTCCCGGTCGGCTTCGCCACCGGCAGCATCCTGGCCGGGCTGGGGGTCGAGGTTGCGCCCTGGCGCTGGGTGCTGCTGGGCAGCGCCGCGCTAACCGCCCTGCTGCTGCTGCCATCCTGGCGCCTGCCGACGCCGCCGGAGGCCATGCCGCGCCGCGCCGCGACCAACGGCGCCCGGCCCGCCCGCGCGCCGCTCGGCGCTTGGCTGATGGCGGTGGGCTTCGCCTGCTACACCACCTTCGAGGTCGGGCTGCTGGCGGTGATGCCGGCCTATTTCACCGGCCAGCACGGCGTGTCGGCCTCGACGGCCGGGCTGATCAGCGGCGTGGCCGCCTTCGCCTCGGTGCTGGGCGGGCTGGCCGCCGCCTGGTGGATGCGCCGGGACCGGCCGCTGGGCGGCTTCACCGCCTTCGGCGTCGCCGTGCCGGCCCTGCTGCTGTTCGCCGTGTTCACCCCGGCGGCGGGATCCTGGCTGTGGCCCGCCGCGGCGGCGACGCTGCTGAACGCCATTTCCGGCGCCGTGCCGGCCGTGGTCTTCGCCCGGCTGCCGGACGCGGTCGGGCCCGGCGGCGACATGGCCACCGCCAACGGGCTCTTGGCCCAGGGCGGCGCCTCCGGGTCGCTGCTGGGGCCGCCGCTGCTGGCCGCCGCGGTGAGCCATCTCGGCTGGCCGGCCGCGGCCGGCGCCGGCCTCGTCGCCTCGGCGCTGTGCCTGCTGCTGCTCACCCTGGCGCAGCGCGGCCCGAACGGCGCCGCGGCGCTCAGCCGCCGCTGATCGCGGTCAGGACGAACACCTCCGCCCCCGGCGCCAGCCGCGTGTCCAGCCTGGCCTTCCGGCCGTCGACGAAGATGTTGATGTGGCGCCGGATCGCCGGGCGGGTGTCGCGGATGCGGTCGCCCATCCCCGGCCAGCGCTCATTCAGCCCGTCGATCGCCTCGGCGACCGTGGCGGCGTGCAGCTCCACCCGCGGCGGCGCGCCGGGGAACAGGATGGTCAGCGCCGTCGGCAGCCGCACCCGCACGGCCGGCGCTTCCTGTGTCTCCAGCCCGGCCATGGCTCAGCGGTCGACCACCAGGGTCTCGACCGACAGGATCGAGGGCAGGTGCTGGGCGACGCAGTCCCAGCTCTCGCCCTCGTCGGCGCTGGCGAACAGGGCGCCGCCCGAGGTACCGAAATAGACGCCGGCGGGGTCCAGCCGGTCGGTCGCCATGGCCTGGCGCAGCACGCCGAAAAAGGCGTTCTCCTGCGGCAGCCCGCGGCGCAGATCCTGCCAGCTGGCGCCGGCATCGCGGGTGCGCCAGACCGCGGCCTTGGCGTCCGGCACGTAGCGGCCCTTGATGTCGCCGTTCAGCGGCAGCAGGAACAGCGTGTCGGCGTCGCGCGGATGGGCCGCGGCCGGGAAGCCGAAGCTGGAGGGCAGCCCGGCCTCGATGCTGTCCCAGCGCCGGCCGCCATCGTCGCTGCGGTACATGCCGCAATGGTTCTGCTGGTACAGCCGGTCCGTCCCGCCCGGTGCCATCACCAAGCAGTGCACGCATTGCCCGAATTCCGGATAGCGCTGGTCCTCGGGCATGAAATCGGCGCGGGTGCCGCGGTTGCGCGTCTCCCAGGTCTCGCCGCCATCGGCGGTGTGGAACACCCCGGCGGCGGAGATGCCGACCCAGATCTTGCCCGGATCATGCGGGTGCAGCACCAGCGAATGCAGGATCAGCCCGGCGCCGCCCGGATTCCATTCCGGCCGCGTCGGGTGGCGCTGCAGCCCCTCGACATGGCTCCAGGACTGCCCGTCGTCATCGCTGGCGAACAGGCCGGCCGGCTGCACCCCGGCATAGACCCGCCCGTCGCGCACGCCCAGGCTCCAGACCGCCTTGACCGGCTCCTGCCCCGCGGCATAGGCCAGCCCGTCGCTGGAATGGGTCCAGCTCTCGCCGAGATCGGTGGATTTCCAGACCGCCGGGCCGAACCACTCATTGCCGCCGGCGCCGTAGATCGTGCCCGAGGCCGGGTCGGCGACGACATGGTTGATCGGCCAAGTCTCACAGAACGGGCCGCGCAGCTGCCAGGACCGGCGCGCCGGATCGCTCTCGGCGATGAACGCGCCCTTCTTGGTCCCGATCAGGACCAGGATGCGGTGTGCCATGCTCGTGTCTCCCTCGCCCCGCCGGACCGGTTGTTATGATTTGGTCCGGCGGATCCCATATTTAACTTTTCAGTTAAGTTATGGCAGGAGACGGGCGTCTGTCAAACCGGGCCGGTCACTTGAAGACGACGGTCTTGGGCCCGTTCAGCAGCACGCGATGCTCGGAGTGGTATTTCAGCGCGCGGGCCAGCACCACGCTCTCGACGTCGCGGCCGGTGGCGACCCAGTCATCGGCCGTGGCGGTGTGGTCGACCCGGGTGACGTCCTGGTCGATGATCGGACCCTCGTCGAGGTCGTCGGTGACGTAGTGCGAGGTGGCGCCGATCAGCTTGACGCCGCGGGCATGCGCCTGGTGGTACGGCTTGGCGCCCTTGAAGCTGGGCAGGAAGGAGTGGTGGATGTTGATCACCCGCCCCTCCATCTTCCGGCACAGGTCGGAGGACAGTACCTGCATGTAGCGGGCGAGGACGACGAGGTCGATCTTCTCCTCGTCCACCAGGTCCAGCAGCCGGCGCTCCTGCTGCGCCTTGTTGTCCCGGGTCACCGGCAGGTGGTGGAACGGGATGCCGGCGGCGGCCACGCGCTGGTAGCTGTCGCGGTGGTTCGAGACCACGGCCGGGATCTCCAGCGGCAGCGCCCCTATCTGCACTCGGTACAGGATGTCGACCAGGCAGTGGTCGAACTTCGAGACCATGATCAGGGCGCGGATCTTGCGGTCCGCGTCGTGCAGCTCCCAGTCCATGCCGTAGTCGTGGCCGATCGGCGAGAAGCCCTCGCGCAGGGCGTCGAGATCGGCCGCGCCCTCCACCGCTTCGACCACCACCCGCATGAAAAAGCGGCCGGTGTCGCGGTCGAAGAACTGCGCGCTCTCGAGGATGTTGAGGCCGGAGCGGAACACGAAATCCGATATCCGGGCGACGATGCCGGGGACGTCGGTGCAGGAGAGCTTGAGGATCAGCCGTTTCGCCATGATGCCACGTCGTCTCGCTGAAGGGCCGGGGACCGGCCGTGAGCCAATGACCGACACCTAGCACGGCCGCGCCCTCCGGCTGCGGCTTGATTGCGACGGTGGAATGCCTGGAGCCGACGCGGCGGGCGTGGATCAGCCCGGGCAGGCATCGCCGAGAGCGGCGATGCCTTCCTGCTCGTGGCGGAACTGCACGCCGCCATCCGCACCGAGGACCAGCACGAAGAGGCTGTCGAAATCGCTGCCCGGCCAGTGCGGCACCGCCTTCGGATCGCCGCCCCTCTCCTTGACGATGGCGCGGACCAGCTTGTCGAGCGCCTTGTGCTCCCATACCACGAAGACCAGCGCGTCACGGTATTGCGGGCTCAGCAGCTCCTGCTGCAGCCCGGCGATGTCGTCGTAGCCGAAGCGGATGTCGATGGTCTTCCCGAGGCGGGTCGCTGTCGGCAGGATCGTCGCCAGCGGCCGGAAATAGTTGACGCCGGGCCCGTCGCCCTCGTGGATCTGCACGCTTGGGTTCGGGGCGAAGATGGCGTCGGGCGTGCCGAACCGGGCCAGCGCATCGGGCAGCGCCAGGGCCCGGTTGAGGCCGCGGCAGTCGAGCTGCCCGATCTCCTCGGCCGGCTTCTCGCCATGGCGCAGGAAGACCAGCGTCTCCTCGCCCCGGGCCGCCCCGGCCAGCAGCGCCGGCAGCAGGCCCAGCAGCGCGGCGCGGCTGACCCGCCTCATCCCCCGGCTACTCCCGGTACGGCACCAGGTCGGGCGTGGTCCCGTCCCGGAAATCGACATGGACGTGGTTGCCGTCCGGGTCGTGGAAATTGACCTGGACCAGCCCGCTGCGCGGCGGCCGGCCGAGCTCGGTCTCGACGCCGAGGCCCTTCAGATGGGCCAGGAAGTCCTCCAGCTTGCCGCTGCTCTGGAAGGCGAAATGCGACAGCTGCACCTGGTCCGGATGCGGCTGCTCCTTCACCCCGACCAGATGCACCACCGCCTGGTCGCCGAGATACAGCCAGGCGCCGGGGAACGGGAAGTCCGGCCGCGGCCCGGCCTCCAGCCCCAGCGCGTCGCGGTAGAAGCGGATCAGCCGCTTCAGGTCGGCGGTCCAGATGTTGACGTGGTCCAGTCGCGTCAGGCTGGTCATGGGCGCTCTCCCGGCTGAATCCTTCGGTGCTTGCCGCCAGCATAGACCCGGATTGTCGGACCAATGAAGCCGGAACCTGTGTCCGCGCCCCCTTGCGCCGGGGGCCGCCGCGGGGCGACAACCGGAGGCAAGAACCGGCGCAGCGATGCCGGCGGCCACCAGGGAAGGATGCGCCATGAAGGCCTATGTCATCGGGACCTGCGACACCAAGGGCCGCGAGCTGGCCTATGTGAAGGGGCTGATCGAGGCGCGCGGCGTCCCGGCGGTGCTGGTCGATGTCGGCACCGGATCCGGCGGGCCTGAGCCCGGAGTGGCGGTCGATGTGACCGGGCGCGAGGTGGCGCTGCACCATCCCGGCGGCATTGACGCCGTGTTCGGCGACGACCGCGGCCGGGCGGTCGGGGCGATGGCCGAGGCGCTGCGCGGCTTCCTGGCCAGCCGGGCGGATGTCGGCGGCGTCATCGGCCTGGGCGGGTCGGGCGGCACGGCCCTGGTCACCCCGGCGATGCGCGACCTGCCGGTCGGGGTGCCGAAGATCATGGTGTCGACCGTCGCCTCGGGCAATGTCGCGCCCTATGTCGGGCCGGCCGACATCATGATGATGTACTCCGTCACCGACGTGTCCGGGATCAACCGCATCTCCCGCGCCGTGCTGGGCAACGCCGCCGAGGCGCTGGCCGGGATGGTGGCGCACCCGGCGCCGCGCAGCGAGGCCGACAAGCCGGCCCTGGGCCTGACCATGTTCGGCGTCACCACCCCCTGTGTCGAACAGGTTAGCCGGGCCTTCCAGGACGAGTATGACTGCCTGGTGTTCCACGCCACCGGCACCGGCGGCCGGTCGATGGAGAAGCTAATCGACTCCGGGCTGGTCGGCGGCGTCATCGACATCACCACCACCGAGATCTGCGACCTGCTGTTCGGCGGCGTCCTGGCCTGCGGCGAGGACCGGTTCGACAGCATCATCCGCACCCGCGTGCCCTATGTCGCCTCCTGCGGCGCACTCGACATGATCAATTTCGGGGCGAAGGAGACGGTCCCGGAGAAGTTCCTGGGCCGCACCCTCTACGTCCACAACCCGCAGGTCACGCTGATGCGGACGACGGTGGAGGAAAATGTCGAGATGGGCCGCTGGATCGGCGCCAAGCTGAACCGGATGGACGGGCCCGTCCGCTTCCTGATCCCCGAAGGCGGCGTGTCGCTGATCGACGCGCCGGGCCAGCCCTTCCACGACCCGGCCGCGGACGAGGCCCTGTTCCAGGCGCTGGAGGCGACGGTGCGGCAGACCCCGAACCGCCGGCTGATCCGCCTGCCCCACGCCATCAACGACCCGGACTTCGCGGCCGCGCTGGTGCGCGAGTTCCGGGCCATCGCCCATCATTGAGGATGCCGCCATGACCCGCTTCGCCCGCGCCGACCTCCTGGCCAAATTCCGCCGCATGGTCGAACGGCGCGAGCCGATCGTCGGCGGCGGCGCCGGCACCGGCCTCTCCGCCAAATGCGAGGAGGACGGCGGCATCGACCTGATCGTGATCTACAATTCCGGCCGCTACCGCATGGCCGGCCGCGGCTCGCTCGCCGGCCTGCTGGCCTATGGCAACGCCAACGAGATCGTGGTCGAGATGGCGCGCGAGGTGCTGCCGGTGGTGAAGAAGACGCCGGTCATCGCCGGGGTCAACGGCACCGATCCGTTCCTGCTGACCGACCATTTTCTGGCCGAGCTCAAGGCCATGGGCTTCGCCGGGGTGCAGAACTTCCCCACCGTCGGGCTGATCGACGGCACCTTCCGCCAAAACCTGGAGGAGACGGGGATGGGCTATGGGCTGGAGGTCGAGATGATCGCCCGCGCCCATGCCCTCGACCTGCTGACCACGCCCTATGTGTTCTCGGCCGATGAGGCGGTGGCGATGGCCGAGGCCGGGGCCGACATCATCGTGCCGCATATGGGCCTGACCACCGGCGGCGCGATCGGCGCCGAGACGGCCAAGACGCTGGACGATTGCGTGGCCCTGATCGACGACTGGGCCGCGGCGGCGCTGGCGGTGCGGCCAGACATCATCGTGCTGTGCCATGGCGGGCCGATCGCGATGCCCGAGGACGCCGCCTATGTGCTGCAGCGCTGCAGGCACTGTCACGGCTTCTACGGCGCCAGCTCGATGGAGCGGCTGCCGACCGAGCAGGCCCTGACCGCCCAGACCCGCGCCTTCAAGCAGGTCTCGTTCTAAGGGCGAAGTTCTTTTCGCCCGGTTTCCCGTAAGCTCGCAGCCAAACATCGCGCCAGGAGGAAACGCCGTCATGATCCGAGTGACCACCAGCAGCGTGATCAACGCCCCGGTCGAGACGCTGTGGCAGGCGATCCGCGACTTCAACGCCCTGCCCGACTGGCATCCCGCCATCGCCAGCAGCAAGGTCGAGAACGGCGGCTCGTCCGACCGCATCGGCTGCGTCCGCAGCATGGAGCTGGCCGGCAATGGCGGCACCATCCGCGAGAAGCTGCTGACCCTGTCGGATTCCGACCACAGCGTCACCTACACCATCCTGGCGGCGCCGATGCCGGTCGAGAACTACGTCGCCACGCTGCGCCTGCTGCCGGTGACCGACGGCGACCGCAGCTTCGCCGAATGGACCGCCGAGTTCGACGTGACCGCCGAGAACGAGGCGGCGATGCGCAAGCTGATCGGCCAGGGCGTGTTCCAGACCGGCTTCGACGCCCTGAAGAAGCGCTTCGGCGGCTGAGGCGCTGGGACGCCGGTTCCTGCGGCACGGTCCGAACCGGCGAGAGTCTGGACAGATTGGACCGGAGAGATGGTTGACAGGTTTCCTGGACGGCAAGGGAGGGCTTGCCGATGCCGTGGATGGAGACCTGCGTGGAGGACGAGAAGATAGGGTTCATCGTGTCGTATCTTGCGGGNCGGTCCGAACCGGCGAGAGTCTGGACAGATTGGACCGGAGAGATGGTTGACAGGTTTCCTGGACGGCAAGGGAGGGCTTGCCGATGCCGTGGATGGAGACCTGCGTGGAGGACGAGAAGATAGGGTTCATCGTGTCGTATCTTGCGGGAGGCGAGCCGATGACGGTGCTGTGTGAGCGCTTCGGGATCAGCCGTGAGACGGGATACGAGCTGGTGCGGCGTTGGCGGTCGGAGGGCTGGCCGGGACTGCAGGCGCGGTCGCGGGCCCCGCATGTCAGGCCGCAGACACTGGAGCTGGGGGTGGCGGCGCGGATCGTGGAGCTGCGGCGGCAGTGGCCCTATTGGGGGCCGAAGAAGCTGCAGGCGTGGCTGAAGCGGCATGAGCCCGGCCAGGTCTGGCCGGCAGCATCGACGATCGGCGATCTGCTGCGGCGGGAGGGTTTGAGCGAGCCGCGCCGGCGGCGGCGGACGGCACAGCCTGTGACCCGGCCATTCCTGGAGGTGTCGGCGCCGAACGACGTCTGGTGCATCGACTTCAAAGGCTGGTTCCGGACCCGAGACGGGGAGCGCTGCGATCCGCTGACGCTGAGCGATGCCGACAGCCGCTACCTGATCGCCTGCCAGGTGGTGGCGCCGACCACCGAAGGGGTGGCGCCGGTGGTCGAGCGGGCGCTGCGCGAGCATGGGCTGCCGCGGGCGATCCGCAGCGACAACGGGCCGCCCTTCGCCACCTCCGGGGCCGGCGGTCTGAGCCGGCTGTCGGTGTCCTGGATCAAGCTCGGCCTGCGGCTGGAGCGGATCGCGCCGGGGTGCCCGCAGCAGAACGGCCGGCACGAGCGCATGCACGGCACGCTGAAGCGGGAGACGGCTCGGCCGCCGGCCGACTGCATCGCCGCGCAGCAGGCCCGGTTCGATGCCTTCCGCCACAGCTTCAATCACATCCGTCCACACGAGGCTCTCGACCAGAACACCCCAGCCAGCCGTTACTGCCGCTCGCCACGGCTCTATCCCAACCGGATCGAGGAGCCCTGGTACGATCCCGATCATGCCGTCCGCCGTGTCCGGTCCGCCGGCGACATCAAATGGCAGGGCGACAAGGTCTTCATCTCCCAGGCCCTGATCGGCGAAACCGTCGGCGTCGCCGAGACCCAGTCCGGCGACTGGATCGTCCGCTTCGCAGACGTCGATCTCGGCCTGATCGACCGTAACACTCGAACNGGCCGACTGCATCGCCGCGCAGCAGGCCCGGTTCGATGCCTTCCGCCACAGCTTCAATCACATCCGTCCACACGAGGCTCTCGACCAGAACACCCCAGCCAGCCGTTACTGCCACTCGCCACGGCTCTATCCCAACCGGATCGAGGAGCCCTGGTACGATCCCGATCATGCCGTCCGCCGTGTCCGGTCCGCCGGCGACATCAAATGGCAGGGCGACAAGGTCTTCATCTCCCAGGCCCTGATCGGCGAAACCGTCGGCGTCGCCGAGACCCAGTCCGGCGACTGGATCGTCCGCTTCGCAGACGTCGATCTCGGCCTGATCGACCGTAACACTCGAACGCTTCGCCGCTATAGGGCGGCCCGGCCGGGCCGCCCTGCAGCACCAGAACAAACCGTGGAAACTGTCAACCATGTCCCCGGTCCATAGTGTCAACCATCTCTCCGGTTGCACAGGCACGAACCCCCTCCCCCTACCCCCTCCCGCAGGGGGAGGGGGGACTCATTTTGCTCCTGGCCAAGATCGTTGAGAGCCTCCGAGACGATCCGAAAGACATTTTGAAAAGGTCTCGCCTGCGGGAGAGGTCGGAGGCGCTTGCGCCTCCGGGTGAAGGGGTTTTGTCGAGGCCGGGCTCCGCCCTCACCCGGTGCCGCTCACGCGATTCCGCCCTCTCCGGCCGACGGGGAAGGTCGCACACAGGACGCTCCCGCCTCGATCCCCCTCTTGACCCCTGCCCGTCTCCACAGCAGGATTTTAACCAACGAGTTAATTTCTGCCGGGCCAGCCAGAAGCCCGAGACCGGGAGACGCCGATGGGATCGCGAAGCGCCCGTGACCGCGCTTTTGGCCTGCTGCAGGCCGGCTGGGTCCGGCCCCTGATCCTGCTGCTGATCATCATCGCGCTGTGGGACCTGGCGATTCGGCTGTTCCACCTGCCGCCCTATCAGGTGCCCGCGCCCAAGGACGTCATCGTCACCCTGTGGCGCGACGGGCCGGAGCTGCTGTCGCAGGCGGTGCCCACCACCGTCGCCACCGTGCTGGGCTTCCTGCTCTCCGCCGTCATCGGCATCCCGCTGGCGATGCTGATCGCCGGCTCCCGCACGGTCGAGGCCTATGTCTACCCGCTGCTGGTGTTCTCGCAGTCGATCCCGAAGGTGGCGATCGCGCCGCTCTTCGTCGTGTGGTTCGGCTTCGGGCTGGAGCCCAAGGTGATCTCGGCCTTCCTGCTGGGCTTCTTCCCGGTGGTGGTCTCGGCCGTGCAGGGCTTCAAGTCGCTCGACCCCGACACGCTGGACCTGGCCCGGGCCATGGCCGCCAGCCGCTGGCAGATCTTCCGCATGGTCGGGCTGCCGGCGGCGATGCCGGCGATCTTCTCCGGCCTCAAGGTCTCGGTGACGCTGGCGGTGGTCGGCGCCGTGGTCGGCGAGTTCGTCGGCGCCAATTCCGGCATCGGCTTCGTGCTGCAGCGCTCGATCGGCAATTTCGAGCTGCCGACCATGTTCGCGGCGCTGGTGATCCTGGCGGTGCTGGGCGTGGTGCTGTTCTGGCTGGTCGACCTGGTCGAGCGGCTGGTGATCCCGTGGCATGCCAGCCGGCGGCGGGACCTGGTTCTCGCCGCCTGAGGCGGCAGATACGAACAACAGGGAGGGAGCAAAATCATGATCCGGAGCCTGCTGATCGCCCTCGGCGTGCTGCTCGCCGCCGGCCCGGCCATGGCGGCCGACAAGGTCGTGCTGATGCTGAACTGGTATGTGTATGGCGAGCACGCGCCGTTCTTCCTGGGCAAGGCCAAGGGCTTCTACGCCGACCAGGGCATCGACCTGGAGATCCAGGAGGGCCGCGGCTCGGCCATGACCGCCCAGGCGGTGGCCGCCGGCACCGTCCAGTTCGGCTATTTCGACGTGCCGACGATGATCAAGGCGGCGGCCAAGGGCGCGCCGCTGGTCTCGGTCGGCGTGCTGCTGCAGAAGAGCCCGATGTCGGTGATGGGCTTCACCGACAAGAACATCCGCAAGCCGGAGGACATCAAGGGCAAGACCGTGGCCACCACGCCCGGCGATTCGATGTCGCAGATCTGGCCCTTCTTCCTGCAGAAGACCGGGCTGAAGGAGAGCGATTTCCGCACCGTCTCGGGCGACGCCCAGACCAAGCTGAACGCCGTGATCAATGGCCAGGCCGACCTGCTGCTGGGCTATTCGATGGACCAGAGCATGAAGATCAAGGACGCGACCGGCAAGGACGTCACCCCGATCATGTTCGCCGATTACGGGGTGAACATGGTGTCCTCCGGCATCGTCGTGCAGAAGGATCTGGTGACCGAGAACCCGGACCTGATCCGGCGCTTCATGACGGCGACCACCCAGTCGGTCGAGGCGGCGGAGAAGGCGCCGGCCGACGCCACCGCCGCGGTGCTGGCCGCCCTGCCCAAGGCCGGCAAGCCGGACACGCTGCAGGAAGGGTTCGAGCGCACCATCCCGCTGTACCGGACCGACGAGACGCAGGGCCGGCGGCCGTTCCAGGTGACCGACGCCAACATGGCCGAGACGGTCAAGCTGCTGGTCGAGTATGGCGGCGTCGACGCCGACGCGGCGAAGGACCCGAAGGCCTTCTACACCAACGACTTCCTGCCGAAGTGACGCGGATGGGGAAGGCGAAACTGCAGATGGTCGAGACGGCGGGGGCATCCAGGCCCGCCGTCATCGCCGTCGAGGGCGTGTCGAAGACCTACCGGACCCGCGACGGCGAAGTGCCGTCGCTGGCGCCGCTGGACTTCACCATCGACGAGGGCGAGTTCCTGGTGCTGGTCGGCCCGTCCGGCTGCGGCAAGTCCACACTGCTGCGGATGATCGCCGGCCTGCTGCCGCCCAGCACCGGGCGGATCCGGCTGGGCGGCCGCGCCGTCGACCGGCCGCATGGCGATGCCGGCATCGTGTTCCAGAGCGCATTGCTGCTGCCGTGGCGCAACGTGCTGGCCAATGTGATGATGCCGGTGGAGGTCAAGCGCCTGCCCCGCGCCCCGCATCTGGAGCGGGCGCGCCAGTTGCTGCGCATGGTCGGGCTGGAGGGGTTCGAGACCAAGCTGCCCTGGCAGCTGTCCGGCGGCATGCAGCAGCGGGTGTCGCTGTGCCGGGCGCTGGTGACCGACCCGTCGATCGTGCTGATGGACGAGCCCTTCGGCGCGCTCGACGCCATGACGCGGGAGCGGATGAATGTCGAGCTGCAGCGGATCCAGCGCGAGACGCGCAAGACCATCCTCTTGATCACCCATTCGATCCCGGAGGCGGTGTTCCTGGCCGACCGGGTGCTGGTGATGAGCGAGCGGCCGGGATCGATCGCCGCGATCTACGGCGTGCCGCTGCCGAAGCCGCGGTCGCTGGACGTGATGGGCGATCCGCGCTTCGTCGAGCTGACCCAGCGCATCCGCGGCCATTTCCGCGCCCAGGGCGGGCTGGACTGACCGCCGGGTCAGTCCTCCGGGTGCTGAGGCTTCAGCGGGGTCGGCCAGGGCTCGCCGCGATCCTCCAGCATCACGTCGATGGCCGGGGCGGCCAGGCGCAGCGCCACGTCGTCGGCGAAGCTCAGCAGGATGCCGCCCTCCTCTGCCGTCACCGCCAGCAGGTCCAGCATCCGGCCGCGATCCTGCAGGTCCAGCTTGCGACTCTGCACCGACTCGATGCCCTGGAAGCGCACGCCGCACAGGGTGCGCTGCCAGAACTCCTGCCCCTCGACCAGCTGCGCCGGCTCCTCCCAGCGGAAGCGGTTCACCGCCATGACGAAGCTGCGCTCGCGCCGCAGGAAGGTGATGTCGTGCACCGGCACGATCGCATCCTGCAGCGCCGCGGACAGCACCGCCAGGTCGTCGGCGTCGCGGGCCCGCAGGCGCAGGGGAACGGTCGTGTCGGCGGCCATCTCAGTCGCCCTTGAGCCGGGTGATGTCGGCGCCGCAGCCGGCCAGCTTCTCCTCCAGCCGCTCATAGCCGCGGTCGAGGTGGTAGACCCGGTTCAGCACGGTCTCGCCCTGGGCGACGAGGCCGGCGATGACCAGCGAGACGCTGGCCCGCAGGTCGGTCGCCATCACCGGGGCGCCGGTCAGCTTCGGCACGCCGCGCACCAGGGCCGAGGCGCCGTGGATGGTGACGTTGGCGCCCATCCGCGCCAGCTCCGGCACATGCATGAAGCGGTTCTCGAAGATCGTCTCGGTGATCATCGACGCGCCCTTGGCCACCGTCATCAGCCCCATCATCTGGGCCTGCAGGTCGGTCGGGAAGCCGGGATAGGGCTCGGTCATCACGTCGACGCCGATCAGGTCGCCGCTGCGGCGGACCTTGAAGCCGTCCGCCGTCGGCTCGAACTCGACCCCGGCGCCGCGCAGCGAATCCGCCGCCGCCTCGATCAGGTGCAGGCTGGTGCCGACCAGCTCGACCTCGCCGCCGGTCGCGGCGGCGGCCATGACGTAGGTGCCTGTCTCGATCCGGTCGGCGACGATGCGGTGCGTCGCCCGGTGCAGCCGTTCCCGGCCCTGGATTCGGATGGTGTCGGTGCCCGCGCCCTCGATCTCGGCGCCCATGGCCGTCAGGCAGGCGGCCAGGTCGACGATCTCCGGCTCGCGCGCGGCGTTGACCAGCACGGTCTCGCCGCGGGCCAGCGACGCCGCCATCATCAGGTTCTCGGTGGCGCCGACCGAGACCTTGGGGAACACGATTCGGGCGCCCTGCAGCCCGTTCGGGGCGCGGGCGTTGATGTAGCCCTCGGTCACCTCGATCTCGGCGCCGAGCTGCTCCAGCCCCATGATGTGCAGGTCGACCGGCCGGGTGCCGATGGCGCAGCCGCCGGGCAGCGACACCTTGGCATGGCCCTCGCGCGCCACCAGCGGCCCCAGCACCAGCACGCTGGCGCGCATCTTGCGCACCAGGTCGTAGGGGGCGGTGGTGCTGCGGATGCGCCGCGCCGTCAGCTCGATCACCCGGCCCTGGGCGCCGTCGGAATCGGCGCCGTTCAGCGCGATCTCGACGCCATGCTGGGCCAGCAGCGTCGCCAGGGTGGAGATGTCGACCAGATGCGGCAGGTTGGTCAGGGTCAGCGGCTCGTCCGACAGCAGCGCCGCCGTCATCAGCGGCAGCGCCGCGTTCTTCGCCCCGCTGATCGGAAGCCGGCCCCGCAGGGGCTGCCCGCCCCGGATACGAATCTTGTCCATACTGGCTCCCCCGGGCCCTGGAATGCGGTGCGGCTACAGCTTCGGCAACGTCACGCCGCGCTGGCCCATATACTTGCCGGCCCGGTCGGCATAGGAGACCTCGCAGGGCTGGTCGCCCTTGAGGAACAGGAACTGGCAGGCGCCCTCATTGGCGTAGATCTTCGCCGGCAGCGGCGTGGTGTTGGAGAACTCCAGCGTCACATGGCCCTCCCACTCCGGCTCCAGCGGCGTGACGTTGACGATGATGCCGCAGCGGGCATAGGTCGACTTGCCCAGGCAGATCACCAGCACGTCGCGCGGGATGCGGAAATATTCGACCGTCCGCGCCAGGGCGAAGCTGTTCGGCGGGATGATGCAGACCGGCCCCTTGCGCTCGACGAAGCTCTTCGGGTCGAAGTTCTTCGGGTCGACCAGGGCGCTGTCGACATTGGTGAAGACCAGGAACTCGTCGGAGACGCGGGCGTCGTAGCCGTAGCTCGACAGGCCGAAGGAGATGGTGCCCTCGCGCTTCTGCTGCTCGACGAAGGGCTCGATCATCTTGTCCTGGAGCGCCCGTTCGCGGATCCAGATATCGGACATGATCGCCACGGCCTTAACCCCTCGTCTCTCGATCGTCGCGGCCGGACTCCCCGCCCGGCGCGCCCGCCTCGTCCTCGACCGCCGCCCGCCCCCGGCTCTGCGCCTTGCGCCGCGCCAGGTTGGCGCGCAGCGCCGCCGCCTCGCGCTCCTGGCGCGACGGCGATGCGGGCTTGGCGTTCGGGGGACGACGCTGATCGGTCATTTCGGCTTTGGTATGGCCGATGCGACGCCGTTTCGCAACCGGAGCGCAAGGGTGGGAGACATGGAAGCGTCGTAATCGACATCACCCTCGGAAAAGCGCTTGCACCACCCCCGACGCTATGGCAGGTTCCGCGCCGCCTTGAACGGGCGGGCTGCCGTAGCTCAGTGGTAGAGCACTCCCTTGGTAAGGGAGAGGTCCTGAGTTCAATCCTCAGCGGCAGCACCAGCGATCCCCGGACATCCCTGAATGTCCGCTCGGCCTCGGCCGGGCTCGCTGTTTTCCCCTGAGCCGCCACACTCTCAACGAATTCGGCAGCCATTTGGTAGGGCGGCGTTGTATTTCGGCAACCGGCCCGCATTCAGGTGAACCACATGCAGAACGCCGACCGCGGCGACAACAGCCGGATCGGATGCCTGGACGGGCTGCGCGGTCTGGCGTCGCTCTGGGTGCTGGTCGGGCACGGGCTGCTGCTGACCGGATGGCACATCCCGCTGGTCGCCTCCCCGGATTTCGGGGTCGACCTGTTCATCATGATCTCCGGCTTCCTGATGGCGTTCCACTACGTGCAGCGCCGGTCGCGCGAGCCGTGGGAGGCGCCGTCGACCTGGATCGCCTTCTGGATCCGGCGATTCTTCCGGATCGCGCCGCTCTATTACGCCGCGCTGGCGGTGGCCATAGCCATCGGCCCCTGGCTCGGCGAGGCGCGGGTGGACATCGCCTCCGTCGTCCCGGGCTCGATGACCAGCATGGAGCGGTACACCGACCAGAGCCTGCAGAACATCCTGCTGCACCTCTCCCTCGTGTTCGGCGCGCTGCCCGATTACGGCTTCCGCACGGCACTGCCGGATTGGAGCATCGGGCTGGAGATGCAGTACTACCTAGCCCTGCCATTCCTGATGCTGGTCATCGGCCGCATCGGCTGGCTGGCCGGCGCCCTGGCCATCGCCGCCGCCGGCATCCTGCTGTTCAGCATCAGCCCGGCCTTCTTCGCCACCTACGAGATGCCGTCCGTGCTGGTGCTGAAGCTGCACGTCTTCCTGGCCGGGATGCTGTGCGCCGCAGCCATCGGGCGGTCGCGCCGGACCGTGCTGCTCTTCGCCCTGCTGGCCGGCCTGCTCGCCGCCCTGCCGATCGGCGGGCGGATCGGACCGATCGCCCTGCCGGCGCGGGCGATGATCGCGTTCGGGATGTTCGGCCTGATCCACCATGCCGCGCTCGGCGGCATCCTCGCCCGGGTGCTGTCGCGGCTGTCGGCGCTGCTGGGCAGCCGCCCGTTCCACCTGCTGGGCGAGGCGTCCTACGGCATCTACCTGTCGCATCTGTTGGTGCTGCTGCCCGCTGCCGGCTTCGCGGCGACGACGCTGGGCGCCTCGACGCCTGCGCCGATCCGCTTCGCCCTGACGATGGCGGTCACCATCCCCATCGTCGCCGCCGTGACCTGGCTGGCCTATACCGCGATCGAGATGCCCGGGCGCGCCCTGGGCCGGCGGTTCCTCGCCTCGCCGATCCTGCGCACCGTCCTCGACCCGGCCCGCTGAGGGGGGCCGGCAGACCTCAGCTGGCGAGGCCTACAGCCCGCGGCAGAGGTGCTGTGCGCCCGAGATCCCGGGCTGCGCGCTCCGCGTCCGGGACGGAGCGGAACTCCTGGCCCTCGAGATGCTGGAAGCGGGAATCGGAAGCGTAGAAGCGGAAGCCGCGCTTCTGGGCGACGACGATACCAATCGCCTCGCCCGCGACCTCGATCGTGAACGCTTCGGAACGAACCATGATGGACCTCTGGGGAGACGGCGTGACAAGCGCCGGACGGTGACGGAAGCGATGGGGGAACAGGACGGCCATGCCGTCAGTTCCGCCACCGCCCGGCCGAACGATCGGAGGTCGGTCTGGGGTCTCTCGCCAACATGTCATCCTTCCGTGTCCTTGCCGAGGCTCCCCAAGGAAAGCGCACGGCTCCTCGCCCTCTTCGGGGCGCGACTCGTCTGCTGGCATCAAGTGCTCGGCGGCCTTCATGAGGGGCCACTCTTGGAGACGACCCTCGCGCAGAGGGCCATGACTGTCAACGCTGAATACGCGGGCAATGTGAATAAAATTTCTTGTCAAATGAAAGTGTTGTTAAATCGAAGTATTACTCGACGATCATTCGCTCCAGCGTTTCCAGCCGGTCGGCCTCCGCCGCCGGCTTGTCCCAGCGGATGCGGTGGATCCGGGGGAATCGCATCGCGACTCCGGATTTGTGCCGGGTGGAGCGGTGGACGCTGTCGAAGGCGACCTCCAGCACCAGACGCGGCTCGACCTCGCGCACCGGGCCGAAGCGCTTGACCGTGTGGTTGCGCACCCAGCGGTCGAGTTGGGCCAGCTCCTCGTCGGTGAAGCCGAAATAGGCCTTGCCCACCGGCACCAGCCGCTCGCCCTCCGGCTCGGTCCGCCAGGTGCCAAAGGTGTAGTCGGAGTAGAAGGAGGAGCGCTTGCCGTGGCCGCGCTGGACGTACATCAGCACGGTGTCGAGGGTCAGCGCCCCGCGCTTCCACTTGAACCATGGCCCCTTTGGCCGGCCGGCGACGTAGTCGCTGTCGCCGCGCTTCAGCATCAGCCCCTCGATCGCCTGGGCCCGGGCGCCATCCCGCAGCGCCGCCAGCTCGTCCCAGCTCTCGAACGGGATCAGCGGCGACAGGTCCATGCGCGCCGGGCGCTCCCGCGCGATCCAGGACTCCAGCCGGACGCGCCGGGCGTCGAGCGGCAGCGGCCGCAGATCCTCGTCGCCCTCGAACAGGATGTCATAGAGCCGCACCCAGGCCGGATAGTCCTCCATCATCCGCGCGGTGATCGCCTTGCGGTTCAGCCGCTGCTGCAGGTCGTTGAACGGCGCCACCGCCCCATCGCGCGCCACCAGCAGCTCGCCGTCCAGCACGGCGTGGAAGCGGACGGTGTCGGCCAGGTCCGGAAAGGCGCCGGTGACGTCGTCGCCGCTGCGCGAATAGATTCGCGGCGGCCGGTCGCCGCGGCCGACCACCTGCACCCGGATGCCGTCCCATTTCCACTCGGCCCGGTAGGCGGCGGGGTCCAGCCCGGCGATATCCTCGGCCTCCAGCGGATGCGCCAGCATCAGCGGCCGGAAGGTGGCGCGGTCGCCGATCTCCGGCTTCGGCCCCTGCCCCGACAGCCAGACGAACAGCTCCTCATAGGGCGGCTCCAGCGCGTGCCACAGCTCCTCGATGTCATCGACCGGCTGGCCGCCCCATTCCGCCAGCGCCACCTTGGCCAGGCGGGCCGAGACGCCGACCCGCAGCGCGCCGGTGATGAGCTTGAGGAGGGCAAAGCGCTCCGACGCCTCCAGCGAATCGAGCCAGCGCTCGATCAGCAGCGGCGCCGCGGCGCGGGATGTGGCGCGCAGTTCCTCCACCACCTCGGTGATGCTCGGCTCCCGGTTGGCGCCCGGCTTCCACGGCCAGATCAGGGCGACGGTCTCCGCCAGGTCACCGACGAAGTCGTAGGACCAGCCGAACAGCGCCTCGTCGACCCGTTCGATGGTCAGGTTGCGGATGGTCGAGGCCTTGGCGGCGGCGAAGCTCAGATTGCCGGTCAGCGCCGCCAGAGCCCAGCCGCGGTCCGGGTCCGGCGTGTGCTCGAAATAGTCGGTGAGCAGCCGGATCTTGCCGTTGCGCGACGGCCGATAGACCAGCCCCTCGATCAGCGCGGCGAACGCCTTCATGCGGCGTCGTCCTCCTCGAAGCCGATCAGCGCCAGGGCCCGGGCGGCGCGGCCCGATTTGCGGACCTGATGGATCAGCGCCTCCTCCCGGCCATGGGTCACCCAGACCTCGCCGGCCTCGACCTCCTCAATGGTGGCGCAGAGCTCGTCCCAGTCCGCGTGGTCGGAAATGATCAGCGGCAGCTCGACCCCGCCCTGCCGGGCGCGCTGGCGCACCCGCATCCAGCCCGAGGCGGCGGCCACCACCGGGTCCGGCAGGCGCCGCGACCAGCGGTCGGCGCTCGCCGAGGGCGGCGCCAGCACGATCTGCCCGGCCAGCTCGGCCTTCGACGCCTCGGTGGCCGGCCGCAGCGGTCCGAGCGGAACACCAAGCGATTCGTAGAGATCGCACAAGGCCTGCAGCGCGCCGTGGACGTAGATCGGCCGGTCCCAGCCGGCCTGGCGCAGCAGCCGGATCACCCGCTGGGCCTTGCCGAGGGCATAGACGCCGACGAGATGGGAGCGTTCCGGGAACAGGGCGACGGAGTGCAGCAGCTTGCCGATCTCCTCCCCGTCCGGCGGGTGGCGGAACACCGGCAGGCCGAAGGTCGCCTCGGTGACGAAGACGTCGCAGATCACCGGCTGGAACGGCAGGCAGGTCTGGTCCGGCCGGCGCTTGTAGTCGCCGGAGACCACCACGCGGCTGCCGGCATGCTCCAGCACGATCTGGGCCGAGCCCAGGACGTGCCCAGCCGGCACGAAGGTGACATCGACCTCGCCGATCCGCCGGGTCTCGCCGAGCGTCGCCGGCTCCAGGCTGCGGCCGGCCTCCTCGCCATAGCGGGCGCGCATGATCGCCAGCGTCTCCGCCGTCGCCAGCACCGCGCGGTTGTTCGGCCGGGCGTGGTCGGAATGGCCATGGGTGACCAGCGCCCGCTCGACCGGCCGCACCGGGTCGACATGGAAGCCCCCGGGCACCACCAGCAGGCCTTCGGGCTGGACTCGGATCCACTGGTCGGGGCGAAGGCTCGGCATGGCCTCAAGGATATGGGACGGATCGAGGCGGCGCCAAATCGGCCGTCAGTCCTGCGATGCCACAGGCACCGGCTTGCACGAGAGATCGTCGCCCTCGGCCCGCTTGGCCAGCCAGACGCCGGCGAACTGGTCGGCGAAGTACCATTTGCCGCTGAAGGCGGCGGCGCCGTCCTGGAAGGCGAAGGTCACGGTGCCGATGCCGAACTTGTCGCTCCAGGTGAAGCGGTAGAGGCCGCCGCCCAGGGCCTGGCCGTCGCTGAGCGTGCCGTCATAGGGTCCGGCCGAGGCATCGACGACGTGATAGCAGCCGCCATGCCGGTCCGGCAGGAAGGTCAGCACTGCCGGCGCCAGCACGCCGCCCGAGGTGACCTGCCCGCGATAGGTACCGGCCGGGGCCGGCGGGTCCGCCGCCAGGACGGGGACCGCGCAGCCGAGCAGCAGGACGACCAGGAGGGCGATGCGTCGCATGGCCCCGGATGCTGCCGGCTGCGGCGCCGCTTCGCAACCCCGGATCTTGCCTTTCGGCGGCGGCCGAAGCAGGGTGCGGCCGTTCGCGAGAGAGACCGCATGCCCCTGCCCGTCTGGTGCTTCGGCGCCGCCCATATCGACCGCCAGGCCCGCGCCCATCGCGGCGTGCGCCTGGGCACCTCGAACCCGGTGACGATCCGCACCAGCCTGGGCGGCGTCGCCCGCAACGTGGCCGAGACCCTGGCCCGGCTGGGCCTGCCGGTCGGCCTGGTCAGCCGCTTGGGGTCCGACCCGTCGGCCGACCGGATCCTGGCGGAGATGGCACGGCTGGGGCTCGACCTGTCCCTGGTCGGCCGGTCTGAGACCAGCGGCACCGCGAGCTACACCGCGGTGCTGGAGCCGGACGGCGACATGGCGGTCGCGATCGCCGACATGGGCATCTATGACGAGATGGGACCTGGGGCCCTCGCCCCTGCCCTGACGGCGGCGCGGCCGGCCTCGGCGTGGTTCGTCGACGCCAACCTGCCGGCCGAGGGGCTGGCGGCCGTGCTGTCCCATCCGGGCCGGCCGGGGCTGGTGGCGGTCGACGCCGTATCCTCGCCGAAAGCCGAGAAGCTGTGCGGCCTGCTGGGCCGCATCGACCTGCTGTGCCTCAACCGCGACGAGGCCGAGGCGATCACCGGCCAACCGGTGACCGACGAGACGACCGCCTGGGCGGCGCTGCGCCGGCTGCGCGCCGAGGGCGTAGGCCGTGTGGTGCTGAACCGCGGCGACGCCGGCGCCCTGATCGCCGACTCCGCGGGCGAGGCGACCGTCCCCGCCTGCCCGGCCCAAGTGGTCGACGTCACCGGCGCCGGCGATGCCGCCATGGCCGGGACGCTCTACGGCCTGGTCACCGGCCTGCCGCTGGCCGAGGCCGCCCGGCTCGGCCGCGCCGCCGCGGCGCTGGCGCTGGAGGCGCCGAGCGCCGTGCCCGTAACCCTGACCGCCGACGCGCTGCGCCGGCGCGCCCTGCTTTCCACGTGAGGATCCAGATGAACAGCCTGCTGTCGATCGCCCCCGAGGTCTCCGCCGCCCTGGCCGCCGGGCGCCCGGTGGTGGCGCTGGAGAGCACCATCATCTCGCACGGCATGCCCTATCCGCAGAATCTGGAGATGGCGCGCCGGGTCGAGGCCATCATCCGCGAGGAGGGCGCGGTGCCGGCGACCATCGCCGTGGCCGACAACCGCATCCATGTCGGCCTGGACGACGCGCTGCTCGAACGGCTGGCGACGGCCAAGGACGTGGCCAAGCTGTCGCGCCGGGACATGGGCGCGATCCTGGCCTCGGGCGGGCTGGGCGCCACCACCGTGGCGGCGACCATGATCGCCGCCAATCTCGCCGGCATCCGCGTCTTCGCCACCGGCGGCATCGGCGGCGTGCATCGCGGCGCCGAGATCAGCTTCGACATCTCCGCCGATCTGGAGGAGCTGGCGCGCACCCCGGTGGCGGTGGTCTGCGCCGGCGCCAAGTCGATCCTCGACCTGCCGAAGACGCTGGAATATCTGGAGACCCGTGGCGTGCCGGTGATCGGCTACGGCACCGACACCCTGCCCGCCTTCTTCTGCCGGTCGAGCGGCCTGGCCCTGGCCCTGCGCCGCGACACGCCGGAGGAGGTGGCCGCCGTGCTGGCGGCCCAGGCGGCGCTGGGTTTCCCGGCCGGGGCCGTGATCGCCAACCCGATCCCGGAGGCGCATGCCCTGCCGGAGGCGGAGATCGACGCCGCCATCGCCAGCGCCCTGGCCGATGCCGATCGCGATGGCATCGCCGGCAAGGCGGTGACGCCCTATCTGCTGGCCCGGATCGTCGCCCTGACCGAAGGCCGCAGCCTGACCGCCAACATCGCCCTGGTCGAGAACAACGCCCGGGTCGGCGCCCGGATCGCGAAGGCATTGGCCGCGCTCGGCTGAGCACCCATTTTTGTCATGCCCGGGCTCGCCCCGGGCATCCAGAGAGCGTCAACATCTTCTGGATTGCCGGGTCAAGCCCGGCAATGACACAAGAGGAGTGGCCTTCAGAACCGCCAGGACGCGGTGAACATCCCGTACTGGCTGAAATGGTCGTTCTGTTCCTCGAACTCCTGCGTCCGGTACACATGGGTGTAGGCGACGCGAAGGTCGTAGACCTGCACCGCGAGGCCGATCTGCAGGTCGCCGACCAGCGGGTTCTTGGTGACGTGCGGACTGTCCTCGAAGGTGTTGCCGTCGAGGAAGATGTTGCGGGCGACGGCCCGGCCCTCGATGCTGGCGAACAGGTACCAGCTGAAGCCGCTGGTCGGGATGAAGAAGTCCGACCCCGGCACGCTGGGCCGGATCCGCGGCGGGCCGTAATCGGCCGGCAGGTCGAAGCCGAGCCGCGCCGTGGCACCAACCGAGGCCTGGGTCAGCACATTGCCCAGGCTGGCGCCGACATAGGGTGACAGGTCGAAGCCGATGCCCAGCGGCGCCGCGGCGTAGAGGCTGCGCCACGTCCGCTCGTAGCTGAGGATCACGCCGGGCTCGTTGTGCAGCTGGTGCTTCCAGCCGCGGGCCTTCTGCGAGCCGATGAGGCTGTGCACCGTGTTCTGCACCTGCTCGCCGATCGCATAGGGGCCGACGACGCCGATCTGCAGTTCGAGCCGGTCCAGCCGGTCGCCGGAATCCGCCAGCACCGCGGCGCTGCCGTAGAGCCAGGCGGCGTAGGGCCGGTCATCCGGGTTGGGGTCGCGCAGCGTCAGGTCCTTCGGCGTGTACAGGCTCTGGCCGAAGGAGAGGGTCGACCGGATCGGCGCGGCGTCGGGGAACAGCGGAAAGGCGCGGGCCGCGTCGGCCAGCCAGTCCGGCGTCCCGGTCTCCGAGCTCGTATAGGCGAAGCGGAAGCCGTTGGTGTAGCCGCGATCGGTGTTGGCGAAGACGTCGTTGTCGAGCTCGAAGCTGATGAAGGCCCCGGGATCCTCGTGCAACGGCCGCGGCGCCTGCGGCGTCGAGGTGATCACAGCCGGCCGCTTCGGCTCGGCCGGCACGTCCTGGGCCGGAGCAGCGATCGGCAGCGTGAGGCCGGCCGCGACTGAAACCGAAGACCACCACAACCCGGTGCGCAGACCCATGCTGTCCCCCTTCCCTTTCGCCCTGGCACGGCAGGCGTCCCGACAGACGGAACGGTACGAAAGCGCGATGGGTTCCCCGACAGCTTGGAGACGATAGCACGGATGACAGCCGGCAGGATCGGTCGGAAGCGATTCAGCGCGGGCGCTGCATGCTGAACACGGTGTCGAGCACGCCGTACTCCATGTAGCCGAGCCGCGAAATCGCGCGCCGGGTCGACAGGTCGACGCGCCCGTCGACGATCACCGACTCGTCGATATGGATCGACACCACCTCACCGATCACGATGGCGCCCGGCACGGTCTCGCCGGAAGCGGTGGTCATCGGCACCGACTTGACCCAGCGGCATTCCAGCGCCGCGGCGGCGGCCGCCACCCGCGGCGGCTTCACCAGCCGCGACGGCGTCATCGCCAGCCCGGCCAGCTCGGGCTCGCTGACCTCCGGCCCGACCGCGGCCGAGGTCGCGTTCATCTGTTCGCGCAGGTCCCAGGTGGCGAGGCTGGCCACGAACTCGCCGGTGGCCTCGGCATTGGCTTGGGAATCCTTCGGCCCGCTGGGCGCGAACATCACCATCGGCGGGCGGTCGCACACCGCGTTGAAGAAGCTGTAGGGCGCCAGGTTGACCACGCCCTCGGGGCTGAGCGTGCTGATCCAGCCGATCGGCCGCGGCACCACCAGCGCCTTGAACGGGTCGTGCGGCAGGCCGTGGTTGCGCAGCCGGGGTTCGTAATCCATGGACCGGTCTCGTGGTTCCGAAGACTTGATAGCTGGGCGGCCCGCGCCGGCGGATCAAGCTGGCGTGGACCGAACCCCGATCCGCATCGACCTCACCGGGTGAGCAGAAGCCTCACGGTCTGCCCGTCGGCGAGAGCGGTCTCCTGACGGACATAGCCGCCCTGAGCCTCGTACCCCACCTGCCAGGTCACCGCGGTCGAGACGATCCATTGGCCGGCGGGGAGATTCCGGAACACGAAATTGCCCTGGGCATCGCATTGCGTCTCGCGCTCGATGCCTTCGCGAAACAGCCGACCCTGGTTCGGATTGTCGATGGTCACGAAGTCGGCCGTGAGCTGGCTCCACCCCGCCTCGAAGATCCCGGTCATTTCCCGGCTGTAGGCGGTGGCCGGCGCCGCCCAGACCTTCGACCCGGCGCAAGTGACGACGCCGCCGCCGTTCTGGCGCAAGAAGCCCTGCCCCTCGATCGTGCCCGTGCCGCTGCCGCGGTAGGCGGCATACTCTGATTCGACGAACGGCGCCTGCGGCCGTATCACCTTCGGCGCACAACCCGCCGCGACCAGGCACAGAACCGCCAATGCCAGACAGCGCATAATCTCCCCCTCCGATATGCCATGCAGGGCCTCGAAATACGGCGTGGCCCCGGCCGAAAACATGCTCCCGTGGACGATAAGCCAGCGCGGCCCCAGCCCGCCAGATCCGGCCTAGCGTCCCGCCGCCAAGCGCAATCGCAGCAGCCGGGCCACCGGCAAGGCGACCGTGGCGAGGCCGAGCAGGATCAGCACCATGCCGAGCAGCCGGGCCGGGCCGAAATGCTCGCCCAGCACCAGGGCGGCGGAGCCGGCGCCGAAGATCGGCACCAGCAGCGAGAACGGCGCCACCGTCGCCGCCGGATACAGCTTCAGCAGATGGCCCCAGAGGCCGAAGCCGAGCAGCGTGGTCGGCACGGCGAGATAGAGCACGGTGCCGACACCGGTCCAGCTGACCGAGGCCAGGGCCTGGCCGATCGCCGCCGGCCCCTCGATCGCGACGGACAGGGCCAGCAGCGGCAGCGGCGGGATCAGGCTGAGCCAGACGATCATCGGCAGCATGTCGACCTTGCCGGCGCCGCGCAGCAGGACATTGCCGCAAGCCCAGCTGAGCGCGGCGGCCAGGGAGAGCGCCAGGCCGAGGGCGGTGACGTCGCCGCCCCCCGCGGTGGTCGCGATCACGGCGAGCCCGGCGAAGGCGACGGCCGCGCCGCCGATCTGGCGGCCGGTCGGCCGCTCGCGCAGCGCCATCGCCGCCACCAGCATGGTGAAGAAGGCCTGGGACTGCAGCACGATCGAGGCCAGGCCGGGCGGCATGCCAACCTGCATGGCCGGGAACAGGAAGGCGAACTGGCCGACGAACAGCGTCAGGCCGATCGCCAGCATGCGCGGCCACGGCACCTGCGGACGCGGCAGCAGGACCGCCGGCAGCGCCGCCAGGATGAAGCGCAGCGCGGCCAGCAGCAGCGGCGGGAAGCTGCCGAGGCCGATGCGGATGACCACGAAGTTGAAGCCCCAGATGGCAGCCACCAGCAGGGCGAGGAGGATGTGGCGGGGTTTCATCGGCGCTCCGGTCGTTGCCGGATATCCTCGGGCCCGTCCGCAGGCTTGGCAAAGCCGGATCTCGTCCGATCCATGAGCCCGGCCGGGCCCTGCCATGCACCTTGGCGGTCAGAACCCCATCTTCGACGCCACGCCCCCGGCGCCCAGGAGGCGGATCCCGACGATCTCCGACCGCAGGACGACGGTCTCGCCGCCGTCATGTGTCAGGTGGACAAGGTCGCGCGCCGTGCGGGCGTCGCGGGCCGGCAGCTCGTGCCCGCCGCGGGTCAACAGCACCAGCGACGCGCCGGCGCCGGCGGTCCGGAGCTTCTGGGCGTATTCCTCGATGATCGCTGCGTCCATGGCCTCCTCCGTGCCGGCCCGCGGGGCCGACGGTCTCAGCCATGATGTTGTCATCCGCAATGCGCCTGTCGAGCCGCATCTCACGAAACCGCACGGCCTTTTCTACCCGGCCACGCCGATGGCCAAGGCGACGAAGCCGATCGCGGCGAGGACCGCCCGGACGGCGTGCGACCGCTCCCATCGATCACGGTGGCTCGTCCAGCTCTCCTCGCCGGCATCCGCGGCTCTCTCGCGGTGCAGCGGATCCTGGGCGAAGAACCCGGTGCCTGCCCGCCCCATCGCCCGGTTCCGCAGCCAGTAGCGGTTCACCGGATGCGTCAGCAGCCAGTAAACGGCATGCATCGCCGCCAGGGCGACCAGCGCTGCCGCCATCCACCAGAACCCGGCATCGCCGGCCGGGGTCATCACCAGCAGGACCAGCACGGCAAGGATGCTGATGACCTCGCCGAAGCCACCCACCACGGTGAAGCCGGGGTAGTAGATCGGCTGCACGGCCAGATACGCGTCCCGGTCGAGGCGCATCTTTCCCGGCCACTCGAGCGCATGCGCCAGCGCCGGGGTCAGCGCCAGCGCAACCAGGCAAAGGCTCACCACCTGCAGGGTCTGGAGCATGCTCCGTCTCCACCGGCTTGCTGGCGGCACCGACCGTCGCCGGCGGCGCCGCCTCCGGAAGGAAACGGGACCTCCCGGTCAGAAGTTCAGGTTGCGGATGATCTGCCAGTGCCCGGAAGCGCCGCGCTGCCACACCGTCAGGTAGAGGCCCGAGGAGGTCTGGCTCTTGCCGCTGGCGTCGACTTTGGTGCTGTCGCCATGACCCCATTCATAGATCAGACCGTCGCGGATGACCTGGATCCCCTCCTGCTGGATGGTGCCGCCGGTGATCTTGGTGCCGGGGATCAGACGCTCCTTGAGAAAGGCCTCGATCGCCGCCCGGCCGACATATGTCTTGCCGCTGCCGAGGATGAACATGGCGTCGTCGGCGAACGGCTCGGCGGCCTTCCGGACATCGCCCGCCTGCAGCGCCGGCACCCAGTCGGCATTGGCCTTGTCGATCTCGGGCCTGGCCGAGGCCAGGTCCTGTTCCGGCGTCGCCGCGGCGGCTCCGAGCGACAGGGCGATGCCGAGCGCGAGGGTGGTGAGCAAGAGACCCGACTTCATGGCGTTCCTCCTGGCTGTTGCTTCGGGCCGTGTCGCCGGCCCCATCCGGCACTATAACCATCAAGAAGGTTAGGGAGAGAGTCGAAATCCACGTGGCGGAGATGACAAAGACTTCATGCGGCAGGCCGGAATAAGGCCGGGCCGGGCGAGGTCCATAAGGCATCGTCTCCCCACCAGCCATGGACCTCTCCATGACCCGCTTCCTGCTCTCCCCGCTTCACCCGCGCCGGCCGGCCCGCATCCTGGTGGCCGCAATCCTCGCGCTGGCCGGCGGCGCCCTGCCCACCCTCGCCGCGGTGCCACGCGTGGTGACAGACGAGATCGACCCGGTCACGCTGATCCCGTTCAGCGTCGCCTCGGGCAGGGCCGAACTGCCCGTCTCGGTGCAGGGCAATCCGTTCATGGCGTCGGGCATCGCCGATGCGGTGACACGGATCATGACCCAAGGCTTCGGCGGCGGGCACACCCGCTTCGTGCCCGTCGCAACGCCGACTGCCGGACCGGCGCATACGCCCTATTATTCCGTGGTCCTCAACCCGGCGCACGGCCTGCTGCCGGATGCGCTGTGCAGCGGCGATACGATCGCCACCGAGCCGGCGATGAGGCCGATCGTGGTGCGGGCCGCGACCTGCCTGGACGGGCAGGCTCAATCCGCCGCCACCGGCACTCTCGGCCAGGCCTCCGGGCCGGACGACCCGGGCTTCACCGGGCTGGTCCGCGACCTGACGCAGCGGCTGATGACCCTGTGAGGGGCGGCTACAGCACTGTCGAGATGCGCCCGACGACGCGGGCGGCGATGCGGGCGGCGGCGTCGAGGAAGGCGGGGAAATCCATGTGGCTTTCGCTGCCGGCGAGGTCGCTGAGCGCCCGGACCACCACCGTGGGCACGCCGAAGCGCTCGGCCACCGCCGCCACCGCCGCACCCTCCATCTCGATGGCGACGCCGCCGAATTCGCGGTGCAGCCGCTCCCGCTCCTGCGCGTCGTTGAGGAAGATGTCGCCGGTCAGGACAGTGCCGAAGATCAACCGCGACCGGTGCGACTCGCCACCGGTCGCGGTGGCGTCGAATCCACCGATATCAAGGCCTTCGAGAGCGTCCTTGATCTTCTCTCTGAGCATTGGATCCAGACCGTAGCCGGTCTCCTCGGGGAAGCCGGGCAGCGGCGGCACGCCGGGCTGATACGGCTTCAGCCGGCCGTCGACCCGGGCACCGTAATCGTGCATCACCAGCCGGTCCGCCACCACCACGTCGCCGATGGCGAGGTCCGGGTCGAGGCCGCCGGCGACGCCGGAGAACAGCAGCGAGGCGCAGCCGAACTCCTGCAGCAGCAGGGTCGCGACCATGGCGGCATGGCTCTTGCCGATGCCGGCCTCGACGGCCACCAGGTCGCGGGTGCCGAGGCGGCCAAGGCGGAAGCGGCAGCCGGCGATCTCCCGCTCGGTGCGCACCACCAGGTCGGCATGCGCCGCCAGCTCCTGCGGAATCGCCGCCATCAGCCCGATCGGTCCGTCCGCGCGCATCACAGTCTCCCTTCGTGTCGCCGCCCCTTATGCGCCGGCTGTCGGGCCGGCGCAAAGGGGTGCGACGCTCAGGACAGGCCGAGCGCCGGCCGGCGACGGCCGCCGGTCAGCAGGTAGCCGACGATCAGCAGCCCGAACCACACCGGGGCGACATAGAGCGCCACCCGGGTCGACGGGTCGAAGCCAAGGAACACCGCAACCAGCACCAGGAAGGCCACCACCAGCCAGTTGGCGACCGGCGCGCCCGGCATGCGGAAGGCGACCGGTGCCGACCGGCCCTCGGCCACGGCGCGGCGGTAGCCGAGATGGGCGATCATGATGATGCCCCAGGTCCACAGGCTGCCGACCAGCGAGATGCTGGTGACCCAGATGAACGCCTCCTCCGGCACCACATAGTTCAGCCCGACGCCGATCAGCATCACCGCGGCCGAGGCGGCGATGCCCGCCACCGGCACGTGGTTGCGACTGACCCGGCCGAAGGCGCGCGGCGCCTGGCCGGACCGGGCCAGGGTGAACAGCATGCGGCCGTTGCTGAACAGCCCGCTGTTGCAGGACGAGGCGGCGGCGGTGATGACCACGAGGTTGATCACGTCGGCCGCGGCGGACAGCCCCAGCTTGTCGAACACGAAGACGAAGGGGCTGGCATTCGGGTCCAGCTGGGTCCAGGGCAGCAGCGACATGATCACCGCCAGCGCGCCCAGGTAGAAGATCAGGATGCGCCAGATGATGCCGTTGGTGGCGCGCGGCAGCACCTTCGCCGGATCCTCGGCCTCGCCGGCGGTGACGCCGATCAGCTCGACCCCCTGATAGGCGAACATCACCATCTGCAGCGCCAGCACGGCGCCGAGCACGCCGAAGGGCAGGAAGCCGCCATGCGACCACAGGTTGGTGACGCTGGCCCCCTGCCCCAGGTCGCCGATGCCGAAGATGATCACGGCCAGGCCGCCCAGGATCAGCGCGACGATGGTCACGACCTTGATCAACGCGAACCAGAATTCCAGCTCGCCGAACAGCCGCACCGCCACGATGTTGACCACGGTCAGCACCGCCAGCGTCACCAGCGCCGGGATCCATTGCGGCACGTCCGGCAGCCAGTAGTGGACATAGACGCCGACCGCGGTGATCTCGGCCATGCCGATCACCACCCACATGAACCAGTAGGACCAGCCGGTGGCGAAGCCGGCGAAGGGGCCGACGAACTCCTCGGCATAAGTGGCGAAGGACCCGGCCACCGGCTTGTGCAGCAGAAGCTCGCCCAGCGCCCGCATGATGAAGAAGATGGCGATGCCGCCGATGGCATAGCTCAGCAGCAGCCCCGGCCCGGCCTTGGCGATCGCCTTGCCGGAGCCGAGGAACAGGCCGACGCCGATGGCGCCGCCGATCGCGATCATGTGGATGTGGCGGCTCTTCAGCCGGCGGGCGAGATCGCCGCCCTCCGCTCCGGTACCGGACGATTGGCTCATAGGGCCCATCGCGCTTCCTCCTGGTTTCTTCGGGCCTGAAGCCCGTCGGCCGGCATCTTAGGAGGGAAAGGAAAAAACGCACCTCCGTTGTTACATAATTTCGTGTCGAATTATCCGCAGCATCGCGAAGGATAGTTCGGCAATAATACCTAAAACTGAATCGATTATTTGTACGATGAAAACATGGAATCGACTGGAGTCCGCAGGCGGCAAGGATGGATTGCCTCGATTCACTTCTTCAGCGCGGAGCCGAAGCGGTCGATCCGGTCGGTCTCGATGCCGCCGGCGTAGCCGTCGGCGACCAGGTCTGCGATCAGCGCCGGATCGTCGATGCCTTCGGAGAAGCCGCCGCCCCAAGGCGCGATCAGGAAGACCGGCGTGCCCGCCGCCTCCATCCGGGCGACGAAGCGGTGAGGCCAGCCCCACAGCCAGGGCGCGACGTTGGACGGCACCAGCAGCACCGATCGCCGGCAGGACTCCGGCACCTGGCCGGTCCAGCCCCACGCGGCATAGCTGACGAAGCAATCCTTGATCGACGCCCGGGACATCGAGCGGAAGTCGGGCAGCCGCTCGCGCAGCACCGCAACCGGCCTGTCGCCGCCATAGGCGGCCAGCAGGTCGCGGCGCTCCGCCGGCAGGGCCGCGAGATACCGGGCCAGCATCTCTCCTTCCGCCGGGTCGTTGCTCTTGACGTTCAGCAGGAAGCGGCGGCCGGGAAAGGCCTCCAGCACCTGGTCCAGTGACGGCATCAGCCCGGTGCCCTTGCCCCGGAACGGGAAGGTCCGGCCGCCATCCGCGGTATAGCCATGGCCGATGTCCAGCGCCTGCAGCCCGGCCAGGCTGTGCGCACGGGTGACGCCATGGCCGTCGGTGCGGCAATCGACCGTCCAGTCATGGAACACGGCGAAATGCCCGTCCGTGGTGGGCTGGATGTCGAGCTCCACCGCACCGGCGCCGAGATCGAAAGCGGCGCGCATCGAGGCGATGGTGTTCTCGAGATAAGGATGCTCCGGCGGCAGCATCCGGGCGGCGGTGCAGGTCTCGCCGGTCAGCCCCGTCCGGTCGAAGCCCTGGGCCAGGCCGCGATGCGCCAGCAGCACCGGCGCCCCACCCGGCGCGCCGTGCAGCCATGAGCTGTTGTTGATGAACACACCCGCGGCGAACACACCCAGGGCGGCGAGAACAAACACTAAACGCTTGCGTGTCCGGCGGGTCATGGGCTGATCTGTCCGGGTGATGGGGCCGGCGCAGGCTGGCCCCGGATCATGGCCGAAACGGCACGGTGCCGTGGCGGTTGGATGTCGAGGCGCAGGCCCATGACCGCACTGGCGGAAACCGCCGAACCGCTGCTGCCGCCGGCCTTCCAGGGCTGGTTCCGGCACAAGGGCTGGACGCCCCACCCGCATCAGCTGGAGATGCTGCAGGCGGCACGCGACGGCACCCATGCCCTGCTGATCGCCCCGACCGGCGGCGGCAAGACCCTGGCCGGCTTCCTGCCGACCCTGACCGAGCTGGCGGAGCGGCCGCGCGAGGGGCTGCACACGCTCTACATCTCGCCGCTCAAGGCGCTGGCGGTCGACATCCATCGCAACCTGGAGCAGCCGATCGCCGAAATGCGGCTGCCGATCCGGGCCGAGACCCGCACCGGCGACACGCCGCAGGTCAAGCGCGAGCGCCAGCGCCGCCATGCGCCGCAGATCCTGATGACGACGCCGGAAAGCCTGGCGCTGCTGCTGTCCTATGGCGATGCCGACCGCATCTTCGGGTCCTTGCGCTGCGTCATCGTCGACGAGTTGCATGCCCTGGCCGGCACCAAGCGCGGCGACCTGCTGGCGCTGGGCCTCGCCCGGCTGGCCACCCTGGCGCCGGAGGCCCGCCGTGTCGGGCTGTCGGCCACGGTGGCGCATCCCGACGCGCTGGTCGCCTGGCTGTCGCCGACCGGCCACGCCGACCCGGCCCTGGTGCGCACGGTGCGCGGGCCGCCCGGGATCAAGCCGATCGTCGAGATCATGGAGACCGAGAGCCGCCTGCCCTGGGCCGGCCATATGGGCACCTACGCGGCCCGGGACCTGTACGACCGCATCCGCAAGGCCGGCACCACGCTCCTCTTCGTCAACACCCGGGCGCAGGCGGAGCTGGTGTTCCAGGCGCTGTGGCGGATCAATGACGAGGTGCTGCCGATCGCGCTGCATCACGGCAGCCTGGCGGCGGAGCAGCGCCGCAAGGTCGAGGCGGCGATGGCGCGGGGCGAGCTGCGCGCGGTGGTCGCCACCTCCTCGCTCGACCTCGGCATCGACTGGGCCGCCGTCGACCTGGTGATCCAGATCGGCGCACCGAAGGGGGCGAGCCGCCTGCTGCAGCGCATCGGCCGGTCGAACCACCGCTTCGACGCGCCCTCGGTCGCGGTGCTGGTGCCGGCCAACCGCTTCGAGGTGCTGGAGTGCCGCGCCGCCTCCGACGCCATCGAGGCGATGACGCTGGACGGCGACCCGCCCGCCCCCGGCACGCTGGACACGCTGGCGCAGCACCTGCTGGGCTGCGCCTGCTCCGCCGCCTTCGAGGCCAAGGCGATGTATGCCGAGGTGCGGCGAGCCGCGCCCTACGCCGCCCTGACCCGCCGCGACTTCGACGACGTGCTGGATTTCGTCGCCCATGGCGGCTACGCGCTGCGCAGCTACGACCGCTTTCACCGGCTGAAGCAGGATGCCGAAGGCCGCTGGAAGGTGGCCAGCGCCGTGGTCGCCCGGCAGTACCGGATGAATGTCGGCACCATCGTCGAGGAGGAGATGCTGAAGGTCCGGCTGTCCGGCGGCTTCGGCAAGGTGCTGGGCGAGGTCGAGGAGTATTTCGCCCAGGGGCTGGTGCCGGGCGACACCTTCATGTTCGCGGGCCAGTTGCTGCGCTTCGAGGGCATCCGCGAGATGTCGGTGATCGCCAGCCGCGCCGCCAGCGGCGAGCCGAAGGTGCCCGCCTATGCCGGCGGCCGGATGCCGCTGACCACCCATCTGGCCGACCGGGTGCGGCGCCTCTTGTCCACCCCCGCCCATTGGGCCGGTCTGCCGGACGACGCGCGGGAGTGGCTGGAGCTGCAGCGCGAGCGTTCCGGCCTGCCCGGCCCGGGCGAGCTAATGATCGAGACCTTCCCGCGCGGCGGCCGGCACTACATGGTGGCCTACTGCTTCGAGGGCCGGCAGGCGCACCAGACGCTGGGCATGCTGGTGACCAAGCGGATGGAGCGCGCCGGGCTGGGACCGATCGGCTTCGTCGCCACCGACTATGTGCTGGCGACCTGGAGCCTGGAGCCGGTGACCGACCCGGCGGTGCTATTCGACGAGGACATGCTGGGCGACGACCTGGAGGCCTGGATGAGCGATTCCAGCCTGCTGCGCCGCACCTTCCGCAACGTCGCGGTGATCGCCGGGCTGATCGAGCGGCGCACGCCCGGCGAGCGCAAGACCGGCCGCCAGGTCACGGTCAGCGCCGACCTGATCTACGACGTGCTGCGCCGCCACCAGCCCGACCATGTGCTGCTGCGCGCCACCCGGGCCGACGCGGCGCGCGGCCTGGTCGACCTCGGCCGCGTCGCCCTGCTGCTGAAGCGCGCCCGGCGCAAGCTGACCCTGCGGGCGCTCGACCGGATCTCGCCCCTGGCCGTGCCGGTGCTGCTGGAGATCGGCCGCGTCAGCATCGCCGATGGCGCCATCGACGCGATGCTGGAGGAGAGCGCCGCGGAGATGATCGCCGAGGCCACGCCGAAGCGGGGCGAGAAAGGCCGGCGGCGGGCGTGACGGGACAACATCATTTGTCGCCTCGGCCCGGTTTTGCTAAAATTGCGCCCTTCGGGGCGAGGACGAGCCCATGGAACAGCCCGAGGTCCAGCGCAGGCTGGCGGCGATCCTGGCGGCGGACATGGTGGGCTACAGCCGGCTGATGGAAGCCGATGAGGCCGGCACCCTCGCGCGGTTGAAGACCCACCGGCTGGAGCTGATCGACCCGGCGATTGCCAAGACCCGCGGCAGCATCGTCAAGACCACGGGCGACGGCCTGCTGGTCGAGTTCGCCAGCATCGTCGATGCCCTGGCCTGCGCCTCGGAGATCCAGCGTCGCATGGCCCGACGCAACAGCGACGTCTCGCCGGCGCGCTGGATCCAGTTCCGCATCGGCATCAATCTCGGTGACGTGATCGTCGAGGACGGCGACCTGTTCGGCGATGGCGTCAATGTCGCGGCGCGGCTGGAGGCGCTGGCCGAGCCGGGCGGGATCTGCGTGTCCGGCGCCGTACGCGACCAGGTCGGAGACCGGCTCGATGTCGGCTTCGAGGATCTCGGCGAGCAGTCGGTCAAGAACATCTCCCGGCCGATCCGCGTCTACCGGGTGCGGCTCGACGCGACGGCGCCGGAGGCCCCGTCCGAGGCGGCCGCAACCGCCGCTCCGGTCGCGACCAAGCCCTCCATCGTCGTGCTGCCCTTCGACAATATGAGCGGCGACGCCGAGCAGGAGTTCTTCGCCGACGGCCTGACCGAGGACATCATCACCGAGCTGTCGCGCTTTCACGAACTGCTGGTGATTTCCCGCAACTCCGCCTTCGTGCACAAGGGCAAGCCGGTGAGGGTGCAGGACATCGCTCGCGAATTCGGCGTCCACTACGTGGTCGAGGGCAGCGTGCGCAAGGCCGGCGGCCGGGTGCGGGTCACGGTGCAGCTGATCGATGGCGAGACCGACCGCCACATCTGGGCCGAGCGATACGACCGCGACCTGGCCGATATCTTCGCCATCCAGGACGAGGTCACCGCGGCGATCGCTGCCACCCTGCCCGGCCGGGTCGAGGCCGCGGCGCGCGACCGGGCGAAGCGGAAGACGACGGGCAATCTGGAAGCCTATGAGTGCCTGCTGGCCGGCAAGATCCTGCACCACCGGTCGACCCGCGACGACAATGTCCAGGCGCTGGCGATGCTCGACCGCGCCGTCGCCCTCGACCCGAAATATGCCCACGCCCATGCCTGGCGCGCCTGCGTGCTGGGCCAGAGCTGGGTCAATGGCTGGTGCGCCGACCGCGACGCCACCTGGGACGCGGTGGTCGGCGAGCTCGAGACCGCCATCGCCCTCGACGACAACGACGCCGATGTCCACCGCATCCTCGCCGCGGTCGCCCTGACGCGCCACGAGTTCGACAGATCCTTGTACCACCAGGAACGCGCGATCGCCTCGAACCCGAACTACGACCTGATCGTGGTGCAGCAGGGCGAGATCCTGACCTGGCTCGGCCGGCCGGAGGAAGGCATCGACTGGATCCGCAAGGCGATGCGGCTCAATCCGCATCACCCGGAGCGGTTCTGGAGCCATCTTGGCCGGGCCTATTACACCGCGAAGCGCTATGCCGAGGCGGTGGAGGCCTACAGCCACATCACCAGGCCCGACCACACCCATCACGCCTTCCTCGCCGCCGCTCTGGCCTGGATGGGCGATGCCACCGCCGCCGGTGCCCATGCCCAGGCAGTGCTGCGGACCAACCCCGATTTCACCGCGGAGGCGTTCCTCGCCACCTTACACTACAAGGGCGACGAGGACCGCGCCCACTGCCGCGACGGCCTGCTCAAGGCCGGGCTGCCTGCCTGATCCGAGGCTTACGAGATGTGTCCTGCCGCCATTCGCCGGATTCGCTAGGATCGTCCGCACCGCGGACTCGGAGGGAATCGATGGCGGAGGATACGGACAGGCGGAACCGCCTGGCCCGGGCCAAGGCGGCGCTGGCGATCGACGCCTCGCCGGCCAGCTGGGCGCGGATCGACTCCGGCTACGAGGCGCTGTGCGTCGACCTGGTCAGCGAATGGGTGCTGGGCGAGCGCCGGCATGAGAGCCAGGGGCAGCAGGCCGAGGCCTGGATCGCCCGCTTCTACGACGACCTGCACAGCGACGAGCAGCCGGACCCTGCCCGGATCTATGCCCGGTTCCAGCTCGGCCTGCCGCGGGCGCAGTATCTGGCCCGGCTGCTTCGCGCCCGACGTTCCGCGCAGTGGCGGGCGGCTGCCAGGATCGAGCTGCGCCGGGTTCTGGAAAGCGCCGAGGCCCGTGCCCACGCGGCGGCGACGGCCGATCCCCGCCAGGACCAGACGCTGCGCTTCGACCTCAGCCTGTCGCGCGGCGCCTATGATGAGCTCGTCACCCTTTATGATTCGGTCGCGGCGGCGGTGACCAACAGCGACCGTCCGGCGCCGCCGGCGAGGAAGCCCTCCTCGCCCACCCTCACCTGGTTCTCGATCACGGCGGAGACGATCCTCGTCCTGCTCGATGCCCTGCGCCGCGAGGACCTGCGATGACGCCGACCAACCCGCTGTCGCTGCTCAGCCCGCTGCTGACCCTGGCCGGCCTGGTCGGCAGCTTCTTCTACATCCAGCTCAGCCAATGGCTGCGCGACCTGGTGGCGCTGCGCCAGAAGGTCGAGCTGAACCGTTTCGCCGGCGACGAGGCGCAGAAGCGCGCCATCATCGAGTGCCGGATCGAGTACCGGCGGCTGGCGACCTGGCACACCTATGCCGTCAACCTGAGCGTCATCGCCTTCGTGCTGTTCATCCTGGTCCTCGGGCTGCTGATGATCCGCCCGGCGGCGGCCGACCCGATGTACGACTACCTGGCGATCGCGCTGTGGGTCTTCCTCGCCGTGTTCGTCGGCCTGGCGTCGGTGCTGTTCTGGCTGGGCCACAGCAAGGCGCGGGAGATCGGGGCGATCCTGGAGCCGAAACGGACGCCCGGCGCCTGAACGGAACAGAAGCCGAACAAAACCAGTTGCCGAGCACGGGCCGGGCGCCTAAACCGGAGTCATGCCGACGCGCACCATCCCGCTCCGCGACCACGCCTTCCGGCCCGACCCGTCGGGCGTGCTGTGGTGGGCGGAGCGGCGCTGGCTGCTGGTGGCCGACCTGCATCTGGAGAAGGCGACGGCGCTGGCCCGGCGCTCGGGCCGGCTGCTGCCGCCGTATGACAGCGCCCAGACGCTGGTCCGGCTCGGCGCCGCGATCGACCGGCTGGACCCGGCCGCCGTGGTGGCGCTCGGCGACAGCTTCCATGATTCGGACGGGGCTGACCGCCTTGCCGCCGAGGATCTGGCGACGCTGACCGGGCTGGCCCGGGGCCGTGACTGGATCTGGGTGCTGGGCAACCACGACCCGGACCTGCCGGCGGCGCTGCCGGGCGACCGGACCGAGGAGTTGCAGGTCGATGGCCTGGTCTGCCGCCACGCCGCCCATGCCGGGGCGCCCAAGCAACCTGATTTTGGCGGCGAGATCTCCGGCCACTACCACCCCAAGGCGGCGATCAGCGGCCGCGCCGGGCGGGTGACCGGGCGCTGCTTCGTCGCCGACGAGCACCGGCTAGTGCTGCCGGCCTTCGGCGCCTACACCGGCGGCCTCGACGTGCTCGACCCCGCGATCCGCCGGCTGCTCGCCCCTATCTTCCACGTCTGGCTGATCGGCCGGACCGGGCTGCATCGCTTCCCCGGCGCCCGGCTGTCGCCGATCGCGCCGCGCTGGATCGCGGCCTGACGGGACCGGCCTCCGCCCGCCTGCCGAAATCCTAGCCCTTGCCCTGCCCCGCCAGGATCGCGCGCACCAGCGGCAGGGTGATCGAGCGGCCCTGCGCCAGGCTGGCGGCGTCGATCTCGGCCACCAGCCGGCGCGCCTCGGCGAAGCTGCGCTCCATCCGCGCCAGCATCGCCTGCACGATCTCCGGCCCCACCGCCAACTGGCGGTCGGCGAACAGCTTGGCCAGCACCTGCGCCAGCAGCACGTCGTCCGGCTCGCCCAGCCCCACGGCCGGCGCCGCCTTCAGCCGCGAGGCCAGGTCCGGCAGCGCCACCCGCCAACGCGCCGGCGGCTCGCGCGCCGCCACCAGCAGGAAGCCGCCGGCCTCCTTCAGCAGGTTGTGCAGGTGGAACAGCGCCCGCTCCGCCGCCGCGTCGCCGGCCACCCGGTCGGCATCGTCCAGCGCCACGGCTCCGGCGGCGGCGAGCTCGGCCGGGTCCGACTCGGCCAGCGCTCCGCCCGCCAGGATGCGGGCGCCGGCCCGCTGCGCCCAGATGCCGAGCAGATGGCTCTTCCCCGCCCCCGGCGCGCCATGCAGGGCCAGGGCCGGCCCCGGCCAGTCCGGCCAGCGCCCGATCCAGCCCGCGGCCTCGCGGTTGCTGTCGGCGACGATGAAATCCTCCGGCCCCAGGGCCGGGGGCAGCGACAGGTCGAAGACGAACTGGGCCACCCCTTCGGTGCTCTTGCTCATGAAACGGTGGGGAGGTCCATGTCGGGAGGGTCGGCGGGAGGCTGGCGGTACAGCGCGCTCTGCCGGTAGCGATGCAGGGCGAAGCGGGTCAGGACGCCGATCACCGCCGCCATCGGCACCGCCAGCATCACGCCGGTGAAACCGAACAGGCTGCCGGCGGCCAGCAGCGCGAAGATCACCCAGACCGGGTGCAGGCCGACGGATTCGCCGACCAGCTTCGGCGTGACGAAGTTGCCTTCGAGGAACTGGCCGAGCAGGAAGATGCCCAGCACCAGCGCCCACATGGTCCAGTCGTCATACTGCACCAGGGCGATACCGACCGAGCTGACCAGCCCGACCAGCGAGCCGACATAGGGAATGATCGAGAGCAGGCCGGTCATCAACCCGACCAGCAGCCCGAAATTCAGCCCGACGATGGTCAGGGCGATGGCGTAGAACAGCCCCAGCAGCAGGCAGACGATCAGCTGGCCGCGGATGAAGCGGGACAAGGTGTGGTTCACCTCGCGCCCCAGGCCGCGGATGGTCTCGCGCTGCGCCACCGGCAGGTTGTGGTCGATCACCCCGATCATGTGGTCCCAGTCGCGCAGCATGTAGAAGGCGACCACGGGAGTGATGAAGACCAGCGACAGCAGGTCGATCAGGGCCATGCCGCCCTGCCACAGGCTGCCGATCACCGTGCCGATCCAGGACACGGCGCTGCCGGCATACTGGCTGACCGCCTTCTGGATCTCGTTGAAATTGGCGGCCGAGACGCGGTGCCGCAGCTCGGCGATCAGCGGCTGCAGCCGCGTCGCGGCCCGGGCGACATAGTCGGGCACGGCCGAGAGCAGCCCGGTCACCTGGTTCAAGAGGATAGGCAGGACGATCAGCGTCACCAGCACGGCGGCGAGCACGAACAGCAGCAGCAGCACCGTGGTCGCCAGCCAGCGGGCCATGCCGATCGCCTGCAGCCGCCGCGCCACCGGGTCGAGCAGATAGGCGATGATCATGCCGGTGACGAAGGGCGCCAGCACGCCGCTGAGCAGCCAGACCAGCAGGCAGAAGACGACGAAGCCGATCAGCCAGAAGCGGATTTGGGCGGAGCCGTTCACGCGTGCGCCCCCGCCGGGGTGAGGAAGCGGCGGATGGTCTCGCGCAGATAGCCGATCGCCGACAGGATCGTGGTCGCGGCCACGACCCAGACCAGCAGCGCGATCGCGCCGCGGGCGTCGACATGCAGCCCCGGCGCCGCCATCACCAGCCCCACCAGAGCCACCTGCATCACGGTGTTGAGCTTGCTGATCATCGACGGCGTCAGCGAGCGGGTGCCGCGGCCGGCGAAATGCAGCACCACCACGCCCAGCACCAGGCCGATGTCGCGCGCCACCACCAGGACTACCAGCCAGACCGGCAGGGCCGCCATCCAGCTCAGCGCCAGATACGTCCCGACCACCAGCAGCTTGTCGGCGATCGGGTCGAGATAGCTGCCCAGCGCCGTGCGCGCCTCCAGCCGGCGGGCCAGGATACCGTCGATTGCGTCGGTCAGCGCCGCCACCACGAACATCCAGAAGGCGGTGACCAGGCGGCCGTCCAGAATCAGCCAGATCGTCACCGGCGCCAGGACGAGCCGGGCCAGGCTGAGCAGGTTGGGCAGGGATCGGACCAGGAGGCGCAAGTAGTCTGACCTCGATGCCAGAAGTGTCGTCACGCCGGCGCTATTACCCGCCGGTTCGGTGCAGTTCCAGCGCCTGGGCGCCCTGCTGCACGGTCAGCCCCTGCTGCGACAGGATCTGGTTGAGCTGGGTCTGGTCGCCGGGGAAATGCAGCTCCAGCACCGCCTGCCGCGAGGTCAGGCTGACCAGGGAGGACGTGACCACGCCACCGAGGCGGGTCAGCCGGCCCTGCACATCGTACCAGTCGGCCGGCGCCGCGATCGGCACGGTGACGGTGACGGAGCCTCGCGCCGCGAAGCCGGGCACGGCGCCAGGCTGCGGCAGGGTCCCCGGCAGCGTTCCCGGCGCCGCGCCGGGCGGAAGGGTGGCGGTGACCGGCGGCGCGGCGGATGCACCGGCCAGCAGCTGCTGCACGCCGGAGCTGCGGAAGGTGTAGGCCAGGGTGGCGGCGTAGTGGCCGGGCGAGGCCTGCTCGGACTTCACCTGGAAGCTCTGCACCAGCCGCTCGACATCCCCATCGGACATGCGGGAGGCGCGGGCCGGATCGGCGCCGATCTGCTGCAGCAGCTGCTGCAGCGCCTTGCGTGGGCCCTGGGCGAAGGCCTTGGTCCGCGCCTCGGTCGCGTTCGCCGCCGTCGCCTCGACCGCGACATTGTCGACGGAGTAGCCGGAGGCGCTGCCCGCGATCGGCGCGCCGCCTGAGGTCTGGGCACGCACCGGCACCAGCCCGGCGCAGAGAAGCGCGGCCGCCAGAGCCAGGGTCGATCCGATGCGAAGCATCATTGCAAAGCCTTCCGGTTCCGCTATGGTCCGCGCGCATCCGCACGGATAATCCGCCTTTATATAGCACCCCTCATTGCGAGGTCATCATGTGCCCGCCGGTCGACCATAGTCCGCATGCCTCACCCTCGATGTGGCCTGCGCCGGTTCAAGACGCCGGCAGGGTAGGAGGCGCGCGCGGCGCGATGCAGCGCATCGGGCAAGCGCGGCGACGCACCCTGCCGGCGTCTTCAACCGGCCCGAAGGGTTGCCTTGCGGCGGGCGCCTGCGGCCCCGGGCGGCTCGACCGTATGTCCCTATACGCTCTTCGCCGCCCGGAACCGCATTCACCTCGCCGCAAGACAACGCAGGCCACATGGAGGGTGAGACATGCGGACTAAAGACAGCTCCGACGCCTATGCCCGGGCCGGCGTCAACATCGCCGAGGGCGAGGCCTTCGTCGGCGACATCAAGCCCCTGGCCGAGAGCACGCGCCGCAAGGGCATGATGGAGGGGCTGGGCGGATTCGGCGCGCTGTTCGACCCCAAGGCCGCCGGCTTCCGCGACCCGATCCTGGTCGCCGCGACCGATGGCGTCGGCACCAAGCTGAAGGTGGCGATCGAGACCGGGCGGCATGACACGGTCGGCATCGACCTCGTCGCCATGTGCGTCAACGACCTGGTGGTGCAGGGCGCCGAGCCGCTGTTCTTCCTCGACTATTTCGCCTCGGGCAAGCTCGACCGCTCGGTCGGCGTCGGCGTGCTGCGCGGCATCACCGAGGGCTGCCGCCAGGCCGGCTGCGCCCTGATCGGCGGCGAGACGGCGGAGATGCCGGGCATGTACGCCGCCGGCGACTACGACCTGGCCGGCTTCGCCGTCGGCGCGGTCGAGCGCGAGCAGGCCCTGACCGGCCGCGACGTGCGCGACGGCGATGTGGTGCTGGGCCTGTCCTCGACCGGTGTCCATTCCAACGGCTACTCGCTGGTCCGCCGCACCGTCGCCGATGCCGGCCTGGCCTGGGACGAGCCGGCGCCCTTCGCCAACGACAAGTCGGTCGGCGAGGCCTTCCTGACCCCGACCCGGATCTATGTGAAGAGCACGCTGGCCGCCATCCGCGCCGGCGGCGTCCATGCCCTGGCGCATATCACCGGCGGTGGGCTGACCGAGAACATTCCCCGGGTGCTGCCGGACGGGCTGGGCGTCGCCCTCGACGCCGGCGCCTGGCCCCTGCCCCCGGTGTTCCGCTGGCTGAAGGCGCAGGGCGGCCTCAACGCCGCCGAGCTGGCCCGCACCTACAACTGCGGTATCGGCATGGTGGTGATCGTCGCGCCGGACCAGGCAGAAGCGGTGTCGACGATCCTGGCCGGCCAGGGCGAGAGCGCCCACCGGATCGGCCGGGTCGTGGCCGACGCCGCCCATTCCGTGGCAATCGCGGGGACGGACGCGGCATGGGCCGTCTGAAGGTTGGCGTTCTCATATCCGGCCGGGGCAGCAACATGGCGGCCCTGGCCGAGGCCTGCAGCGCGCCGGACTTCCCGGCCGAGATCGCGCTGGTGCTGTCCGACATCCCCGGCGCCGGCGGCCTGGCCGTCGCCGAAGGCCGCGGCCTGGCCACCGCCACGGTCGACCGCAAGGCCTATCCCGGCAAAGCCGCCTTCGAGGCGGCGATGGACGAGGCGCTGCACGCCGCGGGGGTCGAGCTGGTCTGCCTGGCCGGCTTCATGCGGGTGCTGAGCGCCGATTTCGTCGGCCGCTGGCAGGACCGCATCCTCAACATCCACCCTTCGCTGCTGCCGGCCTTCCCGGGCCTGCACACGCATGAGCGGGCGCTGGCCGCCGGGGTCAGGCTGGCCGGCTGCACCGTGCATATCGTGCGACCGGTGGTCGATGACGGGCCGATCCTGGTCCAGGCGGCGGTGCCGGTGCTGGACGGCGACGATGCCGCCAGCCTGGCAGCGCGTATCCTGGTGGAGGAACATCGCTGCTATCCGCTGGCGCTGCGCTGGGTGGCCGAAGGGCGGGTCCGGATCGAGAACGGACGGGTCCGGATCGACGGCACGGCCGCGGCCGCAGACACAATTCGCAACCCATTGTGATAATTGTCACAAAGCCCAACTCGACGCTGCGACAATTAAACCCTATTTCACTGGACAAGGTCGGGGGCCACCCGTAAATGGTCCTCGATCGCAAACATACGAAAGCGTGATGAGGATGGGCGCGATGGCCAGCGAAGGCACGAATCAGGTTCCCGAAGAACTGCTGGCTTCGCGCAAGCAGATGTATGCCAGCTTCGTGCGCTTCAGCACCTGGGGCATCGTCGCCGTCGCCATCCTGCTGATCGGCATGGCGCTGTTCCTGCTCTGATTTTCGCCATCGGCACGAAAAAGGCCGGTCCCGACGGACCGGCCTTTTTTGTTGCCCGGAGGCGGCGTCCGGCCATCCCCGCCGCAGCGGGGATGGCCGAACACGCTTCGGATCAGCCGACGATCTCGGTGCCGGCGAAGAAGAAGGCGATCTCGATCGCCGCATTCTCCAGCGAATCGGAGCCGTGCACCGAATTCGCCTCGATCGATTCCGCGAACTCCTTGCGGATGGTGCCCTCGGCGGCGTTGGCCGGGTTGGTGGCGCCCATGATCTCGCGGTTGCGGGCCACGGCGTTGTCGCCCTCGAGGACCTGGACCACGACCGGGCCCGAGGTCATGAAGGTGCACAGGTCGTTGAAGAACGGCCGCTCCTTGTGCACGCCGTAGAAGGCCTCGGCCTGGGCGCGGCTCAGCTGGACCCGCTTCTGCGCGACGATGCGCAGGCCGGCCTCCTCGAACTTGGCGTTGATCTTGCCGGTCAGGTTGCGGCGGGTGGCGTCCGGCTTGATGATGGAGAAGGTGCGCTCGGCCATTGGATCCTCGGTGTTCAGGCGTTGGCGGATCGGAATTGCGCGGCCTTATAGACGGGCGGCCTCGATCCGGCAACCGGAGTGCGCGAATCCGGTCAGGTCGTGCTATGACCGCGCCGCCATGCTTCAGATCCAGGACATCACCATCCGCATCGCCGGCCGCGTGCTGCTCGACTCCGCCTCGGTGGCGGTGGCGGCCGGGCACAAGGCGGGCCTCGTCGGCCACAACGGCACCGGCAAGTCGACGCTGCTGCGCGCGATCCGCAAGGAGATCGGGCTAGACGGCGGCCGGATCAGCTATCCCGGGCGATGGCGGATGGCCAGCGTCGCCCAGGACGCGCCGGAAGGGTCGGCCAGCCTGCTCGACACCGTGCTGGCCGCCGACACCGAGCGCGCCAGCCTGCTGGAGGAGGCGGAGACCGCCGAGGATCCGAACCGGATCGGCGAGATCCACACCCGCCTGGCCGATATCGACGCCCACACCGCCCCGGCCCGCGCCGCCACCATCCTGGCCGGCCTCGGCTTCGACACCGAGGCGCAAGCGCGGCCGGTCGGCGACCTGTCGGGCGGCATGCGGATGCGCGTGGCCCTGGCGGCGACGCTGTTCCTGCAGCCCGACCTGCTGCTGCTCGACGAGCCCACCAACCACCTCGACCTCGAGGCGACGCTGTGGCTCGAGACCTGGCTGAAATCGTATCCGCACACCATCCTGATGGTCAGCCACGATCGCGACCTGCTGAACCGCGTGGTCGACACCACCATCCATCTCGAGAACGGCAAGCTGACGGCCTACACCGGCGGCTACGACCAGTTCGAGCAGACGCGCCGCATGCGGCTGGAGCATCTGGCGGCGCTGCAGAAGCGCCAGATCGCCCAGCGCGCCCATATGCAGAGCTTCATCGACCGGTTCAAGGCCAAGGCCACCAAGGCCCGCCAGGCGCAAAGCCGGGTCAAGGCGCTGGAGAAGATGGAGCCGATCGTCGCCCTGGTCGAGGACCAGTCGATCAGCTTCGACTTCCCGCCGCCGGAGGAGCTGGCGCCGCCGATCCTGGTGCTGGACAAGGTGACCGTCGGCTATGACGAGCGGCCGGTGCTGAAGAATCTCGACATGCGGATCGACATGGACGACCGCATCGCGCTCCTGGGCGCCAACGGCAACGGCAAGTCGACGCTGGTCAAGCTGTTCGCCGGCCGGCTGGACCCGATGGCGGGACAGCTGCGCAAATCCGGCAAGCTGAAGGTCGGCTATTTCGCCCAGCACCAGGCGGAGGAGCTGGACCTGTCGCTGAACGCCATCGCCCAGGCGCGCCGGGTGATGCCGGACAAGACCGACGAGAAGATCCGCGCCCATCTCGGCCGCTTCGGCTTCGTCCAGCGCCGGTCGGAGACCCGGATCGGCGACATGTCGGGCGGCGAGAAGGCGCGGCTGCTCTTGGCCCTGATGGCGCGCGAGGCGCCGCAGTTGCTGCTGCTCGACGAGCCGACCAACCATCTCGACGTCGACAGCCGCCAGGCGCTGGTGCAGGCGCTGAACGAGTATGACGGCGCGGTGGTGCTGATCACCCACGACCCGCATCTGATCGAGCTGACCGCCGACCGGCTGCTGCTGGTCAAGGACGGGGCCGTGAGCCCGTTCGAGGGCGACCTCGACGACTATCGCCGCCTGCTGTCCGAGCAGCGGCGGCAGGAGCGCGCCGGGCGACAGGCGGAGAAGCTGAGCCAGGCCGACCGCAAGGAGCAGCGCCGCGCAGCTGCCGAGGCCCGGGCCCAACTGGCGCCGCTGCGGCTGGCGATCCGCGACATCGAGAAGCGGATCCAGGGGCTGGAGCGGGAGAAGAAGGCGATCGAGGCGAAGCTGGCCGACACCGCGCTCTACAACAATCCGGCGGCCGCCACCGAGCAGCAGATCGCGCTGCACGAGGTGCAGGGCAAACTGGACGCCGCCGAGGAAGCCTGGCTGGAGGCCAACGGCAAGCTGGAAGAGGCGCAGGCGCTGGCGGGCTGAGGCGGAGCCATCCCCCTCACCCTCCCGTCGCCAACGCGACGGGCCCCTCCCTCTCCCCGAGGAGAGGGAAATCGGAGCCGCGACCCTCTTACCTCTCCTTGGGGAGAGGTCGAAATCGCGGGGCGATTTCGGGTGAGGGGGCGGCTCCGGCCCCTCCGCTTACGACTGCAGCGCCGCCCAGACCGTCGCCGGAGTCAGCGGCATCTGCAGGCGGTCGGCGGCCGCGCCATGGCCGGCCCGCGCCAACACGTCGGCCACGGCGTTCACCACCGCCGGCGTCGCGCCGATGGTGCCGAGCTCGCCCACGCCCTTCACCCCGAGCGGGTTGTTGAGGCACGGCGTCGATTCGTCGAGCACATGGACGAAGTCGCGGACAATGTCCGCCCGTGGCACCCCGTAATCCATCAGCGTGGCAGTCATGACCTGCCCGGTCTCGGGGTCGTAGACCATCCGCTCGCCCAGCGCCTGGCCGATGCCCTGGACCGCGCCGCCGTCGAGCTGGCCGCGCACGATCATCGGGTTGACCACCCGGCCGACATCATTGGCCGAGACGTAGGAGACGATGTCGACCGTGCCGGTCTCGGGGTCCAGCTCGACCTCGCAGATATGGCAGCCATTCGGCCAGCTCGGCCCCTTCACCGTGCTGGTCGCGTCGATAAAGATGCGCCGGTCGGGCTGGCGGTCGGCCAGCTCGAACAGGCCGATGGCACGGTCGGTGCCGGCGATGCGGAACACGCCCTCGGCATATTCGATGTCGGCCGCCGCGGCCTCCAGCGCATCGCCGGCCAGTTCGCGCCCGGTGTCGACCGCCTGCTCCGAGGCATGGCGGATCGCCGAGCCGGCGGTGAACAGCGACCGCGAACCGGCGCTGCCGAAGCCCTGGCCGCGGTCGGTGTCGCCCATGACGATGCGGATCTTCTCGATCGGCACCCCGAACACGTCGACCACCAGCTGGGCGTAGGAGGTGGCGATCCCCTGCCCCATCGGCATGGTCGCGGCGTAGACTTCGATGTCGCCGTCGCCGGAGACCCGGACGGTCACCCGCTCCTCGAACACATTGCCGCCGGTCCATTCCAGGAACGAGGCCAGGCCGCGGCCGCGCAGCTTGCCGCGGCCCCTGGATTCGGCCTCGCGCGCGGCGAAGCCGTCCCAGTCGGCCAGGCCCACGGCCTGGTCGATGATCGAGCCGAACCTGCCGCTGTCATAGGTCTGCCCCATGGCGTTGGTGTAGGGCATCTGCCCGGGATGGACGAGATTGCGGCGCCGGATCTCGACCGGGTCCAGGCCCAGCTGCCGCGCCGCGGCGTCGAACAGCCGCTCGATCAGGTAGATCGCCTCCGGCCGCCCGGCGCCGCGATAGGCTCCCGTCGGCGCCTGATGGGTCAGGACGGCGGTGAAATCGAAGTCGATGGTGCGGATGTCGTAGATGCTGGTCGACACCCAGGGCCCGATCATCAGCTGGATGATGATGCCCGCCGTGGTGGCATAGGCGCCGACATTGGCATGCGAGCGCACCCGGTAGCCCAGCACCTTGCCGGTCGCGTCCAGCGCCAGCTCGGCATGGCTCTCGACGTCGCGGCCATGGGTGGCGGCCAGAAACTCCTCAATCCGCTCGGCGGTCCATTTCACCGGCCGCCGCAGCTTACGCGCGGCATAGGCGACCATGATGTCCTCGGCATAGAGGCCGGTCTTCATGCCGAAGCCGCCGCCGACATCGTCGACCACCACCCGCACCTTCTCGCGCGGGATGCCCAGCACCGCGTCGCACAGCGTGTCGCGGGCGCCGGACGGCATCTGGCTGGACAGGCGCAGCGTCAGCCGGTCGGTCTCCAAATCGTACTCGGCCTGGGAGCTGCGCGGCTCCATCGGTGTCGGCGCCAGCCGCTGGTTGACGATGTCGAGCGAGACGATGTGCGCGGCGACCTGGAAGGCGGCGTCGGTCGCCGCCGCATCGCCATGCCGCATCTGCGCCGCGATGTTGCCGGTCGCCGCCGGCCAGACCTGCGGCGCCTCCGGCGCCAGGGCCTGCGCCACGCCGGCGACGGCGGGCAGCTCGTCATAGTCGACGACGATGGTGTCGAGAGCGTCCTTCAGCACAGCGCGGCTCTCGACCACGAGGGCGACCACGGCCTCACCGACGAAGCGCACCACCTCATGCGCCAGCGCCGGCCGCAGCGGCGATGCGCCGGGCGACCCGTCCGGCCGCTTGAAGATCGGCGCCAGCGGCAGCGGTTTGACCCCGTCCGCGGCCAGGTCGGCGCCGGTGATCGCCGCCACCACGCCGGGCATCGCCAGCGCCGCGGAGGCGTCGATCGACACGATCCGGGCATGGGCGTGCGGCGAGCGCAGGAAGCCGAGATAGCTCTGCCCGGGCAGGGAGATGTCGTCGCTGAACCGGCCGGCGCCGGCCAGCAGCCCGGCATCCTCGATCCGCCGCACCTCGCGCCCGCTGCCGAACCGGCCGACCGTCGATCCGTCCGTCATCACTCGTCACCTTGGCTGGGGAACCGCGCGAGTCGCAAACCCGCCGCGGCCTTGGCTGTCATTCTATATGGGCGCGGATGACGCCCGCGCACCACAGTCCGGCCAAAATGGCTACGGCGGCAACTCACCCTGGCTGCGGCCAGCGGATCAGGCCGCGGGTGAAGTCGCGCCAGGCGGCGGCGGTGCGCCAGCGGTCGAACAGCAGGGCGTGCAGCCCGGCGCTGACCAGCAGGGTGACGGCGACGGCGAAGACCACATCGCTGAAGAAATGCCCGCCCATGCCGATGCGCAGCAGGCCCAGCAGGCCGCCCAGCGCCATCGATCCCCAGAAGATCCGGCGCCGGCGCCGCGCCGGCACCAGATAGGCGACGCTGTGGACGACGAAGCCGACCGTCGGGTCGCCGGCGACGAAGGAGCAGTTGCGGCCGCACTGGCCGGCCGGGATCAGCGGCGGGGTGAAGACGGCGCTGCCGCCGAAGGCCTCGACCTGGCGCGGCCGGGCCCGGCCCCAATGGTCCTTCAGCACGGCGTTGGCCACCAGGCCGGGCCCGATCGCCAACGCCAGGGCCAGGAAGGTCCAGCGCCGCGCATCAAGGCCGAGCAGCCGCCGCTCTGCCAACCAGGTCCAGAACGCCGCGAGCAGCAGCAGGATGCCGCAGGTGCGGACGACGACCTGCACCAGCTCGTGGAGCGCCTCCGCCAGCGGCGCGCTGTCCCAGGCGAAGCCGCGTCCCGCGTCGTAGAACCAGCCGGAGACGACGAGGTCGATCCCGGGCACCAGGACCAGCAGGGCACAGACCGCGACCGCGCTCCACAGCGCCGCGCGGGGCGTTAGCATGGTGATTGCCTCTGATCATCGAAGCCGGTGCCAGCCCCCTCACCCTCCCGCCGCCTTCGGCGTCGGGCCCCTCCCTCTCCCCGAGGAGAGGGTACAGGAGCCGCGCCCTTACACCTCTCCTTGGGGAGAGGTCGAAATCGCGCAGCGCTTTCGGGTGAGGGGGCGGCTCCGGCCCCGCAGAAACTACACGGATGAGCGTTCACCCGCCCACCCGCTGTTTCTCGCTCCAGGCCCCGCCCTCGTCCTGCTGGTAGTAGACCAGGGTGTGGCCGGCATCGCGGAACCGCTTCCAGCGGCCGCGGGCGGCCTGCACCGCGTCCGGGTCGTTGCCGTCGAACAGGTCGCAGACCGTGGCGAAGGCCCCGTCGCCATCGGAATCCGCGCCATCGCCCAGGAACAGCACCTGGGCGCCGTTGGGGTTCTCGACCCGGTCGCTGATCCAGACCGGCTGCTCCTCGGCGAAGCCGTCGCGCTTCGTGCCATGCGGCAGGAAGCCTTCCTTGGAATAGGTCCAGAGATGGCCGGCCAGGCTCTCCACCCGCTCCTCCGAGCCGACGCAGACCACCGCCTTCCAGCCGCGCTGCAACGTCCGGTCGAGCAGCACCGGCAGGGTCTGCTCGAACGTCCGCGCGGTCAGGTGATAGAACCGTATCTCGGCCATCAGCCTTCGTAATTGTCGGTCACGAACCGCTCCAGCAGGCGCACGCCGAAGGCGGTCGCGCCCTTCGGCACCGTCGGCGTGTCCTTGCCGGACCAGGTGGTGCCGGCGATGTCGAGATGGGCCCAGGGCACCTTGTTGACGAAGCGCTGCAGGAACTGCGCGCCGATGATCGACCCGGCGTCGCGGCTGCCGGTGATGTTCTTCATGTCGGCAATGTCGCTGTCGATCTGCTTGTCATAGGCGTCGCCCAGCGGCAGGCGCCACAGCTTCTCCTCGACCGCCTTGCCGGCCGCGGCCAGCCTCTCGGCCAGGGCATCGTCGTTCGAGAACAGCCCGGCATGGTCGGTGCCCAGCGCGATGATCACCGCGCCGGTCAGCGTCGCCAGGTTGACCATCGCCTTCGGCTTGAACCGGTCCTGCGTGTACCAGAGCGCGTCGGCGAGGACGAGGCGGCCCTCGGCGTCGGTGTTCCAGACCTCGATGGTCTGGCCGGACATCGAGGTGACGATGTCGCCAGGCCGCTGCGCATCGCCCGACGGCATGTTCTCGACCAGGCCGAGCACGCCGACGGCGTTGACCTTGGCCTTGCGCAGGGCCAGCGCCTTGAACAGGCCGGTGACCACGCCGGCGCCGCCCATGTCCCACTTCATGTCCCACATGCCCTGGCCGGGCTTCAGCGAGATGCCGCCGGTGTCGAAGGTGACGCCCTTGCCGACGAAGGCGACCGGCGCCTCACCCTTGCGCTTGCCGCCGGCGCCCTTCCACTGCAGCACCACCAGCTGGCTCTCGCGCACCGAGCCCTGGCCGACACCGAGCAGCGCGCCCATGCCGAGCTTGCGCATCTGCTTCTCGCCCAGGATCTCGACCTCGACCCCGAGATCCGCCAGTTCCTTGGCCTTGGCGGCGAAGCTCTCCGGATACAGGATGTTGGCCGGCTCGGACACCAGCTCGCGGGTCAGGAACACGCCCTGGGCGACGGCGTCGGCGCGGGCGAAGGCCTTCTTCGCCGCCGCGGCGTCGCTGGTCTGGACGACCAGGGTCTTCAGGCTGGGCTTCGCCTCGGCCTTCTCCTTGGTGCGGTAGCGTTCGAAGCGCCAGGCCCGAAGCCGGGCGCCGAAGGCGAACTCGGCCGCCGCCGCGCCGGCGCCGTGGCCGGCCAGGACGATGCCTTCGAACTGCGCCGTCGCGGAGCCGATGCCGGCATGGTTCAGCAGCGCGGCGACCGCGCCGCCGGCCCGCTGCAGCCGGACCGCGTCGACATCCTCCGGCTTGCCGAGGCCGAACAGCACGATCTGGTCGAAGCCGGCGATGCCGTACAGCGCCAGCGTCTCGTCGCGGCCGCCCTTGAACTTCGACGCGGCCTTGAGCGCGCGGGACAGGGCGCCCTTCGAGCGCCGGTCGACCGCGCCGGCGGCGTTCGACAGCACGCCGTCGGCGAACACGCCGAGCACCAGGGCGCCGGCTTCCACGGAAGCGGGCGGAGCGAAGGAGATCTGCATCTTGTCGTCTTCCGGGCGATTTCCGATGGCCGCGGCCAAGGCGGCGGAACCCGCACCGTAACAGCGGGTTTCACAATCGTCACCCGGCGAAAATGGCCCGCCGCCCGGCTGCGACCTCGTTGGAGGTCGCGGCGGCGCGCGGTCTGAGGTAGAAGATCCGCCCAACCCGTTTCCTCGGCACTGCAGGCCAGCCGCACCCGATGCTCCGTTCCCCCACCCTCTACGCCTATATCGTGCGGCAGTTCCTGTTCTGGTTCCTGGCCGTGCTGCTGGTGCTGAGCAGCGTGATCGCGGTGTTCGAATTCGTCGAGTTCGTCCGCCAGGTCAGCTCGATCCCTGACCTGCCGGTCAGCCTGGCCTTCACCCTGGCCGCGTTCAAGCTGCCCAGCGATGTCGAGATCCTGTTCCATTTCGCCGTGCTGATCGCGGCGATGGTGACCTTCTGGCGCATGACCCGCAGCCGCGAGCTGGTGGTCGCCCGCGCCGCCGGCCTGTCGGCCTGGCAGTTCCTGGCCCCGGTGATCGCCGCGGCAATGGTGCTGGGGGTGGTCAAGATCACCGTGGTCAACCCGATCTCGGCGGCCATGTACAGCCGCTTCGAGCGCCTGGATCTCGACTTCCTCGGCGGCACCGGCGACGTGATGAAGGTGGCCAAGACCGGTTTCTGGCTGCGCCAGAAGGACGAGGGCGAGATCGTCGTCATCCATGCCGAGACGGTGAGCAGCAACGGCGACGAACTGCAGAACGCGATGTTCCTGCTGCTGAATCCGGACGAGACCTATCGCGGCCGGATCGACGCCGCCAGCGCCCATCTGCAGGACGGCAAATGGGTGATCAACGATGCCTGGGTGATGAACGGCGAGCAGCCAGCCCAGCATGTCGACACCACCTCGATCCCCAGCAGCCTGACGCGGAACAGCATCCAGGAACGCTTCGCCTCGCAGCAGACCATCTCCTTCTGGGACCTGCCGGACTATATCCGCAACCTCGAGGCCACCGGCTTCTCCTCGACCCGCTACCGCATCGCCTACCAGTCGCTGCTGTCGCAGCCCCTGCTGATGGCGGCGATGATCCTGGTCGCCGCGGCCTTCAGCTTGCGGCCCGGCCGGCGGGTCGACACGGTGCTGATGATCGTCGGCGCCATCGTCACCGGCTTCTCGATCTTCGTGCTCGGCGACATCGTGGCGGCGCTCGGACGCCAGGGCTCCCTGCCGGTGCCGATGGCCGCCTGGGCCACCTCCGGCGTCGCCCTGATGTTCGGCGTCGCGGTGCTGCTTCACCTCGAGGATGGTTGAGCCCGTCGTCGGTCCGGCCGCTTTTGCCTTGAGTCGGCCAAAGTCACGTGCTGTATCTGCGCCTTTCAACTGCGAGGCCGTGTCGCCCTCATGATCCGTCGTCTGTCGGCCCCGATCATCGCCCTGGTCCTGGCCACCACTTCCCTCGCCGCCCCCTCCGCCATGGCGCAGACGCGCCCGGCCCCGGCTTCCGCCGTCGGCACCATCGCCGCGGTGGTCAATGACGACGCGATCACCGTGGCCGACCTGCAGATGCGCCTGCGGCTGGCATTGATGAGCAGCGGCCTGCCGGCGACGCCGGACAACCAGCAGCGGCTGCTGCCCCAGGTGCTGCGCCTGCTGATCGACGAGAAGCTGCAGGGACAGGAAGCCAAGCGCGCCGGCATCGCCGTTCCGGCCCAGGATGTGGACAAGGCGCTGGCCTCGATCGCCGGCCAGAACCACATGAGCACGCAGCAGCTGTTCACCATGCTGAAGGGCACCGGGGTGCCGCAGGCGGCGCTCGAGGACCAGGTGCGGTCCCAGCTCGCCTGGCGCCAGCTGGTGCAGCGCCGCTTCGTCTCCCAGGTCGAAGTCTCGGACACCCAGGTCGACGAGGTGGTGGAGCGGCTGAAGGCCAACCAGGGCAAGCCGCAATACCTCGTCGCCTCGATCTTCCTCGCGGTCGACCAGGACGCAGGCGAAGCCCAGGTCAAGACGCTGGCCGACCGGCTGGTCTCGGAAATCCGCCGCGGCGCCCCCTTCCCGGCCGTGGCGCGCCAGTTCAGCCAGGCCGCCGGCGCCCAGACCGGCGGCGACATGGGCTGGGTCCTGGCCGGGCAGCTGGAGCCGGCGCTCGATCAGGTTCTCGGCACCATGCAGCAGGGCCAGGTGTCGGATCCGATCCGCACCCTCGGCGGCTACAATATCCTGCTGCTGCGCGACAAGCGGACGATCAACGCCGCCACCGCGACCGGCGTCAAGGTCCGGCTGAACCAGATCGTCGTCCCGGTGCCGGCGACCGCGCCGGCCAACCGGGTGCAGACCGTGGTGGCGCAGATGCGCAACGACTTCAACGGGGTGAATGGTTGCGAGGCGTTCCGCGCCAAGGCCAAGGAGCTCGGCGTGACCGCGAATCCGGACCTGGGCGACGTCCTGCTCAGCCGCCTGCCCGACGGGATGCGCCAGGTGGCCAGCGCCCTGCCCGACGGCCAGGTCAGCACGCCCATCCGCGGGCCGGACGGCGTCGCGGTGATGATGATCTGCTCGCGCCAGGATGCGGGCGGCGACGGCGTCGATCGCGACCAGATCCGCTCCGGCCTGGCCGAGCAGAAGCTGGACATGATGCAGCGCCGGCTGCTGCGCGACCTGCGCGGCAATGCCTATATCGACATCCGGCTGGGCCGCTGACCCTGTCCGGAGACGCCGTCCGCGACGCGATCGCCGCCCTGCCGCCGCTGCGCGACGTGATCGCGCGGCACGACCTGGCGGCAAAGAAGTCGCTCGGCCAGAACTTCCTCCTCGACCTCAATGTCACCGCCCGCATCGTCCGCGAGGCCGGCGACCTGGCCGGGGCGCATGCGGTCGAGATCGGGCCGGGTCCCGGCGGCCTGACCCGCGCGCTACTGGCCTCCGACGTCGAGAGCGTCACCGTGGTCGAGCGCGACCGGCGCTTCCGGCCGGCGCTGGAGGAGCTGGCGGCGGTGGCCGGCGACCGGCTGCGCATCATCGAGGCCGACGCGCTGGCGACCGATATCCCGGCGCTGGTTCCGGCGCCGCGCGCCGTCATCGCCAACCTGCCCTACAACGTGGCGACGCCGCTGCTGATCGGCTGGCTGCGCCGGATCGACGAATTCCGGTCGCTGACGCTGATGTTCCAGAAGGAGGTGGCGGACCGGCTGGTGGCCGAGCCGCGCAGCGGCGCCTATGGCCGGCTGTCGGTGATCGCCCAGTGGCGGGCCGAGGTCGATCCGCTGCTGACCCTGCCGGCCCGCGCCTTCACGCCGCCGCCCAAGGTCGATTCGACCGTGGTCCGGCTGCGGCCGCGCCCGAACCGCGAGGATGTGCCCTTCGCGGTGATGGAGGCCGTCACGGCCGCCGCTTTCGGCCAGCGCCGGAAGATGCTGCGCGCCAGCCTGCGCAGCCTGGGCGACGCGGAAGCCCTGCTGGCCGAGGCCGGCCTGCCGCCGACCGCCCGGGCCGAGGAGATCGACATCGCCGGCTTCGTCCGCCTGGCACGGGCCGTGGCCGCCCGCCCGCCGAAAGACTAAAGCTTGTCCTGAAGCGCGCGGACGAAGTCCGGCAGGCCAGTCTGGCGGCTGCGGCGCAGCCGTTCCGCCGCCAGGATCGCCTGCACCTGGGCGATGCTGGCGTCGAGGTCCCGGTTGACGATGACGTAGTCGTATTCCGGCCAGTGGCTCATCTCGTCCGCGGCCTTGGCCATGCGCCCGGCGATCACCTCGTCGCTGTCCTGCGCGCGGGCGCGCAGCCGCTGCTCCAGCGCCTCCACCGTCGGCGGCAGCACGAAGACGCTGACCAGGTCGGTCCGCGCCTTCTGCGCCAGCTGCTGGGTGCCTTGCCAGTCGATGTCGAAGATCACGTCCCGGCCGGCCGCCAAAGCCGCCTCGACCGGCGCTCGCGGCGTGCCGTAGCCGTTGCCGAAGACCTTGGCATGCTCGAACAGCTCGTCCTTGGTGACCATGGCGTCATAGGCCGCCTGGTCGATGAAACGGTAATGCGTGCCGTCGACCTCGCCCGGCCGCTGGGCGCGGGTGGTGACCGAGACGGAGATCGTCAGGTTCGGGTCCTGCGCCAGCACGGCCCGGGTGATCGAGGTCTTCCCCGCGCCGGAGGGCGAGGACAGGACGAGCATGAGCCCGCGTCGGGAAACGGTCGTGGTCATTCGATGTTCTGGATCTGCTCGCGGAACTGCTCGATCACGGCCTTGAGGTCGAGGCCGATGCGGGTCAGCGCCACATCCGCCGCCTTCGAGCACAGCGTGTTGGCTTCCCGGTTGAACTCCTGGCACAGGAAGTCGAGCCGGCGCCCGACGCCGCTGCCGGCGGCGAGCAGGCCACGGGCCTGGCCGATATGGGCGTCGAGCCGGTCGAGCTCCTCGCGCACGTCGCTGCGGCCCACCAGCAGCGCCACCTCCTGCGCCAGCCGGTCCTCGGCCAGCGGCGGCCGCGCTTCGAGCAGCAGGTCGAGCTGGGCCTTGAGCCGCGCCTTGAGCGCCTCCGGCTGGGCGGCGGCGGAGGCCCGGGCCTGGCCGACGAGCTCGGTGATCTGGTCGATCTGGCCGGCGAGAACATCGCGCAGGCGGGCCCCCTCCTCCAGCCGCGTCGCCAGCAGGTCGTCGAGCAGCGGCGCGATCGCCGCCCCGGCCTCGGCTTCGACGGCCGCGTTCAGCTCGGCCGAGGCGGTGTCGCCGTTCTCGACGACGCCGCGCACGGCGAGCAGCGCATCGACCTGGACCGGCACGGTGTCGCCATTGACCTCGCGCACCAGGGCGATCAGTTGGTCCAGCACCTCGCGGTTGATGCGCAGCTGCGCCGCCGTCTCGCTGCGGCTGATCGACAGGTTGAGGGTGACGTTGCCGCGGCGGAAGCGCTTGGCCAGCTCGACCCGCGCCGCGGCCTCCAGCCGCTCGAAGCCGGCCGGGCTGCGCAGGCGGAGGTCGAGCGACTTGCCGTTGACGCTGCGCGCCTCCCACACCCAGGCCACGGCGCCGACGCCGCCCTCCCTGCGGGCGAAGCCGGTCATGCTGGAAAGCTGGGCCGAGGCGGACTTATCCTGAGTCATGACCGGCTTATAGCGGTCGCCCGGATGGGTCGCCATAAGGAAAAGGCCATTTTTCCGGCTGACTGCGCTTCCCGCCGATAGGAAATATCCATTCCGCTCATAGGAGAACGCCATGGCCGGGCCCGCCGCGATCCTGATCACCGGCGCATCGAGCGGCCTCGGCACCGCATTGGCGAAGGCATACGCAGCTCCTGGCGTCCGGCTGGTGCTGTTCGGCCGCGACGCAGCCCGGCTGACGGCAGTGGCCGGGGAGGTCCGCGCCCGCGGCGCCGCGGCGGAGACCGTGGCTGTGGATGTCACCGACCAGGCGACGATGGCGGCGGCGGTGACCGCGGCCGACGAGGCCGGCCCGCTCGATCTCGTCATCGCCAATGCCGGCGTCGGCCCGGGCAGCGCCGAGGGCGACGGCGCGGCGGCGAAGGGCCGCCGCATCCTGGCGGTCAATCTCGACGGCGTGCTCAACACCGTCGATCCGATCCGGCCGCGCATGGCGGCGCGCGGCGCCGGGCAGATCGCGCTGATGAGCTCGCTGGCCGGCTTCCACGGCTTCCCCGGCATGGGGCCGTACACCGCCTCGAAGGCCGCGGTCCGGGTGTATGGCGAGGCGCTGCGGGTCGAGCTGCGGCCGCGCGGCGTGCGGGTCTCGGTGGTCTGCCCCGGCTTCATCCGCACGCCGATGACTGACGGCGCCCCGTTCCCGATGCCGATGATGATGGAGGGCGACGCCGCGGCGGTCCTTATCCGGCATGGGCTGGAGCGCGGGCGGCCGCTGCTCGCCTTCCCCTGGCCGATCCACATCGGCACCCGATTGCTGGCCGCCCTGCCCGCGGCCTGGGGCGATGCCCTGATCCGCCGCGTCATGCGGGTGTGACTGCCGTCACGGTGCGTTCACGCGGGACCGTGCATGGTGCTCCCAAGCACAGTGAGAGCACGACCATGCACCTGATCCATGATGACGAAGATACCGACAGCCCATTCGACCTGATCCGCGAGATCGTGACCATCGTCGGCTGGGTGGCGACGACCTTCGCCCTGCTGCTGGTGGCCTACGCCGCGTTCGGCTGATCCGGCCGGTCCGGAGGCGGCTGCGCCGGAACGGCAGCCGGCGGTCGATCCTCCTCCTCGTCCAGATCGCCCATCATCAGCGCCGCCTGGCGCTTGAGATGGGCGTAGCGCCGGACGCTGAAGAACATGCTGCCGACATAGATCAGGCCGAGCGCGACCAGCGTCGGCCAGGTGGCAGTGACCAGCAGCGTGGCCACCAGCCCGATCCCCACCAGCACCGGCACGATATATTCCTGCGGGATCCGCACCACCTTCATCGAGAAGGTCGGGATCCGGCTGACCAGCAGCAGCGCCACGAACACGGTCCACAGCCCGACCAGCAGCGGCGCCGCCCAGAATCCGGACGAGAACTCGAAGCTGATCATCAGCGGCATCAGGATCAGCATGGCGCCCGCGGGCACCGGCACGCCGGTGAAGTAGTTGTAGGCGAAGGGCGGCAGGGTGGTGTCGTCCAGCGCGGTGTTGAACCGCGCCAGGCGCAGCGCGGCGCAGACGGCATAGGCCATCACCGCCAGCCACCCCAGGCTGCCGGCATCCTGCATCATCCAGAGATAGAGGATCACCGCCGGGCTGACGCCGAAGCTGACGATGTCGGCCAGGCTGTCCAGCTCCGCCCCGAACTTGCTCGACCCGCGCAGCAGCCGGGCGACGCGGCCGTCGAGGCCGTCCAGCACCGCCGCCACCAGGATCGCCGTCACCGCCTGCTCCCACCGCTCATGCACGGCGTAGCGGATACCGGTCAGCCCGGCGCACAGCGCCAGGGTGGTCAGGATGTTCGGCAGCAGCCGGTTGATCGTCAGGCCGCGGATGCGGACGACCGGGCGGCGGCGGAAGGCCCGCCGGCGCTGGCGATGCTCGGGCCTCATCATCGGGCGATGGCCACCGGATTGGCGACGGTGGCGGCGGCCAGGTCGGCCAGCACGGTCTCGCCGCCGATCATGGTCTGGCCGATCGAAACCAGCGGCTCCACCCCGTCCGGCAGGTAGATGTCGGTGCGGCTGCCGAAGCGGATCAGCCCGTAGGTCTCACCCGCCACCACCGGCTGACCGGGGGACAGGTCGCAGATGATGCGCCGGGCCACCAGCCCCGCGATCTGGACGAACACCATGATCCGCCCGTCCGGCAGGCGCAGGGAGACGGCGCAGCGCTCATTCTCCTCGCTGGCCTTCTCCAGATTGGCGTTCAGGTACTTGCCCGGGCGGTACTTCACGTCGATCACCGCGCCATCGGCCGGTACCCGGTTCACATGCACGTTGAAGACGTTGAGGAAGATGCTGACCCGGGTCAGCGGCCGGCTGCCGAGGCCGAGCTCCGCCGGCGGCACGGCCTGCACCACCATCTGCACCACACCGTCGGCCGGCGCCACCACCAGGTCCGGCCGGCCCGGCGTCACCCTTGGCGGATGGCGGAAGAAATAGATGCACCAGGCGGTCGCCAGCACGCCGAACCAGCCCAGCGGCTCCCAGATCATGAACAGAATCACGGTGACCACGGCAAACACGCCGATGAACGGGTAGCCGGCCGGATGAATCGGCACCAGGACCCCGCGGATCGTGTGCAGAAGATGGGGGTCTTTACCGTTCAAGGCGTCTTGTCTCCGGTGTCCGGGGCCGCGTCGCCGGAAGTCGGCGGGGTGGCCTGCCGTCGCTTCTGCCATTCGGCGACGTTGCGATTGTGCTCCTCGAGCGTCCGGGCGAAGACGTGCCCGCCGGACCCGTCGGCTACGAAGTAATAATAGTCCGTAACCGCGGGCTTGAGCACTGCGGCAAGTGCGTCGCGCCCGGGATTGGCGATCGGCCCCGGCGGCAGGCCCGCTACGAGGTAGGTGTTATAGGGCGAATCCAGCTTCCAGTCGGCCCGGGTCAGCGGGCGGCCGAGCGGCTTCCTGCCCTGGGTCAGGGCATAGATCACGGTCGGGTCGGCCTGCAGCGGCATGCCGGCCTGCAGCCGGTTCAGGAACACGCTGGCGACCGTCGGCCGTTCGGCCGGCACGCCGGTCTCCTTCTCCACGATCGAGGCCATGGTGACGGCCTCCTGCGGCGACTTGAACGGCAGGCCGTTGGTCCGCCTGGCCCAGAGCGCGTCCAGCTCCTGCCGCATCGCCTTGCGCATCCGGTCGATCACGGCCGGGCGGGTGTCGCCGCGGATGAACTGGTAGGTCTCCGGCAGCAGCGTGCCTTCGGCCGGGATGTCCCCGACCTCGCCGGTCAGCAGCGGCTCGCCCTGGACCAGGGCCGCGATCTCGGCCGAGGTCAGGCCTTCGGCGACGGTGATCTTGTGCGAGACATTGCTGCCGCGGGCCAGCAGGTCGGCCGCGTCGGCCGGCGAGATCCCGGCCGCGAAGGCGTATTCCCCGGCCTTCAGGCTGCGGTCGCCGCCGTCCAGCGCTGCTCCCGCCAGGAACACCCAGCGATTCTCGATCACCCCCGCCGTCTCGAGCTGCGCCGCGATCGCGGTCAGGCCGCTGCCGCGCTCGATGACGAGCGTCGCCGGGGCCGTCAGCGGCCCCGGCGCGCGGTAGGAATGGAGGAACCAGGCGACGCCGCCGCCGATGACGGCCGCCAGGACCACCAGGAAGGCAAGCGCGCGGGCAAGGGCCCGAAGCATGCCCTCAGGGATACTCGCGGAAAATCAGCGACGCGTTGGTCCCGCCGAAGCCGAAGCTGTTCGACAGCGCGGCGCGCACCGGCCGCTCCTTGGCCTGCTTCGGCACCAGGTCGACGCCGAGGCAGCTGTCCGACGGGTCGTCGAGGTTCAGCGTCGGCGGCACCACATCATGGTTGACCGCCAGCACCGAGTAGATCGCCTCGACCGCGCCGGCCGCGCCGAGCAGATGCCCGATCGCCGACTTGGTCGAGGACATCGACACGGTCTCGATGGCGTTGCCGAACAAGCGCTTGACCGCGCCGAGCTCGATCTCGTCGCCGAGCGGCGTCGAGGTGCCGTGGGCGTTGACGTAGTCGATGTCCGACGGCGTCAGCCCGGCCCGCTTCAGCGCGGCCGACATCGCCCGGAAGCCGCCATTGCCGTCTTCGGGCGGGGCGGTGATGTGATGGGCGTCGCCCGACAGGCCGTAGCCCACCACCTCGGCATAGATCGTCGCGCCGCGCGCCTTGGCGTGCTCCAGCTCCTCGAGCACGACCACGCCGGCGCCCTCGCCCATGACAAAGCCGTCGCGGCCCTTGTCATAGGGGCGCGAGGCCTGGTCGGGGGTCTCGTTGTAGCCGGTGGACAGCGCCCGGGCCGCGGCGAAGCCGGCGAGCCCGAGCCGGCACACCGCCGCCTCCGCCCCGCCCGCCACCATGACATCGGCATCGTCCCACATGATCAGCCGCGTCGCGTCGCCGATCGCGTGCGCGCCGGTCGAGCAGGCCGTGACCACGGCATGGTTCGGACCGCGGAAGCCGTGCTGGATCGAGACCTGGCCGGACGCCAGGTTGATCAGCGCCGCCGGGATGAAGAAGGGAGAGATCCGGCGGGGTCCCTTCTCCTCCAGGGTCAGCGAGCCTTCGGCGATCCATTGCAGGCCGCCGATGCCCGAGCCGATCATGACACCGGTGCGGTCGCGCGCCTCGTCGTTCGGCGGCACCCATCCCGAATTCGCGATCGCCTCGTTGGCCGCGGCGATCGCGTAGTGGATGAAGACGTCGTTCTTGCGCTGGTCCTTGGGCGGGACCGCGCTGTCGGCATCGAAATCACCCGGGCCGGTGCCGCGCGGCACCATGCCCGCGATCCGCGCCGGCAGATCCGAGACGTCGAAGGTCGAGATCGCCCCGATGCCGGACTTGCCGGCGATCAGTCGATCCCAATTGGTCTTCACACCGGCACCGAGAGGCGTGACCATCCCCATGCCGGTGATTACGACACGTCGCATCATTTCATCCGGTTCTGCGGCGGAACGTGTGACAAGGGCCTGCGATCAGCCGGCCGAATGCTGCTCGATGAACTGGATCGCGTCCTTCACCGTCAGGATCTTCTCGGCCGCGTCGTCCGGAATCTCGACGCCGAACTCCTCCTCGAACGCCATGACCAGCTCGACGGTGTCGAGGCTGTCGGCGCCCAGATCGTCGATGAAGCTGGCCGACTCAGTGACCTTGCCTTCTTCGACGCCGAGATGCTCGACGACGATCTTCTTAACGCGCTCGGCGATGTCGCTCATTCGTTCTACCTTTCAAGAGAGCGGAACGGGGCTGTATTCCGCAGTGCTGAACCCCCGCACGAGTGACCGCCCCGTAACCCGCGGTCACATAACACACCTGATCGAACATGGCCAAGCATCTGGCCATGTCCAGCCCAGGCGACCTCAAACCATGGCCATCCCGCCATTCACATGGATGGTCTGGCCGGTGACATAGGCCGCCTCGTTGCTGGCCAGGTACAGGACCGCCGCGGCAATCTCCGCCGGGTCGCCCATCCGCGCCATCGGGATGGTGGCGGAGATCCGCGCCTTCTGCTCGTCGTTCAGCGCATCGGTCATGGCACTGGTGACGAAGCCCGGGGCGACGCAATTGACGGTGATGCCGCGGCTCGCGACCTCCTGCGCCAGCGCCTTGGTCATGCCGGTCAGGCCCGCCTTGGACGCGGCGTAGTTCGCCTGGCCGGGATTGCCGGTGTGGCCGACGATCGAGGTGATCGACACGATCCGCCCCCAGCGCTTCTTCATCATGCCGCGCAGCGCCGCGCGCGCCAGGCGGAAGCCGGACACCAGGTTGACGTCGAGGACGGTCTCGAAATCCTCGTCCTTCATCCGCATCGCCAGGCCGTCGCGGGTCAGGCCGGCATTGTTGACCAGGATGTCGAGGCCGCCGGTCGCCGCCTCTGCCGCCTTGGCCACCGATTCGGCGCCTTCGGCGCTCGACAGGTCGCCCGGAGTCACATGGGCGCGCTCACCCAGCTCGCGGGCCAGCGCCTCCAGCTTCTCGACCTTGGTGCCGGACAGGGCGACGACGGCGCCCTGGGCGTGCAGCAGGGTCGCGATGGCGCGGCCGATGTCGCCCGAGGCGCCGGTGACGAGCGCCGACTTGCCGTTCAGATCGAACATGCTCTCTTCCCTTGTGCGTCAGGCCTTGCGGTTCAGGCGCCGGTCGATGCGATCCAGGCGTCGATCTCCTCGGGCGTCTGCAGCGACACCGCGGCGAGGTCGCGATCGATGCGCTTGGCGAGGCCGGCCAGCACCTTGCCGGCCCCGAGCTCGACCAGTTCCTGCACGCCCGTGGATTTCATGTAAAGCACGCACTCGCGCCAGCGCACGGTGCCCGTGACCTGCTCGACCAGCAGGCGGCGGATCTCGTCCGGTGCGGTGACCGGCGCTGCGGTGACATTGGCCACCACGGGCACGGCCGGCGCCTTGATCTCGACCTCCGCCAGCGCCGCGCGCATCGCCTCGGCGGCCGGCGCCATCAGCGGACAATGGAAGGGCGCGCTGACCGGCAGCAGGATGCTGCGCTTGGCGCCGAGTTCGGCCGCCAGCGCCATCGCCCGCTCCACCGCTTCCTTGTGGCCGCTGACCACGACCTGGCCGGGCGCGTTGTCGTTGGCCGCGGAGCAGATCGAGTCCGGGGTCGAGGCGCGGGCGGCGACGTCGCGCGCCTGGTCGAGGTCGAGGCCCAGCAGCGCCGCCATGGCGCCGACGCCGACCGGCACCGCCTTCTGCATCGATCGGCCGCGCAGACGCAGCAGCCGGGCCGCATCGGCGACGCTGACCGCGCCGGCCGCCGCCAGGGCCGAATACTCGCCAAGGCTGTGGCCAGCGACGAAGCCGGCGAAATCGGCCAGTGACTTGCCCGACCGCTCCGCCACCGTCCGCGCCGCGGCGACCGCAGCCGCCATCAGCGCCGGCTGGGCATTCTCGGTCAGCGTCAAGGTCTCGATATCGCCGCCGAACATCAGCTCGGACAGTTTCTGGCCCAGTGCCGCGTCGACCTCGGCGAACACCTCACGGGCGGCGGCGGAGCCGTCGGCCAGCGCCTTGCCCATGCCGACAGCCTGGCTGCCCTGTCCCGGAAACACGAAAGCGCGCGCCATGGCGGCGTTCCCCCGCATCACAATGAGGGCGCTGGTCTTAGAGCCTCGCCACTGCAAGTCAAGCCTGATCAGCGATACAGGGCTCGATCGAGCTTGATCTTCGGTCGCGCATGAGTATAGTGCGCGCCTTCGTCGATGCTCCTTGCCGGCCGCACGGCATAGCGGTCGGCTTTGGTATGGGCGGCTGGCGGTCCGCCGCACAGCGCCATGCCGGGAACAGCCATAAGGAGTTACCATGCCACTTTATGAGAGCGTGTACATCGCGCGGCAGGACGTGTCCGCCGCGCAGGTGGAGGCCCTGACCGAGGGCTTCACCGCCATCCTCACCGAGAATGGCGGCAAGGTCACCAAGACCGAGTATTGGGGCCTGAAGAGCTTCGCCTACCGGATCAAGAAGAACCGCAAGGGCCACTACGTCCTGATGAACATCGACGCCCCCGCGGCCGCCGTGGCCGAGATGGAGCGCCTGATGGGCATCAACGAGGACGTGCTGCGCACCCTGACCCTGCGCATGGACGTCCTCGAGGAAGGCCCGTCCGCGATGATGCAGAGCCGGGCCGGCCGGGACCGTGACGGTCGCGACCGTGATGGCCGCGGTGACCGTGACGGCCCCCGTGGCGATCGTGACCGTGGCGAGCGCCGGGATCGTGGCTTCGGCGCCCCGCGCGACCAGGCCGAAGGTGAAGGAGCCCAGGCATGAGCGCGATGGGTGCACGCCGTCCGTTCTTCCGCCGCCGGAAGACCTGCCCGTTCTCCGGCGCCAACGCGCCGAAGATCGACTACAAGGACACCAAGCTGCTGGGCCGGTTCATCTCCGAGCGCGGCAAGATCGTCCCGAGCCGCATCACCGCGGTCTCGGCCAAGAAGCAGCGTGAGCTGGCCCGCGCCATCAAGCGCGCGCGCTTCCTCGGCCTCCTGCCCTACATCGTGAAGTAAGGGAGAGGGTCCGATGGAAATCATCCTGCTGGAGCGGGTCGAGAAGCTCGGCCAGATCGGCGACGTGGTGAAGGTGAAGCCTGGCTTCGCCCGCAACTACCTCCTGCCGCAGAAGAAGGCGCTGCGCGCGACCAAGGCCAACCTGGCCGTGTTCGAGAAGCAGCGGGCGCAGATCGAGGCCAACAACCTCCAGGCCAAGGGCGAGGCCGAGCAGGTCGCGGGCCGGATGGACGATGTGAACATCGTCGTCATCCGCCAGGCCGGCGACAGCGGCCAGCTCTACGGTTCGGTGTCGGCCCGTGACATCGCCGAGGGCCTGACCGAGGCCGGCTACACCGTCTCGCGCGGCCAGGTCGCGATCGAGCAGCCGATCAAGACCCTGGGCCTGGAGAAGGTCCGGATCCGGCTGCACCCCGAGGTCAGCGTCGTCGTCACCGTGAACGTCGCCCGCTCGGCCGAAGAGGCCGAGATGCAGCGCCAGCGCGGCGGCATGGTCGTCGCCTCGGTCCTCGAGGAAGAGGAAGCGGCGGCCGAGGCGGCTGCTGCGGCCGCCCTTGCCGAGGCCGAGGTCGAGTCCGAGAGCACGGAAGGCGAGCCGGCGTAACCAGCCGATATCGTCCTGTATCGAGGAGGCGCGGATCTTCGGATCCGCGCCTTTTTCTTAGGGGTGACCGCTTTCGAGGCGCAGCAGGCGCAACCTGAACTGGACGTTGCAAACTCTTAACGTGATCCGGGGACCGGGCAGGATTAGCGTCCGGCCAATCCGGTCCAATCGAGTTCCCGTCCATGTCCACGGCACAGCCGCAGGCGGTTTCCCTTCCGACTGTCGACGCGGCCGGCGTCGCCGGCACCGTGACCCTTCGGCCCATGCATCAGCGCCTGAAGCCGGCCCTGCTGACGATCATCACCCTGCTGCTGTTCGCTGGCGCCGCCTATGCGATCCGGCAGGAGCTGGCGGCGATGAGCTGGCACGACCTGATCGCGCGCATCCGCGCCCTGCCTTGGACCTCGGTCGGGCTGGCGCTGCTGGGCACGATCGGCAGCTTCATCGCGCTGATGGGCTATGACTGGTCGGCGCTGCGCTATGTCGGCGCCCGGGTGCCGCTGCGGACCATGGCCCTGGCCAGCTTCTGCGGCTATGCCGTCGGCAACACCATCGGCGGCCTGGTCACCGCCAGCTCGGTGCGCTATCGCGTCTACACTGCGACCGGGCTGGAATTCGGCGACATCGCCAGGGTTGCCGGCTTCTGCGCCCTCGCCTTCGGTTTCGGCATCGTCACCGTCGGCGCCGCGGCCGTGCTGCTGCAGCCGCATCTGCTGACCCGCGCGCTCGGCGTCCACAGCGTCTGGACCAACTCCGGCGCCGCCGCGATCCTGGCCGTCGCAGCCTTGTTCCTGCTGCTCTGCGCCCGCCGCCGTCCCGATCAGCCCTTCCTGGGCCGCATCCCGCTGCCCAGCTTCGGCATCGCCGCCGGCCAGCTGGTGATCTCGACGGTCGAGCTGCTGTTCGCCGGCCTCGCCTTCTGGGTGCTGCTGCCGCATGGCAGCGTGGCGTTCAGCGCCTTCTTCGTCGTCTTCGTTGTCGCCACCGTGGCCGGCATCATCAGCCATGTGCCGGGCGGCGTCGGCGTGTTCGAGTCGGTGATGCTGCTCGGCCTCGGCCCGGTGCTGCCGCCGCAGGCCATTGCCGCGGCGCTGGTCGTCTACCGCGCGGTCTACTTCCTGATCCCGGTGATCCTGGCGGTCGGCATCCTCGCCAGCGCCGAGACGGCGCGCGGCCTGCGCCGCCTGCAGAACCACGCCCCCACCCGCCTGACCCTCGACGTCGCCGGCCGGCTGATGCCGTCGGTGATGGCGGCGCTGATCTTCGTCGTCGGCACGCTGCTGCTGGTGTCGGCCGCGACCCCGACGCTGAAGAGCCGCTTCGAGATCCTGGAGAACCTGCCGGTCGCGGTGGTCGAGCTGTCGCACATCCTCGCGGCGGTGACCGGGCTGGCGCTGCTGGTCGTCGCCTGGGGCCTGTTCCGCCGCCTGATCGCCGCCTACTGGCTGACCCTGCTGCTGCTGGCCGCCAGCGCCGTGCTGGCGCTGGGCAAGGGCTTCGCCTGGCGCGAGGCGCTGCTGCTGCTGCTCTGTCTCGTCATCATGCTGCCGTGCCGGGAGGAATTCTGGCGTCGCTCGGCCCTGTTCGACCAGCCGATGACGCCGGGCTGGCTGATCGCGCTCGGCAGCGTCGTCGGCGGCATGGCCTGGCTGACCTTCTTCTCCTTCCGCCACGTCGCCTACGCCAACGATCTGTGGTGGACCTTCGAGATCCATGACGAGGCGTCGCGCGCCCTGCGCGCCATGGTGGCGGTCAGCCTGCTGGCCACGCTGTACGGCCTGTGGCACCTGGTGCGGGCGCAGCGCGGCCGGATGGCCGCGCCGACCGCCGCCGAGATCCACCAGGCCGAGCAGATCCTGCGGCAGCAGCCCCGCGCCGAGGCCAACCTGGTGCGCATGGGCGACAAGGCCCTGCTGTTCTCGGACAGCGGCCGGGCCTTCCTGATGTACGCCATCCAGGGCCGGACCTGGGCCGCGCTGGGCGACCCCATTGGCGCGCGCGAGGACTGGCCGGAGCTGATCTGGCGCTTCCGCGAGATGACCGAGGCCACCAGCGGCCGCCCGGCCCATTACGGCGTCCGGGCCGAGACCCTGCCGTTGTATCTCGACACCGGCATGACCTTGTCGAAGCTCGGCGAGGAGGCGCGGGTGCCGCTGCGCAGCTTCACGCTGGAGGGCGGCAGCCGCAAGAAGGCGCTGCGCTACGCCCTGTCGCGCGGCGAGAAGGACGGGCTGACCTTCGAGATCGTGCCCGCGGGCACCGGCTCGGCCCTGATCAGCGAGCTCGCCGCCGTTTCCGACGACTGGCTGCACAAGCAGGCGGCCAAGGAGAAGCGGTTCTCGCTCGGCGCCTTCATCCCCGGCTACGTCCACGGCTCGCCCACGGCCCTGGTGCGCGAGAACGGCCGGCTGGTGGCCTTCGCCACCCTGATGGTGACGGAGGCCAAGAGCGAGGTCGCCATCGACCTGATGCGGCACACCGAGGCGAATTCGAAGCTGGTTATGGAGTATCTGATCACCAAGCTGATCGTGCACTTCAAGGAGCAGGGCTACGAGGCGCTGAGCCTCGGCATGGCGCCCCTGTCTGGGCTGGAAAGCCACCCGCTGGCGCCGCTCTGGCACCGCATCGGCCGCTTCGTGTACCGCAGCGGCGCCCGCTTCTACAATTTCGAGGGGCTACGCGCCTTCAAGCAGAAATACGACCCGGTGTGGGAGCCGCGCTATCTGGCGACCCCCAGCGGCCTGGCCCCGGCCCTGGCCATCTCCGACATCGCGGCGCTGATCGGCGGCGGGATCAAGGGGCTGGTGGCGCGATGAAGCGGACCTCCTGGCTGGTCGCCGCCGGCCTGGCGGTGACGGCTTGCGTCGCCGTCGCCGCGGCGGCCTGGCTGATCCCGGACCAGCGCGCCTCGGCCGCGGCGCCGCGCAGCTACGATGGCGGCCCTCTCGGCTCGGTCAGGCTGTGGCAGCCGGAAGGGCAGCCGAATTCCATGGTCTTCCTGCTGTCGGACGACACCGGTTGGACGCCGGAATTCGACACGGCGGCCCGGACGCTGCAGGGCAACGGCGCCTTCGTCGTCGGCGTCGACCTGAAGGGCTATCTCGACGGGCTGGATCGCAGCGACGACCAGGACTGCCACTCCCCGGCCGGCGATTTCGAGGATCTGAGCCAGCGGCTCGAGCGCGAATACAAGTTCGCCACCTACCATGCCCCGATCGTGGTCGGCCGGGGCCAGGGCGCGACCGTGGCCTATGGCGCGGTGGCGCAGGCGGCGGCCAAGACCACGATCGCGGGCGGCGCCAGCATCGGTCCATTGCCAGCATTGAAGACCAAGCTGCCGCTGTGCACCGGCCCGGGCGACGCGCCGGCGGCGACTCCGGCGCCGGGCGGCGGCTTCACCTACGGCCCGCAGCCGCACATTCCCGGCTGGTGGCGCCTCGGCCTGCAGCAGCCTGACGCTGCCGCCAGTGCCTTTGCCGGGACTTCCGGCGGTGAGGTGATGACGCTGCCGCCGGACGCCCCGCTGGCCGACCAGGTCGTGGCGATGCTGCACCAGGACGCGCCGGCGGATGCCGATGCCTCCGCCGTCAGCAGCCTGCCGCTGGAGGAGCTCAAGGCCGACGGCCCCTCGCCCACTCTGGCGATCATCTATTCCGGCGATGGCGGCTGGCAGGATCTCGACAAGACCATCGGCGAAGCCCTTCAGAGCAAAGGGGTTTCCGTCGTCGGCGTCGACAGCCTGCGCTATTTCTGGAGCCAGCAGACGCCGGAGCAGACGGCCAAGGACCTGGCCCACATCATCGACCATTACGGCAAGGCCTGGGGCGCCCAGCGGGTGATCCTGATCGGCTATTCCTTCGGCGCCAATGTCCTGCCTTTCGCCTACAACCGGCTGCCGGCAGCGGAGAAAGCGAAGATCGATCAGATCAGCCTGCTGGGGCTCGCCGAGCGGACCGACTTCGAGATTCGCGTGACCGGCTGGCTCGGCGTCAGCGCCGATGACGACGCGCCGCCGGTGGCGCCGGAGCTGAAATCGATCGACCCGGCCCGCATCCAGTGCTTCTACGGCGAGGAGGAGGACGACACCGTCTGCCCGACCCCCGCCATGGCCGGCGCCGAGGTGATCAAGACCACCGGCGGGCACCATTTCGACGGCGACTATGACAGCCTCGCCCGCACCATCATGGATGGCGCCGCCAAACGGCAGCAGGCGGCCTCTGCGGCAACGACAACCAAACCAGCAAACCCCTGATCCAACAGCCGGATTCCGGTTGTCCACAGATCCGTCCACATTCGGTCCCGCTATCCACAGGGTCGCGGGGCCGTCGATTTCTGGCGGTGCCCCCGCCGGCTGCGCTAGGGTGGGGCGATGGAGAAGTCGCGTCCCGAATCCCCCCTCACCCTCGTTCACAACGCCGACCCGATGGCGAGCCCGACCTACCGCCGGATGCCGGCGAACGAGGAAGCCGAACAGGCGCTGCTCGGCGCCATCCTGGCCAACAACACCGCGCTGGAGAAGGCGTCGGACTTCCTGCGTCCGGAGCATTTCTACGTGCCCGCCCACGGCCGGATCTACGGCGCGGCGATGCGACTCGCGGAGCAGAACCGGGTCGCCGACCCGATCAGCCTGAAGCAGTATTTCGAGACCGACAACGAGCTGGAAGGCGTCGGCGGCGCCCAGTACCTGACCGACCTGGCGGCCAGCGTCGTGTCGGTGATGAACGCCGAGGATTACGCCCAGACGATCTATGACCTCTCGCTGCGGCGCCAGCTGATCCTGGCCGGCGAGGAGATCGTCAACGACGCCTACAAGCTCGACAACGAGATGGACGGCCCCGCCCAGATCCAGGAGGGCGAGGAGAAGCTGTACCGCCTGTCCAGCTCGGGCGTGCTGCGCAAGGATTTCGAGCCCTTCGGCGATGTCCTGGCGCGCGCGGTCGAGGCCGCCGGCAAGGCGCTGGAGCGTGACACGCCGCTGACCGGCGTCACCACCGGCTTGGCCGAGATCGACAAGATGATGGGCGGCCTGCAGCCCTCGGACCTGATTGTCCTGGCCGGCCGGCCGGGCATGGGCAAGACGGCGCTGGCCACCAACATGGCCTTCAACGCCGCCACCGCCTATCTGCGCAAGCACGGCAAGGAAGGCGCCGTGGTCGGCTTCTTCTCGATGGAAATGTCGGCCGACCAGCTCGCCGTCCGTATCCTGTCCGAGGTCGCGGAGATCGCGTCGGAGCGGATCCGCAAGGGCGACATGAAGCGGTCGGACTTCCCGCGGGTGGTCGAGGCGGCGAACCTGATCCGGCAGACGCCGTTCTTCATCGACGACACCGCCGGCGTTTCGATCAGCACCTTAAGAACCCGCGCCATGCGCCTGAAGCGCCAGCATAATCTCGGCATGCTGGTGGTCGACTACATCCAGCTGATGAGCGCCGGCGGGTCGAAGAAGACCGACAACCGGGTGCAGGAGATCTCGGAGATCACCCGCGGCCTGAAGATCCTGGCCAAGGACCTCAGCATCCCGGTCATCGCCCTGTCCCAGCTGTCGCGCCAGGTCGAGAACCGCGAGGACAAGCGGCCGCAGCTGGCCGACCTGCGCGAATCCGGCTCGATCGAGCAGGACGCCGACGTCGTCATGTTCGTGTATCGCGAGGCCTATTACCTGTCGAAGGGCGAGCCGCCCGAGGGCACGCCGGAGCACCAGGACTGGATGGCGGCGATGGACCGGGTGCACAACGTTGCCGAGGTCATCGTCGCCAAGCAGCGCCATGGCCCGACCGGCACGCGGCGGCTGCATTTCGAGGGCCAGTACACCAAGTTCTCCAACCTGCAGACCGACCCCAGCTTCGATGACCAGTGAGGTTGCGCTCGGCCGGGCCGGCGCCCTGCTGACCATCGACCTCGACGCCATTGTTGAGAACTGGCGCCGCCTCCAGGCACGGGGCGCACCGGCGGAATGCGGCGCCGTGCTCAAGGCCGACGCCTACGGCCTGGGTGCCGCGCCGGTCGGCCGGGCGCTGTCCGCGGCCGGTGCCCGCAGCTTCTTCGTCGCGCATCTGGAAGAGGGCATCGCCCTGCGGGCTGTCCTCGACGAACCTCGCATCGTCGTCCTCAACGGCCTGCTGCCGGGACTGGCCGCCGACTACACGGCGCACGACCTGATCCCGGCGCTGAACGATCCCGGAGAGATCGCCGCCTGGGCCGGCCATGCCCGGGCGCTGGGCACCGCCCTGCCCGGCTTCGTTCATCTCGACACCGGCATGAACCGGCTGGGCCTCTCACCGGATGACCAGGACCGGCTGGCGGCGGATCCAAGCGTGCTCGACGGCATCGGGCCGATCACCTGGATGACCCACCTCGCCTGCGCCGAGGACACCGGGAACCCGATGAGCCGGGCCCAGCTCGACCGCTTCCATCGCGCCGTGGCCAGGCTGCCGCCGGCCCCGGTCAGCATCGCCAATTCCTCCGGCATCTTCCTGGGCCAGGACTTCCATGGCGACCTGACCCGCCCGGGCGCCGCGCTCTACGGCATCAACCCGACGCCGGACCGGCCGAATCCGATGGCCGGCGTGGTGCGGGTCGAGGCCCGAATCCTGCAGACCCGCCGCGTTGACACCCCCATGACCGTTGGATACGGTGCCGCGCACCGCGTAAAGGGTCCGGCCCGGCTCGCGACGATCGCCGTCGGCTATGCCGACGGGGTTCCGCGGGCCGCCAGTGGTCGCGGCGCCGTGCGCATCGCAGGCTTCACCGCGCCGATCACCGGCCGCATCTCGATGGATCTGATCACGGTGGACGTGACCCACATTCCCGAAACGCTGGCCGCGCCCGGCGCCCTGGCCGAGGTCCTCGGCCCGGAGCTGACGCCCGACCGGCTGGGCGAGAGCGCCGGCACCATTGGCTACGAGATCCTCACCAGCCTCGGGCTGCGCTATGCCCGGCGCTATGTCGGCGGGGTGGAATGAACTTCCTCGCCACGATCGGGCGCACCTTCCTCGGCTTCCTCGCCGCGGTCGGCCGCCTCGCCTTGTTCACCCTGACCGCGCTGGCGCAGTGCCTGAAGCCGCCCTTCTATCCGCGGCTGTTCCTGCGCCAGGTGATCGATATCGGCTACTACTCGCTGCCGGTGGTCGGGCTGACGGCGCTGTTCACCGGCATGGTGCTGGCGCTGCAGACCCAGGCCGGCTTCAGCCGCTTCGGCGCCGGCGGCTTCGGCGCCAGCGTCGTGCTGCTGTCGGTGGTGCGCGAGCTGGGGCCGGTGCTGGCCGGGCTGATGGTCGCCGGCCGCATCGGCGCCTCGATGGCCGCCGAGATCGGCACCATGCGCGTGACCGAGCAGATCGACGCGCTCAGCACCCTGTCGACCAACCCGTACAAGTACCTGGTGGCGCCGCGGCTGATCGCCGGCCTGCTGATGCTGCCCTGCCTGGTGATCGTGGCCAACATCATCGGCGTGTTCGGCGGCTTCCTGATCAGCGTCTACCGGCTGGGCGACAACCCCTCGGCCTATATGACGGCGACCTGGCAGGCGCTGGAGGTCGAGGATGTCGTGCTGAGCCTGATGAAGGCGGCGGCCTTCGGCTTCGTCGTCGCGCTGATGGGCTGCTACCACGGCTACAATTCGCGCGGGGGGGCCCAGGGCGTCGGCGCGGCGACCACCAATGCGGTGGTCTCCTCCTCGATCCTGATCCTGCTGTTCGACTTCATGATCACCGGCCTGTACGTGGGGTGACGGCGATGGCGACCACCCCCAAGATCAGATTGGAAGGCGTCACCAAGGCGTTCGGCCCGAAGCAGGTGCTGCGCGGCATCGACCTGGAGATCGCTTCCGGCGAATCCCTGGTGGTGATCGGCGGCTCCGGCACCGGCAAGTCGGTGCTGCTGAAGTCGATCCTCGGCCTGATCCGCGCGGATCGTGGCCGCATCCTGATCGACGGCGCCGAGACCCAGGACCTGTCGGGCGGCGACCGGGTCGCCCTGATGCGGCGCTTCGGCATGCTGTTCCAGGGCGCCGCCCTGTTCGACAGCCTGAGCGTCTGGGAGAACGTGGCCTTCGGGCTGATCCAGGGCCGCGGCGAATCCCGCAGGCGGGCCAAGGAGATCGCGGTCGACAAGCTGGCCCAGGTCGGCCTCGGCCCCGATGTCGCCGCCCTCTACCCGGCCGAGCTGTCGGGCGGCATGCAGAAGCGCGTCGGCCTGGCCCGCGCCATCGCGGCCGAGCCGGAGATCATTTTCTTCGACGAGCCGACCACGGGCCTGGACCCGATCATGGCCGACGTGATCAACGACCTGATCGTGAAATGCCGCCGCGAGCTGGGCGCCACCACCCTGTCGATCACCCACGACATGGCCAGCGCCCGCAAGATCGCCGACCGCATCGCCATGATCTGGGAGGGCCGGATCATCTGGGCCGGTCCGGCGGCGCAGGTCAACGAGTCCGGCAACCCCTATGTCGACCAGTTCGTGCATGGCCGCGCCGACGGGCCGATCCAGATGCAGGTCCGGGTGTCCTGACCCAGCCTTGCGGCTCTCCAGCCCGAATGATATCTACTGTTGATAGATACCAATTTGGAGGCGGATCGTGTCGAAATCCGGAACCGCCCGATTGTTCCAACATGGACGCAGCCAGGCCGTGCGCTTGCCCAAGGAGTTCCGCCTTCCCGGTGAGGCCGTCCGTGTGACCCGCGTCGGCAACGGCGTCCTTCTGGAGCCGATCGAGACGGATATCACCGCCTGGTTCGCCAGCCTGGACCACTTCGTCGAAGAGCCTTTCATGCCGGAAGGCCGGGAACAGCCCGACATGCCGATCAAGAAGATCGACCTCGAGTGATGCTCTGCCTCGACACCAATGTCGTGATCGGCATCCTCAACGGGCGGCCGGAACCGGTACGGCGAAACCTGGCCGCGGCGCTTGCGGCGGGTGAACAGGTCACCGTCTCCTCCATCGTCCTGTTCGAGCTCTGGTACGGCGCGGCAAAAAGCGGTCGTCCCGCGGAAAATGCCGAGCGGATCAGGACATTCCTGTCTGGGCAGATCGAGGTTCTGCCCTTCGAGCAGGAGGATGCGAGGGAAGCGGGGCAGCTGCGCGCTGCCCTGGAGAAAGCGGGGACTCCCATCGGACCGTTCGACGTCCTGATCGCCGGCCAAGCATTGCGGTGGCAGGCGCCGATCGTCACCGCCAATGCCGGCGAGTTCGACCGGATACCGGGGCTCACGCGGCTCGACTGGTCTCGGGAGCGGAACGGATGAGAATGCAGCGCCTTCCCGTTCGCCTTCCCCAATAGGATCTCTCCGTGGCGAAGAACGCGACCCGATACATCTGCCAGAACTGCGGCTCCAGCTACACCCGCTGGGCCGGGCGTTGCGATTCCTGTGGTGAGTGGAACACCCTGGTCGAGGAGGTGGTCGAGGCCGCGCCCAAGGCCTTCGGCGGCGCCAAGGCTGGCGGCGGCCGGGCCATCGCCTTCACCGACCTGGCCTCGGCCACGATCGACGAGCCGCGCTGGCGCAGCGGCAATGACGAGTTCGACCGGGTCTGCGGCGGCGGCATCGTCCCCGGCTCGGCCATCCTGATCGGCGGCGATCCGGGCATCGGCAAGTCGACCCTGCTGCTGCAGGTGTTGTGCCGCCTGGCCGGCAGCATCGAATGCGCCTACGTGTCCGGCGAGGAGGCGGTCGACCAGATCCGCATGCGGGCGCAACGCCTCGGCCTGGCCCAGGCGCCGGTGCGCCTCGCCGCCTCGTCCAATGTCCGCGACATCATCGCCGCCATGGATCGGGCCGACGGGCCGAAGGTCGTGGTGATCGATTCGATCCAGACCATGTTCCTCGACGCGCTGGAAAGCGCGCCGGGCACCGTGGCCCAGGTCCGCGCCTCCGCCGCCGAGCTGATCCGCCACGCCAAGCGCCGCGGCACCGCCCTGCTGATCGTCGGCCATGTCACCAAGGACGGCGCCATCGCCGGCCCGCGCGTGCTGGAGCACATGGTCGACACCGTGCTCTATTTCGAGGGCGAGCGCGGCCACCAGTTCCGCATCCTGCGCGCGGTCAAGAACCGCTTCGGCGCGACCGACGAGATCGGCGTGTTCGAGATGACCGATGGCGGGCTGGCCGAGGTCAGCAACCCGTCCGAGCTGTTCCTGGCCGACCGCAGCGGCGACGTCTCAGGCGCCGCGGTCTTCGCCGGGCTCGAGGGCACCCGGCCGGTGCTGGTCGAGATCCAGGCCCTGGTCGCGCCCTCGCCGCTCGGCACCCCGCGCCGCGCCGTGGTCGGCTGGGACAATGCCCGCCTCGCCATGGTGCTGGCGGTGCTGGAGGCGCGCTGCGGCGTCGCCATCGGCATGAACGACGTCTACCTCAACGTCGCCGGCGGCCTGCGCATCGCCGAGCCGGCGGCGGACCTGGCGGTGGCGGCCGCCCTGCTCTCCTCCCTCACCGGCGTGCCGGTGCCGCGTGACACCGTGGTGTTCGGCGAGATCGGCCTGTCCGGCGAGATCCGGGCGGTGGGCCAGGGCGACGCGCGGCTGAAGGAAGCCGCGAAGCTTGGATTCGCCGCCGCGATCGTGCCACAAGGGCACCCGAAGCGGGGCCGTGCCCCCAGCCGCGACGCACTGCCGATCGAGCGGCGCAGCATCGCCCGGCTGGAGGAGCTGGTGGCGCTGTTCCATGTCGACGGGCGCGGCGCTTCTTCAGGCCGCCGCAGGAGTTTCGAGGAGACCGATCCTGGATAGCCTTCCCATCGCCGCCGGCGACATCGCAATCCTGATCATCCTCGCCATCTCCGCCTTCCTGGCGCTGGCGCGCGGCTTCGTGGCCGAGGTGCTGTCGATCGCCGGCTGGCTCGGCGCCGCGCTGGTGACGCTGTGGACCTATGGCGACGCCAAGCCCTATCTGCGCCAATACATCCAGATGCAGCTGCTGGCCGACATCCTGACCGGGGTCGGCATCTTCGTCGTGGCGCTGGTGATCTTCTCCACCATCAGCCACCTGATCGCCCGGGTGGTGAAGGGCTCGGCCCTCAGCGCCGTCGACCGCTCGCTCGGCTTCGTCTTCGGCATCGTCCGCGGCGCTGTGCTGGTCTGCCTGGCCTATCTGCTGCTGACCTGGGTGTTCCCCGAGACCCGCCGGCCGCCCTGGCTGGAGAACGCCCGGATGCTGCCCTGGGTGCAGGCCGGCGCCGAGTATCTGAAGAGCCTGGTGCCGCAGGAGGCGCTGGCCGGCGCCCTGGACAAGGCCAAGGAGGCTGCGCCGGCCTTGACGCCGCAGACCATCACCGACCCGATCGGCAGCCTGCTGAACCAGAATCAGGCGCAGCCCCAGGGCCAGCCGCCGGCCCCCGCGCCTGCCCCGGCCCAACCACAGCCGGCCCAGCCTCAGCAAACCCAGCCGCAGCACGTCCAGCCGGCCGCTCCGGCGCCGGCTTCGCCGGCTGTGACTCCGACACCCAAGACGTCGACGCATTAGGCCCCCCCGTCGAACGCGGGTGCAACCGGTGGCGGTTGACATTATATAGGCCGCAGACGTTCCGAATGGCGCCGATGGCGCCCAGGACCAGGAGCCCTCGCGGCGATATGCTGACGACCGACCCCTTCGACCTCACCGGTGACACGCTCCGTGAGGAGTGCGGCATCTTTGGCATCATGGGGCATCCCGAGGCCGCCGCGATGACGGCGCTGGGGCTGCACGCGCTGCAGCACCGGGGTCAGGAAGCCTGCGGCATCGTCTCCCATGACGGCGAGCAGTTCCATGTCCACCGCGCCAACGGCCTGGTCGGCGACGCCTTCTCATCCCAGTCGGTGGTCGGCCAGCTCAAGGGCAACGCCGCGATCGGTCATGACCGCTACGCCACCACCGGCGGCGCCGGGCTGCGCAACGTCCAGCCGCTGTTCGCGGATTTCGAGTTCGGCGGCTTCGCCATCTCGCACAATGGCAACCTGACCAATGCCGGCCGGCTGCGGCACCAGCTGGTCAGCCGCGGCTGCCTGTTCCAGTCGACCTCGGACACCGAGGTGTTCCTGCACCTGATGGCGACGGCCCGCGGCGGCAACGTGATCGACCGGCTGGTCGAGGCGATGCGCCAGGTCGAGGGCGCCTATTCGCTGATCGCCCTGTCGCCCGATCACGTCATCGGCATCCGCGACCCGATGGGCTTCCGCCCGCTGGTGCTGGGCAAGCTGGAGACCGCGTCGGGCACCAGCCATGTGCTGGCGTCGGAGACCTGTGCCCTCGACATCATCGACGCCGAGTTCGTGCGCGACGTCGAGCCGGGCGAGATGGTGGTGCTGACCGCCGAGGGCATGACCAGCATCAAGCCGTTCCAGCCGGCCGAGCGGCGCTTCTGCATCTTCGAATACATCTACTTCGCCCGGCCCGACAGCGTGGTCGAGGGCACCTCGGTCTACGAGGCGCGGCGGCGGATCGGGGCCGAGCTGGCGATCGAATCGCCGGTCGATGCCGACGTCATCATCCCGGTGCCGGATTCGGGCGTGCCCTCGGCCATCGGCTTCGCCGGGCAGAGCGGCGTGCCGTTCGAGCTGGGCATCATCCGCAACCACTATGTCGGCCGCACCTTCATCGAGCCGACCGACCAGATCCGCCATCTCGGCGTGCGCCTGAAGCACAACGCCAACCGGGCGATGATCGAGGGCCGCCGGGTGGTGCTGGTCGATGATTCGATCGTGCGCGGCACCACCAGCCAGAAGATCGTGAAGATGGTGCGCGCCGCCGGCGCCAAGGAGGTCCATATGCGGATCTCCAGCCCGCCGACGACCAACCCCTGCTTCTACGGCGTCGACACGCCGGAGAAGTCGAAGCTGCTGGCGAGCAACTATTCGGTGCAGCAGATGGCCGAGCTGATCGGTGTCGACAGCCTGGCCTTCATCTCGATCGACGGGCTGTACCGGGCCATGGGCGCGCCGAAGCGGGCCGGCAATGCCCGCCAGTTCTGCGATGCCTGCTTCACCGGCGACTATCCGACGCCGCTGACCGACCACACGGCGGCGCCGCGCCGCAGCTCCGCCCTCTCCGAGCGCGTCTGACCTGATGGCTGGGACCAACAGGCCTTTGGAAGGCCGGATCGCGCTCGTCACCGGTGCGTCGCGCGGCTTCGGCGCCGCGGTCGCGGTGCGTCTCGCCGCTGCCGGCGCCCATGTCGTCTGCGCCGCCCGCACTGTCGGCGGGCTGGAGCAGACCGACGATGCCATCAAGGCCGTCGGCGGCAGCGCCACGCTGGTGCCGATGGACCTGTTCAAGTTCGAACAGATCGACCTGCTCGGCGGCTCGCTGGCTCAGCGCTTCGGCAAGCTCGACCTGCTGGTCGCCAACGCCGCGATGCTCGGCCATCTCGGCCCGGTCGCCTACAGCGACCAGAAGGTCTGGGGCCAGGTGCTGGACCTCAACCTCAACGCCAATTACCGGCTGATCCGCTCGGTCGACGCCCTGCTGCGCGCCGCCGCGGCGCCGCGCGCGGTCTTCGTCACCGACCGCATCGCCCGCAGCGGCATCGCCTATTGGAGCGCCTATGCCGTGGCCAAGGCAGGGCTGGACACGCTCGCCGGGCTCTATGCGGCGGAGACGGCGAAGACGCCGCTGCGCGTGGCGCTGTTCCATCCCGGCCCGATGGCCACCCGCCTGCGCGAGCAGGGCTTCCCGGGCGAGGCCGCCAATGCCCAGCCGGCGCCCGACGCCGCCGCCGACCGCCTGACGGCCCGGCTGCTGTCGGAGGACGGCCTCGCCGCCGGCAAGGTCGCCGACTGGGACTAGGGTCCCCATAATCTCTTCACATTTGCGCTGAAGAGTGCCCGCGGTTCCTTGGGGGAGAGAACGGCGAAATGACACGCATGGCGATGATCGCGCTGGCCTTGGCCCTGGCGGCCGGCCCGGCGGCGGCACAAGCCTTGTCGCAGGCGGAGGTCCTGCAGCTGGCGAAGGACGCCTGCAAGGCCAGGGACTTCACCATGATGTTCGGCTATTTCGCCCAGAATGACGGCGTGCGGGCCGCCCTCACCGCGCCCGAAGTGCAGATCCGCAGCCTCGCCAAGCCAAGTCAGGTCCAGCGCACCGTCAAGGGCGCGGAGTATCGCGACTTCAAGATCGCGATGATCGACTACGGCTTCTTCGATGCCGAATCGGCCGACCGCTTCGACGCAGGCCAGTCCGAGGCGCTGGAGTCCCTGAAGCTCGACATCACCGAGCAGCCCGGCGGCTCCTATCGCGTCGCCTATGTGAAGGCCGAATACGGCCCGCCCGGCGAGGATGAGGAGATCGGCGAGCTGATCCGCACCTACGGCCAGCCCGGTGCGTATCTGTTCGAGCCGCGCGACGGCTGCTGGCAATTGACCCGGGATTTCCGCTGATGCGCCGGCTGCTCCCTGCCCTGCTGCTCGCCGCCGGCATCGGCGCCGCCGCTCCGGCCGAAGCCGCCGCTCCTGCCTGCCCGTCGACCGACATCGACGCCTTCCTCAAGGCCTTCATCGACGATGTCGCCGTGCAGCGCGCCTTCACGGCGCAGCCGTTGCACGACCAATATGTCGACGCCACGGCGGATCCCGAGCCGCGGCCGGTGACCCAGATGCTGTCCGAGCCCGCGCTGACCTTCCCGGTGATCCCGACCCGCAACGAACGGGCGACGCTGGGCCTCGAGCAGACGTGGCTGGAGCGCGGCGACCAGCGGGCGGTGCTGCGGCTGGCCAAGCCGGACACCGACCTGCAGCTGACCTACGTCTTCCGCAAGCAGGGCTGCTGGCAGCTGGTCGAGCGGCAGGACGACTCGCTCTGATCCCCGGTCAGTCCCGGAAGATCTTCTGCAGGAAATCGGCCAGCGAGGGGCGCCACACCGCCATCTCGTGATAAAGGCCGGGATATTCCTTGTAGTCGTAGCGGATGCCGGTGGCGTCGAGGTCCTTGCGAAGGCCGGCGATGTCCTTGCCGGTGATGGTGTCGTCGCTGCCGACCGTGACGATGAAGCCGCGCAGGCCGGCATTGACCTTGGCCGGCTCGGCCAGTGCCTTGGCGATGCCGGCATCGGGCACCGTGGTTTGCGACACGCCGCTGAAGGTCGCCAGCCAGGCGAAGGTGCCGAGATGGCCGAGGCCGGACACCAGCGCCTGGTAGCCGCCCTGCGACAGGCCGGCGAGCGCCCGGCCGGTCGCGTCGGTGCGGACCCGGTAATGCGCCTCCATATACGGAATGATGTCCCCGATCAGCTCGCGGTCGGCGGCGGCCGCGTTCGCCGGATAGAAGGTCTGGCGCCGGGTCGCGCCCGGGAAATCCTCCGCCACCGCCGCGGCGATGTCGGTCTCGGTGTCCGGGATCACCACGATCATCGGCACGATCTTCTTCTCGGCCAACAGATTGTCGAGGATCTGCGGCGCCCTTCCCTGGGTGACCCAGGACCACACCGTGTCGCCGAAGCCGTGATAGAGGTACAGCACCGGCAGCGGCGCTGACCCGTCGCCATAGCCCGGCGGCGTCCACACCAGCATCTGCCGTTCGGAACCCAGCGCCTGGCTGGACAGGGTCACGACCCGCAGGTCGCCATGCGGCACCGGCCTGGTGTCGACGATGCTGCCCGGCACCAGGATCAGGCTGGTGTTGACCTGGCGCTGCGGCTTCGGCCCGGCGGTGCCGATGTCCGTGGCGCGGAAGCCGTCGACGTTGAAGTAGTACTCGTAGAGGTCGGGTTCGACCGGGCCGGCCGCGACGCTCCAGACGCCGCGCCCGTCCTTCGTCATCGGCGTCGCCTTTACCTTGGCCGGGTCCATCGAGCCGAACACGACCGAGACGGCCTTCGCCTCCGGCGCGAACAGCCGGAAGGTGATGCGGCGGTCCGCCTCGACCCGGGTGACGAAGTCGCGCAGCGGCTGGTCGGTCGGCGGCAGGGCGGGGATGCCGGGATCGGCGGCCATCGACGGCGCCCCGCTCAGCGCCAGGAGAACCGCGATGGAGACGGAGATCTTGCGCATTGGAGGCTCTCCCGAGTCGTCAGGCTGCGATTATGCCCGACGAGCGGAAGGAACCGATCCGGTCACGTCTTGAAGATCACCTGCAGGAAGTCGATCAGCGACGGCCGCCACACCGCCATCTCATGGGCCAGGCCGGGATATTCGGTGTAGCGGTGGCGGATGCCGGCCGCGTCCAGCGCCCGGAGCAGGCCGCGGGTGTCGTCCCCGGTTATCGTGTCCTCCGCGCCCAATGTGATGCTGAAGTCGCGCAGCGTGGCGTTGACCCGGTCCGGCTCCGCCAGCGCCCGGGCGATGCCGTCATGCGGCACCGTCGCCTGCGACACGCCGCTGAAGGTGCCCAGCCAGGCGAAACGGCCGAGATGGCCGAGGCCGGAGACCACCGCCTGGTAGCCGCCCTGGGACAGGCCGGCGATCGCCCGCCCCGCCGCATCGGTCCGCACCCGGTATTGGGCTTCCAGATGCGGGAGGATGTCCTGCATCAGCTCGCGGTCCACCGCGGCCGCGTTGGGCGGGTAGAAGTCGCGGCGGCGGGTGGCGTCCGGGAACTCCTCCGGGACCGCGCCGGGGATATCCGCCTCAGTCCCGGCGAAGACCACGAGCATCGGCGCGATCCGGCCCTCGGCCAGCAGGTTGTCGAGGATCTGCGGCGCCCGGCCCTGCAGCACCCAGGACCACGCCGTGTCGCCATAGCCGTGATAGAGCACCAGCACCGGCAGCGGGGCGGAGGCGTCGCCATAGCCCGGCGGGGTCCAGACCAGGAATTGCCGCTCCATCCCCAGGGCCATGCTGTGCCGGGTCACCACCCGCAGGTCGCCATGCGGCACCGGCCGCGTGTCGAGGATGCTGCCCGGCACCAGGATCAGGCTGGCGTCGAGCTGGCGCTGCGGCTTCGGCGTCGCCGTGCCGGTGTCGGGCGCGGCGAAGCCGTCGACATTGAAACCATATTCGTACAGTCCGGGCTCGAGCGGGCCCAGCACCGCCTCCCACACGCCCTCTCCGTTCCGGGCCAGCGGCACGGAGCCGACCGGATGGAAGTTGACCGTCACCGACCGGGCGGCCGGCGCCACCAGCCGGACCGTGATGCGCCGGTCGGGCCCGACCCGGGTCAGCCGGTCACGCTGCAGCCCGGCCGGCTCACTCACCGGAGATCATCTTGAAGATGCCAGAGAAATCAGTGTCCTGCTGCCCGTCGTTCACAAACAGGGTGTAGAGCGAAGCGGCCGCGGCACCGAGCGGCGTGGCGGCGCCGGCGGCCTGGGCCGCAGCCTGCGACAGGCGCAGATCCTTCAGCATCATCGCCGCGGTGAAGCCGGGCTTGTAGTCGCGATTGGCCGGCGAGGTCGGCACCGGCCCCGGCACCGGGCAGTAGGTCGTCAGCGACCAGCACTGGCCGGAGCTCTTGGACGACACGTCGAACAGCTTCTGCCGCTCCAGCCCCAGCTTGTCGGCCAAAGCGAAGGCCTCCGACACCGCGATCATCGAGATGCCGAGCACCATGTTGTTGCAGATCTTGGCCGCCTGGCCGGTGCCGGGGCCGCCGGTATGGATGACCGCCTTGCCCATCGCCTGCAGCACCGGCTCGGCCCGCCCGAAGGCGTCGTCCGCGCCGCCGACCATGAAGGTCAGGGTGCCGGCCGCGGCGCCGCCGGTGCCGCCGGAGACCGGGGCATCGACCATGGCGAAGCCGCGCGATGCCGCCTCCTTCGCGATCAGCCGGGCGCTGTCGACATCGATGGTCGAGCAGTCGATCAAGAGCGCCCCCGCCGGCGCGCCGGCGCAGACGCCCTTGTCGCCGAGATAGGCCTCGCGGGCATGGCCGCCGGTCGGCAGCATGCTGATCACCACTTGGGCGTCGTCCACCGCCGCGGCGATCGACGGCTTGGCGGCAATGCCCTCTTTCGCCACCGCCTCGCGCACCGCATCCACCGGGTCGAAGCCGGTCACCTGGTGCCCGGCCTTGACCAGATTCAGCGCCATCGGCCGGCCCATATGGCCGAGCCCGAGAAAGGCGATACGCAGCGACATCGGAGTCCTCCCAACCAGGCGTGAGCCGCCCGTCCTTGGTTCAGTCGAAGCTCAGCTCGCGGCCGGGCAGCGGCTGGAAATAGGCGGCGACGGCGGCGTCGTCCACCTCGCCCAGCGTCGCAGGCCGCCAGGTGGGGTCGCGGGTCTTGTCGACCAGTTGCGCCCGCACGCCCTCGAAGAAGTCCGGCTTGGCGAGGAAGCGGTGGACCATGCGGTATTCCATCGCCGCCACCGCGTCATAGATCATGGTCTTGCCCTGGCGGATCTGCCGCAGCGTCACCTTCAGACTGGTCGGCGACCCGGCGCGGATCTGCGCCGCCGCTTCCTGCGCCCAGTCGCCGGGCTCGGCATCCAGCGCCGCCAGGATCGCCTCGACCGTGTCATGGCCGAAGCAGCGGTCGATCGCCGGGCGCAGCGGCGCCAGCGCCGGCGTGCCCGGGTCGACGGCGAAGCGCCGCAGCACCTGCTCCGCCACCACCCCGCCCTGGCCGATCCACTCTGCATCGGCCAGCGCCGCGACCAGATCGTCGACCCGGTCGGAGGCGACGTGATGCGTGCCCATCCGGCTGTACAGCATGTCGGCGGCACCGATCCGCGCCCCGGTCAGGGCCAGATAGGTGCCGACCTCCCCCGGGCAGCGCGACAGGAACCAGCCGCCGCCGATGTCCGGGAACAGGCCGATGCCGCATTCCGGCATGGCGCTCAGCGTCTTGCCGGTGGTCACCCGGTGCGAGCCGTGCACCGACAGGCCCAGGCCCCCGCCCATGGTCACGCCGTCCAGCAGTGCGATCCAGGGCTTGGGGAAATGGTGGATGGAGTGGTTCAGCCGGTACTCGACCCAGAAGAAGTCCTCATCCCGGTCGTCGCCCGGCACGCCGGATTGCGGCCCCCGCTCATACACGGCGCGGATGTCGCCGCCGGCGCAGAAGGCGCGGTCGCCGGCGCCGCGCACCACCACGGCATGCAGCTCCGGATCCTCCGCCCATTCCGCCATCCGCGGCAGCAGCGCCCGGCACATCGGCAGCGTCAGCGCGTTCAGCGCCTTCGGCCGGTTCAGCGTCACGATGGCGATCGGCCCCTCGCGGTCGATCAGGATCTCGTCGGTCATGACAGGTCTTCCGGCCTCACTCCGCCAGCAGGCGGCGGGCCACGATCAGGCGCATGATCTCGTTGGTGCCTTCCAGGATCTGGTTGACGCGGACGTCGCGCAGGAAGCGCTCCACCGGATACTCCTTGATATAGCCGTAGCCGCCATGCAGCTGCAGCGCATCGTTGCAGATCCGGAAGCCGGCGTCGGTGGCGAAGCGCTTGGCCATGGCGCAATGCTGGGTCGCGTCCGGGTCGCGCCGGTCCAGCGAATCCGCGGCGCGGTGGATCATCAGCCGGGCCGCGTCGAGGTCGATCGCCATGTCGGCCAGCTTGAACTGCAGGGCCTGGAACTCCGCGATCTTCCGGCCGAACTGGCTGCGCTGCAGCATGTGGCCGCGCGCCGCCTCCAGGCAGGCCCGGGCGCCCCCCAGCGAGCAGGCGCCGATGTTGACCCGGCCGCCATCGAGCCCCTTCATGGCGAAGGTGAAGCCCTGCCCCTCCTCGCCCAGCCGGTTGGCGACCGGCACGCGGCAATCCTCGAAGATCACCATGGTGGTGACCTGGCTGTTCCAGCCCAGCTTCTTCTCCTTCTTGCCGAAGGACAGGCCGGGCGTGCCCTTCTCGACCAGGATCGCCGAGATGCCCTTCGGCCCCGCCTCGCCGGTCCGCGCCATCACGACATAGAGGTCGGAGGTCGAGCCGCCGGAGATGAAGGCCTTGGTGCCGTTCAGCACGTAATGGTCGCCGTCGCGCACCGCGCGGGTGCGCAGCGACGCGGCGTCGGAGCCGGAGCCGGGCTCGGTCAGGCAGTAGCTGGCGAAGCGCTCCATCGTCATCATCGACGGCAGGAAGCGCGCCTTCAGCTCCTCCGACCCGAAGCTGTCGATCATCCAGCCGACCATGTTGTGGATCGAGACATAGGCGGCGGTGGAGACGCAGGCCGCCGCCAGCTCCTCGAACACGATCGCGGCGTCGCGCCGGGTCAGGCCGCTGCCGCCATGCGCCTCGCCGCAATAGATGCCGGCGAAGCCCAGCGCCGCGGCCTGGCGCAGCGTGTCGACCGGGAAGATCTGCTCCTCGTCCCAGCGGGCGGCATGGGGGGCCATCTGCTCCGCGGCGAAGGCGCGCGCGGCATCGCGGATGGCGTCTTGTTCGGCGTTCAGCGTGAAGCTCATGGGAATGAGCGTGGCCGCAACCGGCCCCGGGATCAAGTGGGCTCGCGTACGATTCTTTCGCGAGACCAGGTCTGTCATCGCCGGGCTTGACCCGGCGATCCGGGGGCCACCCAGAGCAGCCTCGACATCTCTGGATGCCCGGGTCAAGCCCGGGCATGACAACAAAGGGGATGCTTCACTATCCTTCCACATCCGTCGCCGGAGAGCGTCATGCCCGACTTCGCCCCCGCCCTCGCCGAAGCCCAGGCCGTGCTGGCGGCCGCCCTGGCCGAGGCCGGCCGCCGCGAGCAGCAGGTCGCGGCGGTGGTGGTCGACCGTGGCGGCCATGTCGTCGCCGCGGCGCGGATGGACGGCGTCGGCCACCTGGTGCTGGAGATCGCCCGCCGCCGCGCCGCCGCGGCGATGCACCTCGGCGAGCCGACGCGCGATCCCGCCCTGCGCCTGGCCCGCGACCCGGCCGAGGCGGCGCAGCTGGCCGGGCTGGGAGAGATCCTGGTGCAGCCCGGCGGCTTCCCCTGGCGCGACGCCGGCGCGGTGGTCGGCGCCCTCGGCATCGCCGGTGCCGGGGCGGAGGATGACCACGCCATCGGCGATGTCGCGATCGGCATGCTGTAGCCGCCCGTCGCCGCACGCCGGGGATCGGCATTGTACCACCCGGCCGGCGGCGTCATGGTTGGGACCGGAGCCTCGACACGACACAGGGTGGGTCCAGCCCATGGCCGAGCATTACGACGATCTCGAGACCCGTCCGGCGGAGGAGCGGGAGGCGGCGCTGCTGGCCGAGCTGCCGGCCCAGATCGCCCATGCCAGGACCTCTGCCCCCGGCTATGCCAAGCGCCTGGCCGGGATCGACCCGGCGGCGGTGACCAGCCGGGCCGAGCTGGCGGAGCTGCCGCTGACCCGGAAGTCCGAGCTGCCGGCGATCCAGGGCGTCGACCTGCCCTTCGGCGGGCTGACCACGATCCGGCCGGGGCAGTTCCGCCGGGTCTACAGCTCCCCCGGCCCGATCTACGAGGGCGAGGCGCACGGGATCGACACGTGGCGCACCGCCCGCGCCCTGTTCGCCAGCGGCTTCCGCGAGGGCGACATCCTGCAGAACTGCTTCTCCTACCATTTCACCCCGGCCGGGACGATGTTCGAGACCGGGGCCGAGGCGCTGGGCTGCGCCGTGATCCCGGCCGGCACCGGCAACACCGAGCTGCAGGCGCGGGCGATGGCCGACCTGAAGCCGCGCGGCTATGTCGGCCCGCCCGATTTCCTCAAGCTGATCCTGGAGAAGGCCGACCAGCTGGGCCACGACACCGCCGCGCTGACGCTGGCCCATCTCTCCGGCGGGCCGCTGCTGCCGCCGCTGCGCGAGTTCTACGCCGCCCGCGGCATCGACCTGTTCCAGAGCTACGGCACCGCCGATCTCGGCCTGATCGCCTACGAGACCGCGGCGCATGAGGGGCTGGTGCTGGCCGAGGGCATCCTGGTCGAGATCGTGCGCCCCGGCACCGGCGACCCGGTGCCAGAGGGCGAGGTCGGCGAGGTGGTGGTGACCAGCTTCGACCGCTGCGCGCCCTGGATCCGCTTCGCCACCGGCGACCTCTCGGCGATCCTGCCCGGGCGCAGCCCCTGCGGCCGCACCGCGCCGCGGCTGCGCGGCTGGCTGGGCCGGGCCGACCAGAGCACCAAGGTGCGCGGCCTGTTCATCCATCCCGGCCAGGTCGCCGAGGTGCTGAAGCGCCACGGGCTGGAACGCGGCCGGCTCGTGGTGGGCAGCCAGCTGGGCATCGACGAGGCGGTGCTGCAGGTGGAAAGCGCCGACGCCGCCGTGGCCGACGCCGTGGCCGAGACGGTGATGGAACTGGCCAAGCTGCGCGCCGCGGTCGCCGTGGTGCCGCCGGGCAGCCTGCCGAATGACGGCAAGGTGATCGAGGACACCCGCAAGCTGCAGTGAGCGGCGGCGTGATCATCCGATCTTCAGGATAGGACGCGCGGCCTCTCCCGCGCCTCCCCGGGTCAAGCCCCGGGGAGGAGAGGCAAAATCATCCGGCCCTGTTGGCTGACTCGCCAACCCACATCGTCATTGCGAGCGCAGCGAAGCAATCCATGCAGCAGCTTGCACGGGACGATGGATTGCTTCGTCGGCTTCGCCTCCTCGCAATGACGGTGTGGGAGGCGCCAAGGCCGCTAGCTGCTGTCCGGTTTCGACGGCGCCGGCATGGGCAGGCCGACGGCGGACTCGGCCGGCTCGACCGACCAATCCCCAGCAGGCTCGCGATCGGCGGCCTCCGTCGGCGGGTCAGCGGCCGTCACCTCGGCCCGCTCGTCGCGGCCCCGCGGCAGCGGGATCGAGGGCGGCGGGCGGCCGATCTTGCGGCACACCGCCTGCACGAACTCCTCCTCCGACAGCGTGTCGAGCTGCGCGTCGAGGATCTCGTCCTCGACCAGCGTCTCCCACACCACCGATCGCAGATGCTCGGCGCCCTCGCCATCCGCGGGGGTCGCGATCGCCTTGGTCACGGTCTCGGTGACCTGCTCCCGCCGCTGCCGCCGGCGCTGCTGCTCGCCCGACGCCTCGCGCTCGCCCCGCCGCATCAGGTAGTCGACGCGGATCCGCTCGACCATCGCCACCGACAGCCGCAGCGACCGCGACAGCCGCGACTGGATCAGACCGAAATCGAGCGGCGAGTCCCTGTCCGCCCTCTCCTGCTGCCGCTCGGTCATCCGCTTGCTGCGCATGTCGATCTCGGCCGCCTCSCGCACCATGTGCAGCGCCCATCCCGTCCACTGCATGTCGGGATCGGTCGGCCGGATCGGTTCGGATGGCGTCTYGTSCATRGAACGYATCATGAACGAAAATCGCGGAGCCGCGCAATGAACATTGTGTTTGCTTAAGTCCGCGGTTCCTCCCGCGCCGCCATTGTGCGCCCAGGCAGATCACTGTCACTGCCCCGAATCGACCGAGGCTGTGTGAAAACGCTGCGCCGTCGTTCTTGCCGGCAATTCCGTTGCGGTGCGGGCCGCCATCCAGAATCTTTCATGCTGCGGTGGCAGCCGCTTCCGGTGGGAGATTGCGCTGCAGTCGCCGTCGGTTGCGTTTTCANTGTGAAAACGCTGCGCCGTCGTTCTTGCCGGCAATTCCGTTGCGGTGCGGGCCGCCATCCAGAATCTTTCATGCTGCGGTGGCAGCCGCTTCCGGTGGGAGATTGCGCTGCAGTCGCCGTCGGTTGCGTTTTCACACGCCCTGGACCCTGAGCGGACGATCTCGGCCTCTATGGCCTCCGCGAAGCGGACATCTCCAGTCGTTTTCACCGCCTCCATGATCCTGGCCAAACCCGTCCCCACGGCCTAGAGCACCTATACTTCGGCATCATATATCTGCGACCGCGCGAACTCATAAGGTCCGCACGCCGCGCATTTGGTGCGAGGCAAGTCGAAAGATTCCGTCGACCGGGAATACTTGATTCAACAATCAGGACAGCTTCAATGTCGCAGAGACTTGCACGCCGCTTTGTTGGGGCGCTCTCCATGGGCTCCTCGATGTCAAGCGTGCTGGCGATCGTTCTTGGGCTGTCGTCCGCGAATGGTGCGTGGGCGCAATCAGCGGCGCGGCCCGGGGAAGCGGGCGCAGCCTACCAGGAGATGCCGGCGATCGCCCCGATCGGCGTCCGCGTGGACCGGTATCTGCCGCTCCCGACCCCCACCGCGGTGCCGTCGGTGGATCCCGCCAAGGGGTACCGCCTCCAGCAGCTGGGCGGAGGTCTCTACATGGTGACCGACAATGCATACCAGTCGATGTTCCTGGTCTATGACAAGGGTGTCGTGGTGGTGGATGCGCCGCCCAGCTATTCAGCGCATCTGAAGCAAGCGATCGCGGATGTGACGGATCGGCCGGTCACCCATCTGATCTACAGCCATGCCCACATCGATCATATCGGCGGCGCGGCGGATCTGGGGGGACACCCCATCATCATCGCCCAGGAGGAGACGAAGCGCCTGCTCGTTCGGGCAAACGATCCGAAGCGGCCCGTGCCCACGATCGCGTTCAAGGACCGTTACACGCTGAAGGTCGGCAGCCAGGTCTTGGAGCTCAGCTATCACGGTGTCGCCCATGAGCCCGGCAACATCTTCATCTGGGCGCCCGCGCAGAAGGTGCTGATGGTGGTCGATATCGTCTTTCCGGGTTGGATGGCGTGGTCAGGCTTCGCCGACGCACAGAATGTGCCTGGCTATTTCGAGCAGGTCGCCGAGATCGACAAGATTCCATTCGAGACCTTGGTCGGCGGGCATGTGGACCGCGTCGGGACCCACGCCGACGTGCGCGAACAGCTCGAATTCATGAATGACGTCAAGTCGGCCACTGCGACAGCGCTTCAGACCACCCCCGTCGGCGTCGGGATGGATGATGCGGACAAGGCCAACCCCTGGGCGGTGGCTGACAACTACATCGACCGCGTGGTGGTGAAGTGCGTCAACGCGGTGACGCCCAAATGGCAGTCGCGCCTGGCGGCGTACGACGTCTTCATCTGGTCTCAGTGCTTCGCCATGCAGCAGAGCCTTCGGATCGACTGAACGCTCGTTTCAGCTGCGCGATCGACGTCACGGCTCGAGTCTCCGGAAGATCGTTGGACCGGCGCGTGAGGCGTGCGCCGGCGCCGGGTTCGAGCACCGTTCTACCGGTCCCTGACCGGGCGTTGGAAAAGGAGGATGACATGGATCTCGGGCTGAAGGGGCGGCAGGCCGTGGTCTGCGCGTCGAGCCGGGGGCTCGGGCGGGCCTGTGCGCTGGAATTGGCGCGGGCCGGTTGCGATGTGGTGGTCAACGGCCGCGACCGGGCGGTGCTGGAGAGGACCGCCGACGAGATCCGGGCCGAGACCGGGGCGGAGGTGATCGCCGTCGCCGGCGACGTCACCACCCGCGCCGGACAGGACGCGCTGCTGCAGGCCGCGCCCCGGGTCGACATCCTGGTCAACAACAATGGCGGCCCGCCGCTGCGCGACTTCCGCGAGATCGACCGCGAGGCATTGCTGGCCGGTGTGGTCGGCAACATGGCGGCGCCGATCGAGCTGGTGCAGCGGGTGATCGACGGCATGGTCGAGCGGCGCTTCGGCCGCATCGTCAACATCACCTCGGCCACGGTGAAGATGCCGATCGCAAGGCTCGACCTGTCCAGCGGCGCCCGGGCCGGGCTGACCGGCTTCCTCGCCGGCGTGGCGCGGTCGGTGGCGCATGCCAACGTCACCATCAACTTCCTGCTGCCTGGGGCGTTCGAAACTCGCCGGCGCCGCTCGAACGAGCAGGCGGCAGCCGAACGACGCGGTATTCCGGTCGAAACCGTGCGGCAAGAGACCCAGGCCGGCATTCCCGCCGGGCGCTTCGGCGACGCCTCCGAATTTGGCGCCGCCTGCGCCTTCTTGTGCTCGGGTCAGGCCGGTTACATCACCGGGCAGAGCCTCCTGATCGATGGCGGCGCCTACCCCGGGGTCTTGTAGGGTTTCGGCCGATCAGGGAGGGGCGAGAGTTGTTTCTCGAAATCGTTGTCCGTTGCCGCCGCTCGACCCTGTCAGGCTGAATTTCCGCTTCGGGTAGAATCCCGTCATGTCCGCTTCGGAGGGCTGGGTCCGACGGCCGGATATGGCGCATCGCGGACATAGGCCTCCGCCAGACCCGTCCGGTCATGCCGAAGCGCGCGCCCGGCCATCATCACTCGTCGCCGGCTATCCCCGGCCCTGACGGGCACCGCGCCCGCTTGCCGTCTCCGGCGCCGACGCGCTAGCCTCCCGACATCATCAGCACTGGACCGCGGTCGACTTCGGTCGGCAACCGGCAGCCACCGGGAGACGCGCCATGGCCGAACCAGGCGTCCACTACGCATCCTATCTGCAGCTCGACCAGCTGCTCGACCTGCAGGACCGCGAGAGCGAGAAGGCCGGCCGCCCGGCGCATGACGAGATGCTGTTCATCGTCGTGCACCAGGCCTATGAGCTGTGGTTCAAGCAGATCCTGTTCGAGCTCGACGCCGTGCAGGGCGTGTTCGCCGCCGACCGGGTTGACGACCGCGCCATCGGCCGCGCCAGCCGGGCGCTGCACCGCATCCACGAGATCCTGAAGCTCGGCGTGCACCAGCTCGACGTGCTCGAGACCATGACGCCGCTCGACTTCCTCGATTTCCGCGACCTGCTGCGCCCGGCCTCGGGGTTCCAGAGCGCGCAGTTCCGGATGATCGAGATCCGCCTCGGCCTGCGCGCCGACGACCGGCTGGCCTATGAGGGCAAGTCCTTCGAGACCCGGCTGGAATCGCCGGGCCGCGAGCGCGTGGTCGAAGCATCCGGCCAGCCCAGCCTGTTCGACCAGCTCGACGCCTGGCTGGCCCGCACGCCCTTCATCGAGCTCGGCGGCTACCGCTTCCGCGAGGCCTATCGCCAGGCGATGGTGGCGATGCTGGAGGGCGATATCGGCCACCTGACCGCCCATCCGACGCTGGACGAGGCGGCGCGCGAGGCCGAGGTGGCGGCGCTGCGCAAGGCGCTGTCCCGCTTCGACGCGCTGTTCGACGAGGCGCGCCATGCCGAGGAGGCGGCGCAGGGCGCCTGGCGGATGTCCTGGCGTGCCCTGCAGGCGGCGCTGTTCATCAACCTGTACCGCGACGAGCCGGCGCTGCAGGTGCCGTTCGGCCTCTTGAGCCTGCTGATGGACATCGACGAGACCATGACGCTGTGGCGCTACCGCCACGCGCTGATGGTGCAGCGCATGATCGGGCTGAAGACCGGCACCGGCGGCTCCTCCGGCCATGACTACCTGGCGCGCACGGCGGAGCGGCACCGCGTGTTCGGCGACCTGTTCACCCTGTCGACCTACCTGATCCCGCGCTCGGCCCTGCCGCCGCTGCCGGAGGAGATCACCCGCCGCACCGGCCTGTCCTATGGCGAGGGAGCCGGGGCATGAGCTTCAGGCCACTGTTCTCCCGCTTCCTGGCGGCGGCGCCGGAGCGGCTGCATCTGGCGGCGCACAGCCATCATCTGTGGCCCGACGCGGTCTACGAGGCGCAGCTTCGATACGTCGAGGACACCGCCCGGCTGGCCGACCACAAATGGGAGACGGTGTTCGGCGATGTGGTGCCGCGGCTGCAGGCGCGGATCGCCGCGATCCTCAGCCTGCCCGACCCGGCCTCCCTCGCCTTCGCGCCGAACACGCATGAATTCGTCAAGCGGCTGCTGTCCTGCCTGCCGGCGAACCGGCCGGCCCGGGTGCTGGCCACCGATTCCGAGTTCCACAGCTTCCGCCGCCAGATCGCGCGGCTGGAAGAGGATGGGCTGGTCGAGGTCACCCGGGTGGCGCAGGAGCCGACCGCCGACTTCCCCGCCCGCTTCGCCGCGGCGGCCGGGGCCGGCGGCCATGACCTGGTGTTCTTCAGCCAGGTGTTCTTCAACTCCGGCTACGCCGTGCCCGACCTGGCGGCGCTGGTGGCGGCGGTGCCGGACCCGCAGACGCTGGTCGCGGTCGACGGCTATCACGGCTTCATGGCGCTGCCGACGGACCTCTCGGTGATCGCCGGGCGCGCCTTCTACATCGCCGGCGGCTACAAATACGCCATGGCCGGCGAAGGCGCCTGTTTCCTGCATGTGCCGCCCGGCTACGGTCCGCGGCCGCGCGACACCGGCTGGTACGCCGCCTTCGGTGCGCTGGCCGGGGCGCAGGATGGGCGCGTGCCCTATGGCACCGACGGCAGCCGCTTCCTCGGCTCGACCTTCGACCCCTCCGGCCTGTACCGAATGCTGGCCGTGCTCGACCTGCTGGCGGAGCGCGGCCTCGGCGTGCCTGAGATCCACGCCCATGTGCTGGCGGTGCAGAAGGCCTTCGCCGGGGCGCTCGACCGGGCCGGCCATCCGGACCTCGCCCGCGGCCGGCTGCTGGTGCCGCTGGACACGCCGGCGCGCGGCCATTTCCTGACCTATCGCACCGACGCCGCCGGCGCGATCGACGACCGGCTGCGCGCGGCCGGCATCGTCGTCGACCATCGCGACGACCGGCTGCGCTTCGGCTTCGGCCTGTATCACGACCTGGCGGAGGTGCCGGCCATGACCGACCGGGTGCTGCGGGCGCTGCGATGATCAGGCCGGAGGCGCCGATCAAGGCCACCGGCCTGATCCTGGTCGGCTTCGCCATGATCTACGGCGCCTTCGCCGGCGTGCATGACGGCGCGCCGGAGCGGACCGGGCTGATCTTCCAGGAATGGGGCGCCGACGGGATCTTCTGGAGCTATCTCGCCGCGGCGGGGCTCTCGATCCTGATCGGCGGCTGGTGGCTGTCGCGCTGGTTCCGGCAGCTCCGGCAGGTGATGGCCTCGGCGACCGCGGCGCGGCCGCTCTGGGCCGGTCGCGTCGCCCTGGGGCTGTGCGCGCTGCTGACCCTGGCCGGCGCCGCCTTCCTGCTGTTCCGGCTGACGACGCTCGGCCTCTGATGCGCGAGGATTGGTCGAGGCCCTATCCGGCTGCCGTCATCAGCCCGGACGAGGCGACCGCGCTGGTCCGGTCCCTGCCCGGCCAGCCGGCGGTGCTGCGGGTCGCCGAGCTTTCGGGCGGGCTCGCCAACACCAATCTCCGCCTCGACCTCGAAAGCCATCCTCCGGTGGTGCTGCGGCTGTACCAGCGCGACCCGGCCCAGGCGGCGAAGGAGCGGGCGATCCACGCCCTTGCCGCCGGGCGCGGCCTCCCCGCTCCTCGCCTCCTGGGCGGTGGCGACGACCCTTCGACCGGCCTGCCCTTCGGCCTGCTCGAATGGATCGACGGTCAGCGGCTGGACGAGGCTGCCCGGGACCTGGACGACACCGCGCTGCCACCCCTCGCCCGCTCCGTCGGCGCGGCGCTGGCGGCGATCCATGCGGTGGCCTTCGACCGCAGCGGTTTCCTCGACGGGTCGCTGACGGTGGCCGAGCCGGTCGATATCGGTGGCGGCGGGCTGGTCGGCTTCCTGCGCCATGTGCTGATCGACGGGCCCGGCGGCGACCGGCTGGGCCGCGACCTGGCCGACCGCCTGGTCGCCTTCGCCGAGCGCGAGGCCGGGCTGCTCGACCGCTGGCCCGGCCCGCCCTGCCTGACCCATTCCGATTTCGGCGGCACCAACATCCTGGTCCGCCAGGGGCCGGAGGGCTGGGCCGTCGCCGCCGTGCTGGACTGGGAGTTCGCCTTCGCCGGCAGCCCGTTCTTCGATCTCGGCAACCTGCTGCGGCCGCCGCTCGGCACCCGGCCCGGCTTCGCCGAGGCCGCCGCCGCCGGCTACCGCGCGGCGGGCGGCACGCTGCCGGCGGAGTGGCGCCGGATGGCGGCGCTGGCCGACCTGTTCAGCTGGGCCGAGTTCCTGACCCGCCCGGCCGTCTCCGATGCGGTGGTCGCCACGGCCCGGGTGCGGATCACGGAGACGATGGTGCTCTGGGACTAGAGCGGAATGAGTTTACGTCCTTGCCTCTCCCGCTTGCGGGAGAGGTCGGAGACGCGAAGCGGCTCCGGGTGAGGGGATTTTGTCGAGGCCGGGACCAGCCCTCACCCGGTCTCGCTGACGCGAGCCCGACCTCTCCCGCCAGGCGGGAGAGGCAATACGAGAAGACGCCCGGCATTCCCGAGGGCTACGCGCGATCCCGCCGCCGCAGCAGGAACGCCCGCATCGCCGGGTCCTCGCACAGGCCGATGGCGCGCTCATAGGCGGCGTCCGCCGACTGGCCGAGCCGGCGCAGCAGATGGGCCGCCAGCGCCCAATAGGGCTGGTAGCCCGCCACCGCCTCGGCCGGGATCGCCTGCAGCAGCGCCCAGCCGGCCGCAGCGTCGCGCGCCTCGGCCACGGCGGCGGCCTGGCCGACCCTGGCGCCGATGGTCGGCGCCAGCCGCACCAGCCCCTCATACAGCAGGGCGATCGCCTCCCAGTCCGTGCGGCCGGTCCGGGCCCGCTGGGCGTGCACCGACTGGATCGCCGCCTCCAGCTGAAACCGGCCGAAGCGCTTGTCCTGGGCGGCGGCCGACAGGATCCGCTCCGCCTCCGCGATCATCGGCGCCGACCATCGCACCGTGTCCTGCTCCGACAGCGGGACATAGCCGCCATCCGGCCCGCGGCGCGCCTCGCGCCGGGCCTCGCAATGCAGCATCAGGGCCAGCAGCCCCTCGACCTCCGGCTCGGCGGGCAGCAGCGGCCGCAGCATCCGGCCGAGATCGATCGCCTCCGCCGCCAGCCCCCGCCGGCGCGGATCGGCGCCGGCGACGTCGTCCCAGCCGCTGCCATAGGCGGCGTAGATCGCCTCCAGCACCGCGTCGAGGCGCGGCGGCAGCTCCCTGGCCTCCGGCAGCTCGAAGCCGATGCCGGCGTCGCGGATCTTGGCCTTGGCGCGGGACAGTCGCTGGCCCATGGCAGCGGGGCTGACCAGGAAGGCCGAGGCGATGCGCGCGGCGTCGAGCCCCAGCACGGTCTGCAGCATCAGCGGGGTGTGGATCGCCGGGTCGATCGCCGGATGGGCGCAGACGAAGAGCAGCTTCAGCCGCTCGTCCGGGAAGCGATCGGCCTCGGCCAGCGCCTCGGCCTCCTCCGCCACGATGCGGAGATCGGGCACGGCCTCCGCCTGCACCTGGATATGGCGGGCACGGTCGATCAGGCGCCGCCGCGCCGCGGTCAGCAGCCAGGCCTCCGGCCGGCCCGGCAGGCCGTCGCGCGGCCAGGTCTCCAGCGCCGCGCGGAAGGCATCGGCCAGCGCGTCCTCCGCCGCCGCGATGTCGCGCGACCGGGCGGCCAGGAAGGTCACCAGCCGGCCATAGGAGTCACGCGCCGCCCGCTCGATCGCGCGGCGCGTGTCCGTGCTCACTGCTGCGGCTTGGGCGGCGCCACCGGCCGCACCTCGACCCCGCCGCCCGGGCCGCCCGGATAGCGCGCGGCCCAGTCGAGCGCCGCGTCCAGGTTCGGCACCTCGATGATGAAGAAGCCGGCCAGCTGCTCCTTGGTGTCGGCGAAGGGGCCGTCCTGCACCTGCCGCCCGCTGCCGCCGATGCGGATCGAGGTGGCGGTGGCGGGCGGCTCCAGCCCGGCGCCGGCGACCACGACACCGGCCTCCTTCAGCGCCGTCATATAGGGCATGAAGGCGGCCCAGAAGGCGGCGTGCTTCTCCGGGTCGCGCCGATTGGCGAATTCCTCGGGGGTCTGCTGGAACAGCAGGGCGTACTGCATGATCGTCTCCATCGCATGGGGTCGAGCGCGTCTCGCTCACCCCAATGACGGGCCGGCAGAAGGCCGTTCGACATCGTCCCCGAAAAAACTTCGGGCGGCTACACCCGGCGGCGGCGCGACTTGGCGAAGGTGTCGAAGGCCACGGCCAGCACGATGATCACGCCGATGATGATCTGCTGGATGTAGGAGGAGACGTTCAGCAGCACGAGGCCGTTCAGCAGCACGCCGATCAGCACGGTGCCGATCACCGTGCCGAAGATGGTGCCGATGCCGCCGAACAGGCTGGTGCCGCCGATCACCACCGAGGCGATCACGGTCAGCTCGTAGCCCTGCCCCGCCACCGCCTCGGCCGAGTTCAGCCGGGCCGACAGCACGAAGGCGCCGAGCCCGACGAAGAAGCCCATGATGACATAGACGCTGAGCAGCACCCGCCGCACCTTCAGCCCGGACAGGCGCGCCGCCTCCGGGTTGCCGCCGACGGCATAGACCTGGCGGCCGAAGCGGCTGTAGCGCAGCACCAGATGGGCCAGCACGGCGAAGCCCAGGAACACCAGCACCGGCACCGGGATCTCCAGCACCTTGCCCTGGCCCCAATAGCGGAAATCGGCGTCGAAGCCGCTGATCGGCCCGCCGCCGGACAACAGCAGCGCGGCGCCGCGGAAGGCCGACATGCCGCCCAGCGTCACCACGAAGGGCGGCACCTTCAGCCGGGTGATGCCGAGGCCCTGGATCGCCCCCGCGGCCATGCCGAGCAGGATCGAGACCAGGGCGGCAGCGCCCCAGCCCCAGCCCTGCGCCTCGTCGGCGCCGAGCGAGAAATTGCCGGTGGCGCTGCCCTTGGCGACGATCGCGGCGGCCAGGCCGCAGAAGGCCAGGACGGCGCCGATCGACAGGTCGATGCCGGCGGTCAGGATGACGAAGGTCATGCCGATCGCCAGCAGCCCGTAGATCGAGACCTGGCGCAGCACGTTCAGCAGGTTGACGGTGGAGATGAAGCGCGGCTCGGCGATGGCGAAGCCGGCCATCAGTACCACCAGGAAGATCAGCGGCGCGAACCGCGCCAGAAGCCCGAACAGGTCGAAGCCGCCCCGGTCCGGAAGTGTCGTACCCTGCGCCATCTTGGTCTTTCCTATGCCGCCCGGCGGCGCGTCATCAGCCGCATCAGCGTTTCCTCGTCGGCCTCGGCCCGGCCGAGCTCGCCGGTGATCCGGCCCTCGCACATGGTGACGATGCGGTCGCTGATCGCCAGCACCTCCGGCAGTTCGGAGGAGATGGCGATGACCGCGATGCCCTCCCGCGCCAGCCGGCCCAGCAGCTGGTGCACCTCGGCCTTGGCGGCGACATCGATGCCGCGCGTCGGCTCGTCGACGATCAGCACCTTCGGCCGCAGCGCCAGCCAGCGCGCCAGCACCACCTTCTGCTGGTTGCCGCCGGACAGGTTGGCGATCTGCTGCTCCGGCCCCGCCATGCGGATGCCGAGCGCCCTTCGGTACTCCTCCACCAGCCCCCGCTCCCGGCTGTCGGACACATAGCCGAACAGCCCCGCCAGCTTGCCCAGTGCGGCGATGGCTAGGTTGCTGCGGATCGCCAGCGACAGGAACAGCGCCTGCTGCTTGCGGTCCTCCGGCACCAGACCGATGCCGTGGCGGATGGCGTCCGCCGGGGACCGGATCTCGACCGGCTTGTCTTCCACCAGGACGCGGCCGCCGGTGCGGGCGTCGGCGCCGAAGATCGCCCGGGCCAGCTCGGTCCGCCCGGCGCCGACCAGCCCGGCGATGCCCAGGATCTCGCCGCGCCGCACCGCAAGCGACACGTCGTGCAGCACCGTGGCGTGCGGGTTCAGCGCGCTGCGCTCGGTGGCGATGCTCTCGGCCCGCAGCGCCGGCGGGCCGGGCTGGGCCGCGCCGCCCTCGATCCGGGCCAGGGCGCCGAGGTCGCGGCCGACCATCATGCGGATGATGTCGTCGACGGTAATGTCGGCGACGTTCGCGCCGCCGACCAGCCTGCCGTCGCGCAGCACCGTGATCCGGTCGCAGACCGCCATCACCTCGTCGAGGCGATGGGTGACGTAGATCACGGCGATGCCCTGGCCGCGCAGGGTGCGGATGATCGCCATCAGCCGGTCGACCTCGGTGGCGCTCAAGGCCGAGGTCGGCTCGTCCATCACGATCAGCCGCGAATCCATCGACAGGGCGCGGGCGATCTCGACCATCTGCTGCTCGGCGACGCTGAGGTCGCGCACCAGCCGGCGCGGGTCGATCGCCAGGCCGATCCGGTCCAGCGCCGCCTTGGCCGCCCGGTGCATCGCGCCCCAGTCGACCAGGCCGGCCCGCCCCGGCTCACGCCCGATCAGGATGTTCTCCCCCACGGTCAGGCTCGGGATCAGGTTGAACTCCTGATAGATCGTGACGATGCCGCGCCGCTGCGCCTCATAGGGCGCGGCGAAGCTCACGGCCTCGCCGGCGAAGGCGATGCTGCCGCCGTCCGGCGCCTGGGCTCCGGACAGGATCTTCAGCAGCGTCGACTTGCCGGCGCCGTTCTCGCCCAGCAGGCCATGCACCTCGCCGGCCGCGACCTCCAGCCCGACGCCGTCCAGGGCGACGACACCCGGGAAGCGCTTGGTGATCGCGGTCATGCGCAGCAGCGGTTCGGTCATCCGTTTCCTCTTCACCCTTCTTGTCATGCCCGGGCTTGACCCGGGCATCCAGGGCGGCAAGAGCGGTTCTCGGTGGCCCCTGGATCGCCGGGTCAAGCCCGGCGATGACAGGATGGGAAAGGCCCTACTTCACCTCGCCGATGCGTTCGGCCTTGTCGAGATTGGCCTTGGTGAGGGCGATCGGGGTCAGCAGGATCAGCGCCGGATCCGGCTTCTTCTGGGTCTTGAGGTAGTCGACCAGCACCTCGACCGCCTTGCGGCTCTGGCCGCCCGGGAACTGCTCGATGGTGCCGGCCAGGCCGCCGTCGCGGATGCTGCCCAGCGCCTCCGGCAGCGCGTCGAAGCCGATGATCCTGATCTTGTCCTGCAGGTTGCGGCCGCGCACCGCCTCCAGCGCGCCGAGCGCCATGTCGTCATTGGCGGACACGATGACGTCGGGCGGCGTCTGCAGGCCGGCCAGGATCGTCTCGGTCACGCTCAAGCCCTGGTCGCGGGCGAAGTTCGCGGTCTGCTCGGCCACGAACTTGTACTTGTCCTTGTGCTGGTCGAGGACGTTGTGCAGGCCCTTGTTGCGGTCGATCGCCGGGCTGGCGCCGGGCTGGCCCTGCAGGTTCACGATGGTGGCGCCGTTCGGATAGGTCTCCATCAGCCATTTCGCCTGGGCCTCGCCGCCCAGCACGTTGTCGGCGCCGACATGGGCCAGGATGCCGTCGACCCCGGTGACGCGGCGGTCGATGGTGACGACCGGCACCCCGGCCTCCACCGCCTCGCTCAGCACCGGCGCCATGGCATTGACGTCGATCGGGCTGATGACGATGCCGTCGACCTTCTGCACCAGCGCCGCCTCGACATCGGCGGTCTGCTTCGGCGCGCTGTTCTGGCCGTCGGATTCGACCGAGGCCACGCCCAGCTTCTGCGATTCCGCCTTCAGCTCGTTCATCATGTGGACGAAGAACGGGAAGCCGAGGCTGGGCACCGATGTCAGGATGGTCTTCTTGTCCTGCGCCGCCGCCGGCAGGGCGACCGCCACGGCCAGGACCGCGCCCAGCAGGGCGCGCTGCAACGAACCAGTCATGAGCACTCCTCCACGGCGAATTGGCTGCCGGGGGCGGTGCCGCGCCGCGATCCCCGACTCTTTGTTCAGCACGAATTGTCAGATGATTGTTCGGCCACTGTCAACGGACCGCTCCGGCTGCGGCGGACTTGAACCGCCACGGCCGGATGGCCGATAAGCGTCTCATCGGATCCGGCGCAGCGAGACGGTTCATGGCCAAGGCGAAAACGGTCGAAAGGGCAGCGGCAGAGGCCGGCAGCCAGGCGGTGGTGCCAGTGGTGTTGTCGGGCGGTTCGGGGACGCGGCTGTGGCCGCTGTCGCGGGCGGGGTATCCCAAGCAGTTCCTGCCGCTGGTCTCGGGCAGCACCATGATCCAGGAGACGGTGGCCCGGGTCGGCGAGGCCGACGGCTTCGCCCCGCCGGTGTTCATCTGCGCCGATGACCACCGCTTCATCGTCGCCGAGCAGATGCGCCAGATCGGCGTCGCCCCCGACGCCATCATCCTCGAGCCCTCGGCCCGCAACACCGCCCCCGCCGTCGCCGTCGCCGCCCGCTTCCTGGCCGACCGCGACCCCGACACGCTGATGCTGGTGCTGCCGGCCGACCACCACATCGCCGATCCCGCCGGCTTCCGGGCCGCCATCGCCGCCGCCGCACCCGCCGCCCGCGCCGGCCATCTGATGACCTTCGGCATGCAGCCGACCGCGCCCGAGACCGGATACGGCTACATCCTGCCCGGCGACGAGATCCCCGAGGCCCCGGGCGCCCGCGCCATCGCCCACTTCGTCGAGAAGCCGCCGCGCGAGACCGCCGAGCGCTTCCTGGCCGAGGGTCGGCATCTCTGGAACGCCGGCATCTTCCTGTTCACCGCCGGCCGGTACCTGGCCGAATGCGCCCGCCACGCGCCCCAGGTCCTCGCCGCCGCCGACGCCGCGCTCAAGGCCGCCTCGCGCGACCTCACCTTCCTGCGCCTCGACCCCGCCGCCTTCGTCCAGGCCCCCTCGATCTCGATCGACCACGCCGTGATGGAGAAGACCGACCATGCCGGCGTCGTCGGTGGCGATGACGATGGCGTCGTCGAGGCCGATGACGGCGGTGAGGATGCCGTCGGAGCNGTGGAACGCCGGCATCTTCCTGTTCACCGCCGGCCGGTACCTGGCCGAATGCGCCCGCCACGCGCCCCAGGTCCTCGCCGCCGCCGACGCCGCGCTCAAGGCCGCCTCGCGCGACCTCACCTTCCTGCGCCTCGACCCCGCCGCCTTCGTCCAGGCCCCCTCGATCTCGATCGACCACGCCGTGATGGAGAAGACCGACCATGCCGGCGTCGTCCCCGCCTCGATCGGCTGGACCGATGTCGGCTCCTGGTCGTCCTTGTGGGAGATCGGCGACCGCGACGCCGACGGCAACATCGCCCAGGGCGACGCGCTGGCCTTCGACTCCCGCAACTGCCTGGTCCGCTCCGACGGCATCCTCACCGCCGTCATCGGCCTCGACGACGCCATCGTCATCGCCACCGACGACGCCGTGCTGGTCGCCGCCAAGGACCAGGTCCAGGACGTCAAGGCCGTCACCGACGCGCTGAAGAAGGCCAGGCGGCCCGAGGCCGTCATCCACCGCGAGATCTACCGCCCCTGGGGCACCGTCAAGTCGCTGCACGCCGGCGACCGCTTCCAGGTCAAGCGCGTCCTGATCCATCCCGGCCAGGCCATTGCGCTGCAGCGCCACTACCACCGCTCCGAGCACTGGGTCGTGCTCTCCGGCACCGCCCGTGTCACCATGGAGGGCCAGTCCCGCATCCTGCGCGAGAACGAGGCCGTCTACCTCCCCATCGGCACCGACCACAAGCTCGAGAACCCCGGCAAGATCGACCTCGAGCTCATCGAGGTCCGCACCGGGCCCTATCTCGGCGAGGACGACGTCGT